>JAHCMI010000017.1 GCA_019192545.1 Rivularia sp. MS3 | reverse complement strand
CCCCTCTCCCCCTCCCTGCCCTTACCCGTCAATTTTAATGGGACAGACCACTAGTTAGACCACAATAAATATGAGGGGTAAACATCAAACCCGCCTTCTTGTTGAAACCCCAGTCTAATAACCAAATTTTTGTAACTATTGCTATTTATTCAACTTTTCTAACAATTGACTAACTTCTGCCGCTTTCTCTGGCTGACGTTTTTGCAAAACTTCTTTTGCTTGTTTTAAATATTCTATTGCTTCCGATTGCTTTTCTTGCTGCATATAAATTCGACTCAAACGTAAATAAGCATCAGCTTTTTTTGGTGCCCGTTCGATAACTTCTTTGTATTTTTCAATAGCTGCTTCTACTTTTCCCTGTTTTAGTAGAGAATCCCCTAAAAGCAAGCGAACTACATCGTTACTGACATTGATAGAAGTTACTTGACGGAAAACAGCTTCTGCATTTTCATAATCTTTCTGTTGATAAAGGTCGAGTCCTTTCTGAAAAAGATTAGATGTTCTTAAAGTTTTAACAGCAAAATAAATTAGTAGAAAAATACTGGAAATAACTATAACAGCCGGAATAATTGTATTGAGTTGTGGATTTTCTAACATAATTAAAAGATAGTTAGTAGCTATGATTTATGAGTTATAGCGTTTGCCGGTTTATTTAGGTACATCTTAAAACCTCACCCCCCAACCCCTCTCCAAGTTATCGGAGAGGGGAGATAAAGAAAACTGTACTTAACGCTTATTAAGAAACGCTATAATAGTTATTAGTTACAACAAAAAAAGAAAAAATACGTAGTCATCTTCAGATGAGTTTTGCTATTAGCCTGGGACTTGCAGTCCCAGGTGGGTGAGAAAATAAAATTACTTAGCCCAACAAACAAGAAATAGGAAAAATCAAATATTCAAGATAAAACAGCTTCCAAATAAACTTATAAGCCTTTGTAATAGAACCTTTATCTTGTAAATCCGTTTCTTGAGTGCGCCACCACATGAAAGCTAAGATTAAAGAATGAACCGCTACTACAAATACAGAATTAACTTTTGCAAAGCCTAGCAGTCCCACCAAAATCATCCCGACATAACAAGCAGTTAGCAGCCAGCGAGAAAGATTAAAAACATTTTCTTTGCCTAATTTTATAGTAAAAGTAGTGATATTGTACTGGCGATCGCCTTCCATATCGGGGATATCTTTAAAGATGGCGATGGCAATTGTGAATACCAGAATAAACCAGGTTAAAGTCCATACCGCAGGTGGAATTGATTGTTGGGCTTGCAGTACCCAAGAAAAATGCAAAAATAATCCTAAATTAACTATGGCTCCCCGTACCGAAAAAATACAAATTGCCGCCCAAAAAGGAAATCGTTTTAAACGAATTGGTGGTAAAGAATAAGCCGTACCAATAGCTAAACTAATACCTACCATTGCAAATAAAAAAGGTCCCAAAAACCAAGATAGCGAGAGCGCTAAAACACCGGTAGTAATTACGATAAATTCCCCCGTGCGTTGGGTAAACTCCCCCGAAGCAACGGGTAAATGTGGTTTATTTATTTTGTCGATTTCAACATCTTGCAGTTGATTGAGTCCAACAATATAAATATTTCCTGATAAACAAGCAATCCAAGCACCGATAAGAGAAAGCAAGGAATAAGAATTTGGGAACGGAAAATTACTATTAGTTAAAGCAATGGCAACTACATATAATCCCAATACGCTTAAACTCGTACCGTAAATTGTATGCGGACGAGAAAACTTCCAAAAAGCGTAAAGCCAATTACTTTGCAACCCCGTTTGTGAAACTTGACTCATAATTATTTTGGATTTTAGATTTTGGATTGACTCTTAAAAGTTAGGAGTTAGGAGTGATGAATTATAAATTAATTCAGTCTTCCCCTTCTTCTCCATCACTCCTTAATCCCGGTTAACAAACCAAACTTAATCAAACCGCTTTTATAACCGCGACTCATTAAACCGAGGGACATTGCACCTTGAATTGTTTTCCAACCAGCACGCAATAAGCCAAAGAATGCTTTGGGAGTAAATGCAGAATCAATGACCACATTCCAAAAAGGAGCTACAGCTTCGGACCAGTCCGCAGTGCGAATATTTTGTAAAGGTAGTTTACGAGCAATTTCTTCGTATTCGGGCAGAGAAATCACGTATGGCAAGCAATACACGTCATAAATCTGCTGCAAATGCTTTTTTTCTTCTGCACTCAAAGGTAATTCATCGGTGGCACGATGACACCAAGTGACCAAAATTAACTTTCCTCCCGGCTTTAGTACTCGATAACATTCTTGCAAAAATCTGTTTTTATCCGGCATATGCTCGCCGCTTTCCAAAGACCAAACTAAATCGAAACTATTGTCCTCGAAGGGCATATTCAAAGCATCTGCCACCTGAAAATTAGTTTTATGCTGTAAACCAAACTCAGCCGCCCGCTCGCTTGCTCTTTGTGCTTGTACGGGACTTAAAGTAATGCCAGTAGCCGCAGCGTTGAACTTATCCGCTAAATACAAAGAACTTCCACCGATGCCGCAACCCACATCTAAAATATTTTCAGCTTGCTGCACCTGTGCCCATTGCAACAACTCCTCAATTAAATCAATTTGTGCTTGACGGCGGTTTTTTTGTTCCTTACCATCCGCACCGTAATAACCGTGATGCATATGCTCTCCCCATATGTCTTCCCAAAGACCGGAAGAAGCATCGTAGAATTGTTGAATTTGCTGGCTTAGTGTTGCTGTCATGAGTTGAGCAATGTTAAGACTGTCGCAGAATTAAAAAACATATATTGGTAGGCTACCACGTGTGTTTTGTTTCCAGAAGGAAAAATACTCTATCCGCAATAAGATGGAATAATTCGTTGCGATCGCTTTTTATATGATTGTGCTGATTTCGGGTTTTAGATTCAAAACCAGCCCTCGCCCTCAAGCAGAGGAAAATCCAAAATCCCTAAACCTTAAAATCCAAAATCTAAAATCCATATGACTGCTTCTCAAAAAATTTGCTTTGGCTTTCTGGCAGTAATTATCTTAGGAACTACCTTACTCATGATGCCTTTTTCCACAGCTTCAAATACGTGGAATAGCCCAATTGTTGCTTTATTTACGGCAACTTCAGCGGTTTGCGTTACGGGTTTGGCTGTAGTTGATACCGGTACAGATTTTTCCTTCTGGGGTCAGTTAGTTATTCTGTTGCTCGCACAAGTCGGCGGGTTGGGATACATGACATTTACAACCTTTTTAATCATGTTGACTGGGCGTAGATTTGATTTGAGGCATAAAATCGCCATTCAACAAGCTTTAGATCGGCGAGAAATGGCAGGTAGCGGTAATATTATCCGCTCCATAATTGCAGTAACGCTATTTTTTGAAATCACGGGAATCTTTTTATTACTTTTGGTATTTGTTCCCGATTTTGGATGGAATCAAGGAATGTGGTTGGCAATTTTTCATAGCATCAGTGCTTGGAACAATGCTGGTTTTAGCTTGTTCTCAAATAGCCTAGTGGACTACAATTCCTCAGCCTTACTAGTATTTACAATCTCTGGCTTAGTTATTTTCGGCGGTATCGGATACCAAGTAATCTTAGAAATGTTTTTCTGGTTACGCGATCGCCTGCGTCGCAGACCCCGTAATATAGTGCTATCTCTTGACTATAAAGTCGCTACTAGTACCACAATATTTTTACTAATTTTAGGTTTGGTAGCTTTTTTCTTTGTAGAGGTAAGAAATACACAAACAATAGAAAATTTCAGTTTTCGCAGCCAATTACTAGCAGCTTGGTTTCAATCTATGACTACTAGAACTGCTGGTTTTAATAGTATTGATATTGGCAGCATGACAACAGCAGGACTCTTCATTACTATTGCTTTCATGTTTGTAGGGGCAAGTCCTGGTGGTACGGGGGGAGGCATGAAAACTACAACTATTAGAGTACTTAGTAGTTGTACTAAATCAATTCTTCAAGGAAAGCAAGAAGTTCTACTTTACGAGCGTCGTATTGCCGTATCTTTAATATTAAAAGCGGTTGGCGTAATAGTCGGTTCCGTAACTGTTGTAATTATCTGTACGATTTTAATATCTCTTACAGACCCAGTATTCGATTTTATTCAAATATTGTTTGAAGTTGTTTCTGCTTATGCAACAGTAGGACTTTCTACAGGAATAACTAGCGATTTCTCTATCTGGGGAAAGTTGATATTAATTTTAACTATGTATATGGGAAGAGTCGGCGTTTTACTGCTTATGTCCGCAGTTCTTGGTGACCCTAAACCCACTAGAGTTCATTACCCAGAAGAAGATTTACTTGTAGGATAAGTTTGAAGCAAAAATTGTCGGTTTACAGTTGTATAATATTTTTGAAAACTATAACTGTAAACTGCTAAATGCTTATGAAATTTCAATTATATACCCTAGCATAAATATTTATTATTATTGTTAAATGTAATATTTTTCGGATGTTTAATTTAACTAAAGATGAGAAAATAGCTCCAATTAAGTTGGAATGGTAAAATAAGTAAAATCGGGCAAAGAAGTTATAATATTTATTTATAATTTGTTCGTTATGACCGATTTTTGAAGCTATACAAAAGCTGTAATAACTAAGGATAAAAATAGTGAATCTGTCCTCATTAGGGTTTTTTCGTACTTTAAATAAAACCAATCAGCAGTTTGCAGTAATTGGTTTGGGACGTTTTGGTCGTTCTGTTTGCTCAACTTTACACAAATTAGGTTACGAAGTATTAGCAACAGATATTGAAGAAAAGCGAGTGTCCCAAGCCCTGACAGAAGAGATTACCGGTCATGCTTTACAATTAGATTCAACAGAACCAGCTGCACTTAAAGAAGCAGGAATTTTTGAGTTTGATACGGTGATTATTGCAATTGGTAACTATATTCAAGAAAGTATTATCACTACATTAAATGTTAAAGAAGGTGGCGTAAAAAATGTAGTAGCTAAAGCTTCTAGCGAAGTTCACTGTAAGTTACTGCGAAAAGTCGGCGCAGACAGAGTTGTTTTCCCCGAACATGAAGCCGGTTGCGCTTTAGCACAAACACTTACAAAGCCTGCAATCTTAGATACGTTTGACCTCGATCCCGATAACAGCATTGTTGAAATAGCAATACCCGACGAATTTGATGGCAAAACAGTTGCCGAACTACAGCTACGCAATCGCTATGGTTTAAACATACTGGCTATCAGCAACAAAACCAATGGCGGTACTGATGAAAAATTTATCATTAATCCAGACCCCCAAAAACGTCTTGAAAAAGGTTCTGCAATGGTAGTAATTGGTCATAACAAGGACATAGATCGCTTACCAATTTAAAATTTACTAGTTAAAAATTTTAGCGATTGTTAAAACTATCAAAAACCTGGTTTTTATTAACTAGGTTTTTTTGACTTTTACTAAAGAGCTATTCGCTATTACCAATTACCCATTACCCATAAGCTTCCCAAGCTAAATCTATCAACCCATCCAAAATGGCAGCTGCAACCGTAGCGCCTCCTTTTCTACTTTTTATAGTTATGTTTGGTATTGAAAATTCCTTTAAGTTTTTTTTGATTCCATCTATATCAATAAACTGCGGCGGTGTGGCAATTATTAAAACAGGTCTGATTTTTTCTGCTTCAATTAACTCCATTAATGTTATCAAAGCCGTTGGTGCTTGCCCTACTACAAATATTCCTTCTGGATAACGCTTAACTAAAGTTTCCATTCCCCAAGCAGCACGAGTTTTACCTTGTTGCGGACGGGTTTGGGCTTCAACAGCGCAGTAAACTGGGTTTGCAAAAGTATTCTGTACTGATTGAGCAATACCAGCTTGTACTTTTGAATCATCTACAACAACCGTACTGCGCGATGCGAGGGCAGCTGCGGAAGCCTGCAAAGCTCTATCGGAAAATTCGACGATTGATTTGTATTCAAAGTCACCTGTAGCGTAAATGACTCTTCTAATAATTTCGTACTCTGCGGGTGAAAAGTGATGAGACTCATTTTTAGAAGCATTCTCCGGCGACTGCGTCAAAGCCAAAAAACCACCAATTTCTTTATCTATACTTGATAAACTGTGAGCGTCGGTTACGTGCCATTCCATTCTCTGCTTCCGTTACATAAGACCTACTCAAATATAATCGTGACTAGACAATCTAATCACAATCCTTGATGCTTACTTCCTGTTTCGCTCTGGAGATGTCGGCATCAGCCAGTCCACAGGCTTCTACAGTCTAACTGACCGTTATATGTGTCGAAGTTATCTAAAAACTTCTTTTAAGGCGCTACTAACGACCCTCTGTCTATGGAGCTTATCCCTCGCCTGTGGCACGTTTATCAAACGCCAGTTAATTCTGAAGGGTGTATCCTCTGACGGCAACGGTAAAACCGCTAATAAATACCAACACTATAGCAGATTTTCATACTCGGTCTGTTCAAAATCAATATATTTGATAAGAAATGAATAGTTTTAAACTTACACAGGACTTACGCAAAAGTAACGTAACTGCGTCCGGGCCGAGCGACAGCGACGTATTCACCCGAAGGGTGTGGATCATCGCAAAGTGTTGCGATGAGCCGCAGTTGAGCCGCACCTGCGGTGAACGCTGAATGCTTCCCTATACTTCGTTTCGGTCGCAATGACAAATATTCGTTGCGTAAGTCCTATTACAGCTTCAACCCTTAAAACTATCTATTTACCAATTTTCTGCCACAGGGTATGGATTATCAATTATTAATCTTAACAGATTAACCTGTAAGCCCATAAAAAAGAAATTAAGAGTCAAAAGTTAAACTCTTAACTCCTAACTCCTAACTCCTAACTCCTAACTCTTTTATGTTTCAGAAGGAGTTGAATTATTGAGAATCGGAGTCAAATAGGCAACCAAAGCTCCAATAAAGAAACCAGAAATATTACGAACCAAAGGTAGCCACTCAGAGGTACGAGTCACTACAGGACCAATTCCGAAAGCAAGGAACAAGATACCCCACAAAGGAGAAAATATTAAAGCCCATTGCCAAGCGACAACTTGCCCTTCTTCCCTTGGCTGAGCGGCAAAACCACAAACTGCTCCACCGATAACCGAGGTAATCAAAGTTAGAATCCACTGCTCTCGCGGCAACCCTGGAACCACATTACAACCACCTTGACGCAAACAATTTTCTACAGTGTGTAAAGCTTGAATAATAGCTTGATCTTCACCTTTTTCCCGTACAAAATATAAGTTACCGAAACGAGTTTGTAGTTCTATCCAAAAAGTACGCGGTAACAATTCATAAACATCATCGCCAACCGCAAAACTGAGAATATTACCACCACGGGAATCAGCAACCAGCAAAATACTATGGTCGTTTAAACCCCAAAACTTAATTACCGCTCTACCTGGAGTTTTGTCATACTGAGTGAGTACTCGCAACTGCCAACCGGTTTCCTCTTCAAAATCATAAAGCTCCTGAACTAAATTTTGTTCTTGAACAACATTCAAAGATTTTCCTAAATCTACAACTGGTGTAAATTCGTCTGGCAGCAACTCTGGATTATCGAAAGCATAAGCTGAACCCGTATGTGTCGTCCAAATCGAGCCAGCTAAAAGTAATACCGTAAAAAAGGTGAAGAATCTTCGCCACAAACTATTATGCATGAGCTTTTTATATAAATTTCAACACTGAAATGGCCGCAAATTGTTTCAAAAGGCAAGAAAAAATATGATGTTTCTTTACACTTTGTAACCTTGTTCTAATTTATTTTACATTCTTCTCAGCATAAGATTGGCATCGAATCACAAATTATTCACTCTTTATCAAGCAGATTCAACCTTTGCAGGGAAGCTGTTATTAATGGAACATATGTATTGTTTTGCTAAAATAACGATTACGAGAATGTCCGAATCGTTTCAATTCCTAGCGATCGCGAAAAAAATTAGAAGGAGAGGAGAATGTCTAAGTATCTAGCTGGTAAAAGACCATCTGCGAAAGAGTTGAATGCATGGATTGAGTTTTTTCAAGAATAACGGTTTTTTAGTAATTCCTAATGTTTTAAAACCCGAGCAATGTCAGCTTTTAAGGCATGATTTAGAAAAAGCTATCAAAGAAAATCAAAGTGAGAATTATCATCCTTTAAAGAAAAAGATGATGATGAAAAGAATGTTCGAGCATTCCCAAAGTAATTTAGAATTGTTTGCTTTAGAGCCGATTGTGACATTTGCAGAAAATTTAATTGGTGGAGCAAATAGTATTGATTATTCAATAGAAGAGGGAGTTCCCAACGCTAACGTCATTCACGTTATTCACAATAACTCTTTTACAATTCCTCCTCAAACTGATGGCTTGGCTCAAAATAAATGGCATCAAGATGATACACCACACGTGCTTTCCCTCGATGGAAAACCGCTAACTAATATTCGCTTGAATGTACTGGCATTTACAGTTAACTATTATTTGACAGATGTTTTATCTGTAGAAAACGGCCCAACACAAGTGATTCCGGGTTCGCATTTATTTGGTAAGTTATGCGATGGTGATATTTCTAGTTATGAAGATAGAATCTATAGCTGCTTGGGAGCAATGGGTAGCGCAGTATGTTTCAATAATCAAGTTTGGCATAGAGGTTCGAGAAATTCATCTTTTACTACCCGTTACATTACCCAAATTACATATGCAAAAAGATTAGTCGGACATAAATATGCGCCATTCATGAATTATCAAATGCCCAGTCATTGCTATGAAAAAGCAGATAAAAGATTGAAGCAGCTTTTGGGATTTTTACCGAATGGTGCTTATGGATAACTGCTTAATCTTCGTGACTCATGCTCCGAACTAAAATTACGGTACAGTCTACCCCCGAGGCAATTGCTTCTGGAATATTGCCATTAATTGCTTGCTGTAACATTCCCTCACCGGAAGCACCTAAAACTACCACATCGAAGTTTCCTGTTTTAACTAAATCGATTATGCCTTCTGGTACGGAATTAGCTTTGATAGGAATGGCATTTATTTTATTGGATAACTTGTATCTATGAACAAGCAAACGTTTCGCAGCTTGCAATATTTTGACATTTATCTGAGCTTCAGATGGAAAAACTTGTGTCAAACGAATTTCTAATTTTTGAGTGTAAGTAGCTAAGGCAGGCAATAATTTCAGCGCAATTTTTGAATTTGGGCCGCCAGCCATTGGCACCAAACAGCGTTTAAAATTAATTGGATGGGAAAAATTACCCAACTTTACCAGCAATAATTCACAGGTAGCTTGACGAATTATCGTATCTACAACATTACCGAAAATGCGTCCGGGAGTATCAGTACTGCCTTTCCACCCCATTAATAATGTATTTATATGCCGCTCTTTAACCGTTTCTAAGGTTGCATTTCCAACTTCGTGGGCTACTCGTATTTGAGTATGTACTGGAATTTTCCATTTTTTACCCATAACTTCCGCAGACAATAACAGCTTTCTGCTTGATGCTGTTTTCACGGGTGTTTCTGCTGGTTTATTATGACGAGAAATAGTTATTACCTGCAAACATTCAACTTCGTAGCGGTTGTGTTTGGCAATCATTGCTGCCATCTGTAACAGCTTCTCTGCCGTTTCGGGATTAGCTATTAAAACTAACAATCTTCCTGTGCCAACGCTCGGTGACTGCGTTTGATAAACTTTGTAAGAAGGTTTGATTTTCGGTTGATTGGGGAAACTTTCGCAATTAAGATAGTTCGCTTCGGCTCGAATTATATCGCCTCGGCTAATCATTCCCACAAATCTACGTCCCTCCAAAACCGGCAAACGGCTAATTTGATGCCTATTTAATAAGTATAGTACGTTGCTTAAATTATGTTCGGTGGTAATAGTTACCGGTTGCGATGTCATTATTTCTTTTACAGGTGCATTTCTAGATAACTTGCCTTCCCGTATTTTCATTAAATCGCTTTGGGTGACAATTCCTACTAACTTACTGTTTTCTAAAACGGGAAATCCCCGTTGGGTTGAATGAGAAAATGCCTGTATAGCCTCGTCTACAGTCATCTGAGCCTGTAGGGTTTCCACCTGACGCTGCATAACTTCCTGGGCAGTTAATTGAGTAATTCTGCCATCGATAGAAGTTTCTGTATCGATATCAATACCGTTAAGTTCTAAAAGTTTGGTATACAGCGAACCTGGTATTAATTTATCAGCAACCAGATAAGAGGTTACAGCACCAATCATTAAAGGTAATACCAGATTGAAATCTGTAGTTATCTCAAAAATAATCATAATCGCCGTGATGGGAACCTTAGAAACACCGCTAAAAAATGCTCCCATTCCTACCAAAGCATAAGTATCGGGGGAGCTTATACCCAAAAAGCGAAATTCTATAACCCCAATTAAATATCCCAAACATGAACCTAGAATAAGGCTGGGAGCAAATAATCCTCCAGGCGCTCCAGAGCCAAATGCGATTAATGTCAGAATAAATTGCGCTACAAATACCAATGCAACTCTGTAAACGCTTGGCTTACCAGCAAGAATAAATTCTCGCAAACCAGTATTATTACGGAATAGTTCGGGTAACATCGCAATTAAAATACCAGACACCAAACCAGCCAAAGCTAATTTTAAAGGTAGACTTATCCGCAATTTACGATAGAATTTGAGGCTTTGAATCAAACCATGTCTGAATAATGCAGCTAGCAAACCTGCCAGAACACCTAAAATTAAGTAGAAAGGCAGTTCTGTAATCGCGAAAGTGGTTTGTGATTCGATTAATTCTAGATTTAGCTGTAAACTTCTACCGCCTAAAAGTCTGGAAAGCACTCCCCCAATAAACGAAGCGATTATAGCTGTTCCTAAAGTGATTCCCGATAAATCTTGCAGTAGTTCTTCTACAACGAATAATATACCGGTAATTGGAGCATTGAAAGCTGCCGCTAATCCCGCACCAGCACCAGCAGCTATCATCTGTCTGCGATGATCCGGAGAAGTAGGAAACACCCGACTCATTCCTGCTGCTAAAGCCGCACCAACATGAACTGTAGGTCCTTGCCTACCCAAAGTCATTCCCGAACCTAATGTCAAAATAGCGCCAATCAGTTTTACAAGAGCTACCCGCCAAGATAATCTGATGGGTATATTAGCTAGACTTGCTTTAACTTGAGGAATACCGCTACCCGAAGCCTCTGGTGCAAACCTATCTACTAAGAAACCAGCAGTAAAGCCAAAGCTAGCCCCGATTAAGGGTAAAGCCAAGAATGCTGGTATTGCATAGGAAGTGTTGACTCGAAATGTTCCTAAGCCACCCGAACTAAATCTAAGAAATATCGCAGATAAAGCAGCGACTACCCCAATAACACAAGCTTCTGCAATTGCTAAACCTTTCCTGGGCTGCCAAAAATCACGAAAATACTTAGTCAGAAACATATTAGGAATTGGGAATTGGGCATTGGGAATTGAGCATTGATAATAGGTAATTGGTAATTGGGCATTGGAAACTGTTAATTCCTAACTCCCTACTTACGACTTACTACTTAGTAATTAGCACTTCACAAATATATAAAAGTATTTTGATTTAGTTAGAAATACTTCCCCCCAACTTCTCTCCATGAACAACTGCCGTAGACGGGTTCCCCGGCATAAGCCAAGCCTTCGTGTTGTAAGCGTTCACGAAGTGAGTCGTTAGACTAAGCTTTCTCGTTAGCGTTCACGCAAAGCGTGCGGTTCAGCGTCTCCCGGAGGGAGATAGAGTACCCGAAGGGGAAGAACATCTCCCCGTCAAGTTCTCTCCTTGCCAAAAGAGTTTTAGAATAAAATGCTGTACGATTTAACCTCACGTGTCCCTACTACAAGAAAAATATGTCTAGGACTTACGCAAACTACATATTTTGTTGTAGGGTGCTGTGATGCAACCCATTAAAATTTTTTCCTCTAAAAAAAATTTTAATGTGAACCCTGTGACACTTTAACTAGTGCTGAACGTAGCAATAATGTTTTTAGTGTCACGCACCACCTAAGTATTGTGACAATTGCGATCATCCCTGATGTCGTTTACGTAAGTCCTATTAGTATTTGTTAGATATTCATAAGATGTTTTTGACATCCTCGCCGCCCTACAAGGGCGGGGTTTGAATCCCTTTGTTTTCGGTCAAAATTAGGAAAAATCGCACTTATTGCTTGCAATAAGAGTAGGAACAAAGTTTTTTCCAGGTATAATGAAAATCAAAAATATCCAGATTATAGATAAATATATCCAGCTATTAAAACTAATATTAGTCTAACAAGAAACTTCTAATTAATTAAGTTTTAATTTATCAACTTTAATTAATCAATATTCATTAACGAAGAATAGTATATTAATATGTTATAATGTAATCTTAACTATTAATAAACATGTTCACCCATAAAAGGGTGAGGTTTGATTAAAGATTACGAGCTATTTTTACCAGTGCAGGATAATCCATCAACTATCAAAGATGGAGTGTAGCAAGAACCATTCCATTCAGCATCTCCACCAAGTTTAATTAACTGCTTTAAAGCCGTGTACACATTACCAGACACCATAGTATCTTTAATACGTCCGGTAACTTGACCATTTTGGACATAATAACCTAGGTCAATATTAATAGAAAAATCGCCGGAAATCCCTCCACCTCCACCGAGCATTTGGTCTACAATCAAGCCATTGTCCATTTCTTTAATTAGTTCGGGCAAACTTCCACTTCCCGGTTTTATCAGACAGTTAAATAATCCCGGAGTCGGATAACTACTTAAACTCGGTCGAAAACCATTACCAGTAGTATCCATGTTTAACTGATGCCCCGTAGCGCGATCGCAGTAAAAATTTTGCAATACTCCATCTCTAACAAAAACTAAATCGCGGGTAGGAGTACCTTCGTCATCAAAAGGACAGCTATAAGGCCCTGCATTAGGTTCTTGATAAAGAGTAAGCAAAGGTGAAACCACTGGTTTATCCATACGCTCAACCCAAGGGGAAGAACCTTCTAAGACTCGTTTACCATTGAGTGCAGCCTGCAAAGTTCCCCAAAGCATATCAGCAGCTTTAGAAGTAAACAAAACCTGAATGCGATTCGATGGTATTTCGACGTTAGACTTTGCCCAATTTAATCGCTGTAAAATTTGTTGCGCCAATCTATCGGGATTGAGTTTTCCACGTTCGGTTTGCCCATCCGCAACGCTTAAAAAATCATCACCCCTTACCCACTCGGCAGAAACATAACAACTGAGGGTAGTATCGGTATAGTGAGAATCTAAACCTTGAGTATTAACTAACCTGGTAGTTTCTAAATCACATTCCCAATCACCATTACAAATCACATCTGGGTAAACATCGCGAATCGAATCAATAGTCTGTTTTCCCCATTCCGCTAGCTTAGAGGAAGGTACATCTTCTCCAAGGTTTGGGTAAACAAGTTGAGAATTACCTGTTAATTGTATTTCTTCTGGCTGATTTAACTTACTTAAAGCAATAGCCTTTGTCACCATAGTTTCCGCTTCAACAGGGCCATTTGCAACAGTAAGCCCCGGACGGTTGTCATACCATAATCGTAATGCAGTACCGGTACTTTGATTGCTTTCAAGTTGTTTAAGGCGGTTTGCTTCAAAAAAAACTGGTTTAGAAAGTGAATCTGATTGATATACTTCCGCTTCAGTTGCACCAGCTTTTGTTGCTAGCTCTAGCAACTGTTCTGCCAAATCATTAGTCATTTTAATTGTTAGTAGTTAGTTACTAGTAGTTAATTACTAGCAGTTATTCACAAGGAAATATAATTACAGGTCAAAGGATATCAGCGAACAGCCACCGCTGGTTGAAATTTTGATTTTTTTCTAACTCTTAATACCATTTCTTTATAAAGATGCGCTTAATTCAGCCAACGTTAGCGTAGCGTGCCCGAAGGGCATAGGTAGGCTTGCTTTGGGTAGCCCTACTCTTCCATAGTGAGGGTAATTTAGCGCAGCCTTATACAGAATTGGTATAAGTCTTAATTCCTAACTTTCGTTATTTTATTCCCCATGCCTCAAATTTCTTTTAACAGCCAAAAACCCGCGAAGGATTCCGAAGTTGGATCGGACTGTACTCCAATAAAATGAACTCCGTTAGCCTTTTGCTTGGCTTGTGCAAAATTTTGTGCTTCTAAAAGCATTTGGGGATTCTTGATATTGGCTAAAATCCAGCTTTCAGTTGCACCTGTTTCCAAAAGCAAACTGCCTTTTTTAGAACTATCAAACCTCAACCAAGCTAATTCTAAACCAGACATCCAAGCTGCAATAGGTAATGCTCTATTAGAAAAAATCAACACACCAGGAATTTTAGCTTCCGATGAAATTCCAGCTAAATCTAAAGGAAAAGCCTCACCAAAATCAATATCCCACTCTGGCATATCCGCAAAGTCCGCAGCACTTAAGGTCACAAATTGTAATTGTTCTCCTTCTAAAGCATCGGGTAAACGTTGGGGTAAAGGAGATTCCAATCTTACCGAGGGGTTAGTACCTCCTTGATAACCTGCTTCTTGGGGATAAACTTCATCCATTCGCTGCTGTAGCCATTGGTTTAACGCTAATGTCCGACGACTTGCTTGGGCAGGAATACCAATATCCTCACAAGCTTTAGTTATCATATTGTTCATTTGACGGCGGAAAAAGCGGATTTTTACCGGTGCTTCCCCTGCTTTATCTATTGCTTCTTGCAACGCAGTTTGCAGCCATACAGAATTTACCGTTGTACTAGAACAGTATTTAGCGTAGCGAAATAAAGAATCAGTTTTGCTGCTTATATCCGAAGGAGTTTCACAAATCAATACTTCCCAAACTTTCTTTTTATTTTCGTCCAAAATCGGACGCGAGTAGTAATCGAGTTCCCAAATGCTGCCCATATTATGCCGTAATCCCACCGTCACTACTTTATATCTATTTTTTTACTATAGAACAGGCAGCGATCGCCTTTGGATAATACTAAGTAATATCCGAATAAAATATATTTGAAAATTTGTATCTAATTCCAGTTATTTTTTAAGTATCAGTCATTAGGTAATTACCCAAGCTTTTAAATTTCAACGGGCATTACGCGGCAAATTTTGATTCTTCCAACTTTGGCAGAAAAAACAATTAAAATTTCCCTTACAAAAGTGGATTTAGAGAAAACTGAAAAATTTTAAGTTTTATTAATCATTCGCGGGACATCTTTCTAGCAAAGTATGCTCTCTAATTGAAATATTACTTTAAAGAAAGATTAAAACTAGATCATGTCGATTCTTACTTTGATTATGGGAATTATAAATAATAGGCAAAACTATATTAAGGGGTGAAACGATGCTTTCCTATAGCACCAGTCAACTTTTCGACTTAAATGCGATTGTAAAAGCTTCGGAAGCGATACAAAGCGAAATGAATATAGAAAATCTACCTAGAGCAGCATTAGAAATTATTTTAGAAGCAGCCAGCGCTCAAAAGGGTTGTTTAATTTTAGAAAAAAATCAGCAATTATTTGTAGAAGCAATTAAAAATCAAGAAGATAGCAATAAAATAATCAATAAATCGATTCCCGTAACTGATTGTATTGATATACCTCAAGATATCATCAATCATGCAATCATTTTTCAGGAAAGCATAGTTGTTCAAAACGCAGCAGACTCGATTTATAACCACGATATCTATATTGAGCGGCATAAATGTAAATCTATTTTATGTATTCCAATTAATTTTCAGAATAATTTTATCGGTATTATTTATTTAGAAAATACTGTTAAAACAAATGCATTCACATCATTAAAATTAGAAACTATTAGAATTCTTGTTTCTCAAATCGCGATCGCAGTCAAAAATGCTCGTTTATTTGCTAGCGAACAACAAAAATCACGCATTCTGAAATTAAGAACCGAAATCGATTCAACTCTAGCAAGAAGCAGCGATTTACAGCAAATGCTGCAAAAATGTACGGAAATTATCTCTTTTCACCTGGATATGGCATTTGCGAGAATTTGGATTCATCATCCCCAACAAAAAGTTCTAAAATTACAAGCAAGTGCCGGTATGTATACGCATATCGACGGTTCTCACAGTTGCATACCAGTCGGCAAATATAAAATAGGTTTAATTGCGAAAGAAAATAAACCCCATATTACTAATTCGGTTCAAACTGATGAAAGAACAAGCGATAAACAATGGGCTATTCGCGAAGGAATGATAGCTTTTGCAGGATATCCGTTAATTGCGGATTCGCAACTTATGGGTGTTATGGCGATGTTTTCTAAAAAGCCTATGAGTCAAAATACCCTTGAAGTATTAGGTAATATTGCCAAAGAAATTGCGATTACTGTTAAACGTAAAAACATAGAAGCAGCTTTACAACAACAAGAACAACAGTACCGCAGCATTTTTGAAACTGTTAATGATGGGTTATCAATATTTGATTTAGAAACCGGTAAGGCAGTTGCTGTAAATCCGACATTATGTCAAATGTATGGTTATTCGAGTCAAGAATTTATGACTTTAAATCCTTCAGATTACATTCACTCAGATTATCTTTACTTATTTAATAATTTTATTACAACTGTAAAATCTGGTGAAGATTTTTCTTGCCAAGCTATGGTTATCCATAAAAACGGTACGCTGTTCGATATCGAGGTTAAAGCTACATCTTTCATTTACAATGGTAAACCTCATGCATTGGTAATTGCGCGAGATATTCAGGAACGCAATCAAGCTCAAAAAGCTTTAAAACAGCGCACCCAAGAATTAGAAAAAACTTTATTGCAATTACAATCGACTCAATCGCAACTAATACAAACTGAAAAAATCTCCCAACTCGGACAATTAGTTGCTGGTGTTGCTCACGAAGTAAATAATCCAGTTAGTTTTATTTCCGGTAACTTATCCCATGCCGAAAACTATACAAAAGATTTATTCAACCTACTAAATTTATATCGGCAAGAATTTCCCAACCCAGGAGACGTAATTGCAGAAGAAATAGAAGCAATAGACTTAGAATATCTAACTGAAGATTTGCCCAAAATGATTTCTTCGATGAAGTTAGGAACCGACCGTATAAAGGATATCATGCAGTCTTTACGCAATTATTCGCGTACTAGTTCCGATGAGAAAAAAGCTGTCAACTTACATGAAGGTCTTGATACTACCTTAATGATTTTATCTCATCGTCTGAAGGCAAAACCACAACGTCCGGCGATTCAAATTGTAAAGAATTACGCCGAACTACCTTTAGTTGAATGCTATTATGGTCAAATAAATCAAGTGTTTATGAATTTGATTTCTAATGCTATTGATGCCCTAGATGAATCAAATCAAGGTAAAAGTTATCAAGAAGTCAGTCAAAACCCTAATATAATTACACTGACTACTGAAAAAGATGCTAGCTGGATAACTATAATTATTGCAGACAATGGAACCGGAATTCCTCTACAAATAAAAGACAAATTATTTGACGCTTTTTTCACAACTAAAGTAGAAGGAAAAGGAACTGGTTTGGGATTATCGATTAGCTATCAAATTATTACCCAAAAGCATGGCGGTACTTTAGATTGTATTACCTCACCTGGAAATGGGGCTAAATTTATAATTAAAATCCCAATTTAATATTTTTATTTTCATTTAAAAAATCTTTATCTTAGTTTAGTAAATAAAAATATCAAAGACTCTTTTATACCGGATGATTCATAATTATAAGTACAAACCAAGTCAATAAAATAAATTTTACATCTTATTTCACCTGCTCAAATTGGGTTTATTATTCGTCTAAAACTAAATAAATATATTTTCACGAAAATAAACTTAGTACTCCACCATATTAATAATGACGAACAACTAAAAAAGTAATTTTTTGTAGGGTGGCCTGAGTGCTAAAAGAATTTATCTTGATTAATTAACATTTTAATATCTACGATATCCGCAGCTTAAAGTAATATAGTAACGGTAAAATAATCCTTATTTGCCCAGCATCACTTCTACCTATGATTATGGATTCTAAACTAGAACGTGCATTTACTAATCGTCGCGTACTTAAAGTCATCAGTGGCTTGAATAACTTTGATACTAACCGAGTTGCTGCAACCGTGAAAGCTGCACAGCTTGGTGGTGCAAGTTTTCTTGATATTGCAGCCGATGCACAGTTAGTAAAAATGGCGAAAAAACTCACCGATTTACCAATATGTGTATCGGCTGTAGAGCCTGAAAAGTTTCTCAAAGCAGTTGCATCTGGTGCCGACTTAATCGAAATTGGTAATTTTGATTCTTTTTACGCACAAGGAATTAGATTTGAAGCTGAGGAAGTTTTAGCTTTAACAAAGCAAACCCGCGCATTACTTCCTAGAATTACTCTTTCGGTTACCGTTCCACATATTCTGACATTAGATCGACAGGTACAGTTAGCCGAAGAATTAGTCAAAGCAGGTGCAGATATTATTCAAACAGAAGGTGGTACCAGCAGCAAACCTCAAAATGCAGGTACTTTAGGATTAATTGAAAAAGCATCTCCGACGTTAGCAGCAGCTTACGAAATTTCTCGCGCTGTTTCGGTTCCCGTACTCTGCGCTTCGGGAATTTCGGCCGTTACGGCACCTCTAGCAATTGCTGCTGGTGCTGCTGGTGTGGGAGTAGGTTCGGCAATCAACCAGCTGTCGAGTGAAGTTGCCATGATTGCCGCTGTACGTAGTTTAGTTGAAGCGATGCAGACAGAAGAAAAAGAAGAAAAGGTGTTGAGTTAGAAAATCTATAGAGACGTAGCATTGCTGCGTCTCTAAACTGTTTAACTTATGACTTGTTTGATGCTGTAAACTACCCGTTCTTGCTGTTCTTGAGTAAGTTCTGGGAACATTGGTAAAGATAAAACTTCGTTACAGGCTTGTTCAGCTACCGGTAATTGTCCCGGTTGATAACCCAAACTTTGATAAACTGGCTGCAAATGTAAAGGACGAGGATAGTAAATTGCTGTATTTACACCTTTTTCTTTTAACTGATTGTGTAAAAAATCTCTTTTGCCATTCTCAACCCGGATGGTGTATTGATTCCATACTCCAGTACCACCAGGTAATTCTTCAGGAGTTATGATACCCGGAACCTGACTAAGTAGTTCGTGATAGCGAGCAGCTATTTGCTGTCTTTGTTGATTCCAACTATCTAAATAACGCAATTTAATTAGTAAGATAGCTGCTTGAATCGAATCTAATCTGCTATTTACACCAATTTCTTCGTAGTGGTATTTACTTTTTTGACCGTGGTCTTTTAATACTCGCAGTTTTTGAGCGATTTCTGCATTATTAACGGTAATTGCACCACCATCACCGCATCCACCCAAATTTTTTGTCGGATAAAAGCTAAAGCAACCGATATCTCCGATACTTCCTACTTTTTGTTTATCCCACATTGCTCCGGTTGACTGAGCGCAATCTTCTATTACTAGCAAATTGTTAGCTTGAGCTATTGCCATTAAGGATGTCATATCTACCGGTTGTCCGAACAAATGAACCGGAATAATAGCTTTAGTTAATGGTGTTATAGCTGCTGCTACTTGCTGCAAATCTAAATTGAAAGTAGCTGCATCAATATCGACGAATACCGGTTTTGCACCCACTGCACTAATAGTTTCACAGGTTGCTACAAAGGTAAAAGGTGTCGTAATTACCTCATCTCCCGCACCAATACCGTAAGCTCTCAAAGCTAAGTAAAGAGCATCCGTACCAGAATTACAGCCTACACATTCACTTACATTCGTATGAGCAGCTAGATTTTTTTCTAATTCTTCCACCAAAGGGCCACCAATATAACGCCCGGAAGATAGAACCTCTAAAACTGCCGAGCTAACTTCTGCTGCGATTGTAGAATATTGCTGTTTGTTATCAAAAGCTGGAATAGAATCTACACTTTGTATCATGAGTTTTGTTATATGAATATCGATGATAGTGCTGAATGACTTGTTAAATTTTGAATCATATTTGCTGTTTTCTACTGTCGCTTATAATACCCTATCAGCAAGAGTTTCACTTAATTATCGGCAATATAACATCTTATATTTGTATGGTGTTAGAAAATGTTTGATTTCGTATATTGATACATCGGTGTGCTATCTTCATCGGCAAAGAAATATAATATTTTTCAAAATAAGCGCTTAAAATCTCAGCCGACAGCATTATTCTCAATAATCCCAAACAAACCCGGTTTTGCAAACACAGAGTCATGCTTTTGCGACAAGAAATCGGGTTTCTGACACTCCTTTAGGATTTAAGTAAAATAAAACCCGATGTAGTGCATCGGTATTTATCGATAGTGGGAAAATAGAAGTAATTTCAACAAGTAATTTTGATGTCAGAATTGATAGAACTAGATTTTTTAGACTTGGCAATTGCTATAGGGTTAATGGCTATAGCAATAGGTTTATCTATTTGGCAAAAAATCGGGCTGGAACTAAATTTAGCTTTTGCCACCGTCAGAACTATACTTCAGTTGCTAGTCTTGGGATACATTTTAGACTTCGTTCTTGCTTTAAATAACCTATGGGCTGTTTTGGCGATTTTAGCAGTAATGCTGACTCTTGCGGCGATTGTTGCCAAAAACCGCATTACTCAAAAAATGCCAGGAATTCTACCTTTAGTGTGGGGTTCAATGTTCTTAAGCACTGCATTCACTTTGATGTACGCAACTTTTTTGATAATCCAACCTGATAGATGGTTTCAGCCGCAATACGTGATTCCTCTAGCCGGAGTTGTATTAGGTAATGCTATGAATGCAGCCGCGATCGCAGGAGAGCGTTTTGTCAGTACAATCAATGCTAGCCATGCTGAAATCGAAACTCATCTGAGCTTGGGAGCAACTCCGCAACAGGCAATCAAGCAGTATAAAAAAGATGCAATCCGCGCTGCTTTGATTCCTACTATCAATCAAATGATGATAATCGGAATGGTAACAATACCCGGATTTATGAGTGGATTAATCATTAGCGGGGTTGATTATGACAAACAACCATTTCAAGTTGCAGCAGAAGCCGCATCATATCAAATTTTACTGATGTTTATGGTGGCATTCAGCAATCTGTTAACAGCTATTGTGCTAACTAAAGCTATTTCCCATCAGTTTTTTAACAAAGAAGCGCAATTAATTAGGAATTAAGCGGGATGGTTATATTTTTTAATTACCAAGTAGTAAGTAGCGAATAGCGAGTTGTAAGTTGTAAGTTAAAAATTAACAGTTTTTAATGCTCAATTACCTATTACCTATTTATTACCTGTCTATAAAAAGAATCCCGTTCAAATGGTCAATTTCATGTTGAATAATAATCGACAGCATTCCATCGGCATCAAGAGTAAAAGGTTGATTTTCTTGGTTGACAGCTTTTAACCTTGTATTACTAAAACGCTTAACTGTTTCTCGTCTTCCTGGAAAACTCAAGCATCCTTCGCTTGAATCAATAGAATTTTCTTGATGCTCTATTCGAGGATTTACAATGCATAATATATCCTCAGACTGATAGTTTTTGCTTTTATTTCCTGTAATACGTTTCTTATTTAAAACAAAAACTCGCTTCAATTCTCCAATTTGAGGTGCAGCTAATCCCATAGAATCTTCTGCAAGCATAGTATCAACCAAATCTTCAATCAAATCTTGCAAATCTGAATCAAAAGCATCAACTTTAATTGATACTTCTCTAAGTAAAGAATTGGGATGATACACCAGAGGTTTAACAACCATAAAAATTATTTTTTACAAAGCGAACTTACCATTTACCATCGGGGCATTCGGAAGTCTCAATATTTGCCTTTACTAACATGAAACATCCACATAAAGTACAGCGTTTAGCTTCTGCATTATACTTTTCACAATTAGAACAAATTTCTAATCTTTCTTCGACTTTACTCTTTTGAGCAAGGATTTTATCCCCACACAATCCCTGTTTTGCTGTTTTATAAGCTTCCGAAAAGAGATTATGCAACATTTTTGACTTGCTCGGATAACTTGGTGGCGATGAATTGCTCATAATATTGCTCCTATCATCTTAAAAAGAATTCTCAACAAATCATAACATCTCATTCTATTAATGTACGTGTTTAAGAAGAGAAAAAGGAATTTTTATTTTTATACAAAAAAATACTTAGCTCGTAGTTACAATTGTCTTATCTTCAGCTTTTATGATTACTTAAAGTGCGATTAAATTCGAGATAATCTTGGTTAAGGTTTTGTATCTTATGCCAACAATTTAGAAGCGAAGCCTGCAAAAACTAGTTCCCAAGCAAAACCTGGGAACTACAACATACAGAACTCTGCACTTAAATAAGGTACAACTCTTGTGCTACAAAGAGAACTTTACGGGGAGATGTTCTTGCTGTCAAATATCTTAAGCTTAATCAACTAAAAAACGAGTTACCGGCACAAAGTTAAAGAAAGCATACTCATACCATACAGTCCAGATAAAATCGCGAATCCAAGTGTTACGCATTTCTGGACGAATTTGATAATCAAAAGAGGTATCGGTAGTTTTAACTCTAGTCATTGCATGGTTACAGCCACAACCATGCTCCTGGAAAAATCCATGCTGAGAAGAAATACTTTGCACCATCAACTGAATGGGAAATACCTTTTGCCCATGTAAAGAAGCATCCCATGCCCGTGCATTTAACTTATCTTCCTCGGAGAATCTCAGCGGACGAATTTCTGACACTTCTTCTCTGTAAACGGGAGCTAAATGTACGTGATAAAAAGAAGCTGGTAAATCGTAACCAAACTCCGCAAACAAAGCTTTACCGATTTCGACAATTTGTTTGCGCTCGGTATAATCTTCTTCTTGTGGGGAAAGTGATTGTTCAACTAAATCAAAATTAGGATATCTATCTACATCGAAATCCTTGCCGTAAAAATCAAGAGCTTCCCAAGCTAAAGTACCAAATATTTCACAAAAAGCAGGTTTTAAGTGCCCTAAGTTCTCAAATTTATTAAATAAATCAACATCACCTTTAGACATTTTGTGAAAAAATAGCTGCGCCATTTTCACATAATCTTCGGCATTAGAAAGTTTGGTATTAGATTTACCTGTAGAAATATCTTGCCACGACTGGGGAAGTTGATTAATAGGTGTAGCTTGTTCCCCTTCGATGACAACAGATAAAGATTTCTTGGAATTAACGACAAAATCTTGCTCAATAAGATTTGCAGTAGCTTGTGGTGTCATTTTGCTTTTCTCTCTTGAGTCAAATAATTAACAAATGATTGCCGCAAACAATCATAATCATTATCGACAAAGTATTTATCGCTACGTTAACTAAAAGTAATATTGCAACAAAAATTGTAATTATTTTTGCGATAAAAATTAATTTAAATTGGTTGTAAATAGTTATATAAAGTGTATCAATTAACTTTTTTAATGTATGACTGGATGTCTTATTTAGTTAGATTTATATCTGAAATTTAAATAATAATAAAATATGAAATTTATAAATAGCTATGATAGGTAATTATAATATATAGCAATTTTTATTTGTCGATAAACATTAAAAAACCCGGTTTCTGCAAAAAACCGGGTTGATGATTTATTTAAAAGCTGAATTTAATTTTATAAAAGACCAGAAAATGGTAATTTACCTTGTAATGGAGATTCAACCCCAACGCAGTAAGCACACTTACAGCCAAGATAGTCTCTAATCGGATTAGATGTATCAGCCTGATTCAAAGTTGCTAACCCATGAACTGATTCTGCTGAAGTTGAACTAATGTGTGTTTGTGTCGATACAGTATCAATGGGGGATGCTGCTGCGGGATTTACGAAGAACAACATACAGGCAACAAACAAGGGTGAAGTTAACAAAACGAGCTTCGCGATTATCATAGTTTGTAATTTAAATAGTTTACGGTATCTGCTTAAGTAACTATCATATCTTGAGAATTACTGAGTTGACAGGCGATAGTATCGTAGACTTTGGGTTCTAAATTTAGTGCCTACGCAATCGACATATTTATAATTACTGTCAGCGGTGATTTTTGCCGTGCTTATTTTGAGGCGCAATTTGTCCATAATTAAGAGCTGCAACGAAAGAAACACCACCGATAACATTACCCAGCAAAGTAGCAATCGCAAATTCTCCGAAATATTCACCCCAGGTGATTGCTTGGCTGATAATCAGGTAAAAAACGGCGATTGAGCCAGCAATAATGTGAGCTAATCCAGCTAGTTTTACCAAGTAGGTAATGATGATAATAATGCTTAATCGGGAGTTTGGTACGGAGGGAAGTAACCAAGTTAAAAGTGCAATTAGCCATCCTGCAAATATTCCCCGCAATATCAGATTCCCAAATCCACCTTGCATTTCCTTGCGGGCAATTTCGGCAAATCCCTGACGTACATCTTCAGAGAAAATTTCGGAATAACCAATAATCGCAGCAAATATTAAACCACCAATCAAATTACTTGCTAAAACAATCGCCCAAAGTCGTATTACTCGTCCAAATCTCTGAGCGGTTAGCTCGTTAAATAAAGGTAAAATCGGCGTTAGAGTCTTCTCAGTAAACAATTCTTGACGACCTAATATTACAATCAAAAAACCGATTGTGTAGCCAAAGCTAGCGATTAAAGTACGCCAAGCTTCATCCGGTAACGCAGAGTAAATTAAGCCTTCAGCAACTAACGAAAACCCCATCGATAAACCAGCAGCTAATCCAGAAAAAGCTAAAGCTAAAGATGGACGCTGTAATTCATGTTCTCCTTCTAAGCGAATAACCTCATGGATAACAATAGCTTTAGCACGTCCAAGTTCATCGATTTTTCGTTTTTCGTCTTCCCCTAATCCTAATTCGCTAGCACGAGACTCGCTGAGTTCATCTGGCTCTTGTTCCCCGTTACGACTCATATTAAAACTTCAATAAACTGAAAAAAGCGATTATCTTATCTTGTCACTTTTATGGGTTTTTCCTAACAGACTTTAGAGGTAGCTGATAGATATTATTTATCTGTCTTAAGATTTTTGATCAAATACTACTTTCCCCAAATCAACAACTCCCCATTTTCCCCACCTGCGGCAATTTTACTTGCTTGAGGATGCCAATCCATACAGGTAAAACCATCGGCAACACCAGTAATAATTTGGGAAACTTCCCGAGCATCTTGCCACAAACACAGCCAGCCATCGCTAGCAGCAGAAGCCAGTAAAAAGCTATTAGGAGCGAAGGCGATCGCCTGAATAATACCGGCATGATTGGTTAAAATCCCTCCTTCCCAATCGGAATCTTCACCGGGTTGTTTTTCCCACAAGACTATTCCGTCCATGCTAGAGCAAGCAAGTAAAGGGGCACCTATATTTGTATCTATTTGTGACCATGCAACTTGACGTATTTTACCGGGAAAACCATGCATAATCCACGGTTGCGGGTCATCTTCCGAAAGTAGTAATTCGCTTTCGACAACAGCAATAGTTTTGTCCATGTTACCAGAAGCAAGATACTTTCCATCAGCAGACCAAGCCATTGCTAAACTTGTGGAAGGAATATCCAAAATATATGGTTCGTCATTCCAGCTTTGAGTATTCCAAACTTTAACTCCTCGATGTCCGCCGATAGCAAGATATTTACCATCATTTCGCCAATCAATGCCTAGAGCAGAAGAATTATCAAAACTTAAATTGACAACTAAACTTTTTGAGTCAGCATCCCAAACCTGTATTTTACGTCCCAAACTGAAAGCTAAATGATTGCATTTAGGACTCCAAGCCAATTTATCAACCCAGCCAAATCCATCCAAAGTTGCAATTAAATCATTGCCCTGCCAAATTTTAACTTGTCCGCTTTGCCCAGCAGCAGCGATAAATTTACCATCATAAGAAAAAGCAACGCAATCAACAGACTCACCATTCCCAGATTGCAAAGTTTCTAATTTACCATTTTGCCAAAATACAACTTCCCCAGCAGCAGAAGTCGCAGTTAAAATATCTCCTTGTGGCGAGAAAGCAACAGCAGTAACGTAATCCGAAAGAGTTTGCGATGAGATAAGGGAAAATTCTTGGGAATTGACGGTAGATTGGCTCATGAGATTTTGGATTTTAGATTTTGAGGACACTGTGTGTAGTTTTAGAGATTTTCCCTAAAAACAGTGTCAGAATTTTTCGGTAAACGATTCTCGTTCTAGTTCAATTATGTTTCTTTCTAAAAGCCCCCAAGTCTCAACATCTTCTTCAAAACGAATTGCACCTGCTCGGATAAGTATTTTTCGGAGTTCATCATCTTCAAACCCACCCAGATGATATTTAAGCGTATTAAATGTTCTTCTTTTCCATTTTGTACATTCAAGAAGCTTTTGCACCGATCTTTCAGCAGATAGTTCTTGCCCAAATTGAGCTTCAATTTTTTTCTGCTCTACTTCAAGACGCTGTATCCCCTGACGTACCTGGCGGTATGAAATGTAACTACCGAATAATGCCACAACTGAAGAAATAAGGGCTGTTGCTGATGTAATATCAACCACTTTTAATTTACTAAATATAAATCTTTATTATAAGTTGTGAAAATACCAAAAATTCAATGCTTACAGGGAACCTTTGAGCAAGCTTTCTAAAATCATTGTCACTTCGTGACAGTTATTCTCGCATTACGTCTAATATAGGATTACTCCGCAGATTTTTGTTAGCGCAGCGTGCCCAGAGGGCATAAAACACGTAGGGGAGGCAGATTGGGAGGACACTGCGTTGCGGAGGTTCCCGCAGTACGAGCAAGTGTCCGGGTGTGGATTTTCCTCCCCCAATACTGCCGTTGTGTTGCTTGCTGCGCGCAACGCACCATCATATATACATTTCGGTGCGCTCACGGCTGAAGCCATAACACACCCTGCAAGTACTTAATTGTTTTCAATATTCAAACCGGATTCCTATAGTCAAGAGTTAGGAGTGAGGAGTTATTAATTCTTCCCCCTCTCCCCCTCTCACAATCTACGCTACACAAGCCTTAAATTCTTCTCTCAACTTCGCTTCATCAAGATTACGCCCAATAAACACAAGCTCATTTTTACGAGTTTCGTTTTCCTTCCAAGGTCTATCTGGTCTACCATCTAATAACATATGTACACCTTGGAATACAAACCGGTTTTCTTCACCAGCAATAGTTAAAATTCCTTTGGTACGGAAGATATCGGGGCCTTGGGTTTGTAGTAAATTACTCAACCATTTATCCAACTTATCACCATCAAGTTCGCCTTCTTCCACCAAAGCAACCGAGTAAACATCCTCATCATGCTCGTGAGCATCTTCACCTAAAAATTCTGGATCGATTTCTAAAGCTCTATCCAAGTCAAACGCTTTTACACCAAGCAATGCATCCATTTCTAACTTTGCATCTTGGGTACGATGAATTTTAGCGATCGCGTTCATTCCCCGAATTTTATTTTCCAATTCTTCTAGCTGCTCTGAGGAAACCAAATCTGTTTTATTAATCAAAATTACGTCAGCGAATGCGATTTGTTCTTGAGCTTCATCAGCATCCCAATGTTGCCAAATATGCTTGGCATCAACCACAGTCACCACAGCATCAAGTAGCAATTGCTCGCGCATATCTTCATCAACGAAGAATGTCTGAATCACCGGCGCTGGATCTGCCAAACCAGTAGTTTCAATGACTAAATGGTCAAATTTATCGCGACGCTTCATTAAATTACCGATAATCCGCATTAAGTCACCGCGAACAGTACAGCAAATACAGCCGTTGTTCATCTCGAAAATTTCTTCATCAGTATCGATAACCAATTGATTATCAATACCAACTTCGCCAAACTCATTAACTATTACCGCTACCTTCTTACCATGTTCGTAAGTCAGAATCCGATTTAATAAAGTTGTTTTTCCCGCTCCTAAATAACCAGTCAAAACTGTTACAGGTACTACGCTTGTTGCTGTATTAACCATATATATTTCAGATGCTTATTTAATCAATGTTTTACAGACACAAATAATATACAAAAAAAACCGATGTTGCTGACAAAGATGTATAAAATTTGTTAACTACATAACAAAAGTGGTGTAGAGATTTAGCATTGTCCAATTAATAAGCAATGCCCTCCTGGCTCTTTTGTCTAATAAACTAATAGTCAATTATCAGCAAGCAACATCAGTACAAATTAAAAATTTATTTGATTTTTCTTTGTTTATTTTCCTTCTTAGCCTCCAGGCTTGGAATTCCTATCAACAGGTTCTAGCTACGTTTAATTTTCCTAAAACAAAGCCTTCTGTCAAAGACTCACAGTAGCTCCTAAAAAAGGCAAAATTTCTTCAGCAACTATATCTGGATATTCCTCATGCATTCCTAAAGAGCCTTCGAGCACCACGCTCTCAACTCCTGGTAAGTTGGCGATGGCTTCCATTTCTTGCCGTGACGATCTAGGAGAAGATTTTGCGATTACCACCATAATCGGTACCGATACCTTTCTCACCAATCCCAGTAAATCGCTTCTTCTGCTGACAAGATCCAGACATCCAGTTACAAACGCAGCAGGAGCAAATCTTCCTCCAGGCTGCTGAGTGCTTTCCCATTTATCTTCAATAAAATTCGGAGTTAATTTTTCTGCATCGACATAAACGTGACGACGATACATGAACTTTAAAAACGATGGTAAGGTATTGAGCTTATAAAGAAATTGACCAATAATTGGCAATCTAACTACTTGCTTAACTAAGTTCCTGATAATTCCATTCACACCCATAACAGCTAAAGGACCGCGCCAAGTTGGTGCTACAAGAACTATCCGAGAAAACACTTGAGGATATTTACTTGCTAACCATAAAACATAAGGAGCGCTGTGACCTGCGGCAACTACGGAAACAGGTTTTTTCTCAAAAGTAGTTAATACAAAATCTTCTATAAAATCTCTGTATAAAGCAGGACCATAATCGGCTTTAGGGCGACCGGAATCTCCAAAACCGGGAAAATCAATCGCTATTGCTTTATATTGATGGGAAATTCGTTTTGCGATTCCGCTCATTTCCGAACGCATGGAAACCGTACTAAATGCCGGAAAAAGCAATACTGGGGAGCCTCCACCCAAAGATTCATAAACTATAGGAAAATCTTGCTCTTCCCTATTCCACACAAATTTTTCTACTACTCCGCCAATCCTAGCGTTCGTTTCGATAGATGAGAAACCTGTCGTCATTCTGCAATTATTCCTGCCTGCGAATCAAAAATCAAAAGTTAAAAGCTAAAGGTTAAAGTTATTACATGCTTTTATCAACAAATGCAGCCTTTCCCTCAATTAACAGCCTCAATGTATCATTTATTTTGCAATTAACTGTAGTTCAATTTGACACGGATTCTTGCGATTCCAATGCCTTTTTCTGCATAGTTTTAAAAATATTATAGAAACCATTAGCACGTGAAGGAGTTAAACTGACATTCAAACCCGTTTCTTGAATAAAATCAGGAGTCAGTTGAACAATTTCTGTAGGTGTTGAGCCATTTAAGCCTTCAATTAAAAGTGCTAATAAACCTTTAGTTAATTGTGAATCAGAATCGCCTTGAAAAGTGATTTTGTTGTCATTTAAAGAAGCAGTCACGAATACCTGAGAAACGCAGCCGGGAACTTTATTTTCTGGTGTCTTTTCCGATTCTGGAAATTCAGCAAGTTTTTGGCCGTACCAAATTAATTGTTCGTAGCGGCGCTTAGGTTCAGTTGCACGTTGAAAGCGTTTAACAATTTTAGCAAGAGCCGGTGGTAAAGTATCGTTCATTACAAGTTTTTGATACAGAACTATAAAAACCTATCACTTTGAGTTTAAATTATCTCACAGCAATTAGGACAGTTCTCAATTACCAATTACAAAAAACGAGTTGCCAAATTTATACACTCATGATTTTCAATTCTCTTTCTGTGGTTGCTCTGCGCTCTAGAAGGTTTTTTTACAACAGTTTATAACCGTTACAAAACCTCGCAAAACTAATGACACACAACACTAATCTCCACTGCAAAAAAAAGTCAGAAGCAACTAATCATATTACCTCTGACCTTTATTTGTATTTTTTTGCCAAAAGACTATTTAAACTCAAATCTTGCATCCAACCGGTTTCTATTGATCAAATCACAAATAAACCGGATTTATGAAAGCTGCTGCAAGATGTGCATTTATGTCATAGGAGGCAAACCGCGTATTTGACGTAGAGCATTTAAGCAAGCTGGGCAATCACAGCCAAACAAAGCAACAGAAGCATCACTTTCTTCGTCAGTAAATTCTAATTCAGGTACTTCGTTAGGAAGCAAACCTTTTTGTCCATTAACATTAGGTGTAGAATTTCTCTGCCGTAAACGGGTACAGCCTACGCTACGATTTGCCATAGCTACAGTGGCTCTCCGTCCGCAAGAAAATTGTCTGGGGGTAGAGTTAACTGTTTCGTTAGCGCTAGCTGGCTGAGTAAAAACCGCCATCGACACCATAGACGAAAACAATACCGGACTCGAAAGTAATTTAAGAAAGAATTTTTTGTTCATGTATCTGAGAACCGTTGTAACTAGCAAAGCTTTACGGCTTTTATTTTTTCACGCCCATTGATAGCTGCTCAGTCAATTTTATACAATGTAGACCGTATCTACCGTATGACGTAAAAATAGCCGTTGTTTAATAGAGAATATTAGGTAGGCAAGGAAAAGAAGCAAGATAGGTTAAAAAAAAGCCATAACTTCCAACCTCAAAAATACTTCACCCCGAATACTTTTTACACCTTAACAGTCAAAATGGAAGTGAAAACAGTTTAACGAGATATCTCACAACCAATCAAGACAAGAAATAATTTTATCGCAAGTTTAAATCATCGACTGCCAAAATATTAGCCAAGTTCCATAAACAGCGAACAGCGAACAGTTAGGAGTTATCAATTTTCTTCCCCACGCCACTTGCTTCAACCGAGCGCCACTTCTCTCAACGCGGGGAACCCGCGCACGAGAGTGGCTTGGGAACCTCGGCAACGCAGTGGCTCCTCTTCCCCCTCCGTCTTCCCCAAAAACTAAACAGGGTCTACAATTCGTTTGTGGATTTTAAAGTAAAAATATAAAGTAGAAATATGGCTAATCAAGGACCGATACCAGTTGTTGTTAATGGTGCTGCGGGAAAAATGGGTCGAGAGGTGATAAAGGCTGTGTCGGAAGCACCCGATATGGATTTAGTCGGCGCAATCGATACAAGTCCGGAACATCAAGACAAAGATGCTGGTGAGTTAGCTGGCCTAGGCGAAGCTCTAGAAGTTCCGATTACCAATCAAATGGAGCCGATGCTGGCTTTTGCTTCCCAAGGGAAACAGCCCGGTGTAGTAGTTGATTTTACGCATCCCGATTGCGTGTACGACAACATTCGCAGCGCGATCGCCTATGGAGTACGTCCTGTAGTTGGAACTACTGGGTTAAGTGCAGAACAATTGAAAGATTTAGCAGATTTTGCCGATAAAGCTTCTACTGGATGTTTAATTATTCCTAATTTCTCCATCGGAATGGTACTACTTCAGCAAGCGGCAGTTACAGCATCGAAATATTTTGACCATGTTGAAATCATCGAACTTCACCACAACCAAAAAGCAGATGCACCCAGCGGCACAGCAATCAAAACTGCTCAAATGTTGGGAGAATTAGGTAAAACCTACAACCAAGCGATAGTGAATGAAACCGAACACATAGCAGGAGCGCGAGGAAGCCAAGCCGACGAGGGAATCAGGATTCACAGCGTTCGCTTACCCGGTTTAATTGCTCATCAAGAAGTTATCTTTGGCGCATCCGGTCAAATTTATACTTTAAGACACGATACCAGCGATAGAACTTGCTACATGCCAGGAGTTTTATTAGCAATTCGCAAAATTCTTCAGCTAAAGTCGTTAGTATATGGATTAGAGAAGATTCTTTAAGTTGAAATCTTAAGTTTATAACCTCGGACACTTATTATGAAGCAAAAAACTTTAATTAGTGTCCTATAATCCAACATCCGTCTTAAAAAGTTTGCTCAACGGGGGGAACCCCCGCACCGCAACTTTCCGCAAAATCTAAAATTTAAAATCTAAAATGCTTGTCCCACTGACACGCGAAAAATTTGAACAACTAGTTCCCCTGATTGCCACCGGTTCGCAGTACAAACACTATTGGGGAAAATTTTCTGATTTTTTGCAGCGATTATTAATATCTGTGATTATTGCTACTGTAATTTTACTTATAGAAGTAATTTTACGACTTCCTTTAGGCCCAGTTGTATTTTTCTTTGGATTAGTTGGCGCTCTTTACTGGTTATGGGGTCCGGTATTGTGGGCTAGTATCCGAAATTGGAAATGTCGTCGTTACAAATACGCTGGTTTTGTTCGCGGTAAAGTACTCGACTGGTGGATTACTGAAGAATTGGTAGGCAAGCAAGAAACTGTCAACAATAAAGGTGATTTAGTAATTGTAGAAAATCGAGAAAAACGAATTAACTTGGAAGTTGGAGACGAAAGCGGATTTACTGCTTTACTCAAAGCACCGTTAAAAAGTTCTCACAAAATTATTAAACCTGGGCAGGTAGCAGAAATGTTGGTTATGTCCAACACTCCCGATTTAAGCCGAATTGAAGAAATAAGCGATATATATATTCCCAGTCGTAATTTATGGGTTAGCGATTATCCCGTTTTACGTCAAGACTTCTTTAATCAAGTAAGCCGCCGCATTCGCGATGATAGAGAAGAAAGTTACAGCACTCGCAATCGTCGCCGTCGCCCACCTCAAGAAAGAAGTAAAGATATTGATGGGTATTATGATGACGAGTACGAAGCTTACCCTAGACAAAGAAGTAGAGAAATTGACAGTTATTACGACGATGAACGAGAACCTTACCCTAGAGAAAAAGGTAGAGAAATTGACAGTTATTACGACGATGAACTAGAAGCTTACCCTAGAGAAAAAGGTAGAGAAATTGACAATTATTACGATGATGAACTAGAGTCATACGAACCTCCAGCACGAGAAAGACGTAGAGAAACTGACAGTTATTACGATGATGAACTAGAGTCATACGAACCTCCAGCACGAGAAAGACGTAGAGAAACTGACAATTATTACGATGATGAGAGGCAAAAACTTCCACCTCTAGAAAAACGTAAAAGTTCTAGAAGAAGACGTAATAATAATGAAGATGACTGGTAATATGAATTGCAGTTAGAAGTTAGCAGTTATTAATGATGAATTTGACTTTTAATCTTTGAGTTTTGACCTATAACCTTTGACCTTTAACCTTAAATTTACTCTAGTAGTTCTGCAAGGTCTTCTAAAGGATATTCAGGTTCCTCAGCACAAAATTCAACACAAATTCTTACTTTTCCCTTTTTCCAGCCTCTAGCGCCTAACTTTAATATTTCACAGTTAATACCTTCATCAAACAAGGATGCTTCTGGCATCTGAAAACTAATATATTTCTGTATAACTTCTAGCAATTCTAAAACTTTAAAAGTCGAAGAAATTTCCAAATTTCCAGAATCTTCCGCACTAATAGATATAACTTCGTTACGTTCCAATCGCTCGAACTGCTTTTCCATACCGGTTTTTTTATACTTAAATAATCTGCTTTACCAAAAATCAATGGGAATATTTCCCATTTTTTTAATTTATGAAGGTCGAAGTCGGTAGAAGGCTATTATATATCCTCAGCAATTATTTAGTCATACCAAATTGTCTAATGTTCTGAAGTAATTACATTTACCTTTATCAATACTTTGCAATATTTTAAATAAACTATGAAGTTGAGATATTTAACAGTTATTTGCAAAATGCTACGAACTATATGCTAGTTACAAAACTATCACAATACAACAACTTATAAGCTGTATAAAATTACTATACTTTCAGCTATTTTATACAAATAATCTTGTGTAAATATACAAACCATCACAAGATTCAATTCTAATATTTTTATACCCCTTCATGATTAAAATAATACTTTCAGTAATTAAGGTTTAAAAAATTAGATGTATTTAAATTTATTTATCAGTAGCACTATCAGTATAGTAGCAGTCACCCTTGTATCATTTAGCGTACTGCAATGGTTTAATGTTCCTGCTGGCAACTTTCTAGACTGGGTAATTGGTGGTGCTAGTTTTTGGTGGCTTTTGGTAATTGTTACCGTACCTTGGAACGTTCATTTCAAAGCAAAAGAAACTTTATTCGATGCAGAACAATCTATTCAAAAGCAAATTCCTGTCGATGAGAAACAAGTAAAATACGTCAAAGTATTAGTAAAACGTTCCTTAATAGTTGCGGTTTTTCTACATATAATATCTACAATCGGTCTTTATGCCTTAGCCGCAACTGGTATCAGCGTCGTTGGTTATATTAGTTCCGGTGCAGCGTTACTATTAACGGGTTTACGTCCAGCTATTAGCGCTTACGAATATTTATACGCAAGATTAACAACTATTGGCAAAGAGCTAAAATATCCCCGCGAAGATATTGTAGAATTACGCAATCGTTTCAGTACTATTGAAGAAAAATTGTTTCTTATCGAAGAAAAGCTCAACCCAGAAAATTTTGACTCTTTAACAGCAAAGCAACAAGCTAATACAAAAGAAACTCGTAGAGAATTAGCGACTATTGCAGCAAATATAGAAGAATTGCGAGCAACCAACAAAATCGACCACCAACGCTTATCGCAAGAATCAAAACAGGCGATCGCTCAACTTTCTACCGACGGGCAATTTTTAGAACACGTGCGCGAAATTATTCGATTCTTTAAAGCTGCTTAGTTATTATGAATGGTTCCCCTAAAGATTCTGCACACAATTCTGAAGAAATAAAACAGCAACTACCTCTTCTAAATACCGATTTGTTACCAAGTCTTCCATTTCCACTAAATCCAACTGGTGATATTGGTGAGCAAGTTGCAGTACAAATAGCTTTAGACAGAGTAACAAAACGTTTCAAAGCAATTAACTCAAAAGTTATAAAGTCTAGTATAGTAAGCTATAAAGAAGCTCTACAAGAATTACCAGAACCTGTATCAGAAGACCATCCACTTGCTAAAACTCAAGTTCGATTAGTAGAAATTTCAGGTACTTTTCAAGGCAAGAATCGCCGTCTTCGGGCAGGAAAAACAAGGTCTTATAGGACTTTTAGGAAAGCTTACGTTATTCTAAGGAAAGCAGATGGTTTCCTATTAGGTATAACGCTTCTTAAATAAACTAATTTTGTTAAAAGCACTCAAAAGCCTATGCTATTTAAGGGAGAAGTCAATTTTTTACGATTTCTACCCTTTTGATTCCCAATTTTAATTCGGAATTAATAACAAAAATATTTGCATCAGGCTTTTTGTTAATGTCTATAACAGAACACAAAATAACAGTAGATTCCCTAGAATGGTTTTATCGACAAACAGAACCAGTAGGCAGAAGCGATTTACAACCAGTTCTAATGCTGCACGGTTTAGTTTCACAAAGTTACGGTTGGCGAAATATCATGCCGGGATTAGCACAACAAGGTAACAAAGTTATTGCACCAGACTGGATTGGTTCCGGTTTTTCAGCCAAACCAGAAAAAAGAGATTTTGCTTATACTCCCGAAGCATATATAAAAGCTTTAGATGCTTTCGTTGAAGCATTGGAACTCGAAAGTTTTTCTTTGGTAGTTCAAGGTTTTTTAGGTTCTGTCGGCTTGCAATACGCTTTACGCAATCCCGATAAAATAGCCAGTTTAATTATACTCAACACGCCAATTTCATCTACGGTTAAATTGCCGTGGAAAATTCAACAAATGGGTCTACCTTTGGCCGGAGAAATGATGACACAAGACCCCTTATTAGTTGACAGAACCCTAGAAGGCGGTAGCCGCTACGTTATCAAAGACAAAGATTTAGATATTTATCGCAAACCATTTTTAAAAGCTTCGGCAACGGGAAGAAGTTTATTAGCAACTATTCGGAATTTGCAGCTAAAAACAGCAATGGAAGAAATAGAATCTGGATTTAAAGAATGGCAAAAACCGATTTTGGTTCAGTGGGGAAAAAATGACCCTTGGTTAAATGTAGAAATGGCAGAAAAATTTGTAGATTCAGCACTCGATGCTCAAATAGTTAAAATCAATGATGTAGGGCATTATCCACAAGAACACCACCATGAAGTGATTTTACAAGACATGAAGCCTTTTATGCGAAGAAGTTAAGAAGATGAGGAGAGAAGGAAAAAGTTAGGAGTTAGGAGTTAGGAGTTAGGAGTTGGTTAAAAATTATTATTAAACCTTTAACCTTTGACCTTTAACCTTATTCCATACTCCCTACTCGCTATTTCTAAGAAAAATCTTTCATATCAGCGGTACGCAAAGATATTTGCTGAGTGCGAGTGCCTCTCCGGACTTTTAACTGTAAATTTTGACCTACACCGCTGTTCTCAACTATATTCAGTAATTCTTCACCTTTAGTAATACTTTCTCCATCAATTGCTACAATTACATCTCCTATACGGATACCTGCCTTCGCTGCTGGAGAATTGGCTACCACTCTTCTTACCAAAATACCTTTAACTTCTGGTACTTGAATAGGAGAATTAGGATTAGCGTTGATGCGTCGTGCTTGTTCGGGGGTTAAATCATCCATTGCTATACCTATAAATGGATGGGCAACTCTTCCGTTACGCTGTAATTCGCTACTAATTTGCTTGGCTTTATCAATAGGAATCGCAAAACCAATACCCATCGCATCGGCACGAATAGCCGTATTTATACCGATAACTTCGCCTCTATCGTTTAATAAAGGACCGCCAGAATTTCCGGGGTTAATGGCTGCATCGGTTTGAATAAATTCTAAACGCTTAGAAGAAATACCAACTTGAGAACTAGGACGCTTCAAAGTACTGACAATTCCCAAAGTCACCGTATTATCGAAACCCAAAGGATTCCCCACGGCGATCGCCCAGTCTCCAACTTGCACGTTGCTCGATGAACCCAAGCTTGCAACTGGTAAATCGCCACCAGCATTTATTTTTACAACGGCTAAATCAGTGACTTCATCCGCACCTTGAACTTTACCTTCAAATTTACGGCCATCCTTGAGACGAACTGTTACTTTATCAGCTTTATCAACTACATGAGCATTAGTTAAAACCAATCCGCTTTTGTCAATAATGAAACCAGAACCTAAACCGCGTAATTCTTCTGGAGGCAAGTTTCTAGGTAAATCGCCGAAAAATCTCCGAAAAAATGGGTCTTCCGTAAAAGGTTCGGGAAGACGACGGCTTACAGTGCGTTCTGTATCAATACGAACTACAGCCATACCAACTCGATTCACCGCTGCCGTAACAAAGCTACTGCTTCCAATCGCGGCATTAGCATTTGAAGGCTTCTGCGCTATAAATTCTGATGAATCAACGAATGCAGTCGGTGCGGGTTCTGCTTGCGAAGGTAATACCAACAGAGTATTGCCACCAAGCAAAACTCCCATAATAATTGCTAATAAATGCGTACTTAGTTGTCTTATAGACTTAGGAAAATTTGTAAATTTCATTACTAAGACCGTTTTTCAGCCTGATTGTTAGTTTTTCTTGACATTTTTGCGTGCAGCTACTGAAAACATTATGCTTTCAATAGTCGTAAATTTAGACGTTTTCCGTCATATTCTAGTTTTGTTTGTTTAAGCTCTAATGCTTAACGATAGGGCATTAAACAAACTTTAGCTGCGATTCAATTTATTAATGATATTAGCAAAAATTAGGTTTGTATTTTTTATCTGAGAAAGCTAATAAGCCTTATATCAACTCGTATTGAGATTACAAAGACTCCATCGGAGTGTTTATTCTTTGCGTTAGGATTGTAATTACTGCCTCAACCCCGAAAACACCACATGAATGGAACATCAAAGCAAAACGAGCCGATACTGAGTGACAGTAATGATAGTAAAATTTCGGAACACAACCACAATCATACGCACTCAACCCACGATCACGTTCACAGTGAAGAGTCTTTAAGAAAGATAGTTAATCGACTATCGCGAATAGAAGGTCATATTAGAGGAATTAAATCGATGGTGCAGCAAAATTCTCCCTGTCCTGATGTTTTGTTGCAGATTGCTGCCGTTAGAGGTGCAATTGATAAAGTAGCGCGGATTGTTTTAGACGAACACTTAACGGAGTGCGTTGCCAGAGCGGCAAAAAATGGCAATATTGATGCTGAAATGGAAGAATTAAAAGCAGCTTTAGATAGATTTTTGCCTTAAAAAATAATTAAATATTTTAAATTAAGCTAAATCAGCTATCCTAATAGTATCTATAAGTATTTAGGCAAAATTAATTGTATATTGTCCGCAGAAGTGTTATGTGATAAGGCTTGCAAACTTTTTAAAGGGGTGCGCTATTTAAGCCGTACTGTACTAGATAGCTTCAATGAGTTTTCACAAATATATACTTAATTATTGTTTCAGTGGTAAACCAGATAAACCGCTGATTCTTTTTTTACACGGTTTTATGGGGAATATTCATGAATTTGATGAAGCGATATCTTTGTTAACAGATGAGTTTTATTGTTTAAATATCGACCTTCCCGGACATGGTAAGACTAACATTTTAGATGATGATTGCTATAAAATGCCGCAAATTGCCGATGCATTAATCAATTTATTAGATGAATTACAAATTGAACGGTGTTTTTTGGTTGGATATTCTATGGGTGGAAGATTAGCTTTATATTTAACCTTAAAATTTCCTCAACGTTTCCATAAAATTATTTTAGAATCGGCTTCACCTGGTTTAGCGTCGGATAAAGAAAGATTAGAAAGAGTTAAACGGGACGAACAAATAGCTAGAAAGTTAGCAAGAAGTATTCAACGAGATGATTTCAGAAAATTTTTAGATAATTGGTACAATCAGCAGATTTTCGGTAACATTAAAAATCATCCGCATTTTGAGCAGATGATAGAAAATCGCTTGCAAAATAATCCTGTCAAATTAGCTAAATCCCTGCGATTGATGGGTACGGGGATTCAACCATCTTTATGGGATAAATTAAAGGAAAACAAAATTCCCATACTTTTGCTGGTAGGAGAAAACGATAAGAAATTTGTCGAAATAAATAGAAAAATGATTGCGGTTAATCACTTATGCGAACTACAAATAGTTGATAATGCTGCTCATAATATTCATTTAGAACAAACTTCTGTATATGTCAGAAATATTCAGGACTTTTTCTAAGGTTTACTATGTCATTTTCTCGTCGGGTGCTGTGACACTTCAACTAATTTTCAACGTAGTAATAAGCTTTCTGGTGTCACGCACCATAAACCTGTTGGTGCGTGACGGTAATTTCAAATCGTTTCGTCACAGGTGTGAAATTATCGTAACCGTCACACACCCTACAATTTTTTTACTGCTTCACTTTTCTTACTTGACTCACCGCGTTCAATTCTTCCTGCAAAACTTTCTTATAGATTCTTGGTAAACTGCTACTCACCGAATTAGTTTCAATACCATATCCCAAACTTGTCCAGGTAGGAGAAAGTAATTTTAAAACTTTATTGATTTTTCCTTGCCGTAACAACTGAGGAATACTAACTCCCCATTCCTTAGAATCATTCAACCAACTATGAACCACTTGGTCTTGATATTGGGCTTCAAAACTATAGTTAGCCCAAAACATCATCGGCATCGGCTGTTCTGGATGATAGCGCTCAGCAATTTTAAACCAAGTAGTATTAATAACCTGATATCTTCCCGCAGCTGTAGAACAATTTCCTTTATTTGGTCCGATGGGAATTGTGACGCATTTTTCGGGATGTCGGCTTAAATCGCTAACGTGTTCCCCGCCATACAAAATTGAATAGGGGCGCTTGCTATTAGCTTCACTCGCAGAAATAGTTCTCATTAAAGCCCGTATATAAGGGTCTCCTCCCTCCATAATTAGAGGTGGCTGTCTCTTTTGAAATACAGGATCGCTATTTGGCTCAAAGCTGCCGTGAATATACCACTGAAACATACAGACAAAGGCAAGAAGGGCGGCTACAGGTCCGATAAGTTTTTCAATGCCTTTGAAATGAAAACCTTTAAGAGTTTGACTCATCAATATTAATTAAAATAGCCACGTAATAGATAACAACAAAAATAAATAGAACTATTCCGGCAAAGTAAAATTTTGATTAAACCGGATTCTCGAATAAGTTTAATTCTAGCAATGATTATTTTTAAGCGACGGAGAAAAGAAAGTGAGAGGGGTACAGAGGGGGAAGAGAGGATAGAAATTCTTTAAATAGTGAGTAAAGAGTAGCAAGTAAAAGTTTTTAAATGTTTTGTTCAGCAACCTATAATCAAAACTAATTATTAACTTACTTGCTACTTGCTACTTGCTACTCGCTACTTGCTACTTCCTCTTTAAGCTACTGCTGCAAATAATTCTGCAAAACTTTTCGCAGCGGCCTCTTGCTTAGAAACAATTTCTACAATTTTATTTCGCGAAGCTGGTTCAAAAAGTGATTCTACACAAACTTGGGCTACCTTTTGACGGGGAATACTGCCGTCAAACAGTGTATCTGCACTTTGCATAACAATGGGATTGCTGTTGTCTTCGTTTTTCAATCCACCGGGACGCACTATTGTATAAGTTAAACCGCTTTTTTGAATGTATTCCTCAGCTTGTTTTTTCCAAACTAAAATCAACCAGAATAAATTTAGCGGATGGAACAATTTAGAAGTACATAAAGAAGAAACAAATGTAAAATGTTCTATACCTTTTGCTTTTGCAGCATCCACCAAGTTTTTTGTACCTTCGTAATCTACCTTATAAGGTGCTGTAGGATCGAAACCGGGTGCAGCACCAGTTGCACATAATAGCACCGTGCTGTCTCCTAAAGCCGCAGATAAAGACTGTGGTTGCAAAACATCACCTTGCACTAAGTCCACATCAGCAGGCAAAATACTCCTAGCTTTATCTAAATCTCTTACTAATGCACGAACCGGAATTTCACGAGCCATCAACTCTTGTACAATCCGTCTGCCCGTCTCACCTGTTGCCCCTGCTACAAAAGCTTTCATGATAATTCTCTACCACTGGAAACATCTATCATTGTTCTCTCTTCTCTATTGTAGAGATTCGGTGAACTTTAGATCGCATTGTTAATGTTTCAATGAATTTGGCTTACTGATGCGAAACATTTCATCTAGGATGGGAATTATTATTTTAATTAAACTTAAAAGTATACAGGAATGCACTAATGGTTTCAATCAATCGAGAGTGTAAATCTGATAAAGAAAGGGAAAAAATTATATCTGTGGCATCAACTATAACTGATATATCAAATATATCTGAAAGCCAAAGTTTCCCTCTGGAAGTCGATTTACAAGTAGATTTGGAACAACAAACCAAATTTTACGGTACTTTCAGCGACTGTATGGAGTTATACGCACCAGCAGAAACTGTTGCCAATTATCTTAACAATCACTCAGAATGGTTTTCTCGTTGCGCTCAACCAATGAAAGTAAAGCCTTTAGGAGAAAACGGTTATGAAATCATTATCGGTCGTTTTGGTGCTTTCAACTATGACGTAGAGCCGAAAATCGGTTTAGAACTCTTGCCACCTCAAGAAGGTGTTTACCGCATTCGCACCATACCTATTCCTGACTATCAGCCACCTGGTTACGATGTCGATTATCGTGCATCCCTACAGCTAGTCGAAAGCGAAAACGAAGATAATACCGCTCAATTAACCCCGAAAACCAGAGTCGAATGGCAGTTGTATTTAACTGTTTATGTGGAATTTCCAAATTTTATAAAACGTTTGCCTAAATCCTTAATTCAAACAACCGGCGATCGCCTGCTCAATCAAATTGTTCGTCAAGTATCTCGTCGTTTAACACGCAAAGTCCAAGAAGATTTTCATCAATCTTTAGGCATACCTTTTTCACATAAATCTAAAAAAGCATGAGAAATGAAGGATGGAGCATAAAGGTTGAAATGACTCTACCCTTATGCTTCACACTTCATAATTAACAGATATCAAAAATTAGGCATTACTAAGAATTTTTTGGACGATTTGCACGCCACTGATAGCCTGCCAAGTAAAAAGTCCTAAAATAGTAAAATTTAACAAAATATGAGTCATCCGCGCCCAATTCGCTCCTTTCTGCATAAAAGGAGATAAAGAAGCGGAAAAACCAATCAAAGCTGTCATTCCTAGCCCTGCTAATAAATGGGGACCGACAAATAATTTACCATTATTAATATAGGTAACAGCCATCCCACCAATGGAACCGGATACCATTAGTGCTAATAATAAAGAACCTATTTGAAAGTGTTTGATATTGTATTTACCTTTGATAAGTTCTTTCTTCTCTTCACCCTTAGCACTTCTAGTACGCTGTACCTGCAAACCCAAGTAAGCTGCATAGAGCGTACATAGCAAAAGTGCCCACATTAGCACGGGATGAAAAAATTGCATCCAGTATTTAACTTCTGGCGAAAGTTCCATCGTGTTCTCCCCCAATACTTAAATCTTCATAAAAATTAGCATAGCGCGTCGGGGTAATGGGGAGTAGGGGATGGGAAAATGAAAACGGGAATTGGGGATAGGGAATAGGGCATTGGAAAGAGTTAAAAGTTAGTAATGTAGAGACGTAGCACTGCTACGTCTGTACGGGAGTTAGGAGTTAGGAATTTGAATTTCTCTCCCCTTCTCTCACTCTCTTCTCAATGTGAGGCTCATCAATGCCCAATGCCCCATGCCCCATGCCCAATTCCCAATTATCAATTACCAACAGCTACCAATGAGCAAAAACAATGCTTCACTGTTAGAAGCAGCTAGAAGCGGTGACATAAAAAGGGTGCGAACTTTTTTAAGTACGGGTGCTTCTGCAAGTGTAAACGATGGAGATGGCACTACAGCGTTAATGTTTGCAGCGAATTCAGGCTATACAGAAATTGTGAAAATGCTTGTTGAATCGGGTGCAAATATTGATTGTAAAAGAAAACGTTATGGTTTGACGGCTTTGATGTTAGCTTGTGCGGCAAAACAACTCGATATTGTACGCATATTAATATCAAAAGGTGCTAACGTAAATGCAGTTAATGAAGACGGCAGCACGGCTTTAATGATAGCGGCTCTTAAAGGTTACAGTTCTATCGTTCAAGCTTTAATTGATGCTGGGGCTAATGTAAATCTTCAAGATAAAGACAATGACACGGCTTTAGAATTAGCTGTAAAACAAGGGCATTCTGGCGTAGTTGATATTTTAGTTAAAGCTGGTGCTGATGTAAATATCCAAGATGAACAAGGTGAAACTTTATTGATGTTAGCCTCAGAACAAGGATATTTGGAAGTCGTGAAGGCACTATTAAGCTCCAATATTGAGGTAAATGAAAAAAATACAGATGGAGACACAGCATTATCAATTGCTGCTGCCGGGGGACATACTTCTATAGTAGAAACTTTAATAAATAAAGGTGCTGACGTAAATTTTCAAGATAATCATGGAGAAACACCTTTACATATTGCAGTTGTCGAAGGTTTTAGCGAAATTGTAGAATTGCTTCTCAAAGCCGGTGCAGATGTTAATAAGAGAAATAATTTAGGCGATACACCTATACTTGTAGCTGCTTTACAAGGTTACAGTAATATCATCAAAGCACTTTTAGAACAAGGTGCCGATTTAGAAGTCAGAAATTTATCTGAAACACCGCTAACTTTAGCTGCCATACAAGGAAACGTAGAAACCCTAAAAGTTTTATTGGAAAATGGTGCAGACGCAAACACTCAATTACAAGATGGAAAAATCATATTAATCGAAGCTACAAAACGTAATTTTAAAACAATAACTCAAGAATTATTAGCGCATGGTGCTAATGTCAATTGTAAAGATGAAAACAGCGCTACAGCATTGATGTGGGCAACCTCATTAGGCTATGTGAAATTAGTTGAAGTATTATTAAAAGCTGGTGCAGATGTAAACTTGAAAAATCGAGGTGGTTATACTGCTTTGATGCTCGCAGAATTTAACGGTTATCCTAGTATTGTCAAAATTTTAAAAGCTGCTGAAGAAAGAGAGTAAGAAGCGGTTTGCATTAATTCCAATATGTTTAACTAAAACGGCGGAATTTCCCATCCCTCTTTTAGATAAAGTGGGAATGAATAGCCCCCGAACAAAGCAAGGGATTCGATATCCCTTGTTTCGACAATCTACTTACCAGTTCACGAAAAAATTCCCTAAACACATCTGTTTGATTGCGACTAGTTAGTTCACAATATTGCTGGACTAATGCTTTTTCTGCTTCGGTAATCCTAAGCGTCAAAAACTTAGTAAGTTCGGTAAGACGGATAGGGAAAATGTAAACCTCGCTCGTCTTACAGCAGGGTAGTTCATAATATAAAGTTTTCTGCAAATCAGTGTATTAAAAACAAAAGTATTTCATAATACGAAAAGTTTTATACCTTGGTCAATAAAATGAACGGCAATATTGATTTGCAAGCAGATAGGGATTTACCTTTGTATTCTGCCAAAGATGTAGATTTAGAAGTTTTTAATTCTATCCAAAGTCCTGATTATAAGGAAGGGAAACCTGTAGAAGATATGAAACGATTATTTTTCAAACAGGTAATCGTTGAAGATGATGCTTTTTTAGATGCTGAAACAATCAAAGTACCTGGTTTTATTGGTATTGCAGATGAGGAAATAGTTACAAATCCCCAAGGGGAGACGGTTTCAGGATATGAAGATATTGCCAAGTTTCTCGAACGATATGGTTTGTTGGTTTGCACTTTTCAGTACAATAAAGACCGTTACGGAAAAGAAATTGATTTACGTCGCAGCCCTCAAAGCTATTCTGAAATCAATGATTTGATGGAAATCTTCATCAAAAATGAAGGTCATCATTCTGGGATAATTGTACCGGCGATTAGAGAAGATGGAACCAAGGCTTTTGCTTCTTTTAACGAACCCGATAGTTATCATCGTGGATTATATGGTGAAGGCGGATTTATTGCAGTAGCACAAAATTTAGTTTTTCCTGAATTTGTCAATTCACGGCAGCAAAGGGGTTATACCGATAGCATTATCTGCTGGCTGGCTTTAATGAATCCCTTTGTCAAATTTTCCCAAAACGATTTTAACGGAGGAGATCCAACCCGCGTTATCGATAAAGCTAGTCTCAAAGAATTTTTGAAAAATTGCGCTTTAGCCACTCTTGGTGATGAAAGCGCAATTAACTTTCTCAACAATGTTAATAACAAAGCTTATTGCGCTGAATTTGTGTATATAGGCTTAAATACTCCTATTTATCCTTTTAATCTCAAAGGTTTAACTTTATTATTAAACGATGAGAATAAAGCCAAGCAAATCTTAGCAATTCAAGCACAGCAAAATAGCAGACAAGAAAATATTCTCAGCAACCGCAGCGCGAACCCAGAATTTCAAGCTTTTAATATCCAGATGCCAGTTGTACCGTCAGATTTACAACCTTTAGACATATTCATGGCAAACAACGGCATCAATATAGATTCTAACAGCATTCCTTTTCCACCTTTTACACTTTCTCAAATACTGCGTCGTGCTTTCCGTACTTTGCTACCGCGTCATCAAGACGTAAACAATCCCACAATTATCAAAGCACAAGTCAAGCTGTTTGGATATTTAGAGCCATTAATTCTCAAACAATTAGGATTCGATAATCCTCATGTTGAAACATCGGAAGAAGCAACCGCAGAAACAAACGAAAAAATCAAAGGAGTAAAAGAATTTATTGCTTTTATCAAATCGCAACTACAACAAAACTACGATAGTTACGCCCAACTTGATTCTATAGTCGATAAGATTATGCAACAAGCAGATGAATTAGTAGGTGCATCTGATGTCAAATATTTTATACCACCGCGTATTTATGTAGACTTAGGGCAAAATGACAATGACGATAACTTACCTCAAGGTTGGGGATTTAAACTAAATACTTTAGGTGCTTTAATTTATCGAGGCGCAATTATTAATACTGGTGCAACTCCTCAACCTCCCGCTCCTGAGCCACCACCAGAGATTCCCGAAACGCCACCAGAAAACAATCCCCCTCGTAGAAAATCGCAGATGAGATAATTTTTAGTCAGCAGATTATACATCGCAAGGTGTGTTGTCGCAAAGCGCAACGCACCATAAATATTAAAAATTATACATATGAATGCAAACCAATGGCAGCAATTTTTAAAGCGCTATAGTCTCGAATTGTTAGCTGATAATTCGGAAATTGAAGTTGATGAAGAAGTTTATCAAAGTCAGTGGATGGGTTACGAACCTGCAACCGAAACACAGATAGTGGAAGCTGAAAAACGTCTTGGCATAAGTCTTCCAAATTCATTGCGAAACTTCTATCTTGTAACAAATGGTTGGCGAGAAACTGGTTATTTTATTTACGATATTCTTCCGGTAGAAAAGATTGATTGGTTACGAATACGAGACTCACATTTGTACGGTATTGCCTTTAAAGCAGAAAAAAGACAAGATATTCCTGACAACTATTAAGTAGGTTGGCGTTGAAAATTGTAATTAGGACAAGGCAGTGGGCAGTGGGCAGTAGGCAGTAGGAGTAAGGGTTTCAAGCTAATTTACATTTTGTTACATAGTTTTGTTTATTTCTGCCGACTTACTTATTACGAACAAGGAACGCAAGTTAAAAGAAGCTTAGCTATTAGCTCTTGGGGAGATGCAGCTATTTGGCTTTTAGATCCTAAAGAGCAAGATACTCAAGGTGAATGGGCTGGGGGTTGTTGGGCTTCGTGGATTCCTGGAATGAATTGGACAGCAACAAGTTTTGCTCAATTAATGGAAAAGGAGTTAGAAGATTTTGTTCGTTTGCGTGATGATGATTTAACAAACGAAATTTATATGAAACAAATGCAAACCATATCACCTAATATCAAAAATGATCTTATGGGATACTAAAACATCAAACTTCATCAGCTAACAGGAAACTCAAATTGCTCCTCAACGAATTCTCTCCCATTGCTTTTATTGCCACTACCCCCACTGGTGCAAAGAAACTTCAATTCCTTTGTCAAAACCAAGATAATACTTTATGGGTTCCAGAATCATTATCTGAAATAAATCACGCAAAAACATACAAAGATTCCCTGAAAAATCACCTAGCCAATTTATGGGATAATCATCAAGCTTTTGTTTTCTGTTTAGCAACAGGTGCGGTAGTTAGACTGATTTCAAATTTACTTAAAAGCAAGTCTACAGATCCAGCAGTAGTGGTAGTAGATGAAACTGGAAAATTTGTAATTAGTTTATGTGGCGGGCATCAGGGTGGTGCCGATAAATTAACCCAATTGATTGCTTTACAATTAGGTGCAACACCTGTTTTAACCGGCGCTTCTAACGGTTTGGAATTACCAGCGGTGGATATGCTAGGTATCCCTTTCGGATGGTGTCGCGGCGAAGGTGATTGGAATGCGGTTAGTGCAGCAGTCGCCAAAGGTGAAGAAGTTGAAGTAATTCAAGAAGTTGGTTCAACCTTATGGCAAAATAATTTGCCTAAATCCCATCCCTTCAAATTCAACGAATCACAAACCACCAAAGCCAAAATTTTTATTTCACACAAACAATATTCTCCCCCCCTCTCCCCTTCCTCCCCTCTTTGCCTCCCTTCCCTCACCTGGCATCCCCGAGTATTATGGGTAGGAATCGGTTGCGAAAGAGGTACTTCAAAACAGGTAATTGCAGATGCTATTGATAAAGTATTTCTAGAGAATCAATTAGCACTTTCTGCTATTGCGGGTATTGCCACGATTGATATTAAGTCTGATGAAGTGGGTTTATTAGAATTTTGTCATGAAAGCAATTTACCTTTGATAACCTTCCCATCCGAAACTCTTAGCACGGTGACAGTACCCAATCCTTCCCAAGTTGTGGAAAAAGAAGTGGGAACACCCAGCGTTGCCGAAGCTGCTGCAATTGTCGCTGCCACTCAACAATCTAATACATCTTCTCAAAATATTGCGTCTCTACAAATCCCAAAACAAATTTATCGCTCTTCAAACCAAAATCAAAAGGGTGCAGTTACAATTGCCATAGCCCAAGCAGAAAAAGAATACATCGGTAAAGTCGGTAAATTATTGCTTGTCGGAACTGGGCCGGGAAACCTAGAACAAATGACCCCAGCTGCACAAACCGCAGTGGCTAGCGCCGATGCAGTCATTGGCTATAGCTTATATATAGATTTGATTGCTCCTATTCTCCGAAAACACCAGATTGTAGAGGCTCTGCCGATTACCAAAGAACGCGATCGCGCCGCTCGTGCTATCGAGTTGGCAAATTGGGGATTAACTGTAGCTGTTATTTCTTCAGGAGATAGTGGAATTTACGGAATGGCTGGCTTAGTCATGGAAGATTTACAAGCAAGCGGTTGGAATGGGAAAAATCCTCACGTAGAAGTATTTCCTGGAGTTAGCGCTTTTCAATCGGCTGCTGCAAGAGTTGGTACACCTCTAATGCACGATTTTTGCGCTGTCAGCTTAAGCGATTTACTTACTCCTTGGGAGATAATTATTAAGCGTTTAGAAGCAGCAGCAGCAGCCGATTTTGTCACAGCTTTGTATAATCCTAAATCTAAAACCCGTACTCAGCAGTTAACTGAAGCTAGAGAAATTTTTCTGAAGTACCGCAATCCCGAGACACCGGTAGCCGTAGTACGTTCGGTTTATCGCGAAGATGAACAAATTACTATAACCACTTTAGAGAAATTATTAGATGTTCCAGTGGATATGTTAACTACGGTTTTGATTGGTAATCAAAGTACTCGTAGTTATGGACAATGGATGATAACACCTAGGGGATATAGGAAGTAACGTTAATTATTTTTGTACGGGCATTCCTGCCCGCGAAGGTCATTTAAATTTATCAATTTATATACTTCGATAAAAATATTTACAGTTTTATAAACAAACTTAATATTTGCTAGTTCTATTAGCAATTAATTGTTTGCATTAACGAAGCATCTCTTAATAATTATTGAGTTGTTTCTCATTAATCCCTACAATTGGTAAATTAGTACACAGTTTTAAATTACGTTCTCTGCTTCTTGAAGGGGGTAAAATGACTCGTCCGATTATATTGGGTATTGTAGGTGACAGTGCTGCGGGTAAAACAACTTTAACTAAAGGTATCGCCCAAGTATTAGGCCCGGAAAATGTTACCGTTATTTGTACGGACGATTATCATCGTTACGACCGCAAGCAGCGTGCGGAAATTGGGATTACAGCTTTAGATCCTGACTGCAATTATTTAGATATTATGCAGCAACACCTTTCACTGCTGCGTAATGGGCTACCGATTCTCAAGCCTATCTACAATCATACAACTGGTAATTTAGATGCACCTGAATATATAAAACCCAACAAATTCGTGATAATAGAAGGATTGCTGGGTTATTCAACTCGTAAAGCCAGAGAATGTTACGATGTCAAAGTTTATCTAGCTCCTCCAGAATCCTTACGTGCAAGTTGGAAAGTTAAACGGGATACTCAAAAGCGCGGATACACCGAAGAACAAGTTTTACGGGCGCTCAAACAACGGGAACCAGATTCAGAGAACTTTATCCGTCCCCAACGTCAATGGTCGGATATTGTTGTCAGTTTTTATCCCCCCGAGGATGATTCGCAAGAAAATAACGGACATTTAAATGTACGCTTAGTACTGCGTCCGACAATTCCTCACCCAGATTTTACGCAAATAGTCAACTCTGGTAATGGTAATTCCATGTCAGCTATTCGCTTGGACTTAGATAGAGATATGAGCAAACCTGTAGACGTTTTAGAGGTCGATGGGCACGCGACATTAAAGCAGGTGGAAAGGTTAGAACAAATTATTTGTTCCGACATGCCTAACTTAAAAAACGTCTGCGATCGCGAAAGCAACCCAGAGTTAGGTACAGTTGCTGGAACTACAGGAGAAAGTATTCAAAGTTACCCCCTTGCTCTGACTCAACTTTTGATTACTTATCATATGCTTAAAGCCACACAAATATCTCAAGAAGGTTTGCAGATAAAAGTTTAGATACAGGATGAGGAAAGATATTTATTTACTTTCCCATCCTTGCTTCGGATGTGGAGATTTGAAATATTTACTAAATATTTACTAAATATTTACTTCTTTTTTGATAAATTCTGCGGCTCAAACTGGGATAAATAAAAATAGGTACACCTATGATTATTATTCCTTAGTTTATCCATGACCTACTGCCTCAGAATTGCCGACATGGCTGAAAACGAGCGTCCGCGAGAACGCTTGTTAACTCATGGTGCAAAAGTTTTAGCGACTGCTGAACTGATTGCAATTCTACTCGGTACGGGGCAAGGTGCTGGCAAGCTATCTGCCGTAGGTTTAGGACAATTTATTTTACAGGAATTAAGCAAACATCAACGCGAACCTTTAGTAGTTCTGCGAGATATCAGCGCTGCCGAGTTAATCAAAATTCCCGGAATCGGTCCGGCAAAGGCAACAGCGATTTTAGCGGCCATAGAGTTAGGCAAGCGCACTTTTCAAGCGCGTCCGGGAGAAGGTACATTAATTGATAGTCCTGCTGCTGCTGCTGCTGCACTCAGCCAAGATTTGATGTGGCAACAGCAAGAAAAATTTGCAGTCGTGCTGTTAGATGTAAAAAATCGTTTATTAGGAACTCAAGTAATTACCGTTGGAACTGCAACAGAAACTTTAGCTCCTCCTCGCGAGATATTTCGGGAAGTGATACGTCAAAGTGCCACCCGTTTAATAGTTGCACACAATCACCCTTCAGCAAATCTAGAGCCTAGCCCAGAAGATATCGAACTAACCCGGCAGCTATTAGGAGGAGCGCAATTTTTGCAGATTCCTTTGATAGACCATTTAATACTGGGTGATGGTGACTTCCAAAGCTTGCGTGAAATTACACCCTTATGGGATGAATATCCTCAAGGAGATTAATAGAGTGCAAGATGTCATATCGTTTACGTTTGTATCGAAATGATTAGAGATTCCTCTTCTTCCTCTGCGCTCTTTGCGTCCTCTGGGGTTTTTTATAATTCCGGTGCAACCGGAATCTATCAGCAATGGCAGCAACTGTCACAAGACTCGGATGGTGCGTGACACTACAATTATTATTATTGCCTTGAAAATTAATCTAAGTATCGCAGCATCTTACAAAAAAATATTTCGTTTGCTGCCATTCCTATTTAGGGTTTGTTGAAAAAGTCTTTTAATCAGGGTAGGGAATAGGGAAAAGGGAACAGGGAACAGTTTTACCTCTAATTTTTGGAGTCCAAAAAATGCGAGATGCAAGGTTTTTAAGGCTTATATCCCTATTTTCTTGCACTTTTTCCAGTCTAAATAGCCCCAAAAGCTTGCAATATAAGTGTTTTAAATTAATTCAGCAGACCCTATTTATATCAAGTAATTTTGAATTAATAACAGTAAAAAAATGCAGAGAGGTTATTAATATCCATCTCTACATTATTTGAATTATTCTTTTGATAGCCGCATTACTTACTTTTAAAACATCCTCTTACAGCAACAATTCTCGATTTAGTAAGCTCCTTTCTTTTCCAATATTACTTTGATAGTTTGTAAGATAATCTGTAAATCTAAAGAAAGCGACCAGTTTTCCATATAAGTTTTATCCAAATTAATCACTTTCTCAAAGTCATCAATATCCGAACGGCCGGAGATTTGCCATAAACCAGTAATTCCGGGAAGAACTTCTTGACGAATAAAGTGATGGCTGGAAAACTTTTGTACGTCTCTTACTGGTAAAGGACGAGGACCGACTAAACTCATTTCTCCAAAAAGAACATTAAATAATTGAGGAAATTCATCTAAACTATACTGACGAAGAAACTTGCCGACTCTGGTAATACGTGGATCGTCTTTGATTTTGAAAAGAATTCCGTCTTGAGTTTCGTTTTGTGCTTCTAACTGTTTTTGTAATTCATCTGCGTTCGTCACCATCGTGCGAAATTTCCAGACTTTGAAAGGCTTTCCATGCAAACCAACACGAGTTTGTTTGTAAAATACTGGGCCGGGAGAATCTAATTTGATTAATAACGCAATTAATAGATAAATTGGTGATGCAAATAAAACGAACAATGCCGAACACCAAAAATCAAAATATCGTTTTGTCCAAAAATCGCTTCCAGTAATAGCTGGAGGCATAAAATTCAAGATTGGGATACCACCAAGCATTTTCAGTTCTAATCTTTGTTCTACCGCTTGTAACTCAATTGGCAAAACATGTAAAATAACGCCAGCATTTCTTAACTTCCAGTAAAGGTGCATTCGGTTTTCTATTGATTGCCAAGAGCAAACAAATACTTCTGCAACTCCTAAATTAACTATTTCTTCTGTCGTAGTTGACAAATCACTCAGCGATTGCGAAATTGAATTAACGTCTTTCCAACCTACAAGATTATAGCAATTCTGTTCTTCTAATAATTGAATAGCTTTTTCTTTCTCTGCTGGAGAACAGATAATATATGTTGGGCAAGTAATGACATTTTGCTTTCTAAGCCTCAAAATCGCAGTATTTACCAAAAACCTTCCCAAACTGGCAAGTGCCATACTCAAAAGCCATATTGTAACCAACATACCTCTTGGAAACAAATTATTTTCTAAGTACAGAGATTCAAAAAGCAATAATATAAAATAAGAAAACGTTATAGTTTTGTTGAGGGTATAGTAGTCGCGTCGTTTTTCTCCTGCTTCGTATAATCCTTGAGTTGCAATTAAACAAATCTGGATTGCAATAGTTGACAAGATAAAAAATAAATTGTCTTTTTCAAATGAATTAAGATTCGAGTTGAAACTTTGTAATTGTGCTATTTTCCAGGCAATTCTCAAGCATATTCCGTCTACCAACATTAGGGCTATTCTACGAAGCCATATTGCGCCGACTCTTTTACGTAGTTGTGTTAAAGATGGGGCGCGTAAATCCAAGACGCTATGATTACCTGATAATTCACTAACAAAAGACATAACTTTTAATAAAAATTTGGTTACTTATATACAAATTATAATTCAATTTAGTGACATCATTGTGACATAGAAATAAATAAATATTCGTAGACAAAAAGTATATTATACTTAAACAAAGTAAAAAAAATATTTTTTACTTTGTTTAATTTTTTCTAAGAATATCTGTAAATAAAAGTACTTATAAATTATAATAATTAATAAAAAAAACTGCGTAAATACCTGACGCAATTTGATTTAGTTAAATTTTAAAACTATAAAGATACGTTTGGGATATATGTACAATTAATAGTAGGTAATAAGAATGAAAAGCGAAAATTACATTGTTTGCTGTAGCTGCGTAAATGCATATTCAATTAATATTTAAATCGAATTATGATTAACGGCTTGGCGCTGCATCAAAAGCATTAGCCATCGCATTCCAAGCAAGTTTTCGTTTTCCGTCTGCGTCGAGTGGTAAAGGACGAACTGATGCACCATCTTCTCGAGGTTGAAATTCATTCAACCAACTATGTCGATCGTTTAACCCCCAAGTTAAAACCGCGATTACCGCAGGTTCTTCTAACGCAACGCGCAAATAATCGCTGTAAGCTTTAGCAACTATTCTGTCCCGCACTTTTATATCACCTGGTAAATCTTTATCAGTAACATCAAGCTCAGTAATCATAATTTTTAAACCCATATCGGCAACTTGGGCTAAAAAATCTTTCAATACCTGATGATTGAATCTAGTTTCGCTGCCATCTAAATGAGCTTGCAAACCTAAAGCGTGAATAGGAGTTCCCTGAGATTTTAAACGCTTTAGAAGTTTAATCACGGCATTTCGTTTGGCTTCGTCTTCAGGAGCGTCGTAAACTAAACCATAATCGTTATAAACCAGCATTGCTTCTGGATCTGCTTTATGAGCTAAACGAAAAGCAAGGTCTATATAATCTTCTCCTATAAACTCTAACCAAGGCGTTTTTCTTAAACCGTTAGGATGTCCATCTTTTGGTTCTATGGCTTCATTGACAACATCCCAAGAATGCATGTTTCCTCGGTAACGTCCTACAACGGTATTAATATGTTTTTCAAGAATATCTTTAGCATTTTGACGGTTGACTGTCTTCTCAAACCAAGGAGGTAGAGACATGTACCATACTAATGTATGCCCCCGAACTTTCATGCCATGAGTACGAGCAAAATTATACATTAAGTCAGCCGCAGTAAAATCAAAAGATTCAGGTGTTGGACGCAATGCTTTAGGGTAAACGTACCATTTAAATCCCCATTCTGAAACTAATATTGAGCATTCTTTAATTAAACTTTGAGCATATTCTTTATCATTTAAAAGCAATGGATGTCGTATAGCTGTACCAAAAAGTATTTTTTTCTTAGCAGCACGTTCTTTTAAAGATTCATCCCCAGGATATTTGATACATTCGCAATCTGGGTCGTCTAAAGCGATTATCTGCTGACGTTCTAATTCTTTTTTACCTATTATTACCGCACCCATTGCCGTTAAACCGCCTATAGCAGCTAAAAAAGCCCTTCTACTTAATAATTTTTTTTTTGACATGATTACTTATTAAGCTAGCTTACGAAAACCTAGCTTTTGTTGAATTACCAACCACATAAACTGAGGATTTCCCATGATATAACGTTTCCACAAACGCTTTGGTTCAACAATCAAACGGAACAACCACTCCAAACCCCATTTTTGCATCCACAAAGGCGCTCTTTGTACCATATCCGCAACTAATTCAAAACTAACTCCAATACCTAAAGAAACAGGTACTCCTAGTTCTAGATAATTTTCGTATATCCATTTTTCCTGTTTAGGAGCGCCTAATCCGACAAAAAGAATATCTGGCGCTACTGCTTTGATTTTGGAATTAATTAAGGCTAATTGTTCTGGTTGAGATTCAAAACCATAAGGCGGACAATGGGTTCCAACTATGTTTAAGTCTGGATGTCTGGCTTGTAAAGTTCTTTTAGCCGCATCAGCAGCACCAGGGCGGCCGCCTAGTAAAAAGACTTTGAGTCCTTTCTTCTCAGCTACAGCAGATAACTCTTCAAATAAATCTGTACCGTTAACGCGACCGTTTAAAGGCGTTTGCAAGAATTTAGCTGACCATAATAGCGAAACACCATCAGGCACCGCTAGAAATGCCTTTTTATAGATATTGCGGAAATAATTATCGCGCTGAAGGGTTAACACATGTTGTGCATTAGGAGTAACAACGTAAGCAGGAGCAACACCTGTAAGGGCATGGTCTACTATACGTTCTACCACCTCATTAAAACTATAATTGTCAATTTTGACTCCACAAATATTTACTCTCATAATTTATTCTGAGCATTCGCTAAACTAAAAACTGCATCGAAATTACTTCACTTGTAAGTAAATGCATTAGAAAACCCTAATTTCAAAATGGTTTGAGTATTTTCAACTGCTCAAAAGCCGTCAAAGAATAACTCAAATGAGTATAACTAAGTATATACTCAGTCAAAATAAAAAAAAAGGTTAAAATAAATACATTTATTTTTTACTTCCGGAGGAAAAATACTTGAATAATTAATCTCTACAAAAAAATTAATTATTCAATATTTATTGCGTGGGATTAGATTTGAGCGCCTAAAAGTCGCTGCAAAATTTCTCGACAGTGAATGTAAAAGAGAGGACCGTTTTGATTTACACTCAATAACCGATTTATAAATTTGATACATGTTATTGCTATAAGTTTTAACATCAAGAGGAATAACAGACTCTCTGGCTGCATTTCCTAAAGAGACTCTTAAGGACTGATTTTCAATCAATGATTGCATCATGTCAGACAGTTGCTGAATATCTCCGGGTGTGACTAATAAACCATTCTCTGTCGAAGTGATTAGTTCGGGTATACCTCCTACTGGTGTAACTATTACTGGTAAGCCCCAGCCCATAGCTTCTAATAGAGCCATCGGTAATCCTTCGTTATAAGAAGGTAAAATAAATACGTTAATATCAGCGAGTAGTTTTTCTCTGGTTTTAGAGTCTATCCATCCTAAGAATCGAACCTTGTTTTTAATATTTAGACTTTCAGCTAACTTAGCTGCTTGCTCAATATCTCCATCTCCGGCAACAATCAATTCCGAACGTTCTTTGAAGCTTTGAGGCATTTCTGCGAAGGCTTGAATTAAATCGAATGTTCCTTTGCGCGAACCGATTCTTCCACAAAAGCCGAATTTAATGGATGAAGTATTAACTCTATTAGGTATTTGTATCGGTAATTCAGTAGGATTAGGCAAAACTACAACTTGTTGTTTTTTTAATCCCAAGTTATTTGTATAGTACTCTTCCCAATTTTTAGAAAGAACAATAAAGTTATCGCAGGAACGAAATATTTTACTAAAAAGAAGCTGAGCTAGTAATGGTAGTTTGGAGTAAGTCGTTTGGAATTCAGCACCATGAGCGTGCATTAGTATAGGCTTGTTAAATATAAAAGCAGTCATTGCAATAATCGCCTTTCTTACCAAGCTGCCACCATCTGAAATATGTACGTGTAAAATATCTGCTTTGTTATCGATTAGATTCCACAGTAGAGCAGTAAAGGCTTTGATAAAAACTTTAATTCTATGGAGGATTGTTCCTTCATCATGACTGGTAATGTGCCTAAAATTGACATTTTCGGCTCCGTGCTTAAGTATCAGTTTTTCAACAGTTGCTATACCTCCATTTTGTTCTAGGCTAGCACCCAGCATGAGAATATTTAGTTTGCTCATAAACATTCAATATTAAAATGAATTAGAAAATAAGGAAAAATTGCGGCGCTTTATCAAAATATTTTCCGGAAAATAAATCCGGATAATTTTATGCAAATGATTATTCTCTAACAATCGCAAAAAAAAGCAACTATTGCCATCCGGAAAATTACATAACTATACATAAGAGTATTTTCAGTAGTTACAATTAGTGTTTTCCACAGTCTTTTTTAAATTTGAATTAAATTTTGTCAGCTAATACATAATATAAAAATACCTATAGGTATTTCTAAGCAAAAAAGTACCTGTAAATTGATTTACAGGAGATACTTCTTTATATTAGACAGACATAATGCCTGAAATTCTATAGGGATAATCTACAGATTTTTGTTAACGTTAAAGACTTATTTTTTTTTAATATTCAAACAGGCACTTAATTTTTCGGCTACAAGTTGGGCATTTTCTGGCTTTAACAACATAGAACGATGAGTACCAGGAATTTTATGTATTTCCACTTCCTTAGTCCATTTATTCCAGCCAAAATTAGCATCTTCAAGCCCATAAAACTCAAATGTAGCTACAAAAATATTTACTTTAATCGGTAATGGTTTAACTTCATATTCATTCATAAATTTAGTCAGAGTTGGCATTAATGGTTGAAATGATTCGTTAAGTCTATACTCTATTCGTTCTTTAAAAAAGCTAGTTTTATCTTTCCAAGAAAAGCCTAAAACTACTTTTAGCCGTTGATAACGTTTGAAAAGTAATCTAGCTTCTTCTGCTCTGTTTTCTACTTCTGGCGTAGGCGTATCAAGCATTCCTAAAAAAGCTATCTGCTCATTTTGTAAATATAGCTGTTGGGCTATTTCATAAGTAACCAAACCTTCATAAGAATGACCCATTAAATTGTATGGGCCTTGTGGCTGGATATCTCGTATTTGTTGAATACAGCGTGATGCCATATCGGGAGCTTTGTCTAAAGGTTCTTGTACAATATAAACTGGTTGCTCTATATCTAACTTGTCAATCATTTGCTGATACAAAAAGCCATTATTTGCAATAATAAATAGAGGCAGTTTGTTTCCATGACAATTGATTCTTATAACACTTTCTATAACATTTTCTTCTTGAATAAAATCAGCTAATTGTTGAATATTAGGTGCTTGGAAAAATACAGCTTGAGTAAGTTTTCGACCAAAAAGATTTTCAATTTGAGCAACCATTGACGTAGCCATTAAAGAATTACCGCCCAAGGAAAAGAAATTATCTTTAATGCCAATTGGATGAATGCCAAAAGCCTGTTCCCAAAGAGAAACTAATTTTTGTTCAACGTCGTTGCGAGCAGATAAATATTCTTCTTCTAAATTAAGATTAGTTTTATCGGGTTTGGGAAGAGCTTTACGGTCTACTTTGTCATTCGGGGTTAAGGGTAAAGCTTCTAAAATCACAAAGCCCGAAGGTATCATGTATTCTGGAAGGCTGGTTTTGAGAAACTGTTTTAACTGTTTATTTGTAGGAGATTGAGTCGGTTGAGGAACAATATAAGCAATCAAACGTTTATCCCCAGTGTCGTATTCTTGGGGAATCACAATCGCTTGTTTAACAGCAGGATGTTGATTGAGAACAGTTTCAATTTCTCCTAACTCGATGCGAAAACCGCGAATTTTGACTTGATGGTCGATGCGTCCGAGAAAATCAATATTACCATCGGGGAGAAAACGGGCTAAATCTCCAGATTTATAGATTCTCATTCCGGGATTAAAGGGGTCGCAGATAAACTTTTGTGCGGTTAATTGTGGTCTGTTAAGATAACCGCGTGCCAAGCATAAACCACCAATGTGTAATTCACCAGGGACTCCTATGGGAACTGGATTCAAGTCAGAATCTAGAATATAAATCTTGACATTATCAAAAGGTTTTCCAATTGTCATTTGTGCAAGCTGAGTATCTTGATTAATAGATTCAGACAGCTTACATCTAGTGACAACAACAGTCGCTTCGGTAGGTCCGTAAGTGTTAATTAATTCCGGATATTGATTATTCTGAAAAGATTTTTGCCATGTTCTAACTTTTTCTGGAATGACTGCTTCCCCACCGATAATTACTAATCTTAAGTTTTCAGGGGCAAGATATTCTCCTGTTGCTAAATCGGAAGCTAATTGATGCCAGTATGCCGTAGGTAAATCTAATACAGTTATTCCCCATTCATCGCATTTTTGCAGCATCCTTTCGCCGTTGGTTAAAAACTCATCGGTTCGCAGGATTAAAGTTGCACCATTAGTAAGAGTGGGATACATTTCTTCCACAGCGACATCAAAACTAATCGAGGCAAATTGCAGAACCCGATCGCGATGATTTATTCCATATTCTTTTGTGGCAGTAGTAGTAAAATTAACTAAAGAATGATGCTCGATCATTACTCCTTTAGATTTACCTGTAGAGCCAGAAGTGTAGATGATGTAAGCTAAATTTGACGGCTTGACATCGCTCTCGGGAGATTGTTGAGTGTGATGAGCAATTAAATCCTGCCAATCTCGATCCAAACAGATTGACTTTGCCTTGTTTTGCGGTAGCCCCGGTAGTAAGTCTTCTGTGGTTAACAATACTGATATACCTGAATCATCGAGCATATGAGATAAACGCTCTTGAGGATAATTAGGATCTATAGGTATATAAGCAGCCCCTGCTTTGAGAATTGCTAGTATGCCTACTACCATATTCAAACAGCGATTGATGCAAATACCAACCCTATCGTCTGGTTTAATTTCTAAAGTTTGCAGATAGTTGGCAAGTTGATTTGCCCGATTATCTAATTGCCTGTAAGTTAGCTGTTGTTGTTCAAATACAACAGCTAAGGCATCTGGTGTTTTAGCTACTTGTTCCTCAAAAAGTTGATGAATACATTTGTCGTGGGGATAGTCTAATTGTGTTTGATTCCACTCAACTAAGATTTGATGCCGTTCGGCGTTGCTTAAAATTGCAATTTCACCGACTTTTGTCTGGGGATTATCAACAACAAATGAAACTAAATTCTCGAAATGATTAATCATCCGCTTTATGGTTTGCGGCTCGAATAGCTGTTGATTGTATATAAATGTTCCTTTTAAGCCTTCTGCTGCTTCTACAACAAATACAGATAAATCTAATTGCAAATCATCAACATTAATCGGTAATGGTGCATCCATCACACAAGCATCTTGTAAGCTAAACATAACTTGAAAGATGCTTTTATGGTTATGATTGTCTTTGGTTGATAATCCTTTGAGCAGTTGCTGCCAAGAAAAATCTTGATGCTTCAAGTCTTCGCTTACTGTTTGATTGACTTGTTCTAATAATTGATTAAAACAAAGATTATCAGAGATAGTGCTTCTGAAAGCTAATGTATTAAAATCTAGATTGTTTGGAAGACGAATGTAAGAGCCGACTATTATATCTTCTTGATTTGTGTATTTATACAGCAGGCATTTGAACGCTGCTAATAAACTTTTTAATAGTCCATTTTGGCAATTTTGATTTAGCGCTTTTAATGATAAACATAGTTGCTCAGAAAAAGTAAAGGTTTCTATGCCAATCTCATATTCTCCCTCGTTAGTTCTTGCTTTATCAGTGCTTAGTTCTAAAACTGGTAACCTAGTCAGTTTGTTTTGCCAATATTCTAAATTTTTATTTAACATAATGTATACTTTATAACAGATATAATTATTGCCCGTATCTCTTTTTTATCAAAAAATATATTATATTTCTTTAGAAAATATACTTAAGATAGCAGCTAATATAAAACGTTAACATTTAAAGATAAATAGAGATTTTCAAGAATATATTAATATATAAAATATTCGCTTATATTTTAAGGATTGTGCGCCTTCAATATTTTATTCTGTCTGAGACTATGTAAGTAATTTGATTAAATATCTCTGTAATAGCAGGAATATAAAAAGTAATACAATAAGACAAAGGAAGAGTTTATTGATGAAAAGATAAATACATAAAAGTAGTATTTATGATTTTTTATGTCAACTATTAATTACTGAAAAAAAGTAAGGGCCGCAGCCCTTACTTAGAATATAGAACAACTTACTTTTCTAAACAACTACTGAGCTTTTGGGCTAGAAGTTTAGCATTGTCAGGTCTTAATAGCATTGAGCGATGGGTACCGGGTATTTCATGTATTTCAATTCCACCTGTAACCCATTTATCCCAGCCGAGATAGGGGTCTTCAAGCTTGTAAAATTCATAGATTGCAGAGTAGATAGTTATCTTACCTGGATAAGATTCAACTTTATGTTCGTCAGTTAGTTTTTCTAGAGTTGATAACAACGGATAAAACTTTTTAGAAAGCCTGTAGTCTATTCGTTCTTTAAAAAAGTTGAATATATGTTTTGGGGAGAGTGTAAAAACAATTTTTAGCCTTCGATAGCGTTTGTTCAACGATGTTTCGCGTTTTGCTCGATTTTCTACTTCTGGAATGGGAGTATCAACCATCCCTAAAAAAGCAACTTGTTCATTTTGTGCCTGTAATTGCCTTCCAATTTCATAGGTAACCAAACCTTCGTAAGAATGACCCATTAAATGATATGGACCTTGTGGCTGGATGTCCCGTATTTGTTGAATGCAGCGTGATGCCATATCGGGAGCTTTATCTAATGTTTCTTGAATTATGTATACCGGCTGTTCTGAATCCAAATACTTTATCATTTCCTGGTATAAAAAACCAGTATTAGAAATTATGAACAAAGGTAATTTTTTACCATTATGATTGATTTTGGCAATGTTTTTACTGTGATTTTCTTCTTGAATAAAATCAGCTAATTGTTGAATAGTAGGTGCTTGGAAAAATACAGCTTGAGTAAGTTTTCGACCAAAAAGATTTTCAATTTGAGCAACCATTGACGTAGCCATTAAAGAATTACCGCCCAAGGAAAAGAAATTATCTTTAATGCCAATTGGATGAATGCCAAAAGCCTGTTCCCAAAGAGAAACTAATTTTTGTTCAACGTCGTTGCGAGCAGATAAATATTCTTCTTCTAAATTAAGATTAGTTTTATCGGGTTTGGGAAGAGCTTTACGGTCTACTTTGTCATTCGGGGTTAAGGGTAAAGCTTCTAAAATCACAAAGCCCGAAGGTATCATGTATTCTGGAAGGCTGGTTTTGAGAAACTGTTTTAACTGTTTATTTGTAGGAGATTGAGTCGGTTGAGGAACAATATAAGCAATCAAACGTTTATCCCCAGTGTCGTATTCTTGGGGAATCACAATCGCTTGTTTAACAGCAGGATGTTGATTGAGAACAGTTTCAATTTCTCCTAACTCGATGCGAAAACCGCGAATTTTGACTTGATGGTCGATGCGTCCGAGAAAATCAATATTACCATCGGGGAGAAAACGGGCTAAATCTCCAGATTTATAGATTCTCATTCCGGGATTAAAGGGGTCGCAGATAAACTTTTGTGCGGTTAATTGTGGTCTGTTAAGATAACCGCGTGCCAAGCATAAACCACCAATGTGTAATTCACCAGGGACTCCTATGGGAACTGGATTCAAGTCAGAATCTAGAATATAAATCTTGACATTATCAAAAGGTTTTCCAATTGTCATTTGTGCAAGCTGAGTATCTTGATTAATAGATTCAGACAGCTTACATCTAGTGACAACAACAGTCGCTTCGGTAGGTCCGTAAGTGTTAATTAATTCCGGATATTGATTATTCTGAAAAGATTTTTGCCATGTTCTAACTTTTTCTGGAATGACTGCTTCCCCACCGATAATTACTAATCTTAAGTTTTCAGGGGCAAGATATTCTCCTGTTGCTAAATCGGAAGCTAATTGATGCCAGTATGCCGTAGGTAAATCTAATACAGTTATTCCCCATTCATCGCATTTTTGCAGCATCCTTTCGCCGTTGGTTAAAAACTCATCGGTTCGCAGGATTAAAGTTGCACCATTAGTAAGAGTGGGATACATTTCTTCCACAGCGACATCAAAACTAATCGAGGCAAATTGCAGAACCCGATCGCGATGATTTATTCCATATTCTTTTGTGGCAGTAGTAGTAAAATTAACTAAAGAATGATGCTCGATCATTACTCCTTTAGATTTACCTGTAGAGCCAGAAGTGTAGATGATGTAAGCTAAATTTGACGGCTTGACATCGCTCTCGGGAGATTGTTGAGTGTGATGAGCAATTAAATCCTGCCAATCTCGATCCAAACAGATTGACTTTGCCTTGTTTTGCGGTAGCCCCGGTAGTAAGTCTTCTGTGGTTAACAATACTGATATACCTGAATCATCGAGCATATGAGATAAACGCTCTTGAGGATAATTAGGATCTATAGGTATATAAGCAGCCCCTGCTTTGAGAATTGCTAGTATGCCTACTACCATATTCAAACAGCGATTGATGCAAATACCAACCCTATCGTCTGGTTTAATTTCTAAAGTTTGCAGATAGTTGGCAAGTTGATTTGCCCGATTATCTAATTGCCTGTAAGTTAGCTGTTGTTGTTCAAATACAACAGCTAAGGCATCTGGTGTTTTAGCTACTTGTTCCTCAAAAAGTTGATGAATACATTTGTCGTGGGGATAGTCTAATTGTGTTTGATTCCACTCAACTAAGATTTGATGCCGTTCGGCGTTGCTTAAAATTGCAATTTCACCGACTTTTGTCTGGGGATTATCAACAACAAATGAAACTAAATTCTCGAAATGATTAATCATCCGCTTTATGGTTTGCGGCTCGAATAGCTGTTGATTGTATATAAATGTTCCTTTTAAGCCTTCTGCTGCTTCTACAACAAATACAGATAAATCTAATTGCAAATCATCAACATTAATCGGTAATGGTGCATCCATCACACAAGCATCTTGTAAGCTAAACATAACTTGAAAGATGCTTTTATGGTTATGATTGTCTTTGGTTGATAATCCTTTGAGCAGTTGCTGCCAAGAAAAATCTTGATGCTTCAAGTCTTCGCTTACTGTTTGATTGACTTGTTCTAATAATTGATTAAAACAAAGATTATCAGAGATAGTGCTTCTGAAAGCTAATGTATTAAAATCTAGATTGTTTGGAAGACGAATGTAAGAGCCGACTATTATATCTTCTTGATTTGTGTATTTATACAGCAGGCATTTGAACGCTGCTAATAAACTTTTTAATAGTCCATTTTGGCAATTTTGATTTAGCGCTTTTAATGATAAACATAGTTGCTCAGAAAAAGTAAAGGTTTCTATGCCAATCTCATATTCTCCCTCGTTAGTTCTTGCTTTATCAGTGCTTAGTTCTAAAACTGGTAACCTAGTCAGTTTGTTTTGCCAATATTCTAAATTTTTATTTAACATGATTTGATAGGTAAAAAATGTATTGGTTGATTATGTATCTTTTTTAGCAGATAGACTGTTTCAAAGCAAAGAAAATATACTGAATATTCGTAGTTTTTAACGATAACTGCTTGAAATAGTATTTAACTCATTTATATATTTTGACTTGTGACTTTCTGGTGGCATTTGGACTGAAAAAGCGATTGCTACATAAATTACCCAGAACAAATCGTTTTGAATCATCAGTGTGGTTTCACTAATATTTGCCTGCAACATATAGGTCATATATGTTAAAGGCCAGAATCCTTCAGATGTTCTAGTAGTTCGCAACCAATAAAATGCTTTTGGTAAAGTAATGGTTAAAAATCCAAATATATAAATTAATAACCCTATCAAGCCAATTTGTAACCATAAGTCTAAGAAACCATTATGGGAATTAGGGGGAGTCCATCCAGTAGCCTGCCAAATATAGAAAGAAGGGGTATCTGGGCCGTACCAAAAGGCACCATATCCGTAACCTAAAAAAGGTTTATATCCAATCATTTCAAAGATATAAGGCCACATATCTCCACGCCCGGTAAGAGTAGGATCTTTACCAAGTGCTTTGAGAATAGCTTCTGTAGTTACCGAAATAATCACATAAAAAATTGCGCCGAAACTTCCGATTGCAATTGTGCTAGGCACCATAAAATCGTCTCGCCATCGAAAAACTCGAAAGGAAATGCAAGCAGCGATTATGCATATGCCATTTATTAAGGAAGTTGTCGATCCAGAGCGTAGTAAAAGAATAAAAGCTAAGCTAAAACACATCCATAGCAGCCAACTATATTTTTTCGAGCTACTAGCTAATAGTAAAAAGACAGCAATTCCTGGAACAATGACTTTACCCAGAGTATTTTTATGATTGTAAATACCTCGCCATTTTCCTGCATGAACCCCGCCCATGATTCCATACTTGGGTAATGCTGCAACAAATATAAAACTAAATATTACAGCAATGCCATACATCCAGCCTAAAAGCTTCAACTGTTGTTTGATGGTATATCGTGAAGCAAAATATAAACCAAATAAGCTAGTTCCAACTATGGCAATTCCCCTAGTTATAGTTTTTTTTGGCTGAGAAGACCATAAGAAAGAGAATAAAGCAACTCCTACTAATAATACAATAATTTTCTCTTTCTTCATTATTTGCAAAACCTTTTTCCATCGCAGAATAAGTAAGAAAAGAGTTACCAAATAATTGAAGAAGAATAAAACTAAAATTAAAGAAGTGTTCGTTTCTCCTGAATCATCTCCTTCACTTGCTCCACCGGATAAAATTACTGTTAACGGTCCTCCAGAGTACAGCAGTAGAGATGCAACTGTAAATGCCTCTTCGGTAAATAATAAAAGTTTCTTCATTACTTTCACCGAGAAATATTTTTGAGATAAATTGCTTTACGATAAATTTCAATTGTTTGAGTAGCAATATTTAACCAGTTCAAATCATCTTCACAACGATACAGTGCTGCTGTTTGGATCTGCTGCTGTAATTTGCGATCGCTAAGCAAACGAATAATCGCATCGGCTAAAGCATCTGCATCCCGAGGGGGAACTAATAATCCATCTTGCTCCGAACAAATCATTTCAGCCAAACCACCGATTTCCGAAGCAATAACTGGGGTACCCATTGCATAAGCTAAAGATGCCACACCGCTCTGAGATGCTTCTATGTAGGGTAAAATAACTGCGGCACTACGTTTAAAAAGACTTGCCACATCTTCTGATGGAATATATTTATTGAGAATTTCGTAATGTTTCTCATCCTGCCCATTAGGAAAATATCGTTTGAAATTTTCTCCTTTTCCAGCAATAATTAATTTCACTTGAGGAATGCTCTCTATTATTGATGGCATTGCTTCAAGCAGATAATTTAAACCTTTGTAAGCCCAAATACGTCCGTAGAACAAAAGAGTATAGGGTTCTCTAACTGTATTATTATCTTTTGCCAATCGTTGATATAAACTACCCAACTCTCCATGAGGCAGAATGCATACCCTTTCTTGAGGAACTGCAAACTCTTTTACCAAAGCATTCTTGAGAAAATTTGCATGAACAATTAACTGTTGCGATCGCCAAAATGCAATTTGTCTTGTATATTCTGAACCGATGACATTATCTTTGTCTCCAGGATGACGAAAAACATCGTGAATAGTCGTCACTAAAGGAGGCATTTTATTAAGCAACAAAGTTAAATCGTACCAAGGATCGTTTGTTTCTTGAACGTGCAATACATCGGGTTCAAGCTTACGAATGATACTGATTAATTTACCCATTGCTGATAAATTACGCAAATCGCGGATGCGATATTTTTTAAAAGTAATTACCTTAATTCGTGAATCTAGTAAACCTTGTGTTTGTTCGGTTAATTGTTCGGGGTGTATTAAAGTAAGCTCGATGTCTTGAGCGGCTAAAGCGTTAGCTAATTGGACGGTATATTCGTAAAAGCAAAAATGTAATAAAGCTACTTTCATTTTGTCTGTTTATTCCCTGAAAAAAATTGTGAATTGAAAAATTATAATTGCTATAAATAATTAGATTTGCTGACGCTTATTTGATTGAAGCATAAAGCTAATCTACGACGTATTATTCTTGGTAATTGAGTGCATAAATGATAGAAAAAATAAGGATTTTTTACCATATTTATTAAAGCTTTGAGATAATTAGCTTGTTTAAGAGAGTCAACAACTTTAAAGTAAGGTTTAGTTTTTTCAATCAAAATCAAACGTTTTTGTAAAGCGTTAAGTAATTTTTGATTATTTTGTATATAATCCTGCTGTAGATAATATTTTGTTGCTTGAGAATATGCTTCAATTCTTTTAATATTACTTTGTTTTACTAAGGAACCATCACGGGAACGGTAAAAATAATAAGGTTTTGGTAATAATAAAAAATTTGCTCCATATGCCAAACAAGATAAATATAGCCAAAAGTCTCCACCAAGAAAAATATTTTCATTATTTTCGATATTATGCTTAACAATAAAATCTCTTTTAATTAATGGTTTAGTTAAGCCTAAAGGTAAACCCCATATTCCGGGTACATCTTTTTCAACAAAAGATATAGGAGAAATTATAGTATTTTCTTTAATTTTGAATTTACTTTGAATTAATAAAGTACTCCAAGGAACAGCTTTTCTATCTTGAATAAAATATATGTCATCAGCAATCATATCTACATTCTCTAAATTAGCAACATTTAAAAGTTTTTCTAATCTATCGACTGCATACCAGTCATCTGAATCCAGTCGAGTTATCCAATTTCCTTGGGCCTCTTTTATGGCTAAATTAGTGCAAAAGTTTTGACCTCTATTTCGCTGATTTACCAATACTTTTATGCGTTTGTCAGAAAAGCTCTGAACAATTTCTAAGGTTTTATCTTCAGAACCATCATCAACTACAATAATTTCAATGTTTTTCTGAGTTTGTCTTAATGCAGAATTTATTGCTTGGGCAATATAATTTTCAGTATTATAAGCAAGAATAATTACAGATACTTCTGGATTCATCATTCCACCTTTTCTATAGAATCCAAAACTTAAGTTTTGATTATTTTCGTTTAAGTAACAATTTTGCCCACTCATCTTTAGAATGGTAAACTGTATAAAATCCTAAAGTACCAACTAATGCAAAGTAAATCAGGCTAGATATTATTAAAACTAAGATAATATCTAAACCGAAACTTTTTAAAGTTATAAAAACAGGTAGCATAAAAACACCTATTATCAAAGGACGAAAGACTGTAGACCATAAATCTAATGAAAATAATCGTCTAGAAGATTCAAAATAATAAATTAGTAGAGCCACATAATCGGTAAATATTACCGTAATAGCTGCACCGTTTAACTTATATTGAGACACAAGAACAATACTAATTAAACAATCTAAAATAGTAGTAATAAATACTTGCCAAAGATTAACTTTCTCAAAGCCATTAGCTACTAACAGGTAACTTAACGGTCTAATAAATGCAGAAGAAATTAATCCAATAGCAAATACATTGAGAGCAAAACTTGCTTCCGTAAAACTTTCTTCTTGGTAAAGCAAAACAAGTAAATCTTTACCAAAAAAAACAATTCCAAGCAGCAAAGGTAAAGCAACCATCAACAATATCTCTATAGTGATTTGCGTAATTTGACGCTGACTATCTTTTCCAGAATCAATAGCTTTAGACATTTTAGGGAAAACAGCTAAAACAACACTATGGGAAATAATTTGAAAAGGCTGCATTAACTGTAAAACTGCACCGTATAGCCCTACAACTAATTCACCACCTAATAAAGAAAGAATAAAAACCTGAAGCCTATAACCTAGAACTGATATACCTTCAATAACTATAAAAGAACCAGAAGCTTTGGTTGTATCCCACATGAACTTCCAGTTCAATCGCCATTCATATTTAACAAACTGCGTTACCAAACACCATTCGAGAAAAAATATTAACAACTCTGAAGCCACCATAATTACCGCAACAGTGACGATATTATATTTCAGATTCATAGCCCAAATAATCGCTATTAAGCGCACGATATAAACAGGTACCGTACTAACAGCAATTAAATGCATTTTCTCTTCAGCTTGAAATATAGCTTCAGTAACGTTAGAAAGAGAAAATGGGATGATAGCTAAACCTAAAACGTAACAAACTATCGAAGTATTTTGATTGTAGGGAAGAGCGTGTACTACAAGTGCCATTACTGCATAACCAGTAATGCTAAATAAAAACTGTAAAAAAGTGCCGCTGATTAAATAGGCAGGAATTTTTAGAGGATTCTGTGCAATTTCTCTTGTGAACAGCGTTTTAAACCCCTGGGAAGCCAAAGTCATAAAGACATAATAAAAACTAAAGGCAAGCATATATTGCCCTAGTTCATAAGCACCTAAAATACGAGCAATTGATGCAGCTAAGATGAAAGTTGTAATACTCTGACTTAAGCGATTCAAAAGTAAGGAAAAAGAATTTCCTAATAGCTTGCGTAATCCTTTCATTGATAAATTGCACCCATGAATAATAGAGATAAGTACAGCGATTTAAAATGATTTTGATTTCATAACTTCTGGATGCGAATTATCCTTGTCAGAAAAGTCCTTAGTGTAATAAAAATAGCTATCGGATTCGTTTTCTGGAATCACACCATTTACTACCATGCCTAATAAGTTTTGTCCCGAACGCTCTAAAGCCTCTTTAGCTGTAGCAGCATCAGCAGAAGTTAGCGTACCCGGACGAGCTACTAATAAAACACCATCTGCCATTTTTCCTAAAGCTAAAGCATCCGCTCTGATCACTAATGATGGTGCATCAATAATTACAAAGTCATAAGTGTTTTTAAAGTCCTCAATTAAAGTTTCCATTTTTCTAGAATCCAGTAAAAACAGCGGATTCGGTGTAGTAGCTCCTGCTGTTAAAATATCTAAGCTCAGCATTCCTCCACTGACAACAGTTTCAAATTCTACTTGACCGACAATGATATCGCTTAACCCTTTGACATTGTTTACACCCCATAAATGATGCTGTAAGGGATTTTGCATATCTGCATCTACAAGCAATACTCTTTGTCCTAATTGCGCGATCGCAGCTGCTAAGTTTGCCGAGACAGTTGATTTACCTTCTTTAGGAACAGAGCTTGTAACTACAATCACCTGTAATGCTTTATCTGCACTAATAAATTTCAGGTTAGCTTGAAGCATTCTATATGCATCCGCAATTGGCAAATCGGGATTATCTCTTACTGGTATCTCGGGTAGGGTGTTCGCATCTTTGTTATGAAGATAGGATTTCTTTTTTAACGAAGGTATAGTACTAAGTAAGGTATATCCAAATAATTTTCTGATTTCTTTAAGAGTTTTAACAGACCTATCTTTTAATTCCAGCAATACAATCATTGCAGTTGCGATTAAAGTCCCTAAAGCACCTCCCAAAATTAAAAACATAATCTTGGCTGATTTGGTAGACTTTTTAATTACAAAAGCAGGTTCAATGATGCGAGCATTACCAATATTTTGGTTTTCCGTAACTCTTACTTCTTGCAGTTTTTGTAAAAGGTTCTCATGGGTTGTTATAGCTGTTTCTAGTTGTCGCTCGTATTTCTTTTCTTCTTGCTCTAATTTAGGTAAACGATTAATCTTTTGTTTGTGAACTTCTAACGCTGTTAATAAAGAGTTGAGGCGATTTTTCAAAGCGGTAGTCTCCACTTCAGCTTTTGTCAATTCTTCCGTTAGCTTTTGAGTGACTTCGCCTATCTGCAAATTACCCCGATTAAAATTGATATTATTACTTACCCGAGCTACTCTCTGATTCAATAATGTTTGTAACGCATTTCTTCGACTTATTAAACTTTCTACTATTGGGTGTGTTGCAAAAAAACGAGTCTGAGCTATTGCTAAGTCGTTTTCTACTTGTTGTAAATTTTTTAAAACCTGCTGTACTCCGGTAGAACTTTTTAAAGAATCACTATTTATCGCATCCTGAAAATTCATCCCAACTTTACTTTGAAGACTTTGAGAGCGAGACATTACCTCCCCTAAAGCAATTCTTGTTTCAGTGATTCTAGTTTCTAATTCTTTCTGAATTGCTACTGCATTTCGAGATTCTTCTTCTAAAGAAATAACGTTATTCTGTTGCTGAAATTGACGCAATTTTCTTTCAGCTTCTTTAACGGTATTTTGGGTTTCAGGCAATTGTTTGGCAATAAAATCACCAGCCGCAACAGCCGCCGCTCTATTCGTTTGAATATTATTTTCTATGTACAGACTCATTAATTCATTAACAACGGCTGCTGCTTCTTTAGCATTCTTACTTTCATAAGAAATTTGCAGAACATCGGTTGCTGGAATTGCTCTGAGATTAATAATTTTCGCTAGTTCTTTTGCTTCTAAAGGTACACCTTTATCATTTTTAAGCTTTAAGTTGTTAATTGTGTCAACTAAAATAGGCTTAGAACTAATTACTTCTATCTCCGTATTTATAGGACTACTTTTAATATCTAATCCTTCTAACTGTCCAATTTCTTGTCCTAATCCCGTTAAAGCAGAAGTCTGGTTTACTTTTTTAATCAAAAGTTTACCTTGTGCCTCAAAAACTGGCTTCTTAAAAGAGCCTAATACTGCTGCTGCTCCCACACAAATCGTGAATATAAATGCAGCAGGTAACCAACGTCTCTTGATTATGTACCAAAATTTTTGTAAATCTAAATCTACTGATTCTCTAGATTCCATGATTATTTAAGTAATATATATAATTTGAATTAATTTTTAACTTCTTTTTTACTGATGAATCATTTAAAATACATAACCTATTGATGCATGGTATATCTTAAAACATAATTTTTTTAATGATTTAAGAGATATCATTTATATTGAAGCTTAACTTCATTTATTAGTCTTTCTCTACCGGATAACTACGGAAAAATTTATTTCTGACTTGAATAACTAATATTAAAAAGCAAAAATAATCTATATAATTACTTACGTAGATCGACGTATTTTTATAGTTATCGATAAACGGCGACTTACATTCTAGTAATATTTCGTTCTATATTTGAATCTACATCTTTGCTCGTTTTATAACCAATTTCAACTAATCCACAGCGAATTAGAATAATTTCACAGCTTGTACTAATAACAGAATACAAAGGCTTTAATTTTCTTTTAAGCTGAGCATAGAAAAAATAGTGCTGCAATCTGAGTCATTACACTCAAGGTAGATAGACAGTTTTATTTAGTTGCCGATATTTTGATAATTAAGATGATGCACTATCTTATACTATTTATGCGTGAAATTTATTAGTGTTTTCACAAACATAATATACAAGCATTTACTATTTACTAGATATTAATGTACATAGTAAAAAATCCCCTTAATTAAAGGGGATATTAGGGAATATAACCGCATTAAGTAATTAACTAACTTTTCAACCAGCTATTCTACTTAGTCTTTTTCAACCTTGTATATAATCTAAACTGAGTCATGTGACAATAATGTGACACAGATTATTAGGCTTAAACAAAAGATTAATTTAATAATTATAAAAAAAATACTATTTATAATATTCATAGGGAAAAGCTTCCCCATGAATATTCCACTCCTCAATTCTAATAAGCATCTTCAACTTCCAATTGAGCTACAGTTACAGCATTGAAAGCAAAGGCTGCAACCATAGGTATCGGACACCTCAACCAGTAGGTAACACCAGCAGCTACCATTGTTGCCACTACTGCCGTAATAGACCAAATTCTTTCTTCACAGGTTAAACCTCTTTCCGCTTTAATTGCTCTAAGAACCTTGGTTGGGATTGGCTCGGGAATTACTGCACCTGGAGGAAAAGCCCAAAAGTTATTACAGCGCTCTATATATAGATCCGTCCAACCATTATCTTGGCACCATTGATCAATCCATTCATCTTTGTAATGTCTCATAGGATTGCTAGTTAGTCGATTTAAATTCTTAAGCATAACTTCCCAATAATAATAAATAGAAATTTCTCGATTAATACTCATAGTTAACAATTCTCTACTAGAAGAATTACAACTAAAAAGTGTGAAGCTTTGTAAAGACTTAATTCTTTCTTAGATAACAGAAAAACAAGGCTTTCACTAATTACAAGACTAACAGCGATCGCCTAATTATTTCGCTAAATGATAATAAACTTTATCAATTCCCTTAAAAGTAAATTTTTCTCAACATTTTCAATAGCTCAAAGAGCATATTTTTGAAGAAATGTAAATTTATCAGTTATGAAATCCAATTAAAGCTAAAAAATATTTTTCAATATTTAGAAAGTAATGTCATACCACAAAAAGCGACTAATAAACTTGCTTTATAATTCAGGTGATATATGCCTCATATCGTTTATATGACTAAGAGATTTAAAGGTATAGATGATGTAAGCTTAATTTAGTATAAAGATATCTAATTTGACGCTGAACTGATGTCAAATCGATTCTTTCAAGCTTTATTAGCCGCAGTTATTATCTATTTTTCAGCAGTATTTTGTACCGGATGGGCAATGGTTAATTAGACTCATCCTTCATCTTTTGGTAATGCAGAACTTTCAGGAAGAAATTTTGCAAGTGAAAGCCTACAAACATCTCTATTTTTCTAATAAAAATTTAGAACTGACTTATAAAAGCTCATGCCAATCTTTGTGGTGCAGTTTTAAGCGCATCTGCAATCATCAAAGCTAATTTGCATCGAGCAGATTTAACTAATGCGATGCTAAATCTAGTAAACTTAACAGGAGTAGATATGAACGATGCCGTACTCGTAGAAGCTTTGTGACTCCGTGCAATATTTGTTTATACAAACATTAATGGTGTAGATTTTACTGATGCAATTTTAGACGCAGCGCCAGTTAAACAACTTTGCCAAAAAGCTGACGGTATCAATTCTAAAACAGGTGTAGAAACTCGTTATTCTTTAGGATGCAAATGAAGCGTATTGGTGTAATTGGTGGCGGGCAATTAGCTTGGATGATGGGTACTGCGGCTCAAAAGCTTGGGGTGGAACTAATTGTGCAAACTCCTAACGCTTACGATCCAGCAGTCAGTATTGCCAAAGATACTATTTTTGCCGCAGTTGATGATGCTACAGCTACAGCCGAATTAGCAAAACAGTGTGATGCGATTACTTTCGAGAATGAATTTGTTGATTTAGAAGCTTTATCTAAATTGAAGACAGAAAAAGTTTGTTTTCGCCCTCGGCTTGAAGCATTATCTCCTCTTTTAGATAAATACCATCAACGCTGTTTTTTGCAAAATTTGAATATACCAGTCCCTAAATTTGAATTACCAGAATCATTATTCTATATATCATCTTCTTCCCTAGGTCAAGATACAAAAGTTAATAAATTCAACGATTCTCAATTGAGTTTTCCAGTTGTTTTAAAAGCTCGCCGTCATGGCTATGATGGTCAAGGAACTTTTATTATTAAAGATTTAATTAGTTTAAAGCAAAAACTCTATTTAGATAATCCGGAAGAAAAACAAACAAATAATTTAATTGAATCCCACTTTTTATTAGAAGAATTTATCCCTTTTCAAAAAGAATTAGCTGTTATTGCAGCACGCTCTGCTTCTGGTGAAGTTTCCACTTTTGTAGTAGTAGAAACTCAACAAGAACAACAAGTTTGTCAGCGAGTTATTGCGCCTGCTGACATCAGTCTCCAGACAGAAAATACGATAAGAGATATAGCTGCTACCATACTTGACAATCTGCAAGTTATAGGAGTTTTCGGAATAGAGTTGTTTTTGACTGATAGCGGTGAAGTATTAGTAAATGAAATTGCACCTCGAACCCATAACTCCGGGCATTTTTCTATTGATGCCTGCTTTACTTCGCAATTTGAGCAACAATTGCGAGTTGTATGCGATTTACCATTAGGCAACCCAGCCATGAAAAATCCTTGTGCTATTATGGTAAATTTGTTAGGTTATGAAACCCAGAAAAGTGACTATATTGATAAGCGCTTTACATTAGCAAAAATTCCAGGAGCGCACGTCCATTGGTACGGTAAATCCGAATCTCGTCCGGGACGTAAACTAGGACATATTACGGTTTTATTAGACAAATTAAATCGTGATGAAGCGATGACAATTGCCAGAAATATAGAGTCTATATGGTATTCTAAATGAATTGATGTAGCAAACGAAAATAAAAATTTTCAATTTACTACACAACCTCCTAAGTGAAAGTTATAATAGGTTTGTCGCACTGCAACGTTGGTGACTGCCATACAGTTTTGTGATCTATGATTTTTATGATATGGGAACCGAAGAGTTTCGTGGCAGTAAACCGGACTTGCATCCGGAAACTTTAAACGAGATATTAGGCTCCCCCCTGGTTAAACCAGGTCATAAACTTAGGTAAAACGGCGTTGCGGTGAACTAAAATTTGAAGGCTCCTTAAATCACTTTTCGATTTGAGGAGCTTTCTTTTAATTTTTTAAGACTTTACTATATATCAAGCCGCAATAGAAATCGGCAGATAAAAGGTAAATAAATCATCATCAGTCATATGAAGAAGAATACTTGTTAAGCTATTACGTATTCAATTTGTATACAACAAGAGGAAAGAACGTCATAACTATAATAATTGTAATATTTGTCACTCATAAGATTTAGCTGTAAAACAACTTATTTGTAGATATAGCGGTTTTTGGTCGATGAGAATACATATTTATAGGTAAACATCCTTGTCTGTCCGATTTCTAAAATTTTTATATATTGCATCCGAGTCAAAAACGCTATAGCATTTACTGCTCGATATTTATAGTCATGTTGACAATTGCAATAGCAAAAATACTTAACCAAGCATCAATTTTTATCATTAAAAATACAATGTTAATATTATAGATTTTCAACAATTGAATTTTAGTATGATTAGAAAAAACCTAATTATAAAAATTATTTTTTGTTAGAAAAAACTTGGCATGTTGAATAGAATTGAAATAAAAACTGATACAATTATTTAATATTCTTATATAAAAATATAGTACCGTGTTTCCAGCCTCAGTCTTCAAGATAGACAACGGGTTAACATTGATTCACCAAGAAATATCTAGCACTCCCATCGCTGTAGCAGATGTATGGGTTAAAGCCGGAGCCAACTTAGAACCACAGTCTTGGTGTGGAGTAGCTCACTTCTTAGAACACATGATATTCAAGGGTACGGAAAAGTTAGCAGCTGGAGTATTCGATCAAAAAATTGAATGTCTGGGCGGTGTAAGTAATGCAGCTACCAGTTATGATTATGCTCATTATTCGCTGACTACAGCTTCTAATTATCTCGAAGAAAGTTTACCTTTAATGGGTGAATTATTACTTAATGCTGCTATACCCGAAATTGAACTAAATCGCGAACGTAATGTAATTTTAGAAGAAATTCGGCAAGCGTATAATAGTCCCGATTGGATGAGTTTTCAAGCACTTTGTCAAAGTGTTTATCCACAGCATCCTTATGGACGCTCGATTTTAGGAAGCGAGCGAGATTTAGCACAACATCAAGTAGAGCAACTGCGCTGCTTTCATCGTACTCATTATCAACCAGAAAACATAACAGTAGCGATCGCCGGAGGAATTGCTTCGTCGAAAGCTTTGGAATTAGTAAACAAGGCTTTTGATAATTTTGCTCCATCATGCTCAGATTTTCCTATGATGCAGCCTGCAAAAAAACCTTGTATTAATGGAATTTATCGTCAACAGATTAAACTACCTAGGTTAGAACAAGCTCGCCTGTTAATGGCATGGGTAGCCCCAGGAGTAGAGAAACTTCGTATTTGTTATGCTTTAGATTTGCTTTCGGTAATTTTAGCTGGAGGAAGGGCTTCGCGATTAATCAGCGATTTAAGGGAAAATCGGCAAATAGTCAACGGAATTTACAGCAGTTTTTCACTGCAACAGCAATCAAGTTTATTTACTATCAATGTCTGGCTCGAATCAAAGCAACTAGAGAGCGTAGAAAAATTGATCGGGCTTCATTTAGAAAAATTAATTAGCCAAGAAATTACCGAGCCAGAACTCAACCGTGCTAAACGTATGCTATGCAATGACTACGCTTTTTCTACAGAAACGCCAAATCAATTAGCAGGACTTTATGGATATTACAACACCATCGCTTCAGCCGAACTTTCAGTAAATTACCCCCTTGAAATTCAATCCTTTGACTCAAAAGAACTCCAAAATATAGCATATAAATATCTTTCTCCCGATAATTACGCCGTAACAGTAGTTAAACCAGAAAATTAAGAGATATTAAAATCCGTAAGAGCTAATAAACAGATAAGGGATAGGGTAGAAGAAAAACTAAAAGACAATTCATTTATAAATCTCTACTCACCGCTTGCTAATTTAAAACTAAAACCCATAATTTAAATGACAACCTTGCCAAAACCATCGAATCTCGATCGTACTCAGTTGAAAAATGGGATAGTACTTCTAGTTACAGAAAATTCTACTGCCGATGTAATTGCAACTAGAATATTTATCCGTGCTGGAAGTTGTTATGAAAATCCAGAAAAAGCAGGGTTGGCAAATTTACTTGGTGCTGTACTTACTAAAGGGTGTGATGGACTTACCAGCTTAGAAATTGCCGAGCGTGTAGAATCTGTTGGAGCTAGTTTAAGTGCCGATACTGCAACAGATTATTTTGTTCTATCCTTAAAAACCGTGACTGCTGATTTCGCCCAGATACTAGAATTGGCAGCTAAAATATTGCGATCGCCTACTTTTCCCGAAGCAGAAGTGGAAATGGAAAAGCGAATCGCTCTACAAGATGTACGCTTGCAAAAAGAACAGCCTTTCAGCGTTGCTTTTGAGCAATTACGTCAAATTATGTACAAAAATCATCCTTATGCATCTTCGGGATTAGGAGATGAAACTACTATCGGCAGTTTGACTCGGGAAGATTTACTTGAATATTATCAAACTTATTTCCGTCCGGATAATATAGTTATTAGCATTTCTGGTCGTATTTCATCTGAAAATGCACAACAGCAAATCAATCAATTATTCGGCGATTGGCAACCTCTTGTAGACACGCTACCCACTACCAATGTATCAATCCCTCAAACCCAACCACAACAAGTAATTACCCCTCAACCAACACAGCAGTCAGTAATTATGTTGGGTTACTTAGGTGCTTCAGTAGATTCTGATGACTACGCTGCTTTAAAATTGCTATCTAGTTATTTAGGAAATGGGCTTTCCAGTCGCTTATTTATTGAATTAAGAGAAAAGCTTGGTTTAGCTTACGACGTATCGGCATTTTACCCCACACGACAGTTCTCAAGTTCTTTTGTCGTTTATATGGGTACGGCACCAGGAAATACCCTTAGAGCCTTGAAAGGATTGCGAAAAGAAGTAGATTTACTTTCCATTAATAAATTAGAAGAAAGCGTCTTGCAAGCTGCAAAAAACAAAATACTCGGACAATACGCTTTAGGAAAACAAACCAACGGACAAATTGCTCAGATATACGGTTGGTATGAAATCATCGGTTTAGGAATAGACTTCGATCAAAAATTTCAACAAGATATCGCAGCCTTAACCAATGCAGATACCACCGAAGCAGCTATCAAATATTTACAGGAACCATTTGTGTCTATAATCGGTCAACAAGAAGCAATTAGCAGTGTAATTGCCTAGCAGCAGTGGACGAGATTTACTTAGAATCAATTATTTTCATTTATCAGTTTATTTTAAGCATTTACACTGCTGTCGCAATTTAATTTTATACTGGTTAATAGATAGTGTATTTGTAAGAGATTTGCCGGGGGCACAAACCATGATAGGTAGTAAAAAACTAAGTATTATCAAGTACTTACGCTCTCTCATATCGTTTCGTTTCCTTCCGAGAAATAAGTTTTACTGGTTACTGTTAATTTCTTCTAGTCCCCTGTTTTTTGGAGTTAGTGCCCGAGTATCAATTGCAGCACCCCAAAAAATTGCTCAAGTAGTTGTAGGGGCTACGATAAATCGTCCTACTCTCAAAATAGGTAGCGAGGGAGTACCTGTTAGAGAATTACAAGGTGCTTTAAAACTGTTAGGTTTTTACAAAGGTGAAGTTAATGGTATCTTCAGCCAATCAACCAAAAAAGCAGTTTCGAGTTTTCAGCAAGCAGCAGGTTTGAAATCTGATGGAGTAGTAGATACTAATACTTGGCAAACCCTTTTTCCTAGCACCAGTACATCAACAGCATCAACAACATCAACTAAAGTAACTGCCGCTACGACACCACCACCTTCTGATACCTTTCCCATGCCTACTGAATCCTTCAGTAGCGTTAGAGTAGTGAATAATTCCACCCAGCAGCGAACGGTAACAACGGCTGTAAACAATAGTCCAGTTCGGATTGTGCAACCGGCTGCTCCAGAGCCGAAACCTTCAACACCAGCAGCAACGAATCCAGAACCAACGCCAGCAAAACCAAAACCTCAAACCACCACTCGGAAACGCAAACCCGCACGAAGACAAGCTGCAACTACGCGAACTCGTCAAACTACAACTAATCGTAGAAGCACCACCACCAAGAAAAAACCTCCTGTAGTACAATACACCGCAGCAGGATTTCCGATTTTACGTCCTGGGATGCGAGGTTCTCAAGTTGTGAAATTGCAGGAAAAACTATCCAATTTAGGACTTCTCAAAGGTGTTGATGGAGATTTTGGTCCGGTAACATTAGAAGCAGTAAAAGCATTTCAGAAGCGTAATGGTTTAGAACCCGATGGAGTTGTCGGAGGAGCTACCTGGAATCTTTTAGATAAGCGTTAATCGATAGTGAGTTAATTTAATATCCAACTTTTTGTAAGGTGTCGTCACTAAAATAGTACGGCACCATTATTATTTTTTATATTGGGGGTGGGAAGATAGCGATCGCAATGATTTCATATGATGTCCGGCAAATCACCCATTATATCAATTCCGGTCACACCGGAATTATAAAAAACCCTTCTAGGGCGCAGAGGAAATAGGAAAGAAGAAGTATAAACGGAAAAGATATCATATGTCATTGTGAACGAAGTGAAGCAACCGCAGTGTTTGGGATTACTTCGTTTCACTCCGTTCCACTCGCAATGACGTATTATGGATCGTTTGCCAGATACGATCCTTTTACAGCGCTAAATTAATAACGCAAAATTTTTAAAAGTTTGCTGCAAAATAAGTATATGGTTTTATGTGCGGAAAAATCGATATCGCTCATTTCCGAGAAAAAAACTAAACTCCTAACGACTACTAGTATAAAATTTATTCGCTACACAACAAAATGTACAATATTCCTTGCCTATATAACAATTAATACCGCTATCAAGTGATTCTATATTTAAGTAATTAATTAATTAAAGTCGTAACGAGAACCCGCAATAAGATAATATATATTCAAAAAAAATAAGGTATCATTAGATGCCATTACTCGGAAAGCGTTATTTATCAGCTTTCATTCATGAGCGGATACCGAAAAGTTTATTGTAAATTACCCAGACAAATCAATAATTTTCTCAAACAAAGCCCATGCTGCACTTTATATTAACTTGGCTTGGCACTGCGGTGTCACTGCTAATTACCGCTCATATTGTTCCTGGATTTGTGATAAAAAGCTTTGTTGCAGCCTTAGTTGCAGCTATTGTTGTCGGATTAGTTAATGCTATTATCAGACCAATTTTGAGCATTTTAACATTTCCGATAACTTTACTCACCTTCGGATTGTTTACATTTGTTGTCAATGGATTTACCCTTTGGTTAGCAACCATTTTTACACCAGGTTACGGTTTTACAATTAGTGGCCCTTTAGCTGCTTTATTCGGTTCAATAGTGCTATCAATCGTCACTAGCGTAATTAGCTATTTCTTAAGAAAAGTGGATTGAAAAAGTTACAAATTATCAGCTTACTTACGTTTTCAAAAATTAATAATTGTTACAAATAAAGTCATTCCAATTTGATTGAAATCAATTGCGAGAATTATAAAGCCCGGTTCGCGATCGCCGGGTTTTTGATTATAGTATATTTGTGCTATTTTTTGGAAAAATATATAGCAGTTTTCGATTGAGTACAATACACTCGAAACTTTACCCCGCGCTGTCGCGCATCCCTTCCCTTCTCAACGTCAATCTGTATTCCATCTTAAATCTTGCATCATTGTCAGAAACCGGGTTTCTTTTGGTTAATTGCTAATAGTGCAAGATATCAGTTCCATCCAGCTGAAAACCGCTATAAATGGTCATTGAAAAACTGACACCGGAGCAGGGCACTCATCCCAATTATTCGCGATGAATGGATCAAAATTGCTTTAGATACTTCCCCTACAGATAAACAAAAAGCTAAAACAGCAATTAAACTTACCTATGAAGGATATCAGCCACCGCGAGAAATATTGTGGTTTGACAATCCTCTTTCAGCAGTTATTTGGATTGTTTCTAAAAATGAAATTGTTGTTCTTGACACTCTGCCCTCGTTCATAGAGGCAGATTCTTTAAGACTTGCTTAAAAGGAATAGTCAAATATCCCACTAGACGCTCAAAACAACTATCGAAATCGATGCTGCAATTGCGTTTACTTCTGACTAATGATTTTGCTTTCCGAGTCCATCACTACTGCCAATTCGGTACGCTCAACATCCTGCCATTACTTACTCGTCTAGTCGTACTACCTCCGTAGCCGGTTCTTCGTTGCAGGGATTTCGCCTTACTAGGATGTTTCTTCACGTAGATGGTTATTCATACTTGCCGATTATACTTTACCATTTTTTGAATGCAGATAAATCTGCCTATATCGCTTTTCCTCCCCGGCTTAAAAGCACGGGGCTACCAAGCTCAGGTGCTGACGTGTCTAACCCAACCTACTACTAAGACTTAATATAATTCGTCCAAAAAATCATAACCATGCAAATCAACAGAACTTTTTCCGGTGCATCTTGGGAGTCTACCGTAGGTTATTGTCGTGCTGTCAAAGCAGGGAATCATATCTATGTGTCGGGTACTGCTCCAGTTGCTGAAGATGGTAGCGTTTTTGCTCCCGGTGATGCTTATGCTCAGGCTAAATATTGCTTTGAAATCGTTCAAAAAGCCTTACAAGATTTGAACGCCGATATTAGTAACGTAACTAGAACAAGAATGTATGTCACAGACATCTCTCTCTGGGCTGAATTCGGTAAAGCGCATCAAGAGTTTTTTGCCGAACATCCTCCTGCTTCCACAATGGTGGAAGTTAAATCGCTGATAGATTCTGCAATGTTAATTGAAGTTGAGGTGGATGCTGTTTGTTTGGATTAGTTCGTAGTTGCGATGCCCGCGAAGACAGCGCTACTACAAACCTTTGTGCATTTAATTCGTACTATGTTTGCTGTTATACCGAACTCTAGTACCAGCCCAAAGCAGTTTTTCGCGTAAAACCTGATAGTAAGAATAATTTTCTCGCAAAATTATGAACTTAGAGCGATAATCAGCCATACGTACATCTATACGATGTCCGGGCCATATGGAAGTTGCTAAAACACCATCAGTCCACAATTTGGTACTTAAATCAAAATCTCCTAAAGGCCAAACACTAACTACCGAACCCGGAGGTAATACAATTGGACGACTCGAAAGACTCATAGGACAAATAGGAGTGATGGTAATGGCTTCCATTCCATCGTGCATTATCGGACCGTTTGCTGAAACTGTATAACCTGTTGAACCTGTAGGGGTAGAAATAATTAACCCGTCTCCTTGATATTGATCCACGACCTCATTATCAATTTCCATTTCCAAAATTGACGTTATCATGCGATCTGCAGAAGCAGGTTTGATACACATTTCGTTCAAAGCAAGATAGTTTTCGGTTATCGGTTCCAAATTAGAACCATGCCCCTCATAAACTGCCGCTTGCAACATCATCCGTCGCTGTACGGCGTAACGGTCTTCTAGCAGTCTGTCCCAAACCGATTCGGTATCCTGAAACTCTTCTACCGCCTCGGTTAAAAATCCTAAGTGACCTCCTACATTCACGGCCAAAATAGGAACACCTGCCTGGGCTAAGTGTCTTGCACCAGTTAGAACCGTACCATCACCACCAAGTACTATAGCTAAGTCAATTTGTTGGGTTGCCGATGCTAAAAAAACCGGATATGGATTATCCTTTGGGCCGCTAGGACCCATGAGTACATGGCATTTACGACGTTCTAACTGGCTAGCACAGATTTCAGCCCAGCGTTTGCTTTGAGAGTCTCGTGCCTTGTAGGCAATAATTACTTGCTTAAGCTCCACGAAACTACCACTTTAGGAGGTTAAACTGTTCCATATCTACGGTATCGCGATTGCGATATATTGCTAACACAATTGCTAAACCTACTGCTGCTTCGGCTGCCGCTACAGTAATAACAAATACGGTGAAAACCTGACCTTTTATTAATGTTGAATCTAAATAATTAGAAAAAGCCATTAAATTCAAATTCACCGAATTTAGCAGCAATTCAATTGACATCAACACCCGTACCGCATTACGGCTGGTGACAATCCCATAAATGCCGATACAAAATAAAGCAGCAGCTAGTAATAAAAAGTACTGAAGTTGCATGATTGTTTACTATTCCTATTTTTTTATCAATTATCAATTTTCACCCGTTCACTGTCAGGTGTTCCCGTAGGGTAGGGTGTGGATCATCAAATATTAATTATCACTCGAAGAATATAGATAATGAATTACCTGTTCTAAACAATAAAGTACGGTTAAGCAATTCAAAAATCGTTAATTATTCATTGATAATTGCCTATTGTTGACTGATAACTGTTCACTGTTCACTGTTCACTGTTCACTGTTCACTGATAACTGTTATTTGTCTTCACTAACCGATGAGACCAATTCTCTTGGACGCTCTGGTAGTTCTAAAACAGTTTGTGGCAATTGATCTGAAGTTTCTTGAGGAGGTAAATATTCGCGACGCGCTAATATAATCGCTCCTACCATAGCCATCAATAGTAAGACAGAAGCTAACTCAAAAGGCAACAAAAAGTCAGTAAAGAAATGCTCGCCAATTACAACTATAGAGTTTGTAACAGGAGTTGTAGTAGAAATACTCCAAGGTGTAGCTAGAACCATTGTACTTAGAAGTGCGAACAATCCTAAACTTACCAATCCTGTTGCTGCTTTCCTTACCCAAGAATTCGGCAAGGGTACAAAATTTTCTTGCTTGTTTACCAACATAATGGCAAACAAAATTAATACGTTAATTGCTCCGACATAAACTAGTAATTGGGCTGCCGCTACAAAGTCAGCATTTAGTAATAGATACAATCCCGCAATACTTACAAATACGCCAGCTAGCATGAAAGCAGAGTGAACTATGTTATTAAATAGTACAACTCCTAGCGCTGCTCCAATCATCATCGCTGCTAGTATGGCAAACGAAACTATCTGTATTCCACCCGCTAAATCCACTTTTTTCGTCCTTCGTTGTTGATTGTTGATTGTTGGTTGTTAGTTGTTAGTTCGTCAGTTGTTAATTTTTGACCAAACATAAACTCGTCATTTTTAACTCCTAACTCCTAACTCCTAACTCCTAACTCTTAACTCTTAACTCTTAACCTTTAACATCTTCTTTTTCTTCTTCCGCAAAGTCTTCGGGGAAAGCACCTGCACGGGGTGCATTCTCTGGTAAACCATGAGGTTCCATTACACCTTCGGGAAGGTAAACTAATTCACGCAACGGCGTTACCATTGGATCGTTCGTAACTTTATAAGGCAAACGACCTAGAGCAACGTTATCATAATTCAACTCGTGACGGTCGTAGGTAGAAAGCTCGTAGTCTTCTGTCATTGATAAACAGTTTGTCGGACAATACTCTACACAGTTACCGCAGAATATACAAACTCCGAAATCAATACTGTAGTGGTTAAGCTTTTTCTTTTTGCTGGCTTTATTAAATTCCCAATCCACAACGGGTAAATTAATAGGGCAAACTCGAACGCAAACCTCGCAAGCAATACACTTATCGAACTCGAAATGAATTCTACCTCGAAAGCGTTCGCTAGGAATCAGTTTTTCGTAGGGATACTGTACCGTAACGGGACGACGCTGCATGTGGTCGAAAGTAACGGCTAAACCTTGACCTATGTAACGAGTCGCTTCCCAGGTTTCTTTTGTGTAATCAACGACTTGTTTGAGGAACTTCAACATTGTCTCTCTCTCCTTGTACTTAAATAAAGTTAGGAGTTAGGGGTTAGGAATTAAGAAATATTTATTAACTCATAACTCATAACTCATAACTCATAACTTCTGATTCATCCACCAAAGGCAACGGGAAAAGCCAATTTCAATGCTGCGGTTAACAGCAAATTAACCAAACCGATGGGTAGTAAAAATTTCCAACCTAAATCTAATAGTTGGTCAATACGAACTCTTGGTACTGTCCAACGTAACAAGATTGCTAGGAATACCAAGAAGTAGGCTTTTAGTACGGTCATTGTGATACCTAATGAAGCGGTAACCACCTGTAAAACCGGATTAGCTTCGCTTACTCCCAACCAACCTGCAATTAAATTGATCGGAATCGGAAAATCCCAACCACCTAGATATAGAACAGATACCAGTAAAGCTGACAATACTAGATTTACATAGGAACTTAAGTAAAACAAAGCGAACTTCATACCTGAATATTCGGTTTGATAACCTGCAACTAGTTCCTCTTCTGCTTCTGGTAAGTCAAAAGGCATACGTTCGCATTCTGCCAAGGCTGCTATCCAGAAAATTACAAAACCTGCGGGTTGTCGCCAAACGTTCCAACCTAAAATACCGTAACCCGATTGTTGGTTAACAATATCAACCGTGCTAAGGCTATTCGACATCATGGCGATCGCCAATACAGCCAAAGCCAAAGGAATTTCATAACTAATTGATTGCGCTGCCGCTCGCAACCCCCCTAAGAGAGAGTATTTGTTATTTGATGCGTAGCCAGCCATTAATAAACCAATTGGCTGAATAGAAGAAAGAGCAATCCACAGGAATACGCCCATTCCTACGTTAGTTATTAACAAATTCTGTCCAAACGGCACAATTAAATAAGACAGAAATACGGGCAGGACAACAATGATCGGACCAAGGGTAAACAACCAAGGGTCAGATTTTGAAGGTATTACGTCTTCTTTGAAGACCAGCTTTAAACCATCCGCGACTGGTGCAAGCAAACCCAAAGGCCCGATAAATTCCGGACCAATCCGCTGCTGGGCTGCTGCTGAAATTTTTCGCTCTTGCCAAACACAAACTAGTACCCCTACTGTGGCACCAATGAGCATCAAAATCATAGGCAAGGGCATCCAAATGGCTTTAGCCGTACCCGCAGGCAGTCCCAAATCCATCAAACTTTGAATAAAAGTTCCTTGCAGATCAATTCCTGAATTCATCTTTATACTCTTGAAGTTAACTCAAGCCTGACACGACCCGCGATACAGCACGGGATTCTTCATCGCTTAAGAAATAAATGACCAATATCAGATATCTCTCAAGCCTCTACTTGTTAAATCTATTACAATAATTTAATCAGTAGAGCTATAGGCGGTGCCAATTGCCTTATTTACCAAGAGCGCAAAAAGCACTCTTCTAAGATTTAAAAAATTAAGTATGAAAAGCAACATAGACATTTTCATACTTAATCAAATCGTTAGTTACTTACAAATATTGACACTTATTAATACTTGTAAAGCAACCTAATAATATCTTTACCTAAAAGAGGCAAAATTTCAGATATTGAAAATGACCATGCCTAGTATATCGCTCCAAGGCTTGCTGTTTTCTCACCCGTGGGAGAGTTTCTACTTATTCTATGGATAAAGATTCCTCACACGAGGAATTAAATCAGGGATGAGGAAATCGGCAAGTAGAGCAGAGCGGGGAAATAAATGTCAATAAGGTTAATAAATTAATAATTCAGCGATCGCTCTCAACTTCCAATCCCCAATTCCCAATTTAAGCGCGTTCGGTTATATGCACGTAATCAACGTTGTGGCGACCGTTGTAAACCTGGCTGGGACGGAAAATACGGTTTTGGACTAACTGTTCTTTCCAATGCGCTAGCCAACCGGCGACCCGAGCCATCGCAAATACTGGCGTAAAAAAGTCTGTAGAAATTCCCAATTTTCTATACACTAACCCAGAATAAAAGTCAACATTGGCATAAATTCCTTTTTGACCGAGTTTTTCTTCTACTACTCGTTCCATTTCTTGGGCAATGTCATAATACTTGTCATACCCAACTTTGGCAAATAATTCTTCTGCTAAATTCTGCAAGATTTTCGCACGGGGGTCTTTTACTTTGTAAACGCGATGACCGAAACCCATGATTTTTGCTTTACGTTGAATGCAGTCTAAAACATAAGGGCGAACATTCTTTGTAGAACCAATTTCTTCTAACATGCGAATTACTTCTTCGTTAGCTCCACCATGTAAAGGTCCTCCTAAAGTACCGACTGCACTTGCAACTACCGCGTAGGGATCGGTAAGAGTCGAAGCTGTTACCCTAGCACTGAAGGTAGAAGCATTCATCGTGTGTTCGGCATGAAGTATCAAGCAGACATCAAATATCCGCGCTGCTATGGGATCTGGTTTTTCTTCATGCAGCATATACAAAAAGTTAGCAGCATAATCTAAATCATCATGAGGTCGCACGGGATCGTCACCTCGTCGCATCAATTCAAAAGCTGCTACCATTGTCGGAATACTTGCCAGCAGACGGACAACAGCATTTCTGATATAAACTGGATTGTTAAGATCGCGCCGCGAATAAAATAAACCCAATGCTGCTGCTGAAGCTTGCAAAACATCCATTGGATGACCACTTTCGGGAAAACACTTCATCATGTCCCGAATGCGATATTTTATTCTTCTATTTTGGTGTACTTCATGTTCAAATAATGCTAATTCTTCTTTAGAGGGGAGTTCGCCCCAAATTAGCAAATAAGCAGTTTCGAGGAAAGTACTCTTTTTTGCTAGTTCTTCAATTCGGATGCCACGATATTCTAGTATTCCCTTCTGCCCGTCAACATTGCTAATACTGGATTGAGCTGCGGGAACACCATCCAATCCGGGCTTAAATTCGCAAACCATCATGGCAATACCATACGAAATGTTTGTGCATATTTTATAGAGTTAACTTACCAGAAAGTTTTACCACCATAACAGTATCCTTTATTACAAAATCACTTTAATGAAAAGTTACATCGTAATCAAATAAGGTATCTAGGTGGTGTCAACCAAAACATTTGACAACGACCGAAAATAGGTAAAGTTTCTGGTGTTTCTATTCCTATCGTACCTGCTTTTTTTAGAACTAAACTGTCTTTAGCTTCACCCCAAATTAAAATTTCAGCCCAATTGCTTAAGCAAGGTTGATGTCCAATTAATGCTACGCAAGCCGTCTTGGAATATTGCTTCGGTATCAACCATTTTTCAACCCAGTCTTCAATATTACCGTTAGGAGCAAGATAAGAACATTGTTCTAATTGCGAACTTAATTCTGTAGAAATAAGAATTTCTGCCGTTTGCTGCGCTCTTACTAAGGGACTCGTTGCAATCAAATCAAAACTTAAACCTAAGTCTTTTAAACGCCGAGCTACTTTTTGTGTTTTTTTGCGTCCCTGTTCTGTAAGTCTCCGATCTTCATCTCGAATTTCACTTGTAGCTTCTTGAGCAATACCATGACGGATTAAATATAGTTCCACAACCCTGAATTTAAGATTTTAGAATTTGCACCAATAACGAACAATTAACAACTAATAATTATTCATCATCAGACGAAATTAGATTATCTTTAGGATTAACTAATTTCAACAATTTCTGTTTGATTTGAGCATCGTAAACTTCCCATTTCATTTTTGCATAAGGTGAATTTTCGTTGCTTCCGGATAAGAAACCCATAGGAATTTCAAACCCTCCAGCACTGGTACGGCCACCACCGAAAAAACGACCCGTGCTGTCTTGTCCAAAAGCTTCTTTTATAAATTCATCAGGGTCTAACGTCAGTTTATTAGTTCTTAAAGAACCAATCACAACTTCTAATTCTTCTTCATCTTCATCGTGAACTATACCGTACACTACTGCTGTATGAACGTTGTCTTCTGTCACCAAAAAATCAGCGGCTTGAGGAATGGCATCTCTATCGTCGTAACGTAAGTAACCAACTCCAGCTATCGAAAAATTATTTTGTACAATGCGATTTCTCAGCGAGCGTTCAATAACGTCCATTACTCGTTTAGAACGAGTTGCTTGCAGTATGGTATTTAGCAGTTGACCATCATAAAAACGACTCAGATAGGCTGCTGCCATAAAATCTTCTTCTCTAGCCTGCATCAGTCTATTTGTATCTGAGTGCAAGCCATGCATCAAAGCAGTAGCACAATTTACGTGTTCGCTCATGCTGCTATCTAGCTGCAACAAACCCGCTTGTAGATATTGAGTAAAAATTGTCGCAGTTGCTCTTACTCCAGGACGTATATCAACAAATTCTGACTTTAAATCACCCTGCAAATTGTGGTGGTCTACAATTGCTATTAAAGGAATTCCTGCTTCTTGTACTGCATTTATTAAAGTAGAAGTAGTTCCTTGATTATCAACTAGCACGTAACCTTTATACGATGACAGGTCGCGATTTTTTAAACTTTGTAAAGGAGTACGAGTTGCTGGCAAGCTAGTAAGCTTTACTAAAGCAATGTTTTCTTGATGAGAAAGAGTACCAGCATAAGTGATATCGCACTTAATATCATATTGCTCTGCAATTAACTGGTATGTCCAAGCTGAAGAAAGAGCATCGGGATCTGGAAAATCTTGCAAAATTATTATTTGCCGCTCGTGTTTGTGCGATCTAAGCGTATTTAATAATTGTTCCGATTTTTGAGCAGCCAAGGTACTAGCACGAGTTGCTACTCGATTACTATTGCTACTGCTTGTTGCTGTAAGGACAGATTTATCCGATGGAAGCGATACTTCCAAAGCATCCGGATCGATTTCAACACTTTCTAAATTTGGATCTATCTGGGGTTGCAAATCTTCAACCTGGTTTTTAGAAGAGTTTCGTTGCATAGGGAACGTAGATTGTAGCGCGAGCGGGATAATTCAAAAGCTTTTAGAAAACGTTTTATATTTTCACCTGCTACACACTATAACTTTCGCACTCTATGTAGCAAAATGCCAATATCTAACAATACATAAATATATTGCGATATGCCGCGACATTTTTCGCGTTGCTGTAGACAATTTATTTTCTTAAAGCTAATGACACAATAGTTAGTTTGAAAAATTTTTATTATTTACATAGTATATATTAACCAAACTATAGAATGGTACACTTTTTTGTCAAAAGTGCCAATGGCGCAGCATATAATAATTTTCACAACAGGCGATCGCCTATTTTTTAATTAGATAAAGCTACGTAGCTTATGTTACGTAGCCTGTCAAAATATCAATCGTCTTAAAACAAATTAATACTAAATTTACATATTAGTTGATGTTTTTCGGTAATTTAGATGCACCCTACTTGCCGTTTTGTAAACATGATGTAAAATATTAAGGTTCATGTAGCGAAATCTGTCGCACTGAATTAATTTGTATTGAATAACCCTCGTAGAACTGCTGCACAGGTCTTTGATTGTTGTCAACACGAATTTATTCAAATATTTCACTACAGAAACCTAACGGCAATTTGCTTTCTTGTCGTTAATGTCGTTAGCTCGGAACCTTGCTTCACCCAAACATCTTAATTGTATTAAATATAGAAATCGATGACCAGTCCATGAAAAAAAGGTCAAAGTCCGATTACATATTTTTGCCATTCCTGGTGCAAACCACTTTTAAGATGCTTGCTGACCTCAAAGTAAAGGCTACTGTAAGGTCGGCGCGGAGCGTGATGCAATGGCATCTGAGCTTCTTTCGGCGTTCTACTCCCTTTCTTGACGTTGCAGCGAACGCAAGCAGTAACGATGTTTTCCCAGCTATCGCCTCCACGGCGCGATCGCGGTATTACATGATCCAGTGTTAAGTCATCGCCTTTATAACCGCAGTATTGACAAGTATGACCGTCGCGATGCAATATATTTCGACGAGTTAAGGGAATTTCTTTATAAGGAACGCGCACGTAATAGCGCAGTCTTATAACAGTAGGAAGTGGGAAATCAGAGTAAATAAATTTACCATTATGTTCCACTCGCTCTGCTTTTCCCTTAATCAGCAAAATTGCAGCGCGCCGCCAGCTCGTTATATTGAGCGGTTCATAAGAAGCGTTAAGGACTAAAACCTTTCCCATTGATAGTCGCTCAAGGTATTAGTTTTACATATATTAACACAAATTGAATCTAGTTTGCTGCCTGTATTTAATTTATACTGGACAGCAATTTTGTATAGAGTCATTTAAAAAGCGGTTACGGCTTCAAATGAAAGTTTTTATTTCTGTAGCAATCGTGATAAATCAATAGCAATATTTGGCACTAAGGGAGAGTGTAAAAAGCCTTCATCTATTTCATAAGGGTGATTAATAAGTCAAAAATGTGAATTAATCTGTGTCAACATCAAGCCTTGAATAATGCTTGATAGATGAGTATTAAACTTGTACGCGATGCCTTCACATTCATAAATTAAAATATATTAAGAATAAATAATTACATACTTGTTTTCTCTCCATAGGAAACGGTAAACTTCGGGATCGATCCGAGCAGCTTCTGAAGAAAAGAATATTAATACCAAGATATCTAGCTAAAAGTTGCTGTGTGCAAGTGGTGTGAATTGGAGAGAATCAATGTTAAGTCACGAACAAAATAAAACTGTTAGCCCTATTGCTTCGAGAGATAATTATGACTGGGTAACTCAACGTGCTTGGGTTGAAATTAATTTAGCAGCACTGTCGAATAACATAGTTGAAATACGAAAGTTGCTACAGCCACAAACTCAGTTTATGGCTGTTGTCAAAGCGGATGCTTACGGGCATGGAGCGGTTAGTGTTGCACGAGCGGCTTTAAACTCAGGAGCTAACTGCTTGGGTGTGGCTACCGTACCCGAAGGTATTCAATTACGTGAAGCCGGAATCAAAGTACCAATTTTAATTCTGGGTGCTACTAACACTCCGGAGCAAGTTCAAGCAATCGTAAAAAATCAACTTGAGCCCACAATTTGTAGTGCTAAGCAAGCTTTAATATATTCCGATGTTTTAGAAACTATAAATTTTGATTCTACTTTATCGGTACATCTTAAAATAGACACCGGAATGTCGCGACTGGGGACTGATTGGCAAGATTGCGGCGAATTTGTTCAATTAGTTGCAAGTTTGCCTCATTTGAGTATAGGGAGCGTTTATTCTCATTTAGCAACCGCTGATAATCCCGATGCAACTGTCATGAATCAGCAACATCAGCGTTTTGACAGCGCGATCGCTACTATAAAAAATACTGGCATAGAAATACTTTGTTTGCATCTAGCTAATTCTGCTGGTACCTTAAGTCATAATTCTTTACATTACGATATGGTACGGGTGGGTTTAGCAATTTATGGTTTTTACCCATCAGCCCATTTGCAAGATACTGTCGATTTACAGCCAGTTTTGCAAGTTAAAGCACGGATTACTCACGTCAAAACGATTGAAAAAGGAACTGGTGTTAGTTACGGACATAAGTTTATTGCATCTCAAAAAATGCGTGTAGCTGTTGTAGGAATTGGTTATGCCGATGGAATACCCCGCAATCTTTCTAACAATATGCAAGTTTTGCTTAGAGGAGTTAAAGTACCTCAAATTGGCGCAATTACTATGGATCAGATAATGTTAGATGTCAGCAGCATTTCTGATGTACAGGAAAACGAAATCGTCACAATTCTTGGCAGTGAAGGCAAAGAGAAAATTACCGCTGAGGATTGGGCAGATAAATTAAATACAATTTCTTGGGAAATCCTCTGTTCTTTTAAGCATCGTTTGCCTAGGATTAATATCACGTAAGTTATTTTAGGCATTGCTCAAAATCAAGTTTGGTTTAGCTTAGAAACGGTTTATCGACACCGTTCAAAAAATAGTTGTTGAAAAAAATGTTTTTTATGATATAGTATATAAGCTAATGCGGATGTGGCGGAATTGGCAGACGCGCTAGATTTAGGTTCTAGTGCCTCCGGGCGTGAAGGTTCAAGTCCTTTCATCCGCATTTTTAATTCATGAAATGCGTAAAAGTTTTATTTAGATGGGTAATTGTTAAAAAGCGTGATAATGCTTTTCCCATCGTAAGAATTTGTACAGATAAAAATAAATTTGTTGTTCTGTATAGAACATAGTTTAGTATATCTATGTCATAGTTATAGTTTATTGCGGTTTGGCCGTTGGATGAAATACAGATTGACCTCACCCCCTTCCCCTCTCCTGGCGGAAGGAGAGGGGTGTCCGGAGGACGGGGTGAGGTTTCGGGTGTATTGCACTGAACCGAAAACTGCTATATATTCGCGATATCCGAGTATTTAGGCGTTGCATAATTGAAAGACAGAATTGGTCTTTCTTTGTCATGATATGCCTTTTAAATCTCCAAAGATAAGATTAAAATTAATTTTTTCCGCACTTCCGCAGAAGGTTAAGGGGCTGAGAAAGTCAGGTTTATTTGATTCAGCCTAAATGAAAGCTGCTGTATACTCTAGAAGCGCTTTCCTTGCATTTATACTCAATATCTAAATAGAATTTGCATCTAATCGTGTTTGATTTCCGAACTGCGGGTATGCGAAATTATTAACTGGAAATGGGAATAGTTATTTGCAGCATAGCCTTGAATATTTAAACTGGAAAAAAGCCAAAAATGTCGATATAAAATACTATTTTTTAACCATAATTTTGATAGCTATTATTTTTTGCTGAGATTTTAATATAGAACCAATAAAGACAGCTATAAATGTCATACTAAACTTTGATATTTTTTCTTACTAAAGATGGATGTAATATAGCTAGCAAGTCAATAATTAGCGGTTTAGGTAAGTTTTATAAATACTAAGCTTGACAACTATAACTAATTCTCTTAGTTCAAACTTAACCTATTACCTATCGCTAATTCTTCTAATAACTTATCTGACAATGTTCGCAATTAACTCTATAAATAAATTAAAGTAAGCAAATAGAACAATATAATTTTTTATAATGTATAAACTTCAACTTTATATTTACTGATAGCTATTTTAATATAAAGGCTGCAATACTGGCTGGTACAAAACAATTTTCAATCAGTTTTAAAGTAAAATATTTAATTCTGATGACATATTTTATACATTTTTTCTATAAGGGTTAATAAGTTAACTATTAAAAATACGACTATACACTCTCATCAGATAACTGTATTATACTTAAGTGGTAATACTTAAGTATTTATTTTCATATACGATTTAGGGCTACATATTTTATTTATGAAGCAAGTTTAAGAAAGGAAAATACTTAGTACCTTTAAGTAGTCTTCATATTTTTTTTACTTGTTATCAAAAAATCTCTGTTAATCTCAGTACAAGTAAGCTGTATTGCTATAAGTCAAATATAGAAAACAATTTATATATCAACAAACTTTTATCTGCCGAGCTAAAGCTACATATATAGACAATATATATAGTTTTATTTATTACTAATAGATATTAATAGCTTTTTTATGATAACGAGAAAAATCGGTAACAGCTTGACTGAATTAGATTGAATGTAATCGTGGTAACAGCAAAATGAGTACAACACCAATAGATAGTTACAAATTATTTCAGAAACTTCATCCGCTATCTTTATTAGCACAAATCAGCAGTCGTCGAGCTACAGGTTGCTTGAGAGTATTCACTAAGTTTAACTCTTGGTCTATCTACATGGAAGAAGGTAAACTTACCTATGCTTCTTGTTCGGAAAACTTATTCGAGCGGCTTGATACTTATTTACGACGGTTGAACCAACAAATTCCAACTCTTAATAGTTCTGCACGAGTGCAAATGCGGATGATTTTTGAGAAAAAAGATCGGGATGAACCAATTTCTCAAGCAGATTATCAAGCAATTTGCTGGTTAGTTGATGGAGACTATATTACTTATCCTCAAGCAGAAACTTTAATAAATGAATTAGCAAAAGAAGTTTTGGAATCGTTCCTTAAAATAACAGAAGGTAGTTACGAATTTACGAGCGAACATGCTTTATCAAATCTACCTTCATTTTGTTATTTAGATTTACGTTCCTTAATAGAAAGTGTTCAAAAACAATTAAGAAACCGTCGATATAGTCAACAACAGGACACATCACCAAAAGTTTCACCTGTTGTTGATAATGCCACAAAGCTACCTATGAAGGTAAAACCATTATCGGAAGTTGAAAAGCAATCACCCAAACAAACGGGTTTATCAAACGTTAACAATAGTCAAGATAATAACAATACAAATATTGCAAAAAACGCGAAAGAACGATTATATACAGTTGCCTGTATTGATGATAGTTTAACTATCTTGAAATCTATTAAACGTTTTTTGGATGAAGAGAATTTCTCTGTTGTGATGATTAACGATCCTGTAAAAGCCTTGATGCAGATACTTCGTAGTAAACCAGACTTAATTTTACTGGATGTAGAAATGCCAAATTTGGATGGTTACGAACTGTGTTCTTTGCTACGAAGACATTCGGCTTTTAAAGATATTCCTATTGTTATGGTAACTGGGAGGACTGGATTTATAGATCGAGCTAAGGCAAAGATGGTGAGGGCTTCTGGTTACTTGACTAAACCTTTTACACAATCAGAGTTGTTAAAAGTAGTCTTCAAACATATCAGTTAAGATATCAATATTTACCGCGAATAATAGTAACCTAATTTAATAGATGTTGATTAAACTATCTTAGGATATATAAAAATGAGTCTTACTTTACTTGGAACTATTTTAGTCGTCGAAGATTCCCCTAGTGAATTGGAATTAATAAGTCATTTTTTAAATGAAAGCGGATACAAAGTAATAAAAGCTACAGGTGGGACTGAAGCATTAGAAAAATTAGAATCAGAAAAACCCGATGCAATTATTACTGATGTAGTCATGCCGGGAATGAGTGGTTTTGAACTTTGTCGCTCTTTGAAAAAAAATCCAGACACTCAAAAACTTCCTATCGTTATTTGTAGCTCAAAGAATCAAGAAATTGACCGTTTATGGGCAATGAGGCAGGGGGCTGATTACTATGTTACAAAGCCTTATACTCGTGAAGAACTTTTACGTGCAATTAAATCAGTAGCAATATGAATCCATGAATAATTCAAGCATTACATTAGCTAATATACGCGATCGGGAGCAAAATAACTTAGGAGAAGGCTATCTTAAGTTTTTCGTTAATCCTCGCACTCCTGCTATATTGTCAATGAAACAGACACAAGAAGCGATGGTTGTGTCGGTAGAATCTGTAACAGCTATGCCCAATATGCCTTTCGGTATTTTGGGATTAATGAATTGGCGAAGTAGTATTGTTTGGGTAGTTGACTTACCGAAACTACTTAATTTACAATCCCCGCAGAATCGCCCCCGACAATACAGTGTAATAATTGTTCGGACTGAGTCGATGGTTTTGGGTTTGGTAGTGCATGAGATTATAGGCACGCTGAGGTTTAACAGTGATGAAATTGGTTCTCCTATTGGGCAGGTTGCATCTAGCTTAGTTCCCTATTTACGCGGATGTATTGTTCAAGAAAAAGAAATATTACTGGTATTAGATGCACATGCTATAGTGCATTCTTCTAATCTCCGCAGTGAGTAGGGTGTAATACAAATTTTATCGATTTTTAGTGTAAAAATTTACCACTCCGGGGCAATTAATTTATGCTTAATAAAACTGATTCGGCTAAGAGTGGTGATGCTCAAGATAGGGCATCACTTATTTCATCTTCTACTAAGACAGATAACGCAGTACAACTATCCTCTACTCAAATGACTGTAGGAAATACTAGCAATGTTTCCTCTAATCCCTTGATGGCTCGATTTAAGAGATTGAGCTTAACTACCAAAACCACTATTGTCGCGATCGCAATGGTGACAGTTCCAGTTTTGGTAATTGGTTTGGGTGCGATCATTGCTGCAAATCAATCTTTGCAAGGCAAGGTTTCTAGGTTACAAGAAGCTGAGACAAAGGCTTTAGCCAATGGAATCAATCGTTTTATGTCTCAACGGTATAAAGATATTCAATTAATAGCTAATCTGCCAACTATCAAAAATCGTTCCGCCCAGCAAAGTGTTGTATTGAATAATTACGTCAATACATATAAGGTATATGACGGTATTGGAGTTTTCAATTTGAACGGAGATGCAATCGTTCAATCCCAAGGAAGTAACTTTAACTCTCAAGGTAATTTAAATTATTTTCAGAAAGCCGTACAAACAGGCACAGCTTTTATTAGTCAACCGATTCAAGGCTCTAACAATAACTTTAATATTTACATTGCGGCTCCAGTAAAGAATTCTGCGAGCGAGCAAGTTACTTCAGTGGTTGTAGCGCAGATGCCTGCAACAGAATTAAGTAATGTTGTTCAGAACTACATTAATTCTGGTGAAACATATTACGTTGAAGACGCTGAAGATAAAATCTTTTTGAGTGCAAAGCAGCAAGCAATTGGCAAATCATTTAAAGAAGCTAAATTGCCCAGCTATGCACCAGCACCGCAGCAAGTTCAAGTACAAGGCTTTCAAGATTTAGGCTGGGATGTAGTTTTAGCAGCTAATAGTGCAACTGCATTTGCACCACGAACCAATTTGCTGTTGACTATCGCTTTAGGAACCGGATTAACAGCAATAGCGGTGGCATTTATCGCTGCTTGGTTGGCGAAACGCGCTACACAGCCAATTTTAGATGCTACACGGGCAGTTGCCAAATTAGGTAAAGGTCAATTTGATACCCGTTTGAATGTAGAAGCTGAAGATGAAATTGGGCTGTTAAATGCCAATATCAATCAAATGGCTTCCCAATTGCAACTTTTAGTGAAAGAACAAGAAGCTGAAGCTGAAAGAGAAAAGTTGAAAGCAGATATTACTCTGCGTATCCGTAGAAGCCTCAGATTAGAGGATATTTATAAAACCGCAGTTCGAGAAATTCGTCAAGCGCTAAAAACCGATAGAGTTGTGATTTACGAATTTAATCCCGAAACTTGGGATGGAACTGTAGTTTCGGAATCGGTAAGCGCCGGATTTCCGAAAATGAAAGGAGTTTACATCGAAGATCCTTGTTTTCGCGAGCGTCAGGTACAAATGTACAAAAATGGTCGCGTGCGGGCAATTTCTAATATTTATGATGATGCTGGTTTAAAGAAAGCCGACTGCTACGTCAAAATGTTGGAACAGTTTGCAGTTAAAGCGAATTTAGTTGCGCCAATTTTGATTCAAGATAATTTAATGGGTTTATTGATTGCCCATAATTGTGAAACTCCACGAGAATGGCAGCAACAGGAAATTGATTTGTTTAAACAATTAGCAACTCAGATTGGTTTTGCTTTAGAACAAGCTAGATTGTTGGAAGAAGTTGAGAAAGCACGGCAACTAGCTCAAACTGATTCCGAAGACGAAAGAAATCAAAAAGAAGAACTGCAAATGCAGTTAATTGAGTTGCTCAGTGAAGTAGAAGGTGCGGCACAAGGCGATTTAACAGTACGGGCTGACGTTACTGCTGGGGATATCGGTACGGTTGCTGACTTTTTCAACTCGATTGTGGAAAGTTTGCGCGACATCGTCACTCAAGTTCAAACCTCGGCGACAAAAGTGAATCAAGCTATTGGTGATAACTCCGGTGCGATTAGCGAATTAGCTGAAGAAGCCCTTTCCCAGGCAGCAGAAATTACTACTACTTTAGATGCCGTTGACGAAATGACGCGCTCGATGCAGGCAGTAGCCCAAAATGCTCAAGAAGCTGCCACAATCGCCAATACAGCTAGAAGTACCGCAGCAAATTCCGGGCAAGCGATGGAATTAACGGTACAGAACATCTTAGGATTGCGAGAAACTGTAGGTGAAACTGCCAAAAAAGTTAAACGTTTGGGTGAATCCACGCAGCAAATTTCTCGTGTAGTAGCATTGATTAACCAAATTTCGATGCAAACCAATTTGCTGGCAATTAATGCCGGAATTGAAGCGGCTAGAGCCGGTGAAGAAGGGCAGGGTTTTGCCGTAGTAGCTGAAGAAGTTGGTGAATTAGCAGCAAGAAGCGCTGCTGCTACTAACGAAATAGAACAAATTGTCGAAAATATCCAGCGCGAAACTACTGATGTTGTGCAAGCAATGGAAGTGGGAGTATCGCAGGTAGTGGAAGGGACGCACATTGTGGAAGATGCTAAGCTGTCATTAAGTCAAATTCTAGAGGTTTCGCGCCAAATAGATGACTTGGTACAGTCGATTTCTACAACAACAAATCGCGGTGTTGAGACATCTCATCAGGTTAGCGTTTTAATGAAAGAAATTGCTGCTGTTTCACAGCGTACTAGTACTTCTTCTCGTCAAGTTTCCGAATCGTTGCAACAAACCGTTGCAATTTCCCAACAATTACAAGATAGTGTCGGTACATTTAAGGTCAGTTAAGAGTAATTGGTTACTAGTTAAAAAGTTTGTGGTTATAAATAACTAAGAACTAAACCGATTTTAGATTGTAGATAAGGACTGATAACTAATTACTAATTACTGAGGACTAATGGCTAGGGACAAATAATATGTCACAGGACAAAGAATTGGAAATCCAGATGCAGTTTCTGGAAGAAGCTAGCGACTACCTCAATACTATTGAGGGAGTGCTGCTAGAAATCGACACCAGCAATCGCATCGATTTGGAAAAGATAAACGCCGCCCTGCGAGCCGCTCATTCGATTAAAGGAGGAGCGGCGATGATGGGATTTCGCTCTTTGAGCGATTTAGCTCACCGTCTGGAAGATTCGTTCAAAGTTCTCAAAACTAGAAAAAGCTCTTTAGAAATAGATACTCAGCTACAGAGTTTACTTCTTTCCGGGGTTGACTGGCTGCGACAAATAGTAGAATTACATTCAGAAGGGCATGAATTAGAAGAACAGTGGTTAGCAAGCTTCTGCTATCCAGTTTTTGACGAACTGCATCAGCGTTTGGGCGATCCAAGTCCAGAAGATGCTTCTTCAATGCTATCTCCTGAAGATGGGCAAGATATCGTCCCCTTGCTGTTTGAAACTGAAGTGGAAGGGTGCTTGCAGCGTTTGGAGTCGGTAGTAGCCGATACCGAACAACCTTGTTTGAAGGAAGAAGTTGCCATTATGGCAGCAGAATTGGCTGGCTTGGGTGAAATGCTGCAATTAGAGGCTTTTAGCAGCTTTTGTCAATCGGTTCAAGATCGGTTGGAAGTTGCCCCACAAGAGCAGGTTGCAGAAATTGCCAATGCAGCCCTTGCTGGCTGGAGACGCTCTCAAGCTTTGGTTTTAACTTCTCAGATTGAAAGCTTACCTAAACAATTGGAATTGGGTGAGATTGATTCCGATGAAGTTACGGTACCGGTAGAATTAGAACCAGATTCTACACTACCAATTCCAGTAGAAGAAACACCAGAGATACAGCCAATAGAAGAAATAGAAGTTGTAGAGAACATTTCAGAATCAGATTGGCTTGTTGATGATGTAATTACGGCAGATTTTGAAGCTTTAGAAGCGGCTTTTGCTCAAGAAAGTGCTGTTTCTGAGTTTGATGAGGTGGAGGTACATACACCCCCCAGCGCTCAAGAAATTCCTGCGACTGATTACCAAACATACGAACGCAAACCCGAACCAGCTGCGGCTCGGAGCAACGAATCGGCAGAAAATACAGTCCGGGTTCCTACCAAACAACTCGAAGAAATCAACGATTTATTTGGCGAACTGATTATTCAACGTAACGGACTAAACTTGCAGATGGAAAGATTGCGTAAATTAGTTCGCAATCTCGGGCAAAGGGTACAGGTTTTAGAGCGGGAAAATCAACACCTACGTACTGCTTACGATAAGATATCTACCCAAACTTCCGTAAAATCGCAAATTCCAACTCTTGCTTTAGTTCCAGCAGACGGTGGGAATATTAATCGCAGCGAAAGTTACGATTCCGATAGCATTAATAATGAATTTGATGCTTTGGAAATGGATCGTTATAACGAGTTGAACCTGCTTTCCCAGGAAGTGATGGAAACCATTGTCATGGTGCAAGAGGTGACAACTGACGTTCAAATTAGTCTTGATGATACAGATAATATTTCGCGAAAATTAAATAAAACCTCAAAACAATTACAGCGCAAGCTGACTCAAGTGCGGATGCGTCCGCTATCCGATTTAACCGACCGTTTTCCCAGAGCTTTACGGGATTTATGTGTAGAATACGGTAAAAATGCTCAACTGAGAATAGAAGGCGCTAAAATCCTGATTGAGAGGAGCATTTTAGAAGCTTTAAACGACCCTTTAATGCACTTGCTCAGAAATGCTTTCGATCACGGTATTGAAAGCCCCGAAGCTAGAAAGCAGCAAGGTAAACCAGAGCAAGGTTTAATTGAAATCAAAGCCGCAAACCGTTCCAACCGCACCATAATTACCATGCGCGATGATGGTAAAGGCATTTCCCTCGATAAGATTCGCGATCGCGCCATCGGAATGGGGCTAGATGAGTCTTTGATTAATCAAGCTACTGACGAAGAAATTTTATCGTTAATTTTTGAACCTGGGTTTACTACATCCGACCAAGTTACAGCATTATCAGGTCGTGGTGTGGGAATGGATGTGGTTCGTAACAATCTTCAAAAAGTCCGTGGAGATATCAAAGTTGATACCGAACCCGGAGTCGGAACCACCTTTACTCTGTCAATGCCTTTTACGCTCTCGGTTTCCCGAGTGCTTTTGGTAGAAAGTAGTAGAATGTTACTGGCTTTCCCGACGGATGTCGTAGAAGAAATATTTTTACTCGATGAAGAACAAGTTTTCCCTGTAGGTGGTGGAGAAGTTCTTAACTGGCAAGGAAAAACTTTACCTTTGATTGGACTTAGTGATTATTTACAGTTCAACTGTCCTCGTTACAACAATCCAGATTTGGAAACTCCTCCAGCAATTAACGCTACCAGCGTGTTGATTGTGAAAAATAACAATCAATCAGTAGCGATAAAAATTGATCGCTGTTGGGGAGAAATGGAAGTTGCAATTCGTCGTGTGGAAGGAGATATACCTTTACCATCGGGCTTTAACAACTGTACGATTCTTGGTGATGGCAGGGTAGTAGCTTTAGTTAATATCGGAGAATTGCTTTACTCGATAGCTTCTAACGAACGCACTCCTAAAAACAATCAGCTACCATCAACGAGGTTAAAAACAGCTTTCTTAAATCAAACCGAGGAACAAGCTGTAGAACATGTAAGTAAAGGAAAAGGGACGATTTTAATCGTAGATGATTCAATTAACGTCCGTCGATTCTTAGCATTAACCTTAGAAAAAGGTGGTTATTTAGTAGAGCAAGCAAAAGATGGGCAAGATGCTCTAGAAAAACTTCAAAGTGGCTTGAGCGTACAGGCTGTAATTTGCGATATAGAAATGCCTCGTGTAGATGGTTACGGGTTTTTAGGTCGAGTAAAATCTAACAACGACTTGAAAAATATACCCGTTGCAATGCTTACTTCTCGTAGTAGCGATAAACATCGACAATTAGCAATGCAGTTAGGGGCGCGGGCTTATTTCTCTAAACCTTACAACGAACAAGAATTACTGCGAACTTTGGACGATATTATTTTTCCCGTTGCTGGAGCAAATACAGGTCAATGATAGGATTGCATGAGTTATGAATTGTATTGTAATCAATCAGTTCATAGCTCCGTTTTTTATTTAGATTAATATACAGCATATTTATTATTTTTTAGGTAGATTCGGACGGGTAGGGATGTCCATTTACCAAGAATGTATGTTCGCAAATTTTTGTATTGCATTTAGTTAAAAATTCTGAAGTTAATTACAAAAAAGGCAGGAGGCAGAGGGCAGATGGCAGAAGGTAAGAAGTATCAATTAAAACTTTAGTTCTGAGTTTAAAGCTCAGTAAAAAAAGAAACAATATTTTGAGACGCGCAGCGCGATAAATATTCATGTCCTTATTTCATTCACGCAGAGCGTGTGGATCATCTCACGTTTTTAAGCGTGAGTCCCTTCTGCCTCTTGCCTCCTTCCTTGTGCCTTCTGAATTTTGATTTAAAAGTTTATTTCAAACTGCTACAGCTTAATATAGCGAATTCTAATTACGTGGAATACCCTTGTAACCTCACCCCTTTCCCTCTCCTTACTAAGGAGAGGGGTGTCCGGAGGGCGGGGGTAGTTTCGTGTATTGCACCCAAATGAAAACCGCTACATAAGGCTTTTGATAATGTATTGAAGTCAACTGAAAACTTTCTATATCTTCAGGAATGACCGCAAGTGCCACAAGACTTGGGTAGTGCCGTACATTTACCGTCTTATTATTGCTTTCAAAATCAATCAGTGTACAAACAGCCTACAGGAAGAATATGCCAGTTGCAGTCATTCCTAATCTTACAATTAGCAATACAATTAATAATTTTACTGGTTTTACATAAGAGTAGGGAAAACTATTCTTCAACAGAAATTGTAGAGCAAAGTTAATACAATACCAATACTACTCGATTAAGCAGCTAAACTCGTGTTCAAATCTGTCAAGCCTATTTTAAAAAGGGACTGTTATTCCCTGCCAAAGTATCGGAGGTTTAGGGACTAAATCTCCTAAATTGAGCAGTATTGAGTATACCTCAATCTAAGTATAAAAAATATACTGAGTGCAATTGAATTAAACTTGAAATCTACATATATTCTTGTCACAAAATTTACCTGAAAAGATAAAATCTTCAAAGCAAACTTACAGCTATATGCTTGATAGTTAAGTCATAATGATTGTTAACAAACTTTAGTAATCTAATACCAATACTTATACTTAATAATTATTGACTTGATTAGAGAAACTGAGTTACTTGATATACATAGATTTTAAATATAATATTGTAAATTAATTATGAAAACGAAGACGATTTAAAATTTTCTCGAATATTTATTAAAAGTAAATTTTATTTAACTATAAACTTTGTATAAAAACATATATTTGAATCATGTAATAGAGAAATCATCATTTAATGGTTTTTCTTGGTTTAATAGTAATACCAGATTATGGAAATAAGTTTTGAGAAAATCTAAACCTGATTTAGACTTATAGGTCAATACATATAAAGTATAAAAAAATTAAGGCTAGGTTAAAAGTAATTAAAAAGACTCTTTGAATTAATAAGCGTAATCCTTGTTATACAGCTTGCATTTCAGACATTTAGTTATAAGAATCACTCAATAGTTTCGGATATTTACCGACCAAAAAACCCCACTAAAGCAATGAATTATACTTCTAAAATATCCTCACAAACTAAACAAGTTAAAACAACTACCTCAAAAGTCCGGAATCCTTGGCTAAAACAGTTTTATAACTTACCAATTAGCCGCAAACAATTGTTTGCTTTAATTTTCTGTCAGCTGGTACCGATTTTGGGAATAGGTATTGGAAGTACGTGGATTATTACCCAGGGTTTGCGGAATCAGTTAATCGCAGAAGCTAAGTCGGAAGTTGCAGTATCGGATATTAATTACAATATCAAGATAGATCAAATGGGCTTTGGTTTTCGGGGACAATCAGATAATGCTGCGATTATTAGAGCAGCGACTCTGAATAATTCTAATAATGGTTTAAATAGAAATTTAAGAGCTACACTCAAGCAAATTTTACAAAATGAAATCAAAGCCAGAAATATTGAATATGCAACTTTAGTAGGAAAAGATTTAAAAATTATTGCCAGTGCTAATTCGGATCGTGCAGGTGAAACTTTTGATTTAGATGGATTGGTTAGTCAGGTTATAGAAAATGGGCAGCAAATTAAAGCTAGCAAGATTGTTAAAGCTTCAGAATTAACTAAAGAATCACCGCCGTTACCAGAAGGGGTTAGTAATGAAGATGCTTTAATTCGCTACACGGTGACACCTGTAAGAAATCCACAAAATCAAGAAGTTGTAGGTGCTTTAGTTTCTGGTGATATTGTTAATGGAAAAGATACGATTGTCAAAAGAACTTTGAAAGCTTTTGATGGTGGTTACAGCGCCGTTTATTTAAACCAAGCAGGGGAATTTGATTTAGTTACGTCTCTTCAAAATAAAGGAAACATTAATCGAGCTACACCGAATGTACCTTTACCTCCTGCCGGTAAATCTTTATTAGAAGCAGCAGCAGCAGCTCAAGGTAAAGTAGTTACCCAAGGCGTTATCGTCGGAGGGGTAAATTATACAGTCGCAGCTAAGGCTGTTCCCAATCAAATAATTGAAGAAGCAGAAGCAAAAAAACTTATTTATTCAGAACAACCTCCGGCAATTTTGATACGGGGAACTCCTCAAACAAAGTTTAATAGCTTGCTTCAGCAAAGTTTGTTCATACAAGCTTTAACTGTCTTTATTGCATTGCTATTGATTGGTATTTGGGCGATAATTTTAAGCCGAGGAATGATTCGCCCAATTAAAAACCTGCAAGAAACCGCACAGGAATTTGCTAACGGCGATCGCACTTCTCGTGCTGAGGTTTTTGCTAACGATGAAATCGGAGATTTAGCTGTTAGTTTTAACGCAATGGCGGATAAAATTACCGAACAATCTCGCCGTCAAGAGATAGAAACAAAGACAGCATTAAAATTAACTCAAATTACCAGTCATATTCGAGAAACTCTGGACACAGAGGCAATTCTCAGAACATTAGTAACAAGTACGCAAGAAACTTTACGGGTAAATCGAGTTGTTTTTTACCGCTTACATGAGTCTTTTTGTGAGATAGTTGCTGAATCCTCAGACTATACTTTAAATACTGTATTGGGTAAAAAAGTTAATGACCCCTATCAGGTAAAAGAATACCCCGACGAATACGAATTTGGCACTATTAAAGCAATAGAAAATATTCAGGATTTGCGCTTGACTGAATCTTATTTAAAGCAGCTAAAAGATTTGGATATTAAAGCGTTTTTGTTAGCACCAGTTTTCGTAAACAATCAACTGTACGGTTTATTTGCTGCTCATGATTGTGCTGGTGCGCGCTCTTGGGAAGAAATAGAAGTCAACTTGTTTAGACAAGCAGCAATTCAAACTGGTTATGCTTTGGAACAAGCAGAGCTTTTACAACAGATTCAGCAGAAGCGTAAAACAGCAGAAATTAGTTCCGAGCAGGAAAGAGAAGAAAAAGAAAGGTTGCAAATGCAGCTTTTAGAACTCTTACAAGATATTGAAGGTGCTGCATCTGGAGACTTAACTGTACGTGCTGATGTAATTGAAGGTGAAATTGGTACTGTGGCTGATTTCTTCAACTCCATTGTTGAAAGTTTGCGAGAAATTGTTACCGAAGTTAAAACATCTGCTTCTCAAGTTAACGATTCTCTGGGTTATAACTCCAACGCAATTAGCAAATTAGCAGAAGAAGCCAAAACCCAGGCTTCGGAAATCAGCCGTACTTTGAATGCTGTTGATAGCATGAATTCTTCGATGAAAGTAGTAGCAGAAAATGCTCGTGAAGCTGCTGTTGTCGCTAATTCTGCTGCTAGCACGGCAGCACAAAGCGGTGAAGCAATGGATTTAACGGTAGAAAACATTATTCATTTGCGCGAAACTGTTGGCGATACTGCAAAAAAAGTAAAACGTTTGGGTGAATCAACTCAAGAAATTAGTCGAGTAGTAGCATTAATTAACCAAATTTCCATGCAAACTAACCTGCTGGCAATTAATGCCGGAATTGAAGCAGCCCGTGCGGGTGAAGAAGGGCAGGGTTTTGCGGTAGTTGCTGAAGAAGTTGGGGAGCTTGCTGCTAGAAGTGCTTCGGCAACAAAGGAAATTGAGCAAGTAGTAGAAAACATCCAGCGAGAAACCAGTGAATTAGTTCAATCAATGGAAGTCGGTGTTTCTCAAGTAGTCGAAGGAACTCGCGTTGTTGAAGGTGCCAAGTATTCCTTGAATGAGATTTTACAGGTTTCCCATCAAATAGACACTTTAGTAAAATCGATTTCCGAAGCTACCGCATCTCAAGTAAAAACTTCTCAAGAAGTTAGTTTATTAATGAAAGATATTGCTGATATTTCCCAGCGTACTACTGTTTCTTCGGAACAAGTTTCCAATTCACTGCAAAAAACTGTAGAAATTTCTCAGCGTCTTCAGGATAGTGTGGGTACGTTTACAGTGAACAGTGAGCAGTGAGCAGTGAGCAGTTAGCAGTTATTAGTAACCAAAACCAATATCAATATTAGAAAATATTTGTAGAGATGGGTTTTCTGTCTCTATTTTTTTATTGGTATATAGCGGTTTTGATTTAGATGTAATGCAAATGAAAACCTCACCCTTATTCCCTCTAGTTATTAAGGAAAGGGATATTTGTATCTAACCTGAGTTCGGGATATTTGTTTTGGTTCGCATAATCGCTAAGAAAACTGCTCCCATTTCGGTTTCTCCAAATTGAAAAAGTATAGAAATACTATTTATGCTAGTGTTTTTACTTGCTACTTACTACTTGCTACTTATTAATGGTAAATTTCTTCACCCGAACTGACGTTATCTATTACCTATTACCAAACCCCACAAATACCATAAGTATTTTACCTGACATGATATTACTGACATAATGTCAGTTATCCGTGTTACAGAATAAAAAATAGTATTTATATATAAGTATCAACTAGCCGCATAATTCATAATTATTCTTTCCTAGCAAGAATCAAATCAAGATCATAAATGAATAAAACACCTTTTGTTACTTTAATTAGCTGGGTACTGATTTCGTTTTTGACAGTAGTTGGTTGCAATCAAGTTACATCAACCACGAATTCACAAGCTATAGAGTTAACTGTGTCGGCTGCTGCAAGTATGCAAGATGCAATGAAAGAAGTAGCAAAAGCTTATCAAGAAGAATACCCGAATACTAAAATTACTTATAATTTCGCTAGTAGTGGTACCTTAACCCAGCAGATTAAACAAGGGGCACCAGTCGATATTTTTATATCGGCAAATGAGAAATTTATGGATGAGCTAGATAAAAATAATCTTTTACTTGCAGAAACTCGTAGAGACTTATTAAAAAATAATGTTGTGTTAATTGTACGGAAAAAAGATAATATTAATAATATATCTAGATTTCAAGAGTTAACGAATCCTAATATCAAAAGATTTTCGATTGGAGAACCAGAAAGCGTACCTGCCGGACAATATGCCAAACAAGTTTTAAGTAATCTGAAGATTTACGAGCAACTCAAACCCAAAACTGTATTCGCTAAAGATGTTCGCCAAGTATTAGCTTATGTTGAATTGGGTAATGTTGATGCTGGGATTGTCTATGGTACTGATGCCCAAATTTCAAAGCAAGTTAAGGTTGTGGCTACTGCATCGGAGGATACTCACAAAGCAATTATTTATCCTGTAGCTGCGATTAAACGTACCAAAAACCCAGAAGTTGCTAAAGAGTTTATTCAATTTTTATTTAGTAATTCTGCTAGAGAGATTTTTAATAAATATGGCTTTGAAATTGCTGGTTAATTTTGATTCATATTGTGGTATTGAAATCCTATCTCAATACTTGTTGGTTAAGACGAGATCCTCCCTAGCCCTCCTTAGAAAGGAGGGAATTAAGCCCCCTTTTTAAGGGGGTTGGGGGATCTGAAAACAAGTTTAATTTACTTAACCGAGTAGTATTGAATCCTATATGAGTTGTGAAAAAGGTAGGTGCCAAAAATCCGATTGTTCAAAAAACCGGGTTTCTCAAATCTCACAAATAATTTAATAAACTATATGGCTTTTATTTAATAATTTTTATTTCCAAATATCTCTTAATAACTTTGAAGTTTATTTTCTGCGTATGGAATTTGATTTATCTCCTTTATGGATTTCTTTAAAAACGGCAACAGTTGCGACTTTATTTGCTTTTTTCGCGGGTATTGCCGCAGCTGGCTGGATGAAGCAATATAAGGGTAAAGCTAGAGGAATAATCGATGGTGTTTTAACTCTTCCTTTGGTGCTACCTCCTACTGTAGTTGGGTTCGTTTTACTGCTGCTATTTGGCATTAACAGCCCGGTAGGAAAATTGTTAATGCAGTTAGAAATTAACGTGATTTTTTCGTGGCAAGCAACTGTAATTACATCGACTGTAGTTGCTTTTCCTTTGATGTATAAGACTGTATTAAGTTCTTTTGAGCATATTGATAATGATTTAATTAATTGCGCTCGTACTTTAGGAAGTTCTGAATTTAAAATATTTTGGTTAATTGTTTTACCATTAGCTTTACCGGGAATTGCAGCAGGGACAATTTTGGCTTTTGCTAGAGCTTTGGGTGAATTTGGTGCAACTTTAATGTTGGCTGGCAGTATACCGGGTAAAACTCAAACAATGCCAATCGCGATTTTTTTCGCTGCTGAAGCTGGTGACATGCAAAAGGCTTTGATTTGGGTTTTAGTAATGGTGGCAATTTCTTTAGCTGTCATTGCTACTATCCATCTTTGGGATGAATCGCAACGTATTTCTAAAAGTAGAGATGGAAGCGCGAATTTAATTAGAAGCTTTATCAATTTTGTGATTTTTGGTCAGTTTGAGGATGTTAATTTATATGAGAATCAGATACCAAAAATGAACCTGGCGACTGGAAGTCGCGGCTACACAAGCAAAACCCACCTACGTGGGTTAGGAATTGGAGACGTAAATTCGGGTGGAGTTTTGGCTTTTAGTAGGGTTCCTTCATTGCGAGAAGAAGTTTTTAATAGTCAAGTATCTTCGCAGGAATTATCATCTTTACCGTTTGATTTTAAAAAGCCCTCTAATCAGAATAATTTTAGAAAAGAACTGATAGTTAATATTGAAAAGAATTTAAAAAGTTTTAAATTACAAGTTGACTTTACTGCCGATAGAAATACTTTAGGATTATTAGGTGCTTCCGGCTCCGGTAAAAGTATGACTTTGCGGTGCATTGCTGGATTAGAAAAACCAAATAGGGGACGAATAGTATTAAATGGACGAGTTTTATTTGATGCTAAGCGTAAAATTAACCTTCCCAGCCGTAAGCGTCGTATTGGTTTTCTGTTCCAAAACTATGCTTTATTTCCTCATATGACTGTAGCGCAGAATATTGCCTTTGGTTTGCAAGAATTACCAAAGAACGAACGCATATCAAAAGTACAGCAATATATTGATATGATGCAGTTGCAAGATTTAGAAAATCGGTATCCGCATCAAATATCTGGAGGGCAACAGCAAAGAGTGGCTTTAGCAAGAGCTTTGGTAATTGAGCCTGAAGCAATATTATTAGATGAGCCGCTTTCAGCACTTGATACTTATCTGCGAAATCAAATTGAAAAATTGTTGAGAAAAGTGCTTGCTTCTTATCAAGGTGCGACTTTATTTATTACTCATAAATTAGAAGAAGCTTATCGGGTGAGTAGTAATATTATGGTAATGTCCCAAGGGAAAGTTATTGCTAATGATTCCAAGGAAAATATTTTTGAGCGATCGCCAAATTTAATAGTTGCCAAAGTTACCGAATGTAAGAATATTTCTCGCGCCGAAATTATTGACAATTATACGGTAAAAGCTTTGGATTGGAACTGTAATTTAACGGTAGTAGAAGCGATTCCTAGTAATTTGAAATATTTAGGAATACGCGCTCATCATTTAAGATTTTCCACAGACAGCAATCAAGAAAATACTTTTCCTTGTTGGGTTGCCGATATTAGCGAAACTCAACATAGAGTCACCGTATATTTGAAGTTGAATTATCCTGCAATAAATTTTGAAGATTATGATTTGCAGGTGGAAATTTATAAGGAGAAATGGGTTTGTATTAAAGAGCGGGCTTTTCCTTGGTATGTGAGGTTGGAAGCGGGGAGGTTGATGATGATGGAGAGTTGAAGTCAAAGGTTAAATACTATTTAGTTATTTTATAGTATTAACTATTTGTAGGGTACGTTATGGCTTTAGCCGTGAGCGCACCGAAACCCTATCAAATGGTGCGTTACGCTTCGCGGTAACACACCCTACTATATTATGAATTATTTTTTTCTAACCTATTGATAATACGCTCAATCACCTGAAGTTCAAGCCCTTTTATTCCTTCATTTTTACGGATTATCAGTGCTTCCAAAGATGCACTATTTCCTATTTTGCCTAAAGCTTCTGCCGCGCTAATTCTCAACCCAGAACTTTTATTTCTTAAAAGAAGAATAAGCGGAGAAACTGCTGCTGGATTTCTCAAGCCTCCAAGTGCATTAGTTATAGAGATTTTCACAGAAGTTGAGTTATCAGCTAATGAATCTAATAGTGGCTGAAGCAGAAGTTTATCTTGAGGAGTGGCAATTTTAGCAATTGCACTTGCAGATGCAGTACGTACATTATCAATAGGATGTCTTAGAAGTTTAAGCAATTCTGGTAAACTCTCTCTCGCTCTTAATTCTCCTAATCCGAATGCAGCATTAGATACAACTTCTGAGTCGGAATCGTTTGGAAAATAACGACTAAAGGATTGCTGTTGATATTTATTTCCCGATAAACCATAAATACTCAAACCGCTTTTCTTAAATAACCAAACTTCTGGAACTTTGTAGGGAAGAAAATCCTCAGCAGCAGTATAGGAAGTGACATCAATTTCAATTACTAAGTCGGGAGGTGGATCGATTTGCCAGTTAATTCTGTCTTTACCTACAGTAGCTTGCCAGTAATCTATATAAAAACACTAATCTGGTTCAATTCCTCCTTCTTGGGGAATCTCCATTGTAATGGGAGTAAAAGCTTCGTAGTTACGAGTTTTGCTATCTAGCAGTACCTCGACAATATCCCCTAAAATACTGGCTTCGCGTCCATGATGAAGTAAAGGACTCATAAGTAAAATTTCGCCGTTACGATACTTAATCCTGGGAATAGAGCCATCCCCACGACTATCGCGCAGTTGACAATAATCATGCCATGTTCCGGGTATTCGCACTACTGTTCCGGGGGGCAGTTGAATATCTTGAGGGGAAATTACGGCGTACATGGGATATCTGTTGTTGATAAACTTTTTTTAAAGCTAACATTTTGGACTGAAGTATTTATATCAGCTTTGGTATATCATTTATAAAACATCAAGCGTCATTGCGAGCAAAGCGAAGCAATGACACTAATATTCTTGTCCACCCAGTTAAACGGGCAAATTTGTTTTTAGATGTATAAAATCTTCAAGCTGTTCGCGAAATATTCTGACTCGCTCAGATAAGGTTTTACCTGAATCTAGTAATGCTTGGGGAGATGCTGCTACTTCTAAATTGGCTATACGTTCTTTTATTGCCATCCGAGCATAAAAAAAACGCCATCTTTGCCTGTTTATCTGGGCTATAAACCACAACAATTCATTAAGGCTCATGTTGTATTTGGGTATCAAAACCCGCACTGAACTGCCGCCGTTACCTCTTGCCATAAATGCCCAAGGTTGTAATGCTGCTTTTCCAAAAGCTGTAACGGTAATACCTCCTGCTTCAAATAATTCTTCTGGAATTGCATCTATCAAACTAATAATGCTGTTAGTTGAGTCACCGCTACTGATATAAGGGGTTGTACCTTCTATGTAATTTTTTTCACCTTTGGAACGTCCGTTTTCAATGTTGAAGTATTTTGATAATTCGCCACAAGTTCCGTATGGTAATTGATTGCTGTTTACTTGGTTATTTACAACCCCAAAATCTTTAATAACTACATCGGCAAGGTGTGGTATCAAAGTTACAGCTTCAAAAATGCCGCGCATTGCTTCACTTCGCAAGCATTCAAATTCATTTTGTGAAATTTTTGGCTGGGGTAGCCATCTTTGGGGACTCCATTCAATATTAGTCATAGCAGAATGTCGGCTCCTCCGATGGTAGTTACTAATTCAGAAGTCACGGGTTTACCTTGCATAAAGGCATGAAATTGAGTTACTACTTCATCAATTTGATTGCCGCTGCGTTCAACTCGCTTACCTTTAAGCTTTTCATATCCATCATTCCAAATTCTAGCCATGAAAACTCTATCGGTTTTGGCAAGGGGAACATGAGCTTCAGCAATCATAATCGAACTTGGTGCCGCAGTTGGATAAAACAAGTCTTCGGGAAGGCTGATGATGGCAAGCAGTTTATGTTTGAGCAAAAAGCGCTGTCGCCATAAATTACGATTTTTATCGGCAAATATGCCAGCATATACCACTGCTGCCATTAATCCACCTGTTTTTAAAGCATCCATTGCTCTATCAATAAATAGGTATTCTGGTTCTTCATCTTGAGAAAAAGGTGGATTGAGAAATGCTCTAGTACATTTACGATAAATAGCTGCAAAAGCATCGTCGTCAAAACAGCTTTCGTTATAAATATGACTTTTACCGTCTCCTCGAAACAACATATTTAACATTGAAAGCGCCCAAACTGTAGGATTTGTATCAAAACCCACGATTGAATCTTTCACCTTTTCCATTTCTGCGGCACTACGAACTTGTTGCTTCATGGCATCAAAAGCAGAAACTAGAAAACCACCAGTACCAGCAGAAATATCAATAACTTGATCTCGAACGCTAACTTGAATTAAATCTACACACATGCGCGTGATATGTCGCGGTGTAAATACAATTCCTAGAGCGTTATTGTCATAGCCATATCGCAAGAAAGCTTCGTAAAACATTCCTAAAAAATCGGCATCGGTTTGAATTACCGAACGAACGTTAAGCCGGTTTAAAGTGTTGATAATTCTACCTATATATGGCGCAAGACGATTGAAATCTGCACCAGATAAGCGTAATGCATCTTTGAGTCTTTCTCTGATTATTTCCGACTGTTGCTGTACGCTATCAATTGCAGTTTTAACTAGCTCGTTGACTGACTGCAACACATGAGAAGGCGTATTATCAATCTGCCCTTCATACATTGCCAGCACTACAGCACCAATTACTTTAGGGCGAAGTGGAGCTTCAATTTTTGCCGTGCGGAGAATGCGACTGGTTTCAATGGCTGCATCAACAAACTCTGCTTGCGAAGGTACGCTTACCGTTGTCGAACCATCTTCTGCTTTTAATGCAGTTTCGACTTCTGCTTTAGTTGGAAAAGTAGTTACAGCAAATTCGTGTGAAGTGAGAGCAGTCCATCCTTTATTTGTTAGAAAAGATACACTAATTTCAAATCCCTTGTCTTCTTCTCCAGCAGCAGCAACTGCTAATTTAATCTTGTATTTGCCTGCCGCATTAATTTTATTAGCGTAATCTTCTGCTTGTTTTTGTGCTTGTTTTAGCTTTCCGGCTTGATTCTTTGCCTCAACTATGATGGTAGGGTTGCCAGCCAAACAGAAAAGAAAATCGGGGCGATCGCCTGTAAGTCCAACATCAGCAAAATAAGCTTCAATCTCTTGCTCTTCGAGAACATCCCCACCGCTACCGACGTAGCGCAAATCCCAACCACGACGCTCGGCTTCGCGTCGGACATAATAGCGACATCGGTTTTCGGATCTGCGATTTTTTCGGGGAGCCATGCATTTATAACGAAAAATTAGATATTGCGGCAATACTGCTCGTTTGGGGGGAGATCCTCCCTAACCCTCCTTAATAAGGAGGGAATTAAGCCCCCTTTTTAAGGGGGTTTGGGGGATCTGAAAATAGGGTTTAATTCCTTAACCGAATAGTATTAGATTTTGTAGTTAATTCACATAGCGAATAATTACGTAAGGATGTGAATTAAACGAAAATTAAAACAAAATAGAGACACAATAATTAGCGTCTCTATAATATTGTTAATTATTAGTTAATGATTCAATTTTCGACTTTTACACCACGCCAAAAAGCGACATAATTTTCAAAGTGTTTGGCTTTTTCCTTGGCACTAGGGTAATACCAAGCAGCGTCTTTGTTTACTTCTCCGTTAACTTCAATATCGTAATAGTTAGCGGTGCCTTTCCAAGGGCACATACTATGCTTGTCGCTTTCCTTGAAATATTCTTTATTAATCGATTCTGCGGGGAAGTAATGATTTCCTTCCACCATCACGGTTTTATCGCTTTCGGCTAAAACTGCACCATTCCAAATTGCTTTTGACATAATCAGTAATCAGTGACCGTTAACGAGTTAATTGTACCTAGTGAATGGTTTATTTTCTCATTAAATTTACTAGGGTGTGTTAGATGCAGAACAATCTGTCTGTGAAGACGAAAAGTTTTAATACATCATCTAACGCACCACATTTTATCTATAATTTATTTGTTAATTTGCCTCGCCAGCGCAAGCTATTTTGATTGCGACATTTATTTCGATTTTGCGGCAATTTCGTCTGTTTTGGCTGCCATAATAAAATCGTTGCGATGCAAACCATTGATGGCATGAGTCCACCACATAACGGTAACTTTGCCGTATTCGGTGATTAAAGCCGGGTGATGCTCTTGATTTTCCGCCTCTTCACCAACTTTATTAGTAAAATTTAAAGCTGATTTGAAATCAGAAAATTTGAAAACTCTTTCTAAACGCTTTTCACCATTTTCCTCTTTGATATTCCATTCCGGAATTTCTGGGTGAAGTTTGCTTATCTCTTCCTCGGTAACAGCAGGTGAATCACCAGTACAGGCATCGCATTTTTGTTGCTTAAGATTTCCCATTGTTCGTCACCCTTGTTTATCGCTTTTCATATAGGGAACGATAAGCCTTAATGCTTCTGGTGTAATCTTTCGGAAGAAAGAAAAGCGGGTAGAAAAAGAGTTTTATTTATCTCCTTGTGCCCCATGTCATCTTTTTACCCGGCTTCCCCTCCCACTACTACATCTTTTATCCTTAAACTTGGGCCACCGCAACCCACAGGTAAACCGTTTTGTCCGCCTTTTCCACAACCACCGGATTCATCCCAGTAGAAATCATCTCCGATGGCTTCGATATCTTTTAAGGTTTGGAATACGTTACCTGAAAGAGTCACATCTTTTACGGGTTCGGCTATTTCACCATTTCTGATCATCCATGCTTCACCGGCACCAAAAGTAAACATTTCGCCATTAGTCATGCCACCAAGCCAGTTTTTGGCATAAACACCTTCTTTTATTCCAGAAAATAAATCATTTACAGGAGTTTTTCCCCTTTCTATCCAGGTATTTGTCATTCTCACTATCGGCGCATAATGATAATTCAAACAGCGAGAATTTCCCGTAGGAGTTTCATTTAATTTACCTGCGGTTTCCCGAGAATGTAATCTTCCGACTAAAACTCCATCTTTAATTAATTGAGTGGTAGTTGCCGGGGTACCTTCGTCATCATAATAATAGCTGCCGCGATGTCCTTGGGGTGCAGCACCATCAAAAATCTGTAATTCTTCATTACCAAATCTTCTTCCCAGAGTCATTACTTCTAAGACATCGGGGTTTTCATAAGCCATATCAGCCTCAGAAAGATGTCCGAAGGCTTCATGCACAAATAAACCGGTGAGAACTGGATCGATGACTACGGTATAAATATTACCTTTAACAGCAGGTAAAGCCAGAGCAGATATTGCTCTACGTGCGGCGCTGGTAACTTGTTCGTCCAAATTCGTTAAATCTTCAAAAGCTTTACGAGAGCCTGTAGTTTCTCTTCCTGTTTGTACGGTTTCGCCACTTCTTGCAGTTGCAGCAAAACGCATTTCCATATCTACCCAAGATTGTTCGATTAGCGTGTCTTCACTGGTAGCAATAATGACTTTCTGAGCGCTATCTCCATATCGAACAGAAGTAGTAGTAATCCGATTATCTATACTTTTAAGTAAATCGACGTAATTATCGCATAACTCCTTTTTTTTTATTAAAGATATATGTCTGGGATCTGTTCCGGTTAAAGGTAATTCGCATACCGCTTGTACCGGAGTTACTGGAGCTAATATAGTTTCCTCATCACCTACAATTCTCGCTGCGGCGATCGCCTCAGTGATTCGCTCCTCAATAGTGGAAATATGATTGAAGCTACTTAATCCCCATCCACCCTTATAACAAGCCCTGACTTGTCCCCCAACAGAAATATATTCGCTCAGAGTTTCGACTTTATCACCGCGTAATAATATATCAGTGCCTTCAGATTCTTCAAGGCGAATCATTAAATAATCAACTTTGTTAGAGTAACGTGCTATCAAGTCAGCAAGTAAATTTTGAGTATCAGTAATTAAATCAACCATTTTCTCGGAATCTCCTCGAAGGTTACTTATATCTTCTAGCACGAGATGGGGAGTTATCAGTGAACAGTTATCATTCAACAATTATCAGTTAGAAGTTAAAAAATAAATCGTAGTGAGAGCATGTTGGTTCCTTATTGTTCCCCTATCTGCAATACTCACTGCTCACTGTTAATTGCTCATTGCTCACTGCTCACTGTTAACTGCTCACTGTTAACTGCTCACTGCTCACTGTTCGCTGATAACTGTAAAACCCACTATAATAATTCCATCTTGGAAAATATAAATTAAATTTTCTATCTTCGTCAGGGAAAATGAGGTAGTGGCAATTGCAAGAGACTGTATCTAATAAAATTCCTAAGTCACGATGGAATTTATCAAAATCATTTATTTTTATTAAACCTATTCTTCCTATAGCAGGAGTATTCTTTTTTATATGTCTTTTACTGGTATTAAACCGATATTTTAGCTTTTACGCATCTTTTGACCAAGGTATTTTTAACCAGGTTTTTTGGAATAATATCCACGGACGATTTTTTCAAAGTTCTCTGTCTTCAAGTCTTTCTACTAATGTTGTCCATGCAAATGAAATTCCTACGGTTTACTACCACCGATTAGGTCAACATTTTACTCCGGCATTGTTACTTTGGGCACCTATATATGCATTGTTTCCAAATGCGGCAACTTTAGCCGTGCTGCTGGTAACGCTGATAACTGCTGGTGGTTTAATGCTTTACGTGCTAGCGCGGCAATATCTAGAACCTCCCATAGCGGTGATGATTACCGGTAGCTATTATGCTGCAAATGCTGTCATTGGCCCAACTTTATCTAATTTTCACGATATCAGTCAAATACCACTGTTTATTTTTACTTTACTGCTGGCAATGGAGAAACGCTGGTGGTGGCTGTTTTGGCTGATGGCGGGATTAATCGTTTTAGTGCGAGAAGATGCGGGAATCAGTTTATTTGGGGTTGGCGTTTATATGGTTTTGAGCAAACGCTTTCCTCGGGCTGGTTTAGCAGCTTGTATCTTTAGTTTTGGGTATATGCTGCTGCTGACTAATTTAATTATGCCGCTGTTTTCTGATGATATTTCTAAGCGGTTTATGTTGGAAAGATTTGGACAATATACCGATGGCGATGAAGCTAGTACTTTAGATGTTATTTGGGGAATAATCAGCAATCCTGTGCGATTGATAGTAGAACTAGTTACTCCATTTGATAGAACAGTTAGGTATTTACTCGGTCAAGGTTTGCCTTTCGCATTTATACCCGCAATTGCTCCAGCTTCTTGGAGTATTGCCGGATTTCCTTTACTTAAACTACTTTTGGGTAAAGGTGAATCGGTATTAGCAATTACCATTCGTTATGCATTAAGTGTAGTTCCCGGTTTGTGTTATGGTGCAATACTTTGGTGGGCAAAACATCCCAAAACATTTAAACCCTCATTTCGGCGTTTTTGGATATTTTGTATTACTCTATCTTTAATTTTTAGCTTTACATCAAATCCCAATCGTACTTTCTATTTTGCGATACCCGATTCTGTAAAACCTTGGGTATATGTATCTTTACCAGAACAATGGAATCATGTAAATAAAGGAATTCGTCCTTTATTAGCGCAAATTCCATCGGATGCCAGCGTATCTGCAACCACTTATTTAGTTCCTCATCTTTCCAGTCGTCGTGAAATTCTCCGGTTGCCGATGTTAGAGTTGCGAAACGATAACCGAGAAGTTGTCAAAATGGATTATGCGATCGCTGACTTATGGCAATTACAAAAGTATGCACCAGCATTCAGAGGAGATAGGGGGTTATTAAAGCAACTAGTAGCTTTCGTTGATACAATCACCAATAATCAAGAATATGGAATCATTGACTTTAAACAAGGCGTAATTCTATTGAAAAAAGACGCAGTTTCTAATGAAAAAGCGGTTAAAGAATGGGTAAGGTTTCAAGAAGGAGTTAGGAGTTAGGAATTAGGAGTTGAGAGTTTGGAGTTAGGAGTTAGGAGTTAATTGCTGCTCGTTGCTCACTATTAACTGATTACTGTATTTGTCACTGAATTGTTATAACGAGCTAAAGTTGAGTAATTATACTCCCGTCAAAATTAGCGATCGCACCTTTAATTATTTTAATTGATGAAATAATTAAACGATTTGTAACGATTTGGGGTCAATATATGAAAATATTAGTATTAAGTTGGGAATTTCCTCCTCGTATTGTTGGGGGAATTGCCCGTCATGTAGGTGAACTATATCCGGAATTAGTCAAGCTCGGACATTCGGTTTATTTAATAACGCCCGAATTTGGTGAAGCACCACTTTACGAAGAAGTGGAAGGAATCAAAATACATCGGGTACCCGTAGCTGATAGTAATGACTTTTTCCACTGGATAGTCAATATGAATGAAAGCATGGGCTGCCAAGGTGGTAAGTTAATGTCAGAAGAGGGTTCTTTTGATTTAATTCACGCTCATGACTGGTTGGTAGGAGATGCAGCAATTGCTTTAAAACATACTTTCAAACTTCCTTTAATCGCCACCATCCACGCAACAGAATCTGGAAGACATAACGGTATTCACAATCATACTCAAAGCTATATTCATTGCAAAGAATGCGAACTTGCTTTTGAAGCTTGGCGAGTTATTGTTTGTACAAACTATATGCGTCTGGAAATAGAGCGCTCTTTAAAAAATCCTTGGAACAAAATTGATGTAATTTATAACGGCATTCGCTCGGAAAAGAAACAGCAACATAATCAGTTTCATAAGCAAGATTTCCGCCGTCAATTTGCAGAAGATAATGAGAAAATAGTTTATTATGTTGGTCGAATGACCTATGAAAAAGGTATCTCTGTATTATTAAATGCCGCACCGAAAGTTCTTTCCCAAATGGGAGGTAACGTCAAATTTGTAATAATTGGTGGTGGAAATACCAATCAACTTAAAAAGCAAGCTTGGGATTTAGGGATTTGGCATAAATGCTATTTTACCGGCTTCATGGCTGATGAATACTTAGATAAATTTCAAACAATTGCCGACTGTGCTGTATTCCCTAGTTTATACGAACCCTTCGGTATAGTTGCATTAGAAAGTTTTGCAGCTAAAGTCCCCGTAGTCGTTTCTAACACCGGTGGTTTGCCAGAAGTCGTTGAGCATACCAAAACAGGTGTTGTCACCCACGTCAACAATCCCGATTCTTTGGCATGGGGAATTTTAGAAGTATTGAAAAATCCCGGTTATTGTCAATGGTTGAAAGATAACGCTTATCAAGATTTAGAAACAAGGTTTAACTGGGCAAAAATCGCCCAGCAGACAGAAAGAGTTTATCAGCAGGTGGCTGAAGAGCGGAAGCAGGTTAGTTGGGAATAAATGATTGGGAGGGGGAAGAAAAGGTAGAGGGGGGAGAATAATTTACTCGCTACTTGCTACTCGCTACTTGCTACTTGCTACTTATTCATAACTCCTCACTCCTAACTTCACTTACCGCGCTAACATTATGTTGATAATGAAAAAATATTTTAAATTGCTTACTATTCACTGTTCACTGTTCACTGACAACTGTTAACTGATATGTCTGACGCAAAAAATGTGCTTGGTGAAAAGCTTGAAGTTTGCTGTACTTCTCCGATGACTGGTTATTACCGCAATGGTGTTTGCGACACCGGAGCGGGTGATTTCGGAGTACATACTGTCTGTGCGGAAATGACAGAAGAATTTCTCACCTATACCAAGTCTATGGGAAATGATTTGAGTACGCCAAGACCAATGTATGATTTTCCTGGTTTAAAACCTGGAGATAAATGGTGTTTGTGTGCTTCTCGTTGGAAAGAAGCATTAGATGATGGAGTTGCTCCGAAAGTTGATTTGGCAGCGACTCATGCATCCACATTAGAGCATGTTTCTCTGGATGACTTAAAAGAACACGCTGGAGATTACGATTAGTTTATTCGTTCGTAGTTGCGCTTTAGCGCCAAACATGCAGGTACTAAAGCGCTACTATGAACTAAAAATTGATTTTTTAACGAATTTATGAATTTCTGCTTTTAACCATTTGTATTCTGGTAGCTTTATATTGAATTTAATTAACTTGGAAATCTTATTAAACTGCTTTTCATAGACTTTACCACTTCGCATTTCAATATGGAAATTATTAAAGCGTTTCCTAGTTTATTGAAGTACGAAACCTCACCCCCAACCCCTCTCCTTATTAAGGAGAGGGGAGCTTTATTGGGTGGTAACCGCTGTACGTCAGTTGCTTAAATAAACGCTATAAAACGCAACTACGAACTACAAGTATCTCAATACTGCTCGGTTAAGGGGAGATCCTCCCTAACCCTCCGATGCATTGGAGGGAACTAAGCCCCCAAATTAGCGGGGGTTTGGGGGATCTAAAAATTGTGTTCAATTCCTTAATCGAGCATTATTGACAAGTATCCTTATTTCATAAAATTATTAATTTCTGCTTTTAACCATCTGTATTCTTGTGGAGTTAAATTATATTTGATTGATTTTAAAGTCTTTTTAAACAGCTTTTCATGTACTTTCCCTTGTAAATTGTCATGAAGTAAAAACCATAACCATTTTTGACAAATAAATAGATTGTAATTATCCTTTTTGAAAATAGTAAGTTTGATACGTGATAAAGGATTTAGTACAAAATAAATTAAGCTTATAAACCAAAAAAAAAGAAAAGAGGGAGACAAAAAGAATATGAAAAAAATGCCAAATAAAATATCAGGGAAATTAGAATATTGAAAAATTGCCAAAAATATTAGCAATAATAATCCATTTCCGAACAAGACAAGTATTGCTAAAACTAGTCTGTAATTATTACGAAATTTTCCAGCAGGAATATCTATCTGTAATTCTTCGTCGCTTCTTCGCAAACTTATAGTAGTATCTTTTGGCTTTCGCGGTTTGTAAATAAAATATTTATCGAGAGATTCTTTATCCTGTAATACTGTTAATGCAATTTCAGCGTCGGGAAATCTTGATTCTGCAACGGGTTCAATTATTGTATCTAACCATTGTGCAAAATTTGAAGATAATTTAACTTTAATTTGAGAACGAAAGTCTATTTTTAAAAACTTTTGCGGTAAATCAGCAGGATGTTTTTTAGTGAGTAAATATAGTAAAGTTGTTCCCAAACCATATAAATCGGTAGATGGAAAAGCTTTACCGCGAAATTGTTCTGGAGCCATATATCCGAATGTTCCTACTACCGTACTTCCGCCAGTAACTGTATTATGATAGGTGTCGGCAACAGCACCAAAATCTACCAAGAAAACTTTGCCATCATCGCCGCGAATTATATTTTGGGGTTTGATATCTCGATGAATAATTGGTGGTGAAAATGAATGTAAATAGGTTAATATATCTAAAATTTGAATTGCTATACCTTTAACTTCCGATTCATCTGGATGCCAACCATTCTCTATAAGCTCTACGAGTGATTTTCCCGGTGCTAACTGTTGAGCTATATAAAAAGAATTGTCGTTATCAGTTTCAATTTGAAAATAATCTATATATTGAGGGATTGCTGGATGATTTAGTTGAGAGAGTATCTGACTTTCTCTTTTAAAAAGTTCTATTTTCTTCCAATCCGTCATCCGGCGTAAGGATAAAATTTTTAAAGCTAAATTAATGTTAGTTTCTAAATCTTTAGCTAGATAAGTAATTCCGATTCCACCTTGTCCTAAAATTTCTATAATATGATATTTCTGATTAAGAATATCTCCCACTTGGTGTAGTAATTTCATATTATTTTTTCGATTATTGAGCAGTATTATCTTTAATAAATTTTTCCACTAATTCTTTATTTCCGTATTTTGCCGCTATATCTAATACTGTATTACCTTCATTATCTTTTGCATTAATATCTGCTCCCGAATCAATTAGTAATTTCATTATAGGTATACTACCAACTTCTTCTACTGCATACATTAGCGGTGTTTTACCTTTTTTATTTTTAGCATCAAAATTAGTTCCTTTCTCAAGTAAATATTTAGCTATATCTTGATAATTTGTTTTTATTGATAAATGTAGCGCGGTATTCTCATCATTATTTTTAATATCAATAATTGCGTCATTATCAACAAGTAATTTTATAATACCCAATCTGATATTTTCGCTGCGTTTGTCGAAATGAGGCTCATTCCTGATAAATAAATAATAATCCAAATCTATGCGATTATTATGATTTAATCCAGCTACTAAATGTAAAGGTGTATTGCCACTATAATCTTTAGCATTTACGTCTAAATTATGTAATAAGAGTAATTCTATGATTTCTTTTTTATTGTTTATTACTGCATAGTGTAATAAAGTTTTGTCACCGTAATCCTTTCTATTTATATCAGCACCTTGTGCTATTAAAAACTTTAGCCAATCCACAGATTTGATGTAAGGTAATGAATGATTTATATTCGCTCCTTTAGCAATTAGTAATTCTACTGTTGATTGAGAGTTTGCTTCAATTGCACAAATTAATAAAGTCTTTTGTGGAGATGTACTAAAATATGGATTAGGATTTCCACCTTGGTTTAGATAATTTTTTATTTCATCCACATTGGAACAAAATCGCTGATTAGGAAAAAAGCTAAAGCCGAGTGTTTCTAAAATCCTCCATTTATAATTATTAAAAATACCGACGGAAACAACAGTAGTAATTCCCATCGCCATCGCAATTTTCCACAACATGGGTTTTTTGGCTGCTGTAATTATCTTCCGCTTCCCCCGCAATACTTCCAAAGCAACTTTCGCTGAAGTAAATCTTTCCTCCAAATCTGGCTCAAGCATTTTATCGAGCCAGTCTGCAAAATCATCAGATACCTTTATCCGACTGCGAAAATCAATTTTCAAACCATCCGTAGGAAAGTCTGCGGGAGAGTGATGTGTCAGCAGAAATAATAATGTTGCTCCCAAACCATATAAATCGGTTGCGGGTACGGATTTTCCCTGAAACTGCTCTGGTGCCATGTAGCCGTAAGTTCCTACCACTGTGCTACCGTGCATAAAAGTGCTGTAGTAAGTATCTTGTACTGCACCAAAATCTACTAGAAATACTTTCCCATTTTCATTGCGAATGATGTTTTGCGGTTTAATATCTCGATGAGTAACTGCTGGTGTTTGCGAATGCAGATAAATTAATATTTCTAAAATTTGTGCTGCAATATCTCGCAGCTGTTGTTCGTTAGTGCGCCAATTTTCTTCTACAAGTTTGGCTAAAGATTTACCGGGTGCAAGTTGCTGAGCTATATAAAAGTGTTTTTCGCCGCTCACGTCAGCATCAAAGTATTCTAAATATTGGGGAATTGCCCGATGATTGAGTTGAGCAAGAGTTTTTGCTTCTCTCTCAAATAATTCCATTGCTTTCCAATCCGTCATCCGATGTAGAGATAAAGCTTTTAAAGCAACGGTTTTGTTATTTTGTAAATCTTGAGCAAGGTAGGTTATTCCGCTTCCACCTTCTCCTAAAGTGTTGATAATCCGGTATTTTTGGGCAATTATGTTATTTGGCTGATGCAGCGATTCCATATGAATTTAAGCTTAAATATATTAAATTGAGTAATTAAACTTCAGCCGTATCATAATATGACTGCACGGTTAAAATCCTGATTAAATAAGCTCTATACAATATTTTTAAATGCGCTACAAATAAAATTCATGACTAATTATTTTAAGTCAAAACCAGAGGTAAACATCCTTAAAGCTTGGATGTTTGAAGATACGCTGCTGGAATTTTATCGCTAATAGTGAAGAGGTTAAAGAGGGTGAGGTTTATCTATACTCTTCAAGTGTGAAAACCGCTATATTTACAGGGAAGTGCAATTGTATACTGAGTAAAAAAACTTACTTTTAAAGATTATACTTACCCTCGAATGGTGCGTTACGGCAATATCAATATCTTCTTTACTAACTTCAATTGTAATGCCGTAACACACCCTACTAAGTACCAACTTTGTAAACCACTCTGCTTAACAAGGAGAGGAGAAGGGGTGAGGTTTTAAGTACCAAACTGCTGGTTTTGCTTGCCACGAACCATTGTTAACCCTTCTTTGAGGGCGTTCAATCTTTCATCCATCCAGTGATGTTCGGGAATTAAACCTTGAATTCCTAGTTTCTCTAAACGTCTTTTGACTTTCCCTGTGGCTCCGACGACTATCACTTCTCTACCTTCGTCTATTGCTTCTTGAATTGCGTTTTCAATTGCTAAAGAAGAAGTTACACCTAATACCGGAACTTCACCTAAATCTACTATCAAAACATCATAGTTTTTAATCGCACCGTGTTCTCTAGAAATAGCTTTTGCAACACCGAAAATCATCGGGCCGCTAAGATGAAATAATAATACTCTACCGTTAGCTGAATCTAATATTTCTTTTTCTTGAGGACTTAAACTAATTTGGTCGTCATCATCAGTAATCGCTTTCACAGATTTAGATTGAACTTCATCGAGACGAGCAATAGTTAATATATTCGCAACAAATACGCCGACAGCAACGGCTACCATTAAATCCACAAATACCGTTAGCAATACAACACCGTAAAGTATTCCTGCTGCTTTCAAAGATATTTTGTGAACCCGTTTTAGAAAACCCCAATCGATAATATCAATACCTACTTTTAAAACAATTCCTGCTAATACAGATAAAGGAATACCAGAAGTTAAAGGAGCAGCGCCCAATACTACAACTAACAAAAATAATGCTCTACTGATACCAGATAACGCAGTTCTTCCACCAGCTTGAACGTTGACTACAGTAGCAGTTGTTGCTCCCGAACCTGCAACTCCTCCACATAAACCAGTAACTACATTAGCGACTCCTTGAGCAATTAATTCTTTATTAGATTTATGTTCGGTACGGGTCAAACTGTCGGCAACCAGACAAGTTAACATACAGTCAATTGAACCGACTATAGCTAATATTATCCCATTTACAAACATTAGCCTTAAATTACCAGCGGTGAAAGTAGGAAGCACAAAATCAGGTAAACCCGGTTTGATTTCTCCGATAGTAGCAATAGTCCGAATTTCAATGTTGCTAAAAAATATCAGAGAAATTAACGTACCGATAACCAGAGCAACTAACTGGGGAGGAATAATTTTCTTTAATCGGGAAGGATAAAAGAATAAAATTGCTATAGTTATAAATCCTAAAAGTGCTTCCCAAGGGTTAGTATTGACAATTAATCTTGGTAGATTTCCGATAACAGCAATTACTCCACCTTTCGGAGTTTCTTGTCCTAAAAAAGGCGCTATTTGCAGAAAAATCAAAATAACGCCGATTCCTGTCATAAATCCCGAAACAACGTTATAGGGAAGCATGGTAATATATCTTCCCAATCGCAATATTCCAAACAGCATTTGAAACAATCCCGCAATCATGATTACGGTAAATGCCATTGCCAATCCTTGTTGCTGTCCGTTGGCTGCTGTTAACTCTGCAATTACTGCTGTCACAATTACCGTCATCGGACCTGTTGGCTCTGAAATTAAGCTGGGTGTACCTCCAAATAAAGCCGCGAAAAACCCTACTAATATTGCTCCCCACAACCCAGCTTGAGCGCCAGCGCCAGAAGCAATACCGAATGCTAAAGCCATAGGTAAAGCTACCACCGCAGCCGTTAAACCTCCAAGAATATCCCCTCGCAGGTTACGGAAATGAATTTGATTTGTTATTTGCATAAAAAGGTTAGAGGTTAAAGGTTAGAGGTCAAAGGGTTAAGATTAAGATTGAAATTAAATTACTTATTTTGAATTAACGAAAAAGCAGTATGGGAATATTGCTACTTCTAAGTAATTGAGCGGTGGTGCTGCCGATGACTAAGTGGCGAATGCGACTGTGCCCGTAAGCTCCCATCAATAAAAGGCTAATATTTTGTTCGTTAATATAGTTAGCAATTATTTTCTCAGCTTCACCTTCTAATAAATTGCAAACAGGTTGGTATCCGGCTCTTTTCAATGATTGATTTGCTTCATTAAGTCTTGCCGTGCCAGCCTTGTCCGCACTGTTTTTGGCTACAGCCAGCAGATGTATTTCTAAATCTTTAAAACTAGAAGAATTTGCTAGAAACTTGAGAATTTTTTTCCCCGTGGCACTACCGTCATAAGCAAATAAAATTCGTTCAACTAACTTGAATTCCGCAGGAGTAACCAAACAAGGTTTGTGAGAGCCGCGAACAATTCTATCTACGTTTGCCCCTAAATGTCCGGCTGCAAAATCTGCTGCTTCTCCCCGTTTACCTAAAACAATTAGGTCGGAATTCTGTTCAAATTCATGCAAAAAATCTACTAAAAATCCTGTCTTATGAATTAAATTAAAGTCTTCTACCCCTTCAGATTTTATCGCTTCGGCTGCATTATCTAAAACTAATCTTGCTCTTTGATTATTTATCTTTGCTCTTTCATGTTCTAAACTCACTAGTTCATTTAGTAACTTTTCTGAAGCTCCAAGTCCAATACTGCCGCTTAAATTGCCGGTATTGGCAACTTGCTGACTGCGAATATCCGTAACAGATAAAACCCGAATATGTGAGTTAAATTTATTCGCAAACCAAGCTCCATATTTATAAACATTTTCAGCAAAAGATGAACCATCTGTACAGAGTAAAATATTTTTCACAGTAATTTAAGCCCTGAAAATGAAACTATTTTTTTTTGGTACAGGAAGTAGGAAGTAGCAAACAGTTAATAAAAAAAGTTTGCTTAAAACAATCAATAATCTATGTACGGGCATCGGATTTTTGATAATCTGTTAATTTATCCATCAAAGTAGCACTTGCTTCATTGAGTCCGATTAATTCTACTTCTGCTCCGTTACGGCGAAATTTAAGTATGGCTTTATCTAATACCTCTACTGCCCCTTGATCCCAGAGGTGAGCGTGAGTTAAATCGATGGTGACGTTTTCGTTTAATTCCGTAAAATCAAAATAATCCAAAAATTCATCTCTTGATAAGAAGAAAATTTGTCCCGCTACCTTGTAAGTGCAGCGAGTGCCATCTTTACTCCGCATTTTGTCCACAAATACCAACTGGGCAATCTTACGAGAGAAGAATACAGTACTCATGACAATTCCCACAACCACACCGAGAGCAAAATTATTAGTAAAAATAATTACGAGCATTGTGGTTAGCATCACAGCGGTATCCGTGCGGGGAATGCGACGAATATTTTTGAATGAAGACCAGCGGAATGTTCCAATTGACACCATAATCATGACAGCTACTAGCGCTGCCATTGGCATTTGCTTTACCCAAGTTTGCAAACCCAAAATTGCAATTAATAGGAAAATACCGGCTGCCAGAGTTGATAATCTTCCTCTTCCTCCAGACTGTACGTTGATTACCGACTGTCCAATCATCCCACATCCTGCCATGCCTCCGAAGAAGCCGGTTATCATATTTGCAATTCCTTGTCCCTTAGCTTCTTGGTTTTTATCGCTGGGAGTATCGGTAAATTCGTCTACCAGTGAAGCTGTTAAAAATGAAGCCAGTAAACCAACTATTGCCAAAGTTAGGGAATAAGGCAAAATTATATTTAATGTTTCCAGATTAAACGGAACTTGAGGTATAGCAAAGCTAGGAAAAGCCGTAGGTAATTCTCCTTTATCCCCCACCGTAGGAACTTTGAGATTTAAACTAATTGCTGCTATAGTCATTACTACCAAAGCCACCAAGGGAGAAGGAACTACTTTGGTAAAACGGGGCAAAATATAGATAATTGCCAATGAAAGCGCAGTTAATGCGTATACCGTTACAACGTTTACCTCTGACGGAAGCCCGAACAATTCCGGCAGTTGAGCTTTGAAGATTAACACAGCTAAAGCATTTACATAGCCAACCATCACCGCTCGGGGAATATACCTCATGTAGCGTCCAAGTTTTAACACCCCAAACAAAACTTGAAAGATTCCCGTTACAAAAGTAGCTGCAAATAAATATTGCAAACCATAAGCCTTTACCAAACCAATCATCAACAGAGCCATTGCTCCTGTCGCAGCAGAGATTGAAGCTGGCCTCCCTCCCAAAAATGCCGTTGTTACCGCAATAATAAACGAAGCGTAAAGCCCTACTTTGGGATCTACACCAGCAATAATCGAAAAGGCGATCGCTTCGGGAATCAACGCCAATCCCACTACAGCCCCAGCTAAAATATCTTGCCGAGTGTTAAAAAACCACTCCCGCTTCCAACTATTCCAGTTCAAATTATCCTCCTAGCACCTTGATTGATGTATTGCGTAATTCATACCCAAAATAACCCACCCCAAAATCTAATTCAGTAATTAATAATTCGTAGAAAAAAAACTGTAATTCGCTCAGAGAACTTGTAAAATAAAATGGTCTAACCTAATACAGAGATTAGTTGCAGCCAAATCCACGGGCTGAAACAAAGCTAGACCCTTTATCCCTACGAGTAGTTACAAATAATTCCGATTAATATTGAATCAGGTTAAAGATAATGGTTGACAATTACAGCTATTTGAAGCTTGCGAAGAGATGGTTATCTGCGACATTATCCGAACCTATTTATTTGAATGATTGCGTGACGCAAGCATATCATAGCGTCGTTACAATTCGCAACATAGTTTCAAACCTAGATTTTGTTAAGCGTTTCATATTTATTCTTTCTAAACCCGATATATATATGTCACCGCATATGTCACCGCTTTTTTATTGTTATGAACAATCGAATCTTGCAAGCTCGCTACCAAATCAAACGCGAACTTAGTCAGAAAGCAGGAAGGCGAACATTTTTAGCACAAGATATTTATTCTCAGGAAAAAGTCGTCATCAAAATTTTGCAATTCGACCAAAATTTTCAATGGGACGATCTGAAATTATTTGAACGAGAAGCCAGTACCTTAAGAAATCTTAACAACCCTGCTATTCCTAAATACCTAGATTATTTTGAAGTGGATGATGATATTCATGGCTTTGCCTTGGTTCAAACTTATATCGATGCTCCATCTTTAGAAACTACAATTGAGCAAGGACGAAAGTTTACTGAAGCAGAGTTAATTGAACTAGCAGAAAAACTTTTAAATATTTTAGTTTATCTCCACGAACAAATCCCTCCAATAATTCACCGAGATATTAAGCCAAGTAATATTTTACTTATGAATCGTTCTGGTAATAGTGTTGGTGATGTTTATTTAGTAGATTTTGGCTCGGTACAAACTGTGGGAAGTAAAGAGAAGGGTACGATTACTATTGTCGGTAGTTATGGTTATATTCCTCTAGAACAATTTGGCGGACAAACAACTGTATCTTCCGATTTATATAGTTTAGGAATGACCCTAATTTACCTCGTTACAGGGGTCCACCCTGCTGAATTGACTCAGGTTGATGGACGAGTTCAGTTTAGCAACAACAACATTAGTCGCAAGTTTTCTAAATGGTTAGAAAAGCTTACTTATCCTTATGTAGAAAAACGTTTTAGTTCTTCCAAATTAGCGCTAGCGGCTCTTAAATCCTCAGACAATAGTTATGGAGATTGCCTTCATCTTAAACCAGCTAATAGCAAAGTTAAAGTAATCCGCGAGCGGGAACAATTAAATATCATACATCAAGACTTAGACTTAAATGATGCCCAAGGTAAGTTCGGAATAGGCTGTATTTTCAGCATACTTTTAATAGCATTTAGTTCTGCTATAGGTTCGTTTTTTGGAGTTTTTGCATTTGTGATGAGTCCAATTTTGTTCATCCTTATCTATAAAGCTTTTCCAACAAAACCTTACTATCGCATCATAAACATTGATTTGAATGGCTTAATACAAACAGGTATCTCTCGCCACCACGAATTAACGATAATTGAATGGTCTAACCAATTTTCACCAACCAAACGCATAGACCTTTTAGCATATAATCCCGGCTATACTTTTAATAAGTATTTAAATGAAACCGGAAAAGAAATCAAAAGTGGCACGGTAACAATACCTCCTAAATTATCTATTCATGCAGGTCAGTTTGAATATTCGGTTGGGAACGAGACAATGACCATACTGACTCAAGCGGAATTGTGGTGGTTGGGACAAGAGTTAAGCGATTTTCTAGGTTTAGAATTACAGGTAATTTATCCGACTCCAAAATTACCATCAGAAGCAGCTTGTGGAGGGTGTTAATAAATATGGTTCTTCAGCACTTGGTATGCTATTTAAGTAGTCGTTTTTAGGCAGTCG
>JAHCMI010000160.1 GCA_019192545.1 Rivularia sp. MS3 | reverse complement strand
TTCCGATTCCGTCCCCTCGACGTTCGACTCCCCCACCCACGCAACAAAGAATAGAACCGCAACCGGTTCCGATTCCGTCCCCTCGGCGTTCGACTCCACTACCGCAGCAAAGTCCAATAAAATCACCTATTTCTATATCTTCAAAACCTAATTTCAAGAAAATAAATTTTGTAGAGATAGAATTAGGTGTTCTCGCACCAAACGACTATAAATATCAAGGAAAATATTATGATTTTTATCAGTTTGAAGGTAGAGAAAATCAGTTAATTCAACTTAGAATGATTGGAAGTGATGATAAACGCGATTCAAGCAACTTGAGTTTAAATCCCGTTGTGATGCTGCTCGATTCTGATAATAAAGTAATTGCAGTTAGAAGCAATCGAAATACAAGCGAGGATGTAAACGATGCATTTATGTTTGTGCGATTACCATCAAAAGGTACATACACAATTGCAGTCACCAGCAAAAATCCTGGAGATATAGGTCGTTATAGTTTGGCGATGAGAAATGATAGAGCCAGCTATACCTTAGACGAATTCGGAATGCTAACTCAGCAAAAACCCATTCTGAAACAAAATAGAACTGCTTATAATGTTTCTCAGTTTCAAGGTAGCAAAGGTCAACTTATCAGTATCCGTGCTGATAGCAACTACGAACAGTTTTCGCCCTATATAGTTTTACTCAATTCTAAAGGTGAAATAGTAGCTTCAGATAATGCTAAAGACGGTAAATACAGCGCTTTAATTGATAGAGTTGAATTACCCGATAATGGTACTTATTATGTAGTCGTAACTTCGAGTACTTCTAAGAAAACAGGAACTTACCGATTAAGTATTTTTTAAATATTGTTTACCTTCGTGGTAACCTGAACCTACCTTTGCGTTTCAATAAAAGGGATAATTTTGAAGATGCCTTCTCCTATTCCATGTTAGAACCAAAAATTATCGTCGATTTCCCCCATCACAACGCTGAATGTCCGCTTTGGCATCCCCAGCAACAGTATCTTTACTGGACAGATATCCCTAGAGGAAAGCTATATCGTTATAATCCACAAACACAAACCCATTCTGAAATTTACTCAGGGGAATCCGTTGGTGGTTTGACTCTGCAAGCTGACGGTAGTTTAGTGCTATTCAAAACCAAAGGAACCGTCCAAATATGGGACGAAGGTAAAATTACAACATTAATCGACGAAATACCCGCAGAAAAACACACTCGTTTTAATGACGCGATCGCAGATCCAGCAGGCAGAGTTTTTTCCGGTACTATGGCGACTTCAGAAGACAAAGGAAGACTCTACCGCATAGATACCGATGGTTCAATTCACGTAATTTTAGAAGAACTTCTAGTTCCTAACGGTATGGGTTTTTCTCCTGACTTAAAATATTTTTATCTTACCGATTCCGACACCTACACTATCTACCGTTTTGATTACAACCAGGAAACTGGTAATATTACCAACCAGCAAAATCATATAATTATTCCCCAAGGGCAAGGAGTCCCCGACGGAATGACGGTTGATGCAGAGGGTTATATTTGGTCGGCTCGTTGGGATGGAAGTAGTTTGTATAGATATACTCCCCAGGGTATGGAGGTTCTACGCATTCAGTTTCCCGCCTTAAAAGTAAGCTGTCTGGCTTTCGGAGGTTCTGACTACAGCGAAATTTACGCTACCACTGCCGGAGGAAATAACCGTTCCCAAGAAGGTGCTGGTGCCGGAGCAATCTTTCATTTACAGTCTAAAGTTAAAGGAGTACCAGAATTTACATCTAGAATTGTTATTAGTTAGAGTGAATCTCTAGTAATTCTTTGACTTCTTATAAGATTAATCCTCTAAATTTTCTTTCTCTGCGTAACGCCACTTGCTACAACGGAGGGAACCTCCGCAAAGCAGTGGCTTCTCTGCGTCTCTACGGTTTTTTTTTATCCGTTAATAACCCCTAAAAATTAATGTGGTGAAGTACTAGTGTTCTGTCCCATTAGTTTTGATGGGCATATCGTAAATATAAAAAATATTTTCTTCCCCCACTCCCC
>JAHCMI010000159.1 GCA_019192545.1 Rivularia sp. MS3 | reverse complement strand
CCCATCTCCCCATCTCCCCATCTCCCCATCTCCCTATCTCCCCATCTCCCCATCTCCCCATCTCCCCATCTCCCCAATCCCCAAATCCCTCCTTTCAAGGCTATAACAGAAATCAAGTTTAAGTAAAAAATAAGACAATTTATTGTAAATAAATGCGGTTACTATATAAAATTTTTACCAATTGCAAGAAAATTCTTGTTTATTTATCTGCAAGGAAATTCTTGAGAGGCTTTAGTTTAGGGCTAATATTTACCTTACTGAGCATCACCCTAACTAATTTAAATTTACCTTCAGGAGTACGGATATTAAATATTGCAGCAGTTGAAGCAAAAGAAGTTTCAACGGAAGCATTAGTACAAGCTGGAAAAAAACATTATCAAGCAGGGAAGTTTGTAGAAGCTGTAGCAAAATGGCAGCAAGCTCAACAAATTTATAATTCTCAAGCTGACATTCTTAATCAAAGTGCGGTGCTGAGTAATTTGGCTTTAGCATATCAACAGCTAGGAAAAATAGAGCAGGCTAATCAAGCTATAGAAAATAGTCTTAATTTATTAAATAATCTAGATTCTTTACCGGCAAAGTCTTTACAGGCTGCTGCTTTAAATATCCAAGGTAGTCTGCTACTATCCCAAGGAAAGACGCAACAAGCGCTGGATGTTTGGGTAAATGCTGGAAAATATTATCAAAAAGTAGATGAGAATGATGGCTATATCCGCAGTTTAATCAATCAATCTCAGGCTTTGAAAGCATTAGGGCTATATCCCCGCGCTAAAGCTACTTTAGAACAAGTCAATCAAAGCTTGCAAAAACAACCGCCATCTTTACTCAAAGCAGCAACTTTACTCAATTTTGGCGATACTTTGCGATTAATGGGAGATTTACAAACATCTGAAAAAGTTCTACAGCAAAGTTTGGCTATCGCAGAAAAATTAAACTCCCAAAGCGATATCGCTGCTGCATTACTTAGTTTAGGTAACAATGCTCGCGATCGCCAATCTCTCGAAGCAGCATCTAAATATTATCAACGAGCGATTATTGCATCAACATTCCCGATTAATAAAGTTCAGGTGCAGTTGAATCAATTGCGTTTGTTGATAGATATGCAAAAATGGCAGCAAGCAAATTCCTTGATACCAGAAATAGAAACTTTAATTGGCAGCTTACCTGCTTCCCGCACAGCAGTATATGCAAAAGTCAACTTTGTCCAAAGCTTAGAAAAAATCAAAGATAATAACAGAGGCAATGATTATCTTGCCAAACTTCTGGCAAAAGCCGTTAGAGAAGCTAAAACCATCGGAGATACACGAGCCGAATCTTATGCCGTCGGTTACTTAGGAGAAGTTTACGAAAAAACAGGGCAGCTATCCGAAGCGCAGAAACTCACGGAAAAAGCATTAATATTAGCCCAAACAACCAACGCTAACGATATTGCTTATCGCTGGCAATGGCAATTAGGAAGATTATTAAAAAAGCAAAACCAAACAGAAAAAGCCATATCAGCCTACAGTGAAGCCGTCAATACTTTAAGCACAATTCGTAATGATTTAGTTGCTAGTAACGTTAATATACAGTTTTCTTTTCGCGAAAGTGTAGAGCCAGTTTACCGGGAATTAGTTAGTTTATTGCTTCAACCGGAATCTATAAAAAATAAATCTGTAAAACAAACCGCACAAGCAAATCAAAACAATCTCAAAAAAGCGCGTCAGGTAATAGAATCCTTGCAGCTAGCAGAATTAGACAATTATTTTCGAGAAGCCTGCTTAACTAATAGTCCCACACAAATCGACAAAATAGATCCGCAAGCAGCAGTTATTTACCCGATTATTTTACCAGACCGTCTCGAAGTTGTTCTTTCCTTACCCAACCAAACTTTACGTCATTACAGCAGCCAAATTCCGCAAACCGAGTTAGAAAAAATCGTAAAAAAAATGCGACGTTCCCTCAGACGCACATCTTTGAAAAAAGAACGTTTCGCGATCGCGCAAAAAATGTACGATTTACTCATCAAGCCAGCAGAAGCAGAATTACAGTCAAACGACATCAAAACTCTAGCTTTTGTACTGGATGGCTCGATGAAAAATATACCAATGGCAACACTTCACGATGGTGAAAAATACTTAATAGAAAAGTACAATTTAGCACTAACACCAGGACTACAATTATTTGCTCCCCGAGCCTTAGAAAACAAAGATTTAAAACTATTAGTAGCTGGTTTAAGCGAATCTCGACAAGGATTTACTCCCTTACCAGGAGTCAAAACCGAAATCAATCAAATTAAATCAGAAATTTCTTCCCAGGTACTTTTCAATCAAGAATTTACCACCAAAGCCATAGAAAAACAAATCGGTAACACCCCCTTTCCCGTAGTACATTTAGCAACCCACGGGCAATTTAGTTCCAGCGCCAAAGACACCTTTGTTCTCACCTGGGATAACCGCGTTAACGTTAAACAGCTAGGAGAATTACTGCAAAAGCGAGACACAAACAGCAACAATCCCATCGAACTATTAGTATTAAGCGCTTGTCAAACAGCACAAGGAGATAAACGAGCAGCATTAGGGCTAGCAGGAGTAGCAGTTAGATCCGGCGCACGCAGTACTCTAGCTAGCTTGTGGGCTGTAGATGATAATTCTACTTCAGCATTCATGGTGGAATTTTATAAACAACTCGCAAAATCAAACATTTCCAAAGCACAAGCATTGCGTCAAGCTCAAATTTCATTAATTAAACAAAAAGGATTTAAGCATCCATTTTATTGGGCACCATTTGTACTTGTTGGTAATTGGCTTTAGGAAGAGAGAGGGGGAGATGGGGAGAGGGGGAGATGGGGAGAGGGGGAGATGGGGAGATGG
>JAHCMI010000158.1 GCA_019192545.1 Rivularia sp. MS3 | reverse complement strand
ATTCAATTTGGTAGTCACGCAGTTGGTAAAGTTGGGTGGGACTTGCTGTCATACTGGCGCTCTAAAAACCTTATATCAACACCGAAAGATGCAGACTCAATTGCTGTCAGTAGCTTTGATACTCAACTTTTAAATTACAATCAGCCACGACAAAATTGATGTTTTTGTTACGTTTTGAAACAAATTAAATGACGTTAAATGATACATAAATAATATCTACTTTAGTATTTTTTTGATAGATAAAAACCAGTTTAAATCCAAAGTCACTATTAACATTTAGAGCTACAATTATTTACACTCATCGCCAAGACGGAGGTGTGTTACTGTTTAGTGCAACGGCGATAGCGAGCTTAAAAAGCTTTCGATATAGCAAGTAAAGTATCTAGCTCGTTATCGCAAACAGTAACAGCGTAGCGGACACCTCCGTCGGCTCACCCAACCAACCCCTCATCTGCTACTCCCCACTCGCTAAACTAGGAAGAGCCGGAAGTTGCAACACGCGACCTTATTTTTTTTACGGGTCATTCTTCTTAGAGGGGGTAAGCTGCTATGTCAATCACATCAAGAAAACAAGAATTCATTAGTAAATCTAATTCCATTGATTTCAACGATTTTTTTCCTATCTTGCACACACCAGAAGATAAAGAATTCTTTTCAAGTAAATTACATAGCGAGTTTTTTGATATTTCGCGCTTTAAATATCCAAAAGACCCAATAAAATTGATGGAGAAAGTAGAGAAAAAAAATAAATTCGTTTGCCCAGAAGGAAACTTTACTCCAAGACGCGAACATTCACAATTAGGTCTTAGCGACCAAGAGCAATACTTGATACAAAGAGACTGGCTATTTGAGCCGTGGTTTCTTCTACAATTTTGCGATAATTACGCGCTGTTAAAATGCTTAAAGTACAACAAAAATGCAAGCCAAAAGTCATCTTATACTAGTTATAAATGGAAGCACATCACAGAACATATAGTTGCGAGATATGTAATGAATGGTGCTGCAATTGCTGCTGCTATAGCACTTAATATTCCTTTATTAAATGCTGATGATCTTAATCCTTATCTAGCAGTGAGTCCAAAATCGGAAAAAATAGCATCCAAATATGCACAATACGTTAGAAGGGAAACTTCGGGACAATACAATTCTATTTATAAGCGCTATGATTGTCGCCTCTGGCGAAGTGATGAGAGGTTACAGAAAAAAGCAGATGCTCAACAAATAATCTCTTAGTTACTCCAAAAAATTGAATTTACTGATTGTAAATAATTACTCATATAAAAGAAAGTATTGTGAATTCTTTTATGAGTAAATTTTCGCGTCCGGTTTATGACTGTAATATTGCGATTACTGTTTACAATTACTGTGATATCGACAAGTAAAATTACTCTTGTCCCGTGCTTACTATGACCGATTTTATTGAGGGAGAGAGAGTGAGAAAGGGAGAGATAAATTTTAGCCAGTAATCTGTGACGGCGTGTTGGGAGTAGGAATATAAATAAAATTTCGATTTAAATTTAAGAATAATTGAATTTTAAAATTCGGTCATCGTTCAATACCTTTCGACTTTTCTTTCTGTCTTTTTAATTTCTCTTCTTGTTGTTGGTGTCTTTGAAAAATTTCAAGAGCTAAATTTGGATTAGATATTAGTTTTTTAATAGGTTCCGAATCCCGTTCTGGTTTGAAGTCCACCCCACGATGTTTTTGCAGTCCATTGAACGTATAAGCAGCACCTAAATTAGTCCCGCTAAATGCTTGTTCATCAATGCAATATGAAATCCCTTTTGATTTACCAGTGCGAGTAAATCCTGCTCTAACTTCAATACCTTTTATCTGTAACCGAGCAATCATTAATGGTAATGTTGGTTTATCTAAAGTAGCTTTATTAATCGCTTGCTGTAACTTCTGTTTTATTGACTTTTCTGGTGGAGTTTGACGCTTACCCGATTCATATTCTTGTTGCTCTCTTTCAATACGTTTAACTTGTCCCGTGCTGACTGCTTTCTGCTGCTTTTCTCTGCTTTTTACCTGGAATAAACCATATTCTTTTTCAATTTCTCTTAGTACCTTTTCTGAGCGTAAATAATCCCAACCATCATGCACTACTTTTCCGGTATCTAATCTAATGCGACTAGCAACAATGTGAATGTGGTCATTGTCAGTATTTGAATGTCTGTAAATTGCATATTGGTTGGAGTCAAAGCCCATCTTTTCAAGATACTTTTGAGCAATTTCTTTCCACAACTCTTTATCAATACAATCCGAAGGTGCAGCGGAAAGAGATACGTGATAAACTGCGCGTTCAACTTCTGGATTTAGCTGTCTAGAAATTTTGAATTCTTTTGCTAATTCCCTAGCATTTTGACCGAACATATTTCCACCAATTAATGTACCTTCCGAATTTTGTTCTACATAATCTAATAAACCTCTAAATCCTCTACCCTTCTTCTGCTTCCCAATCATCAACTAAATCCTCCTCTAATTCTTCTGAATCCTCATCACAATCTACGAGTTGTGTAAGTTGTCTTCCGACTTTATTAACTACGTCTAAAAGTTCATTTAATATTTGTGAATCAACTGGTGGTTGACAACCCATTTTTATAGCAGCATTAGATGCTTTAGAAAGCTGATTTAGGTTGTTCCCAATTCGGCTTAATTCCTGATAAGTTTTAAGTGATATTTTGCTAATTCTTTTTGGTAGTGGTTTACCCAAAGTCAAGCGACGTATTAAAACACTTTGGGGAACTCCTGCATCTCTTGCTTTCATGCGTAACCAATCCAGTTCCAAATCACTTAATCGCACTTGGTAAATGTGTGTTCTTTTTGTGGCTTTGGATGTGCAACGACGTGGCATAAAAAACG
>JAHCMI010000157.1 GCA_019192545.1 Rivularia sp. MS3 | reverse complement strand
CCCTCTCCCCCTCCCTGCCCTTACCCGTCATTATTAATAGGACAAACCACTAGCATATCTGCTATCGCAAAAAATTAGAATGGCTATAATCCCCAAATATAATTATTGAATTTATCAATTAAAATCGCTGCAAATTAATTATTTTATTTGACAGAAATATTATGTTTTTATCCGATAAATATTACTGTCGTTTTTACCGATAAATTAAATATTATGACGATAAATTAGGTTAATATACTGAAGTATTTTGTGTATTATCCGCAGATAATATATCCAAAGTTATTGCCTTTAAATAAAAAAATATTCACTTATCTGTTTATAACAATAGCGAGACATAAATGAAATTATCATATTACAAATTGCCTAATGGAGAAAGGAATTTCGGAGATGACCTTAATCCTTTAATTTGGGAAAAGCTAATTCCAGGAGTTTTAGATAATAACGAAAACGTGGCTTTTGTTGGTATCGGTAGCTTAATTAATGATGGATTGCCCTGGCGCACTCGTCACGCGAGCAAAAGGGTGATTTTTGGTACTGGTGTCGGCTACGGAAAAGGTGATGTAAAACTTGATGATTCTTACAAAATTTATTGCTTGCGAGGCTCGCTTTCGGCAAAAGCTTTGGGAGTGGAAGAAAAACTCGGAATTACTGATGGAGCGGTTTTAATTCGCCGCATTTACGAAAATACTGCTAAAAAAGTTCATCGTTTTTCTTATATGCCTCATTACGAACTTGCGGGCAAAGGATGGGAGCTTGCCTGTAAAAATAATGGCTTTGGCTATATCGATCCAAGATGGAGTGTAGACAAAGTTTTATCTTCTATATGTGAAACTGAAGTTTTGCTAACTGAAGCTATGCATGGTGCAATTGTTGCTGATGCGCTTCGGGTTCCTTGGGTACCTATTGTTACTAATTCCACTATTCTTTCTTTTAAGTGGCAAGATTGGTGTTCGTCGATTGGTGTTGAATACAAACCTAATTATATTGAAAGATTGCAAAATCCTAGAGAAAAGCTGGATTTGCTAACTCCTGTTCGTTTCGTAAGAGATAAAATTAGACAAAATAAGGCTGCTAAAGCTTTGAAGCAGGTTGCTTTGAATCAGCCTTCATATTTAAGTGACGATTCACGTATTGAAACTTTAACTAATCAGCTTGAAGAAAAGCTTTATCAGTTCCAAGATGATGTAAAACAAGGATTATTTAATTAGATAATTCTTAGTAAATAAACTACATAGAATTACCGGCATAATGTTCTATAGAACTTATATTTTCTCAAAGTAAAAAATTATGGGCAAAGAATATTGTTTCTGTACTTTAGCTGTAGGTAAGAGATATCGTACCCACGCGAAAATTCTTGCAAAAGATATTCAAGAGCAAGCATCAGGTATTACTTTCGTAGTTTTAACAGATGAACCAGACGATTTTGAAGAATACAGTCACGTTATTGCTATCAAGCATCGACTGCAAAGTGTTAAAGGCTATCACGATAAGCGTTTTGTAATCGAAAAGTCTCTGGAAAAATTTGACACTTGCGTATTTTTAGACTCCGACGTGCGAATTATTGGCTCTGTACCTCAAGGGCTGGAATGGCTTCCTGGAATTACAGCTAGAACTGGATGTAATATTATCAAGCATAATGTACAAACAAAACCTCGTGCTGAGTTCGCAGCTATAGAAAAAGTTGCCCAAAATTTAAGTATCAATCTTCAAGAAACACAATGGTTTCACGAGTTTATGTTTGTTGTTAGCAAACAAGACGGTACCGAACAAGTTTTCTTGAAACTATGGCAAACCATCTCTTACTTTTTTGAGATGCAAGGAATTTACGATGGCGAAGGTAATGTGATGGGATTAGCTGCTGCAAAAGCAGGTTTTCCGATTCGATTTGATTCTGAAGATAGATTTCCTTTTTTCAAAGATAATATTGAACGAATTAGAGTCAAAATGGGACAGTCAGATATTATTGATAAGCAAGTTTATTTCGATAAGCACAAAGAAATTGAATACCCAAAACGTGCTAATTTGAAAAAAATTATTGATAAGTTTACTTCTAAGGTTGTGTTTTATTACCGACTATTAAGACTAAGGGTATATTTCAAACAAAACTCCAGTCTACAAGAGTTTTTGGTTAAGTAATAATATAAATTAGTATCTAATAATTTTTCTATTTCCCAGGTTTAGCCTGGGATTTTTTTTTAAATTTTAGTTTAGCAAAACGTTCGTAGCTATATACACAAAGCCTACCTATCTTAAGCTAAATTCCTTTTTAGATTTTGGTTTTATTCTGGTTACCATTATGATTACCGTTATTATTCCCATTATTATTTAAATTTTCGTTTCCATTATTATTGCCATTACCGTTTAAATTATGACTGAAATTAATGTTGATGTAAAATCTAATATTAATTAAGCTACCTTTTTTACCGCTAAATAAATAGCCTAAAATTAATCCTAAAATTAAAGATAATAAAATCATATTATCTTCCTAACAAAAACTGGATAAACAGGAATTAAACTATTTTATTGAATAATGAGTTTATAAACTGTTCGATAGAATCTAAAAGTATTAATTCAGATGTTCAGTAAGTATAGGAATCCGATTTGGATATTGTTAGCGCAGCGTGTCCGACAGGACATAAAAAATTAGGTATTTGTAGGGTGCGTTACGACGACAGTAAGGCCGCACCGAAACTCTTGTATGATGGTGCGTTGCGCTGCGCGACAACACAACGGCAGTATTGGGGGAGGAAAATCCACACCCCAATCTGCCTCCCCTACGTATGTTATGCCTTTCAGGCACGCTTCGCTAACAAAAATCAATTAGGATTCCTATAAGTAAGTTGGCAGAAAAAAACAGAACTATATAACAAAATGTAAATTAGCCTTAAACCCCAGACCTTTCAACGCGAACAAAAGAACTATATTCTCTGTTTAGAGCTATTTA
>JAHCMI010000156.1 GCA_019192545.1 Rivularia sp. MS3 | reverse complement strand
CCCCCTCTCCCCCTCCCTGCCCTTACCCGTCAATTTTAATGAAAACGAGTACTAGTGGGGGAAGAATCGTTTTTCAGCCTTTAATAATCCCATCACAATGGCTGGAAAAGCACTACTATTTTGAACCTGAAAGGTTGTTAGGTTCTGTTTTCAGTTATTAGAACTAGTGCAATGAGTTTATCTAAATCAATATTTACTGAAGTAGAGAGACTATATACAGCCTTTGCAATATCCTACAATACAGTTTGTCAAACTTGCAGGAGCAACGCCGATTTTATTTCAAAACAAAGTTTCTTGTTTACAAAAAACTCAATAAATCTAAATTAAATTTTAAAATTTGTTTGTAAATTTAGTTGGTATCGCTACTGAAAACAATCCTTAAGGCAGAGAGAATTTATATAATTCGATATAATTTATATTTGGAAAATGTGTTTAATATTACTTTGCTAACTGAATATTCAATATTAATGTTTTCAATCAATATTCTAAATTAATATTGCAATATTTACTCTTGACCGATTCTGTATAAATACGAGAAGTTATATACCAATAAGCTTCACCAAATATACACTCTATTCTATTTATTCTATATTCTTTACTAATTATTCGCTATGGCTAATCGTTCATCACACCCGAATTTATCACAACTTCGGCAAGAAGCAGCGAGCGAAAATGTTTCGCCACAGCGATTAGAAGAGTTATCAAATATTAATATTGAATTAACAAGAATTGTAGCTAAGAATGCAAATACTGCTCCAAATTTGTTGCGAGATTTGAGTAGTAACTCGGATAGAATTATTCGGGCAAATATTGCCGGTAATCCCAACACGCCAACGGATATTTTATTAGAGTTGGGTGCAGATTTTCCCCAACAGCTATTAGAAAATCCGGTGTTTTCTTTACTGCTGCTAGAAAATCCCAACTTTGTCGCCGATATTCCTGTTGCCACCTTGCTTTCTTTGTTAAAAATTGATGGAGTTTCTCCTCAGTTTCTAGAATTAGCCAGCAATCATGATGATGTAGAAGTGCTGTTAACCATCGCCATGAATCCTAAAACACCGTTGTACGCTTTGCAGGCATTGACTACAGTACAAAATATAGAAGTCGTTGAAGCTGCGAAGTTGCACGTTACTTTAGCTGGAGAAATGCAGCAAGGATGGCATAAAGCGGCAATCTCGGCAATGCAAACTACAAATTTACCACGCGATCGCCAATCTGAAATGTATCTTTGGGGTATTGGTGCGATACCGGAATATCTGTTAAAAACTCTTGATGCTGAGGTGCGTTTGCATATTGCACAAAGTTCCAACACTTCGGAACAAATTCTGAAAAATTTGGCTGGGGATAGTTATAGTCGGGTAAGGGCAGTGGTTGCTCAAAATCCTCGTACTCCTATAAACATTGTTGAAGATTTGATGGGAGATGTTAGCAACATTGTACGAGAAGCAGTTTCCTATCATCCCCATACACCTTTAACTTTACATCAACAGTTTCAAATCCAGTTAGAAGCAACTGAAAATCCAGTCACAGCGGTTGATATTCTCAGACAACTTTCTACAAGCCAATGGATGCGGATTCGTTTGGGCGTTGCGGCACATTCTAATACTCCTGGAGATGTGTTGTTACGATTAGCTAGCGATGAAGATATCATGGTACGCAAAGCTGTAGCGTTAAATGTAAATTCAACCGTAGAAGCCTTAGAGCGATTAGCTACAGATAATAATGATGCTTGGATTAGTAAAATTATCGCCGCTCACCCTAATAATTCAGCAAAAAATAATTGTGATGGGCAAAAAACTACAATACACGATTATATAAATACAGCCCGCGCTCAAGGTATACCAATTATGCCAGCATACGCCGTTTACGATCCAAATTTATTGACGGCAATGGCAGAAAGCAGTAATTACGATACTCGTCAAAGAGTCGCACAGCATCCTAATACCCCAATTCACGTTTTAGAGCAACTTATTAGTGAAGAAAATAATTCAATTTTAGAAACTGCTTTAAGTAACCTATCCCGTAATTCCAAAACACCCGATAGTACTTTAGGGTGCTTAGCCCAAACTTCCGATTTAAAAGTTTGTACTGCTGTAGCTCGTCATCGCAATACTTCTAGTCAAACACTAGTGCAATTAGCAAAACATCATCGTTGGGAAGTACGTACAATTGTCGCTAAAAATCTCAAAACTCCCCTCGAAACTCTTATACAACTGATTCAAGACAAACATGCAACGGTAAGAATTGCAGCAATAAACAATCCTTACGCTCCCTCAAGCGTTTTAGAAGAGCTTAGCATTCTTAAAAATCCCTACACATCTCAACAAACTCTTAACCAGCTTGCTAGTAGTAAATGGTTAATAACACGTCAGGGGGTTGCACGTCATCCCAACACTGACAAAAATTTGCTCAAGCACTTAGCAGAAGACAAAATTAGTATGGTACGTTTGGGTGTGGCAGAAAATCCCCATACCCCTAGTAGTTTATTAGAGCTATTAGCAATAGACAAATATGATGAAGTTGTTGTGGCTGTGGCTTCTCATCCCAACACATCTTTAAATATTCTCGAACAACTAGCCACTTTAGGAAAGCCAGACAATCAAATTAAACAAGCAGCAGCCAAAGCTTTGATAAATCGTTTTCCAGATAAAATCGGTAAAAATTTAGCAGACTGCATAACTTCTTTCACTCCCATATTTACCCGCTTGCTCGTTTTCTTAAATCCTTCCACACCCAAGGAAACATTAGCGCAAAATATTTATTCTTCATCTTGGTTAGAAAGATACGCAATCGCTCAAAATCCCAACACTCCCCTTGATATTCGTGCTGCTTTAACCCGCGACGGTAATCGGGTTGTGCGTGCGGCAGCGAAGAAAAATCAGGAGTTTGGTTAAAAACTGATCGTATTTATAAAGACAGGTAGTTGGTAATTGGTAATTGTTAATAGATAAGTAGATAGGCGTTGAAAATTGTAATTAGGGCAAGGCAGTCGGCAGTCGGCAG
>JAHCMI010000155.1 GCA_019192545.1 Rivularia sp. MS3 | reverse complement strand
AACGTTTGGGTTATCGCATCACGATGGTGAGCGTTTTGGGAAGGGTGAAAGATTCAGTGGTGCAATTGAAAAGATTGTTGGAGTTTTGTAGCAATCAAGTAGATTATGTGCTGGTGAAAAACTTGTATTGGGGTACTGGTGATAAGTTTACTCGTTACAACAATTCTAAAGCGCGGCAGACAGCATTATCGCATGGTGCAATCGAGTTGGATTTACCAGAATTATTTGACGATATTTTTGACTTTATTGACTCGAATGATTTGTCCTTCTCGGAAGCTTTAGAACATGATGCTCTTACTTTAAGCAATCAGTCGAGATTATTTGGGTGGGTGGATGCTGCTAAAAGTAATTTTTCAAAAGCAGAAATCCAGTTAGGGCTTAACTAAATCGAAACTGGAACAGAAAACCGATTGCAACCAGCATTTCAATAGGTCCGCCGCATTTTTGAGCATATTTCTAATAAAAAAATAAAAATATTCAATTGGTTAAAAGTCATACCCAATGAGCATTTCAGAAGTTATCTAAATTCCTTACCGTACAATTTTCCCAAAGTTTTTAGTCCCGAAAAAAGTATATTGCAATTTTCAACACCATGACCATCTAAAGAAGACTTTTCGTGTGAGCTAACAGGAATAACTTTTAAAGATATTTGACCATTTCAATTCAACTTTTCGTGTGAGGTAAATCAATGACTTCTAAAGGTAAAAAACAACCATCCCACTTAGACAAGTTGTTAACAGACAAACCAGCAGAATTCCAAGCTAAGGTTTTGCGCTTTGCGGTGGATTCTGGAATGCAACCGGAAGACCCAGCGTTTCGCTTGGTGCAATATATCGGTTACTTAGCACAGCTGACAGAAACAGCACCTCAAGATTGGAAACAGTTATTTGAAGAACTTCAAGAGGAGTTAGACGATTGGACGGAACTAACAACGGAGCAGCTGAAAACAGCAGCGGACCAAAGCGAAACAATCAACAATTTAGCGACCTCCTGCAACAAGCTTGGCACAGCATTGAACGCACTCGATTTAACATCTCAGCAACAGTCGGAGCAATTGAAGAACTTGAGCGAAATCTCACCGCTTTTGAGAAACGTCGCGCAAGAAATACCGACACTGAAAAAACAGTTGGTGAGCTTGAACCAAGTATTGAGGAACAATCAGCCGTTGAGCATGGAATTGAGCCAATACCAGATGCATCAATTGACGACTTATCACAACGACGAGTTAAGCAAGATAAGGAGGGAGACAGAGGACTTAGCGAGATACCAGAAGAAGATAGCAGCTACGATAGTGCAGCGCCAAAAAATAGGGATATCAAGGATTTGGGAACGAGTAAAAAACAGGATTTTGGACTTGATTTGTAGTGTAGATTGGTGGGTTAGTGTAACAGGATGCTTAGTATTAATGCTAATTTTTTCTTTGGAATTAGCAGTAGTTACAAGAGCGGTTTTTGCAATTTCACCACCGTCAGCATTATCGCGCATTGAACGGAACCAGATTTCTAAAACCTTTGAGCAAGTCGGATATGCGTATACAAAACTTCAAAGAATTGAGAACCACATAGGTAGTAATCCCAACTCAAAACCGCAGCCAAAACCAAAAGACAATTAACAACAAGTCAACGTCTCTTTACAGCAAACTCAATATAGGTAGTAATCCCAACTCAAAACCGCAGCCAAAACCAAAAGACAATTAACCACAAGTTAACGTCTCTTTACACCAAACTCAATTCAGAAGAATGCAGAAGTAAGCAGGTTTGAGAAGAACGTCAGTTCGGGTATATAAGTTAATTCTGCTTTTAGTAGCAGCTGGGGTCGCACCTTCCAACATAAACTCGGTTTATAGATACTATTTCCAAGTAACGATAAAACAAGGGTTTAAAATCCCTCACTCAAGTTGGAATTAAGATGGAGAAAAGTCCACAACCTAATTCTTCCACCGTTGAGCGGCGGTAAATTAAAGCCAAATTAACGTCTGAGAAAAACAATGAATATCTGTTTTAAAGTCCAAGCCAAGGTCGTAAGTTACCGCGTTTAACTTTAAGTAAACTACCTCCTTGGGTACGAACTCTTACTTCTCGGCTACCGCTTCTAGCTTCCATAATTTCTACTCGTTCTCCGTTATATTCAGCATCTCGGTTTAAACCAACTTTCCAAGCACGATTAGCAGCTTCCTTTATGTGCTTGATTTGTTCGGGGGTATAGTTGGCTGTTTCGGCAATTAATTCACTCTCCGACACTGCAAGGACTAATTTACCCAACTCGTATTTATTATCCCAAACTTCGACAATCCGCTGCTGTAAGGTTTGGGTTTCTGGGGTATTAGGAATAGTTTGATTTTCCCCACTTTCTTGTGACGACCCTTGTGTCACCTGTTGTGACGACCTTTCAAAATCCCCAAATCCCCGTCCTGGGTCGCTTTGGACAACTTCGTGACAACTAGGAGGTGAAAATTTTTCATTTATTACTTGTTCCTCGCAATTTACATTTGGCTGATGACTCTCTTGTGAAAACTTTTGGATAGGAAGGTTGTCACAGCTGTCACAATGCTTATCCAGCTTTGGTTCTGGGTTGTCACAATTTAAGTCACTGTGTTGACAATCTTTTGTCACAGCAGATAAATCTTCTTTGATTGAGGAATTCTGCTCTTTGGTTACAGTTGATAATTCTTCTTTGATTGAGAATTCCTGCTCTTTGGTTACAGTTTGTAAATCTTCTTTGACTGAGAACTGCTGTTCTTTGGAAAATTTCGATAATTCTTCTTCAATCGATAAATGCTGCTCTCCTGTAAACTTCAGTCGCAATCCCTTAATACAGCGTTTCCCCGTACCCGATTTTCTGTGATAATCTACTTCCCATCCCAACACTTGCTGGCAAAGCTCTACTAAGTCCCCTGAGAAGTTATTCTTACCCTTGGCTTGTAATCCCGACTTGCGGCAATATAACGAGTAGCTACCAAATAAAGTAGATATGGTTGGGTCGTAATCACCACTTCCCCATTCCTCGCGGTCAGAACCAATTTGGGTAGCAGCAGTTTCTTCATAAACAACGTGTTCGTTTACCCAAGCTGCAATTGAATCGGTACGAATTGCCGATTCCCAC
>JAHCMI010000154.1 GCA_019192545.1 Rivularia sp. MS3 | reverse complement strand
CCCCCTCTCCCCCTCCCTGCCCTTACCCGTCAATTTTAATGAAAACGAGTACTAGCTACCAATATCATGCCCGGTTAAACAGATAAAGAAAGTTTTTACGTAAAAATAAGTGAAAGAAAGAAGTAGTAAGTAGTAAGTAGTAAGTTAACCCCTAACTTTGCTTTGGCTGAAAGCTTTAATGTATAAGGGTTTCAAAATGTGTTAGTTAGGAGATTTATCAGACTAAGATACAAGCCCTCAGAATTGATGAGATGAACTACTAACCAAACTCGACGCTAACGGTAATATCGTTAAAGTCTTTATCGCCGCCTCCAGGTAAATCCTCGAATCCGAAAACATTGTCTCCCAACATTCTTGCATGATCTACTCCGTCGGAATTAGCATCAATGTATGGGAAGAAAATATCGGGATCGTTGAAGGTATCGCTATCTAATAATTGATCGGGGGTGCCGTTTACAATCAAGAATGGTGCAAATATTGAACCCGGTTCAAATTCACCTTGAATCTCCACCGTACCTTCATTGGCAACTGTTAAATCGATTCCGGCTACTCGATTATTAATTGCTGTAATTGCATAATTGTCTGCTTGGGTTAGTACATCTGCTATACCGTCGTTATCGGTGTCAATACCCCCGTTTTCGTCAGCAACTTTATAGAAGCCGATAAAGTTATTGTATTCAGCTTCGCGGTTTACAGTAAATGTCACCGTTTGTTTGCTAGTAATACTTCTCAAATCGAGAACTTCACCTTGCTGTTGATTTTGTAAGTTAGTACCGATGGGTTTGACTGCTTGGTTATCCAATTGCATTTGTACGGTAATTTCTTCATCGTTATCAGCATCTTCTGAGAAACCTAAATCAAAGTTACTATCTCCGATATCAGATACTGTTAATGAATTTGATAAACGTACTTGGGATAGATTAATTGAACCTTTACGCAAACCATCTAAAGTACCGTTGTTTACCATTAACAAGCGGAAGAATTTGCCGTTATCTAATTCAATAATGCGACTGAGATCGGTTTTTAAGCCTTTCGGAGGATTCTTTAAGACAGAGAAAACAGTGGTGGCATTTTGTGAAGCAACTTCTGTGTAATTGTCATCATCAGGGGAAATTCCGTTGATTGTACCTTGTTCGTCATCTACTTTAAATAAAGCGATTTCGTTTACCGAGCCTGCACTACTTTTTTTGAGTAAAAATTTGACGTTGGCAACATCACCATTAAGCGCAAATGTTTTATCAGTTTTTGATATTTTAGTGGCTGGGTTTTTCCCAACACCACCAGGATTCCCGCCACCGGAATTACCACCACCGGAGTTACCGCTACCAGGATTACCACCACCGGAATTACCGCCACCGGAATTACCACCACCAGGATTACCACCGCTATCGGTGGTTGTATCATCATTGGTAATTGTCGCCATGACTGCGGAAACGGTAGCAATTTTGTAATCGTTAACCGTAGACTGCATTAATTTACCAACATCTTCTGGTTCAATTTCTTCTTCGGCTTGTCTAGCTGTTTCTTGTGGTTGCTTTTCTAAAATTTCTTTATCATCGATGACTTCGTCATCTTTTTGCTTATCTTCGTCAGAATATTTTGCTGCGACTAAAGTTAAATTTATAGTTTCGTCTTTTTCTCGAACATTATCATCTTTAGCGTCAATAGTAATAGTAGCGGTTTCTTCTCCACCATTAAAGGTAATCATTCCTTCGGTAGCATTGAAACTATCTGCACCAGTTTGGGTATAATCCTCATTGAAAACAGCATCGCCACCAACCATGAAATTGACGGTTAAAGGGTTTTCGGTATTCTCGGTACGAGTAAATGTATAAGTTAACTTATCATCACCATCTTCAGAAATATTTGCTGGTGTAACATCGAGAGAAATTTCTGGTATTTCCTCTACAAGTTTGACAACAAAAGCGTCACTTTTACCGGCATTATTCAAATTGGTGTTATCAATACTCGCATTATCTAGAAAACTTCCACTAAAGTAGGCTTCACTGTCTCCTTTAACGACAATATCGTAACCTTCATCAAAAGAATTACTACCTAGTTTTTTTGCCCATTTAACCATACCCATTTTATCCAGCTTCGCAATAAAGGCATCTTTATTGTCAATAGCAGGACTGATAAGGGTAGTATCGCCAAAACTGATAGAATCTTCAAAGCTTCCCGTCAGGTAAATATTTTCTGATTCATCAATGCTAACAGCAAAACTTTCTTCCTTAGATTTACCGCCAAACTTCTTCGCCCATTTAACATTTCCTTGGGCATCTAGTTTAGTAATAAAACCATCGCTCAAGCCATTACTTTTCAAAGTCGTATCGCCGAAAGTCGCAGTACCAACAAAATTACCTGTAATGTAAGTATTACCTAACTTATCTACCGTAATTCCATTGCCTTTATCAGCAGCAGTGCCGCCAAAATTCTTTGCCCATTTGAAAGTGCCAGCATCGTCTAATTTTGCAACAAATATATCGCGAGAATTTCCGCCATTTAACGTTAAATTACCAAAGGCAGCAGAACTTTCAAAAACTCCTGTAATATAAGTATTTCCTTTTTCATCTACAGCTATACTATTTGCACTATCAAAAGAATCACCGCCAAACTTACTTGCCCATATAGGTTTACCCGATTCATCCAACTTAGTCACAAATCCATCGTTTGAACCGTTACCATTAAGTTTGAACTCACCAAAAGTAGCTTCAGTTTTAAAATTACCAGTTACATAAATATTTCCATTGCTATCTAAAGTGATTTCTTCACCAGATACAGAATCCTCACCGCTAAATTGCTTTGTCCATTGCACCTTACCAGTTGAATCAAGCTTAGTGAGAAAACCATCCGAAACACCCTTGCTTGTAAAAGTAAAATTACTTGCTGCCGGATTTTCAATTTCTTCTAGATTGGCATCTAACATTAAAGGCGGATTTTCCGATACTTTTTCCGCCACAGCCATATTTAAAGCATCTGTTTCTTGGCGTATATCGGGGGTATCCGTTTCCTCGGGAGTACCAAAAACAACCGTATTCCTAAAGCCTCCTGTAACAAAGGCATTTCCTGCTTTATCTACCTTGATTGCATAGGCTTCATCAAAAGACGTACCACCTAATCTCTTAGCCCACAAAACTTTACCAGTTTTATCCAACTTTGTAACAAAAGCATCACTCGAACCTTTGCTTTCTAGTTCAATCTCGCCAAAAGTTGCACTATCCTGGAAACTTCCCGTTACATAAATATTACCGTCTTTATCTACATCAACCCCAAAACCTTCGTCATTGAACTTACCCCCAAAATTTTGCGCGAAATCAACGCTAACTTTGGGATTCGCTTTCATAGTCATGCTGTTATCTGCACTATCATTATCTACAGCACTCACGGATATTAATTCCTGTTTCTGATTATTTTCCATAGTTCTTCTTAGCACCTGACACTCAAGGTTTTTATCAAAAAGTTTCTAGTCAGTTGTATCCTATGCTACGAGGAATGGCAAAATGGAATTAGGAATTGGCGCAGTACTAGTACTCAACCACAAAAGTTATCAGGGGTAATACCAATTTCATTGCTAACAAGACTAATCCTTCTTATCCTCTTTCTCTGTGCCCTCTGCGTACTCTGCGGTTTTTTTTTAAAGAGAGTTTATAACCCCGCTTTCATTAATGTGGTGGGGTAGTAGTGGTTTGTCCTATTAATAATGACGGGTAAGGGCAGGGAGGGGGAGAGTGGGG
>JAHCMI010000153.1 GCA_019192545.1 Rivularia sp. MS3 | reverse complement strand
AACAGACGGGCGTACAGCGATGGAAGGATGGACAGATCGTGCACGAGCGATTCTATTACGCAGGAAGCTAAGAGAAGACAAGCAGCTAAGAACTAGATATGGAGAATAACAAACCCAACATTCCCGATTATTATCGGGAGTGTTGGGTTCTGTTTTTATAGAGATGATGTACCACACACAGAGAACAATGAAAACTACAGAAACCCACAATAGGGAGTCATACGCTAGATTTTAATTTAACATAATATAAATTATATAACAAAGCTGTTAATTATTACTGCTACGCTGTTTGACGATTATCTGTCAGCTTAGATTATATAATGATATTATGTTAACCAGCAAAGCTGGACTATGACGTGCACGTTTCTGATTGACGTTTTTTTTTGTGCAGTGCTTCTAGCTGGGTTGTTATATAATTAATCGTTATATTAAATAGCCGCTCGGCCAGCGCACAAACCCTGCGCTCTGCCGTGCCCTGACCAAACGACTATTAATAGTTTTCCCCACGCTCTTTCAGGCTCTGGCCTGATACCAACCCAAATGCAAGAGAATCCCAGGCAAAGCTTGTCGTCCAAATTTCGTTATTCGGGTAATTATTCAGATCGCTTTCAAATACGCCATTCTTAGCGATTAGAATTTTGCTTGTGATACACTTGCAGGCCAACGCTCTGTTGGCACAGTACACAGGCCGTCAAGTTCTCGTCATTGCGAGGAACGACTCAGCCATTAGGCTGATAAGTGACGTGGCAATCTCCTTGCGATTGTTACATCTGTGCTGGTCTGTCATCCTGAGTTTATCGAAGGATCTCTCAGTTGCTTGTAGCTCAGCTAGAATGGCTCACAAGTCATCTGTCTTTCATCTGTGTTCGCTTAATCGCTCGAGCCGCTGGGCTTTTACTTTCTTCCTTAGATGAAGAAAGTAAACAAAGAAATCAAGCCAAAATCAATCCAGCTATCCCACATGGCTTACACGTGATTTTGGCGATGGAAACATTTATAAGCACTCACCTGAATTCTAGACAGAATAAAGGCGGACGGCTAGTCCTTCCACCCACAGCCCAACCCATGGCTCGCTATTCTGTCAACCCACCCGCCTGGACGGAGATGGTGCTATTTAACATAATATTTAGATCCGTTACTAATCCCTTACTACCTATAGGGATTAGATGTTTCCGTTGAGTCTACGAATCACCTATGGATTCAGGACTTTTGGGAGTTTGATGGATTTGAACCTGATACCAGCGAAAATCCGGTAGACGAATCTGGAATCACCTACAGAGGCAGTAGCGTTATCCTGTCTATATGAAGAATAATTCAGGGTTGTCCCAAAACCCGAATAGAAATGATCTCCATTATAGCCTACAGTGGCTAATCCGTCTATCCTTGTCATCATACTATTTCGACGATCCTCAAAAGATTCTGAAAGCGTTCGTGTAGTAAGCTTTGTGTTGTGATTTCCTATCGAAGTGGTTAGGCCAAGAGTGAGGTAAAAATCATTTTTAACAAAAGTATGGTAGTAGCCAATTCCTGCGAGTAATTCTATGTTTGAGGTTTTTTGAGATGAACTTGTATCTGTAAGCGTAGTTTTATCATCAATTGAAAAAAACCTATAGAAAACCCTGGGAACAAAACTACCGACACTCTTCAGTTGTCTTTCAGATTGGAATGTAGTTGCATTGAAGGAGAATCTCGGATTCAGCAAATATCCTGAAGTTCCGTGAAGGCCTTTGAATTCAAGATCGGGAAATTGAATAAATGGATCTCCATCTACCCAGTTGGTGTTAAAATCTTCTGTATTTCTTAGGTAGTATCCTCTTGTCTTTGTGTATGAAAGGTTATTAATTATTCGTTTAAAATTGAAATTACCCCCTATTATATAGTGCGTTGTTTTTCCTCTAATATCTTCATCGTCAGAATTACCAAAAAATTCAGGATGGAAATCCAAACTGATTGAATACGTGTCATAAGTAAGTTTAACCGAACCAACTGTTGAAGTATTTGGGAAGATCTCAAATTCTTGATTTCCATCATTTAAGATAAATCCCTCAATATCATTGTGAACGGCCGATCTTACTCCAAACTGATTTTTGAATTTTTCAATATACCCATCAGCGACTATCGGGTTAGCAGGCATTTTCATCTCCACCTCCTTGAAGTACCTTGTTGGATCCCTCTTCCAATTCTCATTTAGTTTCTGCAATTCTGAAATTATACCGGGTTCATTTTTTGAACTGTATAAGATGATGATCTTATTGTAATCAGCATTATTAATCGCTTTGGCAATGTGTTGATTTCGATAATCCAGTAAAATTTTTCTGACCTGACTGGCTGGAACCGAACTTTTTATAATCTTAGTTAGAGGAGTTCTTTGATTAATATTTGAAATAGCAATTTCACCAAATTCTTCTTCATACGCTGCAATGAACTCTGCTGGAGTAACATCAACGACAAAATCCATTTCATTTACTATATGAAGAAAGTCATCGATATCTTGAGATATGTATTCTTGATCAAGAGCGGCATGCAAGGGTATAGATCGATTTGGAGAAGGGACAAAGCCAATCAGTTCCTTAACCTTTCTCATTTCTTCCGTAGTGGCTACTTCAAAATCGATTTGCTCATAAAATAAAACGTAACCGTCCTCCTTAGCATAGCGGACTATACTTTCTACATTTTCATAAAACTCAGGTTGAGCAATATGAATCATGCCGACAAATACAAGTCTCTTGTTGCCATTTGTATATTCACTATAGCTTACATCTGTACTATCAATCTGATTAACTGTGCTTAACAATTGACAATTAGTTAAACCAAAGAATACAAGTATTATAGAAAATAAGAAGCTAAGTCTCCTACTATTCATTTGGTCCAAATGGCTATCAGTGAGAACATTAAGAATTGCATCAGATTAAAGATACAATTATATACATTGTGTTAATTAGCCATTGTTTATTGTGGCTTACTTCTTGCACAAAGCTGATGTTACTGTTTTTCTTTAAGAACACGCACACATTTGCCATTCCCTCTCTCCTGCGCTTCAATCCAAAAATGTCAAAAGAGTGCTTAGTGCATCGGTGAATTGAAAGAGACTGCTTCTGGATAAGAAACCCAACACTCACTATTAATACCCACCCCAACCACTACTGATTTAACATAACGCAAGACATTATATAACAAAGCTAGTGATTTACGTATGCGTAGCATTTAGCATAAAATCAGTTATCGGACTGCTGTACGATAACGGCAAAGATTTTATGTTAAAGTAAATCACGGTCTGACGCACAACCCCTTTGATTATATAATCATATTATGTTAACCCGGTTCCCGGGCCGGTTATCTACTAGACTGCTACTCACTACTGGAGTCTTAGTTGTCTGTCTCAACGATTGCAGGTGTGTTATATAATTAGACGTTATACCTGCCTGCCGGCAGGCAGGTTAAATAGCCGCTGCGCCATCGCTGCAGCCTACGCTTCAGTGATTGCCTCGATGACGAGGCGCCTATTAATGAGCTTGCTTCTCTTCAGTATGCTTTTGCGTAAGCGATCGGCCAACGCTCATTCCATCACACGCCTAACCCAATCCCAACGCTAATTAATAGTTTGCCCTCGCGCTTTCAGGCTAAGGCCTGATGACCAACCCTAAGCAAGAGAATCCCAGGCAAAAGCTGATGCGTTATTTTGAAGTATTCAGTACCAATGGTCGGTTAGTTTCAAATACTGAATTCTCAGGCGTTAGGATTTTGCCTGTGATACA
>JAHCMI010000152.1 GCA_019192545.1 Rivularia sp. MS3 | reverse complement strand
CGACTTTAATCGAAAAACATCTGCCAAAAGTAAGATAATACTTTTAATTTATTTTATTTAAAATATATCTATAACAAGCTCACTTTTTTAGATAATAACTGACAGATTTCTAAATATTTTTTGAGAGAGGATAAAAAGTAAATGTGATGTCATAGAGAAAGATAAAAATAGCTACAATATTCGTATTTGACATCAAAAAAAACATATGGTTCTTAATCAAAACTGGAGGGAAGCAAATAGATACGGTGAATACATCACAACAAGAATCGGACAGGATTGATAAGGATTTGATTCCGGAAGCTATCAACGCTTTAAAGGGATTGAAACCGAAGGAGCTACCCGATGTTTCTGCCAAGGAAGCTATTCGTCAAATGAGACGATATATCAATGGTGCGTTAAAGAAGAATTATACCTACGACGAAATTGCGGAGGTTTTATCTGGATTAGATATTAATATCAGCGGTAGCCGATTGAAGTATTTATTAAGTGAGGTTAATAAGAACACCCGCCGTAAAAAGAAGAAGACAGCGGAAGTAGAAGAAGCAGAAGTAGAGAAGGGAGAAGAGAGTACTTTTAATCAAGGAGATGTTGAATCGATTAAAGCAATTGAGAAGGAAAATAAAAGGAATTTGAAGGGACGAACAACACGGTCAAAGAAAGTAAAATCTCAGCATGAAGATGGAATAAATACTCAATCAGAAAAAAGTAATAAAAAAGCTTCAAGTTCTCAAGGTAACGCACATAGTTTTCAGCCTCAAGTCTATAGCGATGATGATTTATGACTAAACCTAACAATACTAATTTAAAGGAATCTAAAAAATCACAAACTTTGAAATGATGCTGATTTATGACTAAAACTAAAAAGACTAACTTAAAAGAATCCAAAAAATCACAAAATCTGAAAAGAATTGTGATGATAACAGGAGATAAAGGAGGGACGGGTAAAAGCGTTGTAGCGCGAATACTTTTAGATATTTATCGTTCAAAAAATATCAATTGTATTGCTTATGAATGTGACCCATCAAATCCACAATTATGGAGACATTACAATAAGGTTTCGGAGGGAGTAAAAACTCTCAAGCTAAATCAAAGAGGTGGAGCGGATGCATTACAAGATGATTTAATTTCTTTTTCTCCTCAAGTTTCTTTGGTGGATTTACCGGCTGGTGCTGCTGAATATTTTGAGAGTTTAGCTGACGATATTCATTTATTTAAAAATGCCGAACGTTTGGGTTATCGCATCACGATGGTGAGCGTTTTGGGAAGGGTGAAAGATTCGGTGGTGCAATTGAAGAGATTGTTGGAGTTTTGTAGCAATCGGGTAGATTATGTGCTGGTCAAAAACTTGTATTGGGGTACTGGCGAAAAATTTACTCGTTATAACAATTCTAAAGCTCGGCAGACGGCATTATCTCATGGTGCAATCGAGTTGGATTTACCAGAATTGTTTGACGATATTTTTGATTTCATTGACTCGAATGATTTGTCCTTTTCTGAAGCGTTGGAACATGATGCTCTCACTTTGAGCAATCAGTCAAGATTATTCGGGTGGGTGGATACAGCTAAAAGTAATTTTGAGAAAGCCGACATCCAGTTGGGGCTGCCCGTAAATCGAAACTGAAACCATTATCTTAACCCTGGTGTTTCAGTGTTACAAAAAAACTTTCAAAAAAACAGTAACTGGAAATAACTAAAAGCTCCTTTCACGCTCAACAAGAGGTTTTCGCCGACTTACTTACCGTACTCCGAAAATACAGGAGCCATCAAAAAATTGAAAAAATCAATTTAGTAAAAGTCATATCCAACAAGGTTTTCGGCAGCTAGGCTAATTCCTTAACGTACAAAAAACCCAAAATGAACGCTTCCGAAGAAAGTAGGGAGAGCAATTTTTTTCAGCACCCCGACCATCCTAAAAAGACTTTTTCGTGTGAGGTAAATTGATGACTTCTAAAGGTAAAAAACAACCATCTCATTTAGACAAGTTGTTAAATGACAAGCCACCAGAATTCCAAGCCAAGGTGTTGCGCTTTGCGTTGGATTCTGGAATGCAACCGGAAGACCCAGCGTTTCGCTTGGTGCAATATATCGGTTACTTAGCACATCTGACAGAAACAGCCCCAGATGAGTGGAAGCAGTTATTTGAAGAACTTCAAGAGGAGTTAGACGATTGGACAGAACTAACAACGGAGCAGCTGAAAGCAGCAGCGGACCAAAGCGAAACAATCAACAATTTAGCGACCTCCTGCAACAAGCTTGGGACAGCATTGAACGCGCTAGATTTAACATCGCAGCAGCAACTGGAGCAATTGAAGAACTTGACAGAAATCTCACCGCTTTTGAGAAACGTCGCTCAAGAAATCCCGACGCTGAAAAAACAGTTAACGAGCTTAAACCAATTATTGAGGAACAATCAGCCGTTGAGCATGGAGTTGAGCCAATACCAGATAAATCAATTGACGACGTATCACGACAGGGAGTTGAGCAAGATAAGGATGGAGGTAGCGGACTTAGCGAGATACCAGAAGAAGATAGCTCAGAAATTAGAAGAAAAACGCCTCAAACGAGGAATGAAAGAAATTCTAGAAGGAATATTAATCGCGGTTTTGACCTCGATTTATAGAATTGATAGATGGGTTTTAGCAGTGGTATTTTTGTTTGTTTTCTGTGGGTTCCTCGGAGTAACAACTAGAGAAATTTTTGCGATTGCTCCTCCTCCAATACCAACTGTCGCACTACAGCAAATTGAAATAATCCGAGCGGAACTTTCAGATACCCGTAAGCACGTAGGTTTTACAAATGCAAAATTAGAAAGAATTGAAAACCATATAGGAAGTAACCCGAATCCAAAATCAAATCCAAAACCAAAGCGAAATTAACCGGGAACAGTCAACATTTTAAAAGGGAAATCTACCACCAATCGGCTGATAAATTTGTTTTAAGATATTCTTTTTAATTGAAAAGTACAAACTAACCGTCCTGGATGTTTTAAAGAAGCTTCGTTTTGAACCTTTTTCTTGTTTTCATTAATAAAATATTCACCGCTTTCTGGTTCAATCGCTACATACCCCGAATTCGTGTGATTATCATTTAATTCAGAACAAAGCTTGTTATAAATTAAACGCGCACGCGCAATATATCCTGGATTCGCTTTCTTAGATGAAAATTCATTGGTATATTGCGGCCATCCCCACCCAAGGGCTTTTGAGGTTTCTGGGAGATGAATGATTTGATTTTTGGTTTTGGTTATTTGAATGCTTAGATTGCCCGTTTGTGGATGCCAAATTATCTACACGGGGAAGGCTTTCTGGGGAAGGATTGGTCATATTGTCAGTACTCCCAAGCAAGGAAATGAATTATTCATATTTCTGAGTAGAACAACGAAACGAGGCGCTCAGAGGATACCGTCGAATACTGTTTTCTGAGTAAAACAACGAAACGAGGCGCTCAGATGTTACCGTCGAATACTGTTCCATCAATACAGCTTTAATTAGTATTGGTTGTAAGATTTTTAAAGCTTACAAATTGATGGTCGAATAATAGTTTTACTGTACCAGTACAACCATTACGCTGTTTTACAATTGCAATTTCTGCAACATTGGAATCCGATTCACTCGTAACACTTTCTCGGTAAAGAATCATAACCAAATCAGCAATATTTTCAATTGAATCACAACGTTTTAAATCTGCCAGTCTTGGGCGATTGTTCTTTCGTCTATCAACGCTTTCATTCACATTACTAATTAGTATTATCGGCACATTATAGTCTTGAGCGATTTGTTTGAGCTTTTTAAGCGTTGATTTAATAGTATACGCTGAAGCACTCGCTAAGTCATGAATCTTATCAAGGTTATCAATAATTATTACCCCTCCCCTAGCGGACATTTTCTCTGCTTGTTCTTGAATTCTTTTAATCCTAAATTTCTCCGAATCAAAAATGTTGAATTTTCGTTCAGAAAGCGAATCTATTCCCTTACTTAAAATTTCCCATTGAGCATCGGATACTCTTCCTGTCTTCAAATAACTGCTTTCAATTTCCACCTCACTAGATAACATTCTTTGAACTAATTCGACTCTTGAATGTTGCAAGCTGAAAAAAGCAACTGGTAATTTATTTATCTCAGTAACGTTTTGGGCAATATTCAAAGCTAAAGCGGTTGTTCCGTGAGTTGGGCGACTTGCCAGAATTATTAAATCTCCACCATGCAAACCACAAGTCATTGCATCCAAATCGTAAAAACCTGTGGGTATTCCGGGTAACGCTACGCTTTCATGACGTTGTTCGATTTGCTCATAAACTTCTACCAGAACATCTTTGATAACG
>JAHCMI010000151.1 GCA_019192545.1 Rivularia sp. MS3 | reverse complement strand
TGGTAGAGTTTATCTTTTTCGTTAAACCGCCACGAATACTTACTTCTATCCCGACTTTTACTCCACTCTGCAAACTCTTCCGTAGTCAAGCTTTCGTGCTTTTCTTGGAGCGTGGGAATCTTGACATCAAGCCGTAGCGCCAGCTTTAGAGCGTCCAGCGCTCCTATTTGCGCGGGCTTACCGCTTTGATTGTAGGGATTACCAGATGACTTATATCTGGAACGATTATTTGATGCGCTGACACTACCTTGGATTGCGCTTAACGCTCCTTCTAACCTTGCCACTCGGTTGTTGAGCGCTTCTAGTTTTTCTTCGGTGTGAGAATCAGTGGGATTTGACGCTTGCCCCTTAATGCTATCGGCTAATTGCTGCAATTGGGACTCTAAGGAATGCAATCGCGCTTCCGTGGTTAGGGTTACTTCCAAGCCTGGTATTTCTCCCAGTTCGTGAAGCAAGCCCCGAATAACTATATCCGTAGCTGTTTTACCTGGTTGTGGAGAAGCTGCTTTACGTAACGCACTTGCTAAAGGCTGCGGTAACTTGAAATTCATCGACTCCCGCTTAACTGTTGCCATCTCTACACCTCAAATACACCCCGTACAGATAGCTTACATTATTGGTGAATAAAACCATATAGATAAGGTATAGACATGAAGGACGAAATCTATACGATGAGACGGGGTTTGGTGATGTTCGGGAGTGACACAGGCAGATAAGTTGAGCAAGCTACTTAACAAGAACATTAAGCTCCCGGTTTATTGCGGAATGCTCCCGTAGTTAATAGGCTCAGGAGTGCATCCAAATTTGACATCCTCGCATTGGAGTTTCTCGCTTACTCTAATCAAGAAAAACAAGAATATTTGGGCATTTGATAAGCACAAAGCAACAGTAACGCCGTTCCGGTTTATTGCGTAAAGTTACTGCACAAGCGAATCATGGTTGGTTTTAATCTTGTTAAGAAATCCAATACCAAGCCGCTCGTTGCCCTCAAAGAGCTATCTGCAACAAACAAAGTATATAAAAGTTTACATTAATCAAAAATAGTTTTTTTAGCTTCTTACAGTTCACCAATGATGCCAAAAGCTGTACAATAAGCCCAGTTATTAATAATAGGCTTGACAAATTTTCTCTACTTTCCCGAGAAAACTATGTTGGCTGTCCTGCATGACGGAAACAAGATTTACATTTATTAGGAGGTACAAAGAAGCAGGCAACAAGTTCATTACTCTTATCGCCTGCAAAATCTAGAAAATAATTTTTTGTAATTTTTAAAATATGCTCGGAGTCGGGTCAAATCGTCAAAAACTAAGAAGTGGTCATTAGCCTGAGAAACTTTTACCACATCTAAGTTGAAAAAAGACGAATTTATGCCACATTACCCCTCGTCTTTGGAATACACGTCTTTGGAGTACGTGTCATTCCTCGATATGCATAAATGTATATTACTACAGTTAGTCGTCAAAAGACATCTGTGGTACAGCATTTTTTTGCTAAAAATACACAATTGTACCCAAACTGCCTTGAAAATTTTCTTCAAATAGTTATGTAGGTAACGATTGCGGGCAATGAATCCAAAGTGTAGTGGTTGAGTGGCACGGTATCCCGACTCCAAAGAAAGGAAAACAAAACTTTGGAGAATTTAATCGTGAACGCTACCGTACTAACCAAAAAACAACAAACTTTTACGCGGAGATTAAGCGACAAGCACTATTACAAATGGCGGGAACCAAACCCAGCATCTGAGAAAGTTAATTGCTGCCAAGAAACATCCCCAGTCTTTCTAAGCTCTCCTAAAAACGGTTCTTTGACTTCATACACCAATCGCTACGAGGTGGTAGGACAATGAAACTCACCTTACTCTACTACCCAGAACTAGCAGGAGCATTACGAAAACTAGGTATTCCTCATCCAGGAGAAGCAGCCATCTTCTTAAGCCAACTTTCCTACTGGCTTAAAAAAGAAGGGTGTGGTCGTATGACACGAGACGGAAAACAGTGGATTTACAATACTTATCAAAAATGGGTTTCCCAAATTAAGAGCTTAACAGTTAGTCAGTTTGGAAAAATGATAAGGGCGCTAGCCTCGTTTGGGTTGATTGAAAAAACAACTTTTGGGGAGCAGAGACATAGCCTCAAGAAAGAAAAGCCAGTAGGGTTTAGTTCCTGGAACAACACTACCTGGGTTACTTTATGCCTCGAAAAAATCATTGAACTTACTGGCTCGAACCCATTTGAAGACGAGACAGAAGATGATAATAAAGAAGAAAAATCCGACTCCCACCCAGAAGAATCGCTAGAACCCGCTCTAGAAGCCAATCTTCTAAATAGAACATCGGATAATTCTGAATCGAACGACGGATGTTTCCAAATGGAATCTTCATCTATATACAAAGAAAACCTCTCTTTTACCAAAGATGGAGCAAATTCTTCTGAGAAAGAAAAAAAAGCTGGTTTGTCAAATGTAGGTAGTGGGTCTAACCCCATAAGCCCCACTGATAAAGAACAATTATCGGAAAAACCCAATATCTCAGAAGAAGATAATTGTCGGCAAGTTTCGGAAGTACGGGATAATCGAAATAATGAGGTTTCTGGAAATTTGCCTTCTCCCCCTATTCGAGTAAAACGAACTGTTTCTCAAGATGCAGTTCAAGAAGTTTGGGAGATAGCAAGCGGAAGACCCTTCCCGGCATTCTTGAACTGGCGAGCAAACTGTCACTATAAGCCCCAAGGGGGTAAATGGGAGACTGACGCTTACGGTAACGCTTATAGCGAGTTTTACCGCAATCGTGAGAAGACTACAGCAGTTCTATTCCCGCAGTTCATGAACGAAGTTCGGGGCATTGTAGAAAAGGTTCATAACGCTCAAAGCTGTGATGCCATCGCGGCGAATGTTCTACCTTCTTGGTTTATTGAAATCTTTCCCGATGCAACACCAGAAAATGTAAGACAATTGATGGAGAACTTGGACGCGGTAATTGAGCGTGGTACGCGAATATCGCTTCCGAGTAAAGCAAATACCCCATCTGATATTACGGCTGATTTCAGTTCGGTACATTCCCAGGTTGATGTTAAGCCCTTACCGTCTTTATCCGCTCCCGTACTTAAAGGGGTAGAAGTGCCAGCACTGAATGGGGTAGAAGAGCCAATACTTGAAAAACAACGAACGCTTGCTCGTAAACAAGCACAGTGGAATGCGCCACTTCTAAGAGATAGGGTGCGACGTTGGGCGGAGCAAACCCCCGGTGTTGTCATGACAGAAAATGGTCCGCAGCTAGAAACTGCCGAAATTGAAGCAGCATCCGATAATGTTGAAACAATTATTAACGAAGTTGAAACGTCGAATCCACTAGTTGAAAATCTTGGGGACAAGGTTGGAACTAACAATCATGGGGTTGACGAGAAAGCGGACGTTGAAAATAATAATCCCTCAACTGAAGTTGGAGCGGATGTTTCTTCTAACAATTCACCATCTTCTAACTCGGAACGCTCCTCGATAGCTAACAATCGTGGGTTTGAAGAGAAAGCGGGCGTAAAAACTAACAATCCGTCAAACTCAAACTCTCAGGACTTTGTAATTGATGACCCCTGGGAGTGTGATGAAACGCCCTTTTGCAATTTAGAAGAAGGAAAAGAAGTCCACAGTTCTCTCAGCGAGGCTAAACCGTCACTCATGAAGCTGATGTTAGCCGTATGGGATAATATTTACGAATTAGGAAAACTCGTATTAGACGCTCGCCCAGAAGATTTAATTAAAGCAGTATCGTCCCTTTCTTCTCATCAGATATCACATATTAAACAAGCTGCCACGCGGGCTTGGTATCCAGGACTGAACCGTGACGGTGATTATAAAGGTGAACGAGTCGAAATCTGGGAGGTGGGGCAAAGCCCAACTGTAAAAGTGAGGACTAAACGCGGAGCATTCTTAAAAGTTAAAAGAAATGACTTAAAACCGTGGCTGGGGATATAGCAACAACTCGCTCTTATCAATAGCTTACCTTTAAGTCTGCTTGCGCTCGAAGGTTGATGGGAATACCTTCTACGTATTTTAAAAGTAGTGAATATAACTATTAAAATATAAGTGATTTATTCCCTTTCAGCACTACCTTCATTGTGACTTCTCATTACTGTTGTATAGCAAGAATATTACTTTTGCCATACTCTCTCACCCCTAAAATAGCATTACCATTACTTGACTTTTTCTTTACTATCGCTGCATTAAGGGGCATTCTACTACAATCATGTGACAGCCCATGCAATGCGACGGACAAGGTATGCCAACATGTATATGTTTTGCCCTCAAAGTATTACACCAATTACTACACAATTTGAAAAATATGAGAACAATTCTCAAATTACCAGAAGCTATTGCGTACTAAAATATGGTCTAACAAGATTTTATCGGCACTATCAATGAGAGCGATTTTTAGTAATAACCCAAGTTGCTAGTTATGCGATCGCCAGCGCGAAGCGCTGGTATTTCA
>JAHCMI010000016.1 GCA_019192545.1 Rivularia sp. MS3 | reverse complement strand
TATCTGCTTGAGATAAACGTTGCTGTATTGCTGAAGCACCTTGTTTGGGGTCGTCAAGCAGTTTTTGTAAATCGCGTTTGATTCCTTCGGGGTTGAGTTCTTCTTTGTTGGTGTTGCGTAAATATTCTGCGATTTGAGTTTGAAAACTTTTAGCTTGTTCGCCGGTACGTTTTGCTAAACGACGGGGTGCTTTTACGATGTCGTCGATTGAATCTTGTACATCATCAATTACTTGATTAATTTTCTCTTCGCTCAAATCTTCGCGTTGAGAAAGCAGTTTAACTAATGTATCTCTATCTGCTTGAGATAAACGTTGCTGTATTGCTGAAGCACCTTGTTTGGGGTCGTCGAGCAGTTTTTGTAAATCGCGTTTGATTCCTTCGGGATTAAGTTCTTCTTTGTTGGTGTTGCGTAAATAATCTGAAATAGTTTGTACTGTTTGTTCGTATCGCTGTTTGGCTTTACCGGCAATTTTTTGCGGTGCTTGCAGGACTTGATTGCGTACAGACAATAGTCGGTCGATGTTTTTGTTGATTTCTTCTTCGCTGAAATCGTCGCGTTGAGAAAGTAATTTTACTAATGTGTCGCGGTCAAATTGTGACAACCGTTGACGTAATTGTTTAGCTCCGACTTCTGGGTCATCTATAAGTGTTTTGAATTCGCGTTTGATTGCTTCGGGGTTGAGTTCTTCTTTATTGGTATTAAGCAGGTAGTTTTCTACTTGTTCGCGCAATTCATTGGCTTTGTTTTCCGCTTGCTGCTGCAATTCTTGAGCTTTGTTTAAAACTTCGTCGCGGGTAGTTTCGAGTTGGGAAACTATATTGTTAGCTTCTTCTTGACTGACATCTTCACGTTTGGAAAGCAATTCTACTAAATTATCGCGGTCAAATTGCTGTAAGCGATTGCTCAACTCTTCAAAACTGGCTTCGGAATCTTCTAATATTTGGCTAAAGTCGCGTTTAATAGCTTCGGGATTGAATTCTTCCTTGGTTGTGGAACTTAAATAATCTTCTACTTGAGTGCGGAGATTTTGCGATGTTTGTTTTTCTGCTGCTTCCCCTACAGTTTGTAAAACTTCGCTCCGAACTTGCTCCATTTGTTGAACGATTTCTTTGATTCTGTCTTCGGTCAAGTCTTCACGCTGTTTGAGTAAATCAGTTAAGTAATCTTTATCAATTTCTTCTAACTGCTGCTTAACCTGTCTGGGGTCTGCATCGGTATCATAAATGGTTTGTGTGAATTCCTCCTTGAGGGTTAAGCGGTTGAAATGCCAAGGAAAAGAATTAAGAATATATCCTTGTACATCTTGTTTGATGGGATTGTTATTAGCAGATACTTGGGATATTTTCTGAGTAGCTTGTTCCTTAAGATTTTGCAACTGTTGGCTTATCTTATTAATATCTATTTCCGGAGTTTTTTGCTTGAGCTTTTGCAACTGGGGTTTAATTTTTTCAATATCCAAATCGGACAAATTAACATTTTTGATTACAGCCGGAACAGCCGCACCTAAGCCTAATCTTACCGCTTGCTGGATTACCGAACCACCAATACCAGCTGCTGCAACTCCTGCTAATTGTTTCTCTAATTGCGAACCAAAATCTTCTGCATTCAACTGCTCGGGAGTCGCATTGCCGATAAAATCCATTACTTGCAGGGTTGGATCTTGATTTCCTACAGCTTGAGTCCAAGCTCCTTCGAGTTGGTCTGCGACTTGATTAATATCTTGTGGAGAAAAATCTGTCCGATTGCTGATTAAATTAACAAAAGTATCGCGATTAATGCTTTGGAGTAAATTGCTATTACCAAGAGATTTTAAATTACCATCTTGAAGAACTTTATCAAATTGAGTGCGAATTTCGTTTAAATTTAATTTTGGTAAATTTACAGAGTTCAAAGAACTTTCTACAGTGTTTTTAATACTATCTGTATCGATACCAGAAGTTAATTCGCGACGAACTGCGGCGGTAATATCTTCAGCTGTAGATACCATTTGATTTTTAGTAGCGTTAGCACTTAAAGCACCTGCTGCCGTACCCATAATACCTTGAACGCCGGAACTCGCAGTATTCAAAAGCGAACCAATCAGCGAACCAGCCGCAGACGAACCCAGCCAAGCAATCAGCGAAAAATACGTAGACCAGATTACTACACCAATAATTCCACCTAAAACAGTACTTTCAATTAAACTTAACTTAACCGCCAAAAAGCTAGCGATAAATAAAGCCAAAGTCGCGGTCATTAATGCCCAAACACCAACTTTTGCTTCTACCTTTTGAACCGCTTCACCTACAGTATCAGTATCGTCATCATCATCCGAATCTCCTCCTAATGCTGAAATTCCGACAGCAATAGATAAGTTAGTTAACAGTAATTGAAAAGCGATCGCCATTACGATTCCTGCCACCAAAGCAACTAAAAATTGCGGCCCGGAAAAAATTAGTGATGCTTCTTGTGGAGTTACATATCCCTCTGTAACCACTGGTGCTTGTCCAATCAACCAACACCATTGCTCGGCAATATTTGCGATAGGGAACATAATAAAATACCTTCGTCTAACTTGAATACAAGCTGTTATCAACTTTGAAATCAACAGCCTACTTCCACGCTAGCTAGCAGATAGCATATCTTTTACTTCCCACAGGTATATATATCTTTATGTCAAAGGGATTGAATTAGAATTATCTAACAATTATTTATAAATTATCTAGAAACGTATAAAAATATTTAAAAATATAACAGTACGCAATATTGATTAGAAAATTAATAAAGACTGAAATCTATAACTATTAAGCCTTCAAGCTTAAACCTTTAACCTTTGACCTTCAACCTTTAACCTTCACATAGGACTATATTTAAATACTTTTAAAATTATCTTTCTATTAGATAGTAGGTATAATTCATATCTCGCATCTTGAAAGTAAACCAATATTTTTGCTCATAGCTTACTAATAGCTAAATATTCAAATTGTTTCTATGAATTAAATATTCTCGGTTTCTAAAGCTTTGGACTCGAACAATAGCTTTTAATAAATCTCAAAGTGATTTTGTACTTAGATTTGCACTAAAAGAACCTAGAAATAACCCTATTTTCTTCCAAAAGACGGCAAACACCACATTAATGTTACGGTTCACCCGAATTACTCATAGTATTAATTCTCATACATTAGTCATTGTGCAAGCAAACACTGATTGAGCCATCAACATCGGATTGTTGCATAACCGTCCAATTACGGGTTCGGGAAACCACCCTTCATTCACTGGCTGCACAGGCTCAGTATATATAACAGTGTAAATAGGATAGCCAGTGGCTCAATGCTTTACGAAGCGCTTTCATATTGATGCATGCTAGTGGTTGCAATTAAACAGCCAGTTACCTCAAAATTAAATCTTTTATATTCTCATTCATTGTTTTTGTAGTTATACGGAGCCAAGAATAAAATGGCAAAAGTAGTTGGAATTGACTTAGGTACAACTAATTCTTGTGTAGCAGTAATGGAAGGTGGTAAGCCCACAGTTATTGCTAATGCTGAAGGTTTTCGCACTACCCCTAGTGTGGTTGCTTTCGCGAAAAATGGCGATCGCCTCGTAGGGCAAATCGCTAAGCGTCAAGCTGTAATGAATCCCGAGAATACTTTCTACTCGGTTAAACGCTTTTTAGGACGCAAGCACGAAGAAATTACTCATGAAGCAACTGAAGTTTCTTATAAAGTAGTTAAAGACAGCAACGGCAACGTTAAACTTGATTGTCCTCAAGCTGGTAAGCAGTTTGCTCCGGAAGAAATTTCTGCACAAGTTCTTCGCAAGCTCGTAGACGACGCTAGTAAATATACTGGCGAAACCATCACTCAAGCAGTAATCACCGTTCCTGCGTACTTTAACGACTCCCAACGTCAAGCAACCAAAGACGCTGGTAAGATCGCCGGTATTGAAGTATTGCGAATTATCAACGAACCTACTGCCGCTTCTTTAGCATATGGTTTGGATAAGAAGAGCAATGAAACCATTTTGGTATTTGACCTTGGTGGTGGTACCTTCGACGTATCTATCTTAGAAGTTGGCGACGGCGTATTTGAAGTACTTTCTACTTCTGGAGATACTCACCTTGGTGGTGACGACTTCGATAAAAAGATAGTTGATTTCTTAGCTGAAGAGTTCCAAAAGCAAGAAGGTATCGACTTAAGGAAAGATAAGCAAGCTTTACAGCGTTTAACTGAAGCAGCAGAAAAAGCTAAAATCGAACTTTCTAGCGTTACTCAAACTGAAATCAACCTACCATTTATTACCGCAACTCAGGATGGTCCTAAGCACTTAGATACAACCCTGACTCGCGCTAAATTTGAAGAAATTTGCTCTGACTTAATCGATCGCAGTCGCATTCCGGTTGAAAATGCATTGCGCGACGCGAAATTAACCAAAGATAATATTGACGAAATCGTACTAGTTGGTGGTTCAACTCGTATTCCCGCAGTACAAGAAGTAGTAAAGCGCGTATTAGGAAAAGAACCCAACCAAACTGTTAACCCTGACGAAGTTGTAGCAGTTGGTGCTGCTATTCAAGCTGGTGTACTTGCTGGTGACGTTACCGGAATCTTACTCTTAGACGTAAGTCCGTTATCCTTGGGTGTAGAAACCTTGGGTGGCGTAATGACCAAGATTATTCCTCGTAACACCACTATTCCTACCAAGAAATCAGAAGTATTCTCTACTGCTGTTGACGGACAAACCAACGTAGAAATTCACGTACTCCAAGGTGAGCGTGAAATGTCCAACGACAATAAGAGTTTAGGAACCTTCCGTTTAGATGGAATTCCTCCCGCTCCTCGTGGAGTACCTCAAATTGAAGTTACCTTCGATATTGACGCTAACGGTATCTTGAACGTTACCGCTAAAGATAAAGGTACTGGTAAGGAACAATCCATCAGCATCACTGGTGCTTCTACTTTGGATAAATCCGAAGTTGAAAGAATGGTTAACGAAGCAGAAAACTTCTCTTCTGCTGACAAAGAGCGTCGCGAAAAAATCGACCGTAAGAATCAAGCTGATTCCTTGGCATATCAAGCAGAAAAGCAGTTGCAAGAATTGGGAGATAAAGTTCCCGCAGATGACAAAACCAAAATTGAAGGTTTAGTCAAAGACTTGAAAGATGCTGTTGCTAAGGAAGACGACGAGCAGATTCAAAAAGTAATGCCAGAATTACAGCAAGCATTATTTACCGTAGGTAGCAACATGTACCAACAAGCTGGCGGTGCTGCTCCTGATGGTGCTGCTCCCGGTGGTGAGGCTCCTAACGGTGCAACCGGAGATGCAGGTGCTTCTACTGGTGATGATGTAATTGATGCTGACTTCACCGAGTCTAAGTAGTGATTTTGCTGGTGAGTTAAACGCTCACCTTAATTTCTTACCTTAATTTCAAATAGTGTTGTTTATCCCCGCAGTTTTTGGAATGTGGGGATTTTTGATTGATATAATAAATTTTAAAAAAAAATATAGCGCCAGGAAGTGTTAAGGTTAAAGGTCAAAGGTTAAAGCTTGAGTTATCGTTTTCAGCTTTCATTAATTTCCTCACCTAATTAACCTGAGTTCGTAATATTTTTATCCGCTAGTATAATCGCTAAATTTTTTAATTCATCAAAGACGTTTTTGTATTAGTTGGTATTTGTTTTTGCTGCGGTTTAATTAAACTAATCAAGGTTGTAATTATAGGAATTAGAAAAGCTAAAACGAGAATAACCGCAGCTACTTGAAATATTACCGGTCTTTTTCGCCCCTTTGTAGGGAAACCGCAGCTAAGACAAATTTCTTCTTCACTACTGTTGAGAACACCGCAAACTTTACAAGGTTCTAAGGACATTTTTTTATACTCATTTTTTTCCGCTCAAATTAATGTTATATCCAAAAACGAAGCCAATGCCAAAATTTATCCCCAAAAGCCGCAGATAGTAAACCACATATGACTGCCGATACAAATATTATCCCTAATAAAGCAATAAATGTTTGAGCATCAGTGGCAAATCCTAAAGCTACTGCGAAGAAAATACCAAAAATGAAACCGCAGCCAAAACGAGCAGTAAATTAAGCGCGGTTATGATTTTTTTGGTTTGGCTGATTGTTTTGATTCATTTATTCATATATTTTAGATATCTAAGATATTTCGGAAAAATACCTTATTTTTATTCTCGATTGCAGCCACATAAGTTCCTTGATAGCGTTGATTGCCGTCAACTAATCCCGCAGCTTGCAAATTGGAACGTAAAAACATGGAAGTATTGATATGCTGCAAAACGAAAGCTTCGAGTAATTCCTCGTCACCTGGTTGGAGAATTTTTAAGGTAGACATGGTGAAAGATGGAGAAAAAAGGGCACAGCGAGATGAGGAGAACTCTATTACTTTTAACAGGCTATTAATAATTCCTAACTCCTAATTCCTAACTCTTAACTCTTAACTCCTAACTCTAAATACGGATAGCGGCACAGACATTTTATATAATGCCCGTACCGCTGAAGCACTCGCGGGAGAAAGAGCAAGTGCTGAAATATTTGTTTTTAGGTTTATTTTGAGTTAGATGTTTTCGATTTTTCCTCCAGTGAATTGCTAATTTTAATTTTGATGTTTAATGGTTAGAGTTTAATTTTGCGGGCATGTTAAAGTGACCGTGAGACGCTTTACCGTTGCCATTATTACCGTTGGCATGACTGTGGTGGCGGGCTTGGATTACACCATAACCACCGTGGTTGCGTTCGTAAATTACATTTATCTCGTTTGTTTCGCTGTTATGGAACATGTAAAAATCATGTCCAACCAATCGCAATTGCTCTAAAGCTTGAGAAACAGTCATCGGTGGCATAGCAAAATATTTGGTACGCACTACTTCTTCAGGTAACTCGGGAGTGCGATCGCCAATTAAATCCGTCACCATTTCTTCTGGAATTATTTCCTCGACACTATTGTTGCGCTCGTGTATTTTCTTATCTCGCCGTCGCTCTTTGTATTTTCGTAATTGACGAGCAATTTTATTCGCAACTAAATCAATACTGGCATATAAATTTTCACTGCTTTCCTCGGCACGGATAATATTACCATTGGCGAAAATCGTTACTTCCGCTGTCTGGTTGGGATTAATTCGGGGATTCTTAGCTACGCTTAAATGTACATCCACTTCGTTAGTAATATGATGAAAATGATTTGCAGCTTTTTCTATCTTCTGATGCACGTATTCCCGAATTGCATCCGTGATTTCGATATTTTTGCCGTGGATAACAAGCTTCATGAAAACTCTCCCGCTTGAATATTTTATTTGGTATAAAGAAAGATTGAACGAAAATTTACGGTTAGCTATAGTAACTACCGCTTTAGTTAAGCTATGAAAGGTTTACTTAAGAAACGATTCTTGCTTAATGCGAAATTTTCTCGAATTTAATTTGGATTGCGACTTAATCAATTGACTTGTTTACTCTAACTGGTTATACAAAAGTCGAACTTCCCCAGCAACTTTATAATAGTTACGAGGAGGCTTGCCAAACGTGCTTTTCATAGACGACTAAAGAAATTTTCTTGGAAGTTTACCCAATCAAAAAACTGGGTTTCACGCCATAACTGCGTAATTCCGACTTTTAAGAAAGCGCTACGGCGATTGCAGAGAATACCTCCCTAAAACACTGAGCGATATATATTGAGCTATATATTCAAATTAACATTGGATTTTTTACAAAACAGGTTTATGTGACTTTCCTTTTAAATCCTTTACATTGCTTGACATTTATTGATTAAAACCAAGTAACTTGCAACACTCTCGGTACCTTACACATCTTGCCTTTTAGCTGTTTTCATAGTATGCCTGCTACATATAATCAATGTTTGCTATATAACCAATTAGTGATGCCATATTTAGATGCATGGATGTGGCAAAAAGAACTTCAAGCTCAGCGAGTAAAAAATCCTAATTTAGATGATGTATTAATACTGCTAGAGCATCCCCCTGTATACACTTTAGGAAAAGGAGCAAGCAGCGAATTTATCAAGTTCGACCTTGACAAAAGTAATTATGAGGTGCATCGAATTGAAAGAGGTGGTGAAATAACATACCATTGTCCCGGACAGTTGGTAGGGTATCCAATTTTAAATTTAGTCCGTCACCGTCAAGACTTGCACTGGTATTTACGTCAATTGGAAGAAGTTTTAATTCGTGTATTAGCGGTTTACAAATTGCAAGGAAAACGCATTCCATCACTTACAGGTGTTTGGTTAGAAGATCGTAAAGTTGCGGCAATTGGTATAAAGGTGAGTCGGTGGATAACCATGCATGGATTTTCGTTAAACGTTTGTGCGGATATGAAGGGTTTTGAGCGTATCGTGCCCTGCGGCATATCTGATAAATCTGTAGCAAGTTTAGATCGATGGATTCCCGGTATAACTTGTACGGAGGTAAGGCATCATATTGCACGATGCTTCGAGGAAGTCTTTGACTTAAAATTAATTGAGCAATCTTTACCTGGGATTGATTAACCTTGAGGGTAAGAGGTTGAGTAGGATAGGATGAACATTCACCTAAAAATAGTTTGAAAGTTTAAACGTAATTATTTATGACACTAAAAGCCAAATATCGCGGTTTTTATTTTAATGATGTACATAATTAATCTCACCTTTCTCCTTAGCAAGAAGAAGGGGTGAGGTTCAAATTGTATTACATTCAGATAAGAATCGCTGTAATTTTTTGTGTTTTTAGTGAAGAGTTTCTTTTTTAGTTTTCATTTGCCGGGAATTTACTCTTTACGAATGAAATAATTATTTAATTCATGTTTCAAATCAAAACGTATTTATAATTTTCTGTGAAAAGCGATATTTCACCCAAGGCAACAACAAAAATAGCAGTAGATGCGACGGCGAAAAAACTAGAAGTACATGCTCCACCCGTAGAAGAGTTTAACGAGCGTGACTGGAAAATTTTGGTGGAATTATTTGATAGAAAAGATAGCGAAGAGATAGAAGAAGATATCAAGAAAAAATTAAGTTGGTTGGCACCCGAACCTGTATGGGAAGATGATTCTTTAGACTTTTTACAGGAATTTTTGTAAAAAATTGAAAGTTGGGAATTGGGCATCGGGCATTGGGCATGGGAAAATAGAGAGAGAAAATTAACTCCTAACTCTTATTCATAACTCCTAATTCTTATGAATAGTTACGAAGGCGGATGTCATTGCGGCGCAGTACGTTTTCGGGTAGTAGTCAATAATCACAAAGCTGATGACTGCAACTGTTCGATATGTACAAAAAAAGGTTTTCTACATTTAATAGTGCCGCGAGACAAGTTTACTTTATTAAAAGGTGAAGAAGATTTAACAACTTATACATTTAATACTGGTGTAGCGAAGCATAAATTTTGTAGAAACTGCGGAGTTCATTCTTTTTATATTCCTCGCAGCCATCCCAACTGTATTGATGTAAACCTACGCTGTCTCGATGGAGATGTAATATCCAAATTTGAAATAGTACCCTTCGACGGCAGAAATTGGGAAGATAATGTTGAGAACTTACGGGAGAATAGGGGGTAAGTAGCGAGTGGCAAGTAGTAAGTTAGGAATTGAGTTTTATCTTTGTCTCCTCATTTCTTCCTTCCCCCATCTCCTTTATGCAATTATCCCAACATTTGAATATTAGAGAAAATAAACTGCATAGTGATGGGTTTTCCATCTACTTCGGTAGTAATTGTCCGTTCGCTAAGAATATGATAATCGCCTACCTTTTCATATTTATCTTCAAATTCGCTTCTGTTTCCTTTTTGCTCTCCTGTCTTCGGATCGTGATATACCGAATCGTAACGATGAGCAAGGTAGCCTGCGCCAGTGTCGTGAGTGCTAAAAGTATTGATTGTAACTACAATACCGTGAATATGACGGTGAACGAGAACTACTTCGCGATCGCGAATTTTGTATTTATCTCCGGAAGATTTACCGCCAACTAGTATTTCAACAGCACCGGATTCGTCGGTATCGCCTGTACTAAATGTATTATCTTTATGAGAGTCTTCAAATTCCCGTCTGATGCGGTGGATTGCTATTTCCCATAATTGATTGTTAATTGCTTCTTTAGCTTGTTCGTCTTCTATATCAAAAACTTCTGCTTTCAAATCTGAATTAACGCGAACTTTTCCTTTATATTCTTTACCGTCATATTTATAAGTTACATCTGCGGTATAGCCGGGGAAATTTTTGTCCCAAGTGTAACGATTTTCATAAGCAGCCCGTAAAAGTTGGCGGGCAGAAGTTTGAGCTACTGTCATATTATCTCCTGTTATCTTTAGTTATGTTAACTCGAATCGCGAGAAGCCCTACATATCTTTCTGAGCTTTATAATTACCTATATTTGGGAGAGGGGGGAGAAGGGGAAGAGAGGGAAGAGAAGAAGGAATTTTTATAGGTAATTTTAAACCAGGTTGGGAGTAATTAATTTTCTAAATATAGTTTGCTCTTAAAATTGCTCCATGCTAAATTCCCAACATTTCATACCTAAATTAAGTATTTTTTCCTTCACATAACGCAATAATTCGTTAAGATTAATTTAACTTTGACTTGCGTAAATCAAAATCTCCGTAATCTCATGCAGCCAAATAAAAGCGCGTTCCTGGATTCTTCTGTTTTTAAACCATTATTGTTAATTTCGCCTTTTTTCTTTTGGGGTACGGCGATGGTGGCAATGAAAGGAGTTATTCCTCATACTACGCCTTTTTTCCTGGCAGGAATGCGGATATTACCGGCTGGGATATTAGTTTTGATTGCAGCTGCAATTATGGGTAAACCTCAGCCTCAAGGTTGGAAGGCTTGGCTGTGGATTGCTTTGTTTGGATTGCTTGACGGAGCATTATTTCAAGGTTTTTTAGCTGAAGGGTTGGTGAGAACTGGTGCTGGTTTGGGTTCGGTGATGATTGATTCCCAACCTTTAGCCGTAGCGCTGCTGTGTTCGTGGTTGTTTGCCGAAAAAATCGGTTTATATGGATGGCTGGGTTTAGCAATCGGCGTTACAGGTATTAGTCTTATTGGCTTACCCGACGAACTAATTTTCAGTATTTTTTCTCATACAGCAGCATCTTCGGTAATAATTTCTCAATCATTTTTCCAAAGTGGCGAATTTTTGATGCTACTTGCTGCCTTGAGTATGGCGGTAGGAACGGTAATGATTCGATTCGTCACCCGTTATGCGGATGCAGTTACAGCTACAGGGTGGCATATGGTATTTGGTGGTTTACCATTATGGGCAATTTCCGCAACAACAGAAACTCAACAATTAAATAACTTAGCTGCATCAGATTGGATAGCTTTGGGTTATGCAGCCGTATTTGGCAGCGCGATCGCCTACGGTATGTTTTTCTATTTCGCTTCTACTGGCAACCTTACCAGTCTAAGCTCTCTCACCTTTTTAACTCCGGTATTTGCCTTGATATTTGGCAGCATCTTATTAAATGAAGTTTTGAGTGTTCTGCAATGGGTGGGAGTAACTATAACTTTAGTTAGCATTTATCTAATCAATCAACGCCAGACTTTAGGAAAGCGGAATAAAAAAGAAACTTTACCCGAAATAAGAATGCAATCAGCTTCGGAAGAATCTGATAACAAACTTGAACCTCTGAAAATCCCCCTAAAACAGTCAGAATCACAAATACTACCATAAAGCTTTCGGTGCGAATAATAATAATTACGGAGTATCAACTACTTCTTTATCCATTCATTAAATTTTTTTGTCAAGAAAAAAGTTACTATTTAAGTAAATTCAAGTTATTGTTGTGTCGGTAACTTTTACACTACTGTTTTGTTGAAATTTGATGTATGAGGCGATGCCATCACTATCTAGTTATATTTACTTATCTGAGTAGCTTTGGATTTTACATTAATCCGGCAGTGGCTGCTAGCTCCGATCGAACAGTGTTGTTATTGAAAGTAGCTCAAGCTAACTCCTCAGATATTACCTCACCTGCTAACTTGACAGTAGGCAGCACGGGAGAAGATGTAAAATTACTGCAAACTCAGTTAAGGAAATTAGGTTATTACAATGGCATTGCCGATGGACAATTTGGCGCGACTACACGTCTTGCGGTAATTGAATTTCAGCAGAAGAAAGGATTGGTAGCAGATGGTATTGCAGGTAGTCAAACCAGAAAACTTATCAAAGCAGAAACTTTAAAACAGGATAATTTTCTTTCTACACCTACCCCAGAACCATTATCTGAAGAAACTTCCTCACCCAAACAAGAATCTTCGCTAAGCAGTTTTATTAAGCTTGGTTTGATAGCAATGGGAATATTGGCTGGTGTGGGTACTTTGTTTTATGTAATTCAATGGTTTAGATATTCTAAGCGTTTGAGAAACTCCGCCGCTTATGACGATGATATAGACGACGATACCGAAATTAATCGACCATCCGGAAATCGATTTGCTGATATTAATCAAGAGCAAAAATATTTGCCACCTAGCGATCGTGAAGATGAACCACCTACGATTGCACCATCTTCTAAATTAATACCTACAGAAACAACTTCCCGCCTTACCAAAATCAACGTTATTGATGAACTTATCGGAGATTTAGAAAGTTCTAACCCCACCAGACGAAGAAAAGCTATTTGGGAATTAGGGCAAAAAGGAGATTCGCGAGCAATTCAGCCATTAGTAGAGCAGATGACTGATGCTGACTCGCAACAACGTAGTTTGATTTTAGCTGCTTTATCGGAAATTGGTACTCGTACCTTAAAACCAATGAATCGGGCTTTAGCAGTATCGATGCAAGATGAAAGTCCCGAGGTGCGTAAAAATGCCATTCGCGATTTAACTCGCGTTTATGACATGATGGCCCAAATTAGCCAAATGCTATCGATGGCAATGGAAGACGAAGATCCAGAAGTTCAAGAAACAGCAAAATACGCAATCTCACAAATGAATCGTATTCGTGTCGTACCATCAGAAGAACCAGAAACGCGGATTCAGTATCCACAAGAATGGGAAGACAGCGAACAGTGAACAGTTAACATCAAAATACTAACAGTTGATTCGCTACTTACTACTTACTACTTTCAACTCCTATAACCCACCCCCTGCTAGCGTTAAGTAACAGAGGCATTTAATATTTATTTAAATTAAGCCTTGAAATAATATTTGGATGAAGTTACTATTTGTTTCGACTCCCGTGGGGCCTCTTGGTTCTGGATTGGGTGGTGGCGTGGAATTAAGTTTGTACAATATTGCTCGCGAAATAATTAGAAGAGGACACGATTTACAGATTGTTGCTCCTGCTGGTTCAACTTGGGATGACTTACCTGTAATGCAGATTTCAGGTAATCTACAGATTATTGCCCAAAGTTTAGAGCGTCAAACGCCGATTACTATGCCGTGTAATCCACTTTTAGCTAATATGTGGGATTACGTCCGCCAAGTTGAAAACGAATACGACTTAGTTGTTAATTTTGCTTACGATTGGTTGCCTTTCTACTTGACACCTTTTTTCAAAATTCCCATTGCTCATTTTGTAAGCATGGGTTCTCTTTCCGATGCTCTCGATCAAATTATTGTAAAAATATCAAAACAGTTTCCCGGTACCATTGGTTTTTATACTCCCGCACAAGCTGATACATTTCCAAAATTAATTTCTCCTATATATTATTTGAGCAGCGGCATAGATTTATCTTTGTATCAATTTTGTAGTCAGCCGAAACAACAATTGGCTTGGTTGGGTCGTATTTCTCCAGAAAAAGGTTTAGAAGATGCCTTCGCTGTAGCAGAGAGTACTAACATTTCTCTCAAGGTTATGGGTAAAATTCAAGATGAATCTTATTGGCAGAAAATTCAGCAAGATTATCCAAATGCACCTTTTGAATATTTAGGGTTTTTATCTACTAAAGAAATGCAGCAAATTCTGGGCGAGTGTAAAGCATTAATTATGACACCTCGCTGGGTAGAAGCATTTGGAAATGTCGCAATCGAAGCGCTAGCTTGTGGAGTTCCAGTAATTTCCTATAGTCGGGGTGGTCCTGCATCGATTATCAAAAACAACGAAACTGGTTTTTTAGTAAAACCAGATAGCGTAAGTGGATTAATAGAAGCAACAAAGCGTGTAGAACAAATAAACCGTCAAACTTGCCGCGATACCGCACAAAAAGTATTCTCTTTAGAAGTATTAGGCGAGCGTTTTGAAAAATGGTTTGTAGACATTTTGAATTCGAGAGCTTAAAATTGCTGAAAATTTCACAACTATTAATGATTTTTTCAATTCATTTTACGGATAAACACTTACCAATGGCGAACTAAGAAACACAGTTGAAAATGACAACTTCCCCATCCATATCTATTGTAAATAACCACCAGTCAATGCAAGTTAAAACTCAATACCCCACTGATAATTTATTGATACCGCAACCTTTGCAACCGGGCGACTTGTTGCGAGTGATTGCTCCTAGTGGTGCTTTGCGAGAATTTGAAGCACTTCAGCACGGTGTAGAAATTTGGCGATCGCGCGGTTATCGAGTTGAGGTAATACCGGAAATAGAAGACAGGTGGGGATATTTGGCTGGTAATGACAAAAATAGACGCAATCATTTAGCAGCAGCATGGAAAGATCCAGAATGCCGGGGTATTCTGTGCGCTAGAGGTGGTTTTGGTACGACAAGAATTTTGGAAGAATGGACGTGGATGTTGCAAACACAAGAAACTCCTAATGCTTATTCTCCAAAATGGTTAATTGGCTTTTCGGATATTACAGCTTTATTGTGGAGTCTTTATAAAGCTGGAATTTGTGGGGTTCATGCGCCGGTAATGACTACTGTTGCCAACGAACCGGCTTGGTCTATACAAAGATTATTTGATTTGGTAGAAGGTAAACCCCTTGAATCCTTGAAAGGTAAAGGGTGGGGAGGTGGAACTGTTAGCGGTAGGTTATTACCGGCAAATCTCACTGTTGCGACTCATCTTTTGGGTACTCCAATGCAACCAAAACTTGACGGAGCTATTTTAGCAATCGAAGATGTAGGAGAAGCACCCTACCGTATCGATAGAATGTTGACTCAATGGCGGATGAGCGGTGCTTTAATAAAGATAGCTGGAGTTGCCATAGGTAGTTTTACTAGTTGCGAAGCACCAAAAAATATTCCTAGTTTCACTGTAGAGGAAGTGTTACGCGATAGATTAGATGATTTAGGTATTCCCGTTGTTTCTCACTTACCTTTCGGGCATGAAGCACCAAATGCAGCTTTACCTGTAGGTGTAATGGCCACTTTGGATGCAGATGAAGGAGTGTTGAGTGTTAATAGTTAGCAGTCAGCAGTTAACAGTGAGCAGTTCTAACTAGTAAAACTATAAGCGAGCATCTCAAATGTTTAATTATTGGTGCTACCATCTTTTTTACCAATTTTTATTAGCAAATATAGTGCTACGCGAAGTTTAGAGGTTAAAGGTTCAAGCTCAAAGGTTTAATAATCATGAGTGTTAGTCTTAATTAGTTTCCTAACATTATTGACTAATGTTACGACATACTGCTAATACGATATATTCGCACAACCTCATTCAAAACTAATTACTGAATTAATAACTGTTCACTGTTCACTGTTCACTGTTCACTGCTTTTCTTAACCGACAAAAACTAATAGCTGGAATTACAGCCAAAATTAACGCTGTTATTCCTTGAGTAACTAAATACAAACTTACATCCCGATGTATTGCTGGAATAAAACTTTGTACTGAAGCAGTTAAGAATATTGAAATACTAATAATCAGATATGAAAGCGAAGGAACAATATTCCACCACAATGCATTTTTTGCGTATCTTCGTAATACTAACCACTGTAATAAACCCAACCATAAACCGGAGAAAATATAAGCAGCGGTTGGTAATATTCTAAAAAATATAGCTGCTTGTATTGACATTTCATTTGTTGAAGCAGCGATATGAGAAATATATGTAATCCAGGCTTGAGAAACGGTATTTGCTACTAACCAGCCAATAGCAGTGGCAATCATCCAAGACCAGCCAGAAATATATTTGCTAAGAGGTATAGATTGGTCTGCGGCAAAAATTAATGCGAATAAACTGCTGGCAATTAGCTTAGCAATTCTAAACCACAAAAGTTCATTTTGAGCAAAATAATCCGGTATATTCTCTCGCAGAATTTTTTCTAAAGCTAAACTAGCAATTCCTCCACCAATCCATCCCAACATCGTCATAAAAGTAAATAACAAAAAAAATCCTCGCCGTTCGGAACGAGGTATTAGCAAAGAATTTCTTTGTTTTACATTAGATTGGGATGGATTTTGTGGAATCTTTTTAAATAAAGATGGCATGGGAATGAGGAATAAAAGTAGTTATTGTCTGGTAAATAGAATTGATTATCTGCTTGATAATTTTTTAGCTTACCAATTGTATATTACTTTTTTAATTTCGGCATATATCAGCTTGATACGCTTTATGTCCTCCGGACACGCTACGCTAACATAAATCTGGAGAGGAATCCTATATTTTATGTATTTATATAGCATTCCTAAATAATTTTTGAGATTTTATAAACCCGGTTTTTTTGAAAAACCGAGTTTCTAGCACTTACCTTTCTCACAACTTATCTAGGATTGCTATATATCAATAGCACTACATAATGGCGGTTAGGAGATTAATGAAAACTGAAGCTTATCATTCTCATTCTTAAAACTTTGACCTTTGACCTTTAACCTTTAACCTTCACTATTCCCTATTCCCTAAACTTCAACAATTTCCTCTTCTTCGTCAATATTTAAAGCATCAAGAGTATCCCAAATCTGCTGTAACATCGGCTGCAATCCTTCACCAGTTACCGCTGAAATCATAAAAACAGGGGCGAAAGAAAGATGATTTAACTCCGAGGCTAATGCTTCTAAATCTACATTTTCTTTGTCAACAGCATCAATTTTGTTCAAAGCGATAATTTGGGTTTTTTCTCGCAATTCTCGCCCATATGATTGCAACTCCTGTAAAATCGTATTGTATTCACCGATTACATCTTCGCTGGTTGCATCAATTACGTGTAGCAGCAAGCGAGTACGTTCGATGTGACGCAAGAAATCATGTCCTAATCCCGCACCTTGAGAAGCTCCTTCAATTAAACCGGGAATATCCGCAAAAACAGTACCGTCACCAGTAGGTTTTCTAACTACCCCTAAATTCGGTATTAAAGTAGTAAAAGGATAATCGGCAATTTTTGGGCGTGCTGCTGATAGAGCCGATATCAAAGTAGATTTACCAGCATTCGGTAATCCAATAATTCCAACTTCCGCTAATAGTTTCAATTCCAAACGTAATGTTTTAATTTCTCCATCTAAGCCCGGTAAAGCATGTTCTGGAGCGCGGTTACGATTACTTAAAAAATACTTATTCCCCAACCCACCTTTACCCCCTTCTGCAACTAGTAAAGTTTGTCCGGGTATAGTTAAATCTCCAATCAACTCTTCACTTTCCCCGTTGTAAACGGCAGTACCGCAAGGAACTTCAATTAATAAATCATCTCCAGATGCCCCAGTTTTATTTTTCGGACCACCACGAGAACCGTTTTTGGCTACAAAACGACGTTTGTATTTAAAATCTAGTAAGGTTTGCAAATTTTCTGAAGCAACTAAAATTACCGAGCCACCGCGCCCTCCATTACCTCCGGAAGGACCGCCAGCAGGTACATACTTTTCTCTACGAAAAGCAACAATACCATCACCACCTTTACCTGCTTCTACTTCAATTTTTGCTCGATCGATAAATTGCATGATTATAAAAAATGGGCATAGGGTATGGGGAATTGAGCATGGGAAATTGATTGTTCAACCAATTACTTACTACTTATATATCCTTACTTAAGCAAGTAATAGTATCACCAAAAGCTAGTTATGCAGAAATTTTTCCCCTTCTATTTATAGGATAGCTATCTTTTGGTTTCCAACTTGATAGTCTTCAAAAATGACTTATCATAACCAATGCCCAATGCCCAATTACCTATTCCCATTCAAAATAACTAAATATATTCCGAAATATCCTCTTTACAATCATCTGCTAAATAAGACAATGCACGGAAGCGCAAGCCTACAAGCTGTTCGTAAAGCGGGTTTAATTTGCATAAAGGTGGAATATGCACGATTTTGCGACCAAATAATTTCACATCTCGTTCAAAAGGGCATTGAGAGGGAATCATTTTGCACAAAAAGCGAGCAACTTTAGGATCTTCAACATCCAAACCATCAAGCCAATCTCGCAGGGGGTTCAAAGCTTCAATTGGCGGTTTTGCTGGAGGTGTCAGAGGCGAAGCTGCACCAGAAGCGGCTTCTGCTGGTTGAGGATTTTCTAAAGTGTGGCGCAGAGATTCCAGCAGGTTTTCTGGTTCTCCTAAAGCTTCACAGAGCTTATGCAGTAGTTCGTCTTCGCTAGGAGAATAGATTCCATCGGCAATGGCTACCATTACCGCTGTTCGCAAGAAGTTTTCTGCTATGGGAGTATTTTTACCAAAAACAGCAGCTAATTCTTCTGGCGTTATCGTTTCAAATGATTCTACATTCATCCCAGGAGTTAATTCTTCCTGAGTGATTGAAGTTATCAATTGCTTTTCTTGCTCGTCAAAGTTTCCGTCAGCCCAAGCAATAGTCAGCAGCCCTCGCAGCCATGCGGATATTTGTTCGCTGCTGTAAGGAGATTGAACAGCACTTGTCATAACTCACGTCTCTAACTTTCCTGATTTACATACTAACTCGCCATCCAATTATCTTTCTCAAGACTTATTGCCAATTTATTTAAAAAGAGCGTACCTGATTGATATACGCTTAATTACAACTAGCTTGATTTAAAAAATATGATGGCTGATTATCGTTACTTTTGTAATAGCTATAGAACAGGACTTGCAGCGATGTTATTTATTTACCAACAAGAAAATCATCAGAACCAAATTTATTAGATAATTTCTATTGAAGTAAACTTATTATAGTGATATTATTGATAATTATTCTTATTTACTCTGAAAATGTTTGATTAATTTTGTAGAAAGGTGCATTTTGAAAACCCAAGTCATCCCAAGAAATATTCAAGAAATACTATTAATAGTTATTTTAGAAAAGGCTAAGAAATTCTACAAATATGACTTTAGACTCGTAGTTCATAAATTTATTGAGATAGTTAAGGAACTAAGTTGTGACTTTAACAAAATATTTAATATTTCATGTTGCTTAGAACTTAGCTGCTTACAAAGCAACAGAATTTCTTTGCCAAGAAAGTTTGATCGCGACAGCAACCATTATAAGTTTGCTGCTGAAGAGGCAGTAGATAATCATTGGCTTAACTCGTTCAAGCAAATAAGCTCTCGGCGTTATATAGTTGTGGCAGAAGGCTTACAGATGTATTTAAGAAAACAGCAAGTTAAACAACTCTTTGATAAGCTTATTGAGAATTTTTCTAAGTCGCAATTTGCATCTGATTCTAAATTATCCCTAATCGAAAATATGTCAGCAAATTTTGATTGGAGTATTTCAGATATCCGCGAGATTCAGAGTTGGAAATCCGGTTGTCGGGTGATGGAAACTATTACCTTCGCAAACCTTAACGTAAAAGTTGTGCAGCCTTTGTCTGTAAATTTTATAAAAAGCTTGTTCTTCAAGTATATTCCTCTCTTCAGAAACTCTTATCGCTTGGGATTATTTCAACTCACTTAAACCATAATTACGAACTTCATTCAGGTATAAATAATGTTTCACTTTGGCATCGAACATGAGGTTGCTTTCATTGATAATGCTGGAAATTTTGCTGACTTCTCTGAGGTAAAATTTGCTGATTTCAATCAGATAGTCGAAAGATTGCCTATCTATAAAGATGATTATCCTCAATTACGGATAGGTGATGCCGGGATAAAAGAAAAGCGCTGGTATATAGAAGGTTTTGAGCGTTTTGCTGATTCTGAAGAAGTTGTCGAATGTCTACCTAAAGGAATCGAAATTAGAACAACTATAAACCCCGATATTAGCAGCGCGATCGCCGAATTAGATGTAAGTTTCCGTTTACTAAAAGAAACGGCAGCGGAATATGGTTATTCACCGGCATTGATTAGCTTCAATCCCAACTACGATAAATTTGTTCCCAATCCACCTTTAAATGAATATGAAACTAAACGCAGGCAAGCTTCTCCAGAAAAGCAAACTGCCGATATTCCCATGCTCACTTATGGCCCGGATTTGAATATTTCAATGGTAGGGTTAACTACAGAAAGTATTATTGATATTGGTAGAAAACTGACTTTTTACAGTCCTTATATTATCCCTTTTAGCTACAGTTCTCCTTTTTATCAAGGTGGTTTGTGGGAAGGTTTTTCTGTCAGAACTTTCATGAGAACGGGAAAAAGACCTGCGGCAATGGTATTTTTAGAAAAACAGGAAGAGCTAATCAAAAGTATTCCATCTTTAACTAAAATTGCTCGCATTCGGGCAGAAATTGGTCGGATCGAATTTAAAGCCTTTGATAGCTGTAGCGATTTTTCTATTTACGCTGGACTACTAGCTTTATTAAAAGGAATGATTTTAGAAGATTCATTACCTGGTAGAGCCACTGTACCGGATGCGAAAAAACATCAAATTTCAGCACAAGAAGCATTTGATAATGAAGATATTTTTACAGGTGCAAAACAGATTATGCAAGTAGTAGAATCTGCATTAAAAAATGACCCTGACCTAAATTTACTCGCACCTTTAAAAACTCATTTAGAAAAGCGAGAAACACCAGCCCATAAACTTATTCGGCTGTACAAACAAACAAACTCTATCGAAGCATCCCTCAAACAAACTTACAGCAGTTAATTAGTAATTAAAAATTATCTATTAACTTTTACAAACCAAAAGAACGGTTAAAGGATAAAGGAAGTAAGAAACGGATGAGGCATTCTCACCTTTATCCTATAGCCCTTATTTTGCCCATTAGAGGAAAACTAATTAAGCTTTATTTGTTGTTGCTTTCTTGCCTGCACTTCCTGCCAAACATCTTCCCAACGTTCGCTAATTAAATCTCTAAGCTTAGCTAAATACTCCTCAGACTGATAGTTATCTTCCTCCGAATTCAACTTACTGTCAGTAAATACTAAGCTAGGTATAGCGGATGATACTTTAATCATGATAAATTTGACGACTTCAAGGACTATTGCAATTTTATAGCAACAACCATAGTAAGTTGTATGCTGCTTTACAAAAGATGATAGTAAACTACATTTAGATATACATCAGTTCTCAGAATTTATAAGTACTTTCAAAACAGTTTTTGAAAAGAAATTAGTAATTTTTGTATTAAAAGTCAAGGAATGTAAACATACTTACACGTAGACTTTTAATAAATAGTATTGAATGATACAGAAACTATTTTCCTAAGTTTGTTTACTGAGAATTTTTAAATATTCGGGTAATATTTAGGTAAATTAAATTTTAGCTTAATAGATAGTTATTAGCTAACAATTTATAAATAATGTCTAGAAATCTAGATAATTCAAGAATTAAGCAAAAAAGATAAAGGATTGCTCATATTCTTAGCAAAACCAAGAATGCCTCGATCGCGATGCTCGTAAACTAATTTTCCTTGAGAGTCAAATAGAAAAGTTCCCCCGCGCTGTGTTAAATAAGCAGAATTAGGAACATAAGTATTCCAATTGCTTAAAACTTCAGTCATATTTCGCAAGCGTAATGTTGCTAGTTCAAAAGGACGCTGAAAACCTTTTCCTCCAGCAAGCTGAAAAAACGAACCTTTTATAGCTGGTAAAGGAGTATCTCTAACAACTTCTTCGTTTCCAATTAACTGAGGTGCTTTTTTATCTCCTTTGTAGCCTCTAAAAACTTCTTTCAAGGTTCCAGGGCTGCCAATTCCAGCACACATTAACATTAAGTTGAGCCAAGCGTTTTGTGAAGTTGATAGCAAAGGGAAGTTTATATTTAAACCCTGATAAAGTCCTAACTTCTGATGAATTTGTGCTTGAGCATCCACAAACAGGCATTCTTGAGGAAATCCGGTATATTCGCAAAACTTGATTCCAGAGTTGCGATCGCCGATGCCAATAGCACGTACTGTAATACCTTTAGCTTCGAGCTTTACTTGTTCTTTTTGCAGCCACCAAGCATATTCTAAGTTATCAAAATCCCCTAACTGCGACCAAATAAGTACAAGTAACTGCGAATTATTCAAGCAACCATCTAAAACGGGTTTAATTTTTCCGTCGCTAACTCGTAAACGCTGAGTTTGGCTTAAAACTGAGTAAACGTCTAAAGAATTGGAAGGTGTTTGGGTATTCATGAGGTGCGAGCAACAGTCTTCAAATATTATTTTAAACTTATGTAAACTAAAATTTATGCAAACAATCAAATTCTTTCAACTGGCTGTTTTCTTCCAATCGCAACGGCAATCACAACGATAATTGCAGTAACCACCATTAGATAAGATATTTTTTCTCTAAGAAAAAAAGCAGAAAATGTAATACTCAAAAATGGCTGCAATAACTGCACCTGGCTAACTCTGGCAATTCCACCTATGGCTAATCCGCGATACCACGCGAAGAAAGCGAGGAGCATACTAATAATGCTCACATAGCCAAAACCAAACCATGCAGAAGCAGAAGCACTAATACCATTATTTAAAACTACTAAAGCAACAGGAATAATTAATATCGGCGCAGAAAAAACCAAAGCCCAACAAATAACCTGCCATCCACCCAAGACTTTAGCTATTTTTCCTCCTTCTGCATAGCCAAATGCAGCAGCAATTACAGCAATAATTAAAACAAAATCGGCGAATTTAATGCTTCCATTACCCTCAATCAAAGCAAAGCTGACAATCGTTAAACTTCCGCACAAACCTGCAATCCAAAAGCCTAAAGATGGCTTTTCACCCATGCGTAACGCTGCCACTATTGCAGTCGCTAAAGGCAGAATGCCCGTAACAATTGCTCCGTGGGAAGCTGGTAATTGCTGCATAGCCCATGCTGATAATAATGGAAATCCAATAATCACTCCTCCGACAATAATTGCTAAACTTCCCCAGTATTGACGATGTGGTATTGGCTGCCGAGTAACCCGTAAAAGCACCATAGCCAGAGTCCCAGCCACAATAGCTCGACCTAAACCAACCACGGTGGGGTCTAAATTTGTGACAGCAATTCTGGTTGCTGGCAGGGTTCCGCTGAATCCCAAAACACCGATGAAACCGTATATTAATCCAATAGTTTCATTATTAGGGTTGGTGATGCTTTTACTCATATGCTTTTAGGAAATTGATTCGGGAATATCGATTTTGGGTCAGATTTTGAAAGAATGTATTTACAGCTGGTACAAAAAATTAGAAAATTATTTACAGCTAACAGAATCAATCTTATATATTCTCTCTTATTCCTTCGGGAACCTTTGCGCTAAACTCTGCGAAACTTTGCGTTAAAAAAAGTTTTACTTAATCAATACTCATTTGCGAATATGAAACAAACAATCATCCAAGTTGACGCATTTACCAACAAACCTTTTTCAGGAAACCCCGCTGCTGTTTGCGTTTTAGAAACTCCTCAAAGCGATGAATGGATGCAAAATGTAGCTAAAGAAATGAATTTATCGGAAACCGCATTTTTAGTAAAACAGGAAGACGGTTACAGTTTACGCTGGTTTACCCCAGCAACAGAAGTACCTTTGTGCGGTCATGCTACCCTTGCCAGTTCTCACGTTTTATGGTCAGAAAATTATCTTTCTCCTAATGAATCAGCCCGTTTTCATACTAAAAGCGGTTTATTAATTGCCAAAAAACAAGAAGATTGGATTGAATTAGATTTTCCTGCAAATCCTTCTGAAGAAACTTCCACAACTGCGGAACTCAGTGAAGCTTTGGGTGTACCGGTGAAAGCGGTTGTCAAAAATTCTTTGGGTTATTTAGTAGAAGTTGAATCGGAAGATTTGGTAAGAAATTTAGAGCCAAATTTTACACTTTTGACTCAGAAATTTCCAGAAGTTATTGTTACTAGCATTGCTGAAACTAGTTCAGAATTCGATTTTGTTTCGCGCTTCTTTTGTCCGGGGTTAGGTATTAATGAAGACCCCGTAACCGGTGCTGCTCATTGCTGTCTCGCTCCTTATTGGAGAAATAAATTAAATAAAGACGAATTTTTAGCCTATCAAGCTTCTAGTCGAGGTGGTGTTGTAAAAGTCAAATATTCTGGTGGAGATAGGGTTTACTTAAGGGGACAAGCAGTTACAGTTTTACGAGGAGAATTAATAGGCTCGTAGTTGCGCTTACTCTGCGAGAAAGCTCCGCTCATAGCGCCAAAAATCTTGAGCGAATACCGCGCAACTACGAATATATTTTTATTTATATTTGCTTAAAATAACGTTAGTTGGGTAGAAGTTTCTTGTTTAGGTAAAACTGCACAAAATCCTAAATCTAAATATTGCTTTATATCTACGAATATTTTGACTGCTAACATCTTCGCTAACATTACAGGAACTGCATTACCTATCATCTTATAGCCATCACCAATATACTTATACTTAAAAATAAAATCGTCTGGAAAAGTTTGAATTCTCGCGCATTCTCTAACCGATAATCTTCGATATGGTTTTGGCGATCGCTCATCAAATTTCCATTTATCTTTTTCAACCCAAATCATTTTATTCGCTTGTGGATGTATGGGAGCATGTCTAGCACCAGCTTGGATTGTAAAAGATGGTTGGTTCCAACTTCTGACTCGATTTCTAGACATGTAAATACTGGAAAAACTACCTTCCTTGTATTCATGATTTGGTATTGCTGCATTGCTTTGACTAACTTTAGAATCTATTGCAATAGCTTCAATATCTTTAATATCACTAATAACATTTCTGAGAGTCAATTTATTATTGATTTCATGGGGAAATTCAAAATTTCTACCTATATCTTGTCGATAACCAATAATAATTACTCGTTTTCTATCTTGAGGAACTAAATAGTTAACAGCATTAACTAACTTATAAGTGACTTCATATCCAGCATTTTTAAAATAAGTCAAAATATTTGTAAATGCTCCTAAATGTTTTTTCGCTAAAATTCCACCAACATTTTCAGCTAGAAAAAATAAAGGCTTTTTTTCCTTCAAGATTCTAATATAATCAAAAAATAATTGACCTCTACTATCATCAATACCCCTTTGCGCTCCTGCTTCGCTCCAACTTTGGCAAGGAGGACCACCTATAATTCCAATACAGTCAGGAATATCATCGGAAACTATTTTTCTAATATCTCTTTTATCTAATTGAGTATGGGGATGATTATATTCATAAGTATCCCAGATTGATTTATCGTGTTCATTCGCCCAAACAACATTAAATCCAGCTTGTTGAAATCCTAAATCTAATCCCCCGCAACCTGAAAATAGAGATACAATATTCATAAAAAAATACCAATTTAGTAAATTTTATAAAGAAAAATAGAGAATAGAGAACAAGGAAAAGATAATACTAAAGACAACAATAACAATTTTATAAAAATCCTCTATTAAGCTTTATAATCGTTTTTTATTATTTTTTTATTACATACTAAGTTTAATACGAAATAGTCATATGTAAGCTGTGAAAAAATTATTATCCTTTAACATAATAAAAAATATACTATTCCTTAAGACTGAAAAGTTGCTCGTGGGAAAAAACCCTCAAGAATACAATTACCGCTATTCCCTATTTCCTATTCCCTATTCACTTTTTTGTCTTTTTTCTAAATAACCTTCAAAATTTCATCAATTCCCTGATAAACCTTTGATAATTCCCCATCTGTAATACAGTAAGGAGCCATTATATAAAGTACATTTCCTAAAGGACGTAACAGCAAACCTTTTTCTAAAGCTTTTTCTCGAATCACCAAACCAACTTTATTTAAATAACCAGATTCCTGCTGATTCACAATATCCATTGCTGCAATCGTCCCCGTTACCCGCAACTTTTCAACTTTAGAATTCCCTCGTAAAATTTCAAAATGCTGTAAATGTTTCGCTTCCATACTGCTAAATTTTGGCTGATTTTCTACCATTAATTCTAAAGAAGCTAAACCAGCAGCACATCCCAAAGGATTAGCTGTATAACTATGTCCGTGATACAAGGTTTTTATTGGGTCGTCACTATAAAAAGTATCGTAAATCTTCTCAGAACATATTGTTACCGACAAAGGCAAAAATCCCCCAGTAATACCTTTGGATAAACAAATTATATCTGGGGTTACTTGACTTTTAATACAGGCAAACCAGTCTCCGGTTCTACCAAATCCGGTCATCACTTCATCAAAAATCAATAAGGTATCAAATTGATTAACTAATTTTCGTAATTTCCGTATAAACTCTGGTCTACACATCCGCATTCCACCAGCACCTTGTACCAGTGGTTCAATAATTACCCCAGCATACTCTTGAGGATTTTTCTCTAATTTTTCTTTTAATATAGTTAAAACTTTTTTTTCCTTCTCTTCAACATCAGAATCATTAATATAAGTTTCCGGATATGGTGAAAAATCCACCTCGAATAACATATTAGAAAAAACCTGGCTAAAAATCGAACGCGAACCTACAGACATCGCTCCAAAAGTATCCCCGTGATAAGCTCCTTCAAAAGCAATAAACTTTTGACGCTGCTGATTTTTATTTACCCAATATTGATAAGCCATTTTCAGCCCGACTTCTACAGCAGTTGAGCCGTTATCGGAAAAGAAAACCCGGTTTAATCCTTGTGGAAGTTTTTTAACTAATTTCTCTGCAAGTTGTTCTGCTGGTTCATGAGTAAATCCAGCAAAAATGACCTGTTCTAATTTTTGAGCTTGATTGTAGATTGCTTCAGCAATTTTAGGATGGGAATGTCCGTGAATATTCACCCACCAGCTAGAAATACAGTCCATGATTTTGCGTTTATCTTCTAGCTCCAGCCAAATTCCGCTTGCGGATATTACCTTAAAAGGTTGAGGAGATGTCTTTGCTTGAGTGAAGGGATACCAGATGTGGGGGTGCATTAGTTTTTTTTGGATTTGGGTAAAAGATTCTAAAATAATTTAATCGAAGGAATAACCAGCGAAGAAAATTTCAAACGGGTCATCATCCCCTTCATCATAAATAAGAATATATCGACCTTCACCCCTTCCGATGCTTTCCCAAAATTCTTCTCCTCCTGGATATTCTTCCAAAATATCTTCGTCGAATAAATCTGGATAGTATTCCGGTACTAAAATAGAGCGTACTATTTCTACGCTTGGTTTATCTGTACCAAATAAATCAAATAAATTATCTTGAGAAAGCGGACAAACGGTTAATATCTCAGGATTGTCTCCAACTTTTTCCATATCTAAAATTGATGCTGTTCCAACCTCTTCTTGATTTGATAATGCTTCTTCAATAGTTTTGGGCTGGTCTTCGCTTCCATAATAACGACCGGCTTTGAATTCTCGCTCCCGCAACCTCTGTAATGTAAAATTAACATCTTCTTCGTAAGGAGCGAAATAGTGCCAAGGTTCTCCACCCATTTGTAAGAACTCCTTTAATAACTTCCATCAACTACTATAATTAAGGCTACAAGCCGATTACATAGTTGAAGCATGGAAAACCTGAATCGGATTACGGTTAATCCTAGTGTTTGCTTGGGTCAACCAACAATAAGAGGTATGCGAATTACTGTTAGCGTTATTCTCAAAATGCTTGCTGGCGGTAATTCTATAGAAGATGTATTAAAAGCTTATCCAGAGTTAGAAGCTGAAGATGTAAATCAAGCTCTTAAATATGCGGCTTGGGTAGTTTCCGAACAAATTCAAATAATTCCCACAGCTTGAAAATTTTGAATGAACAGCATCAAATTGCTTGCTGATATGAATATTTCTCCGGTAACTGTAAGCAATTTGCAGCTACAAGGATGGGACATAATTCGAGTCTTGACACTCCCCATCAATTAATTGAAGGGGATTCTTGCTTCAACCGTCCGCCCTAGAAATCTAAATACGAAAATATTCAAACCTCCCCGTTTGGATACGTCCACAAGCTCACACGGACTGCCCGACCGCATTTGAAATGATTTATTAAATTTTTCACTTTGACTCCCATATTTGTACAAGATTTTGGGCTTATTGCCCCCAGGGTTCCGGATCGGGGTCTGTCCGCTAGACCTACTAGGCTTTTTATATGTGCGCATTACCGCTTCGAGTAATATACCACAAAAAGTAATGGGACTGGCGACTAAAGTCGCGAGCGCACTACACCCCCATAATTAGAAATTAGCGGCACTGTGCGCGGTTCCGGTAGAAGTTTTACCTGCTACAGCATCGGATTCAGAAATATTAGAATTTGCTCGTAAAGAGGAGCGAGTAATTGTAAGTCAAGATTTGGATTTTTCTATGTTGTTAGCTGTAGGTGGGTACAATCAACCAAGTTTAATCACTTTAAGATTATCTTTTACCGACCCCGAAGTTGTAACCAGAAAGATTCTCGAAGCTTTACCTCAAATAGAAGAAATTCTAACTCAAGGTGCTGCTGTCACTATAGATGACGATAATATACGCATCCGCAAACTACCAATGAAATAATAAATCAAATAATTAACCAAAAAACAAACAATAACTAACCAGCAATTAACTTTCTCTTAAATTCATGCTATAATAGTATTCTTGTCTGTAATCAAGAATTATAATTATAATCCCCCTCTACCTAAAGGAAGAAGGGGTTTGTTGTGACGCACGCTTTTAAATAAAAAGGGATAGGGAAAAATTAAGCAGGAAAAATTCTTAACCTCCGATTTGGTTCTTCCCCGAAACTATTGGATTTGAGTCGATAATGCTCAACCAACTCATGTTGCATTTTACGTACTTGCGAAGAACGCGGTAATAATTCTACTGGCTGCCCTTTAGGAATTACTATTTGCTCTACTGCAAGTCTAGCTTCTTCTAAAGCATCAATTTCATCATCGCTGCCGTTGTGGAGAAACAATTGTAATTCACGCTCGTCAGCTACTTCTGGCTCGTCGATATTTAATAAGCGACGCAAACCACGAGTAATTTGAGGAATGGTGCTTGACTTTATCATGTGTATTGGCACTTGACGAGCTTTCGCCATCTGTCGCAATTTTGCATGATTTTTGACATGCGATCGCAACGCTAAAATTGCATCGGCACTATCAATATCTTTTGTCAATACTACTGGTAAATGAAGTACCTCAACTACCTGATCTAATTGACTGCGACTAACCCCATAAGGATAAATATGTAAAGGTAAATCTTCACCGTTTGGACCAGAATCTTTATGGCCGTTGCTCTCAAAACCGTTGGAGTTATTGAAAGATTGATCTAATAAGCGGTCAAATTCGCTACGTCCGGAACCGTTGCCATTTTGGTATTCGGCACCTAATGGCGCTAAAGGACGCATTTGCCCGGATGCTCTCCACCCATTTGTTCTATTAGAGCTTCGCCCGCGAAGGTTTTCTTCTCCTCTATCAGTTTGTGAAGCACCACCGTTAATAGCAGTCAAATGACGGGCGATCGCCACTTTACCGTTATCATCTATGGTTCTCACTTGCGGGGTTGGCTGTCTTCCTCTCAAAAGATTATCTATAGTGTCAGCAACGCTTTCATGAACTACCCAGCGCTGCCTTTCTTGCATTTCAACAGCAATTTCAAAAGTCGGAGGGGCTTTACGTTCCAAAACAGTTTTTTGAGAGCCTCGCCTTCTGGCTTCATCATCTCCCAAAGTTACAGCTTGTATGCCACCTACCAAATCTGAAAGGGTAGGGTTTTTTATCAAGTTTTCAATTTGATTTCCATGTGCCGTACCTATAAGTTGCACGCCACGTTCGGCAATAGTACGAGATGCTAATGCTTCTAACTCCGTACCAATCTCATCAATCACAATCACCTCTGGCATGTGGTTTTCCACAGCCTCAATCATTACTTGATGTTGTTGATCCGGATGAGCAACCTGCATTCGTCTTGCCTTACCAATCGCCGGATGAGGAACATCACCATCTCCAGCAATTTCATTAGAGGTGTCAATTATAACTACTCTTTTGTCAAGTTCGTCCGCTAAAACACGAGCGATTTCTCTCAAAACGGTAGTTTTTCCCACACCTGGACGACCCAGCATGAGAATTGATTGACCATTTTCAACTAAATCGCGGATCATGCTAATTGTTCCATGTATCGCTCGTCCGACACGGCAAGTTAAACCTATAATTTTGCCGGTGCGGTTGCGAATAGCACTAATCCGGTGTAAAGTTTGCTCTATTCCTGCTCGATTATCTCCGCCGAAAGTGCCTACTCTGACAATGCAATCATCTATCTGCTGCTGAGTAATAGGTACTTTGCTGAGATATTCGGCTCCAGAAGGGAATCTTGCTTCTGGGCAACGGCCCAGATCCAAAACCACTTCTACTAAACTATCTCTTTGAGGATGCTCTTCGAGCATCTGCCGCAAATCTTGGGGCAATATGGCTAATAATTTTCGGAGATCGTCTGTAATCGTCATGCTTTTTATGGTGACGTTTTTAGAGATAGGGACAAGCCAAGGCTCGTTATCGATGCTCTTGATACTTAAGCTGGGAAACTAACTCATGTGCAAGCGAAACAGCTTGCCATAACAGTGCAGGTTCTTCTTCCAGACGAGCAGCTACTTTAACATGCTCTACATTCACCTCCTTTTCTTCCAACTGTTCCAGAACTGGTAAGAGCAATTTTCGGGCATAGCTACCATAAGCAACACCGGCAATGGATGCTTCAGTTCCCAAACCAAATGTATGAGAGTTATCATTATTGTCTCTCATATTTTCATTTATTTGTTTGGTTAATTTCTTCAACAATCCCATTGCCTGTAATTTCGGCACGGTGTAACTATTCGTACCACCTGCCAACTGCACATATCCTGGTATTTTTGCTTTCAAGACTTTGGAACCTAACTTTACAGCAGCTAATGTAGTGCCCGAGCCAATATCGCCGCTCATTGACCTGCCGTCGGTTTGCCATATATTCACGCAGTGAAGCGGGGAAATTACATCGTACAAACTATGTAGATAGTCAATTATCCCTTTGCCATCCGGACAACTGATGGCTAATAACTTCAAATGCTCGGCATATTTTGAAATCGTCTGCCACAACTTCTTAAATTCTGCCAAACGTCCGACAGTCGTATGAATTTCTAAGGCATCCACTCCAGATTTCAGTATCAAAGGTGCGATTGCTCCATTACCTGTTGCATAAGATACTGTACTTATTTTATCATACGGGCATATTGGAACGCAACGACCGCAGCCATAGCATTTATCGGATAAAACTCCTGCGAAGTTATATTTAATACAATCAAATGTAATCGCTTGTGCGGGACAAATGCTTTCGCATGGTCGAGAACAGGAGGAGGGGCATTGAGCAGCATCAAATTGTGCTTTACGAAAATGAGGATCTTCGCCATCGTTTAAACTTACCATTAGCAAAGGAGTCCCTTGATAGGCAAAACCTCGTTTTCGGGCAGCAGCACCAAGAGTTGCAGCAACTTTTAAACCTTCTTGAGCAGCAAGAATAACAGCTGGATCGGCAGCTACATCTATGCAGTCAGCACCAGCTAGCGTATAAGCTAATGTTAAACTTCTAACCGCAGGCAGATGTTGGAAGCTGGCTCCACAAATGAGCTTGAACCAGCGACCTTCTTTTAGCGATAGTAGGGGGTTAAACAAATCAGTCACACTTCTATTATGCTACGTGACTGAAGAAATTGATGAAGTAGATCCTTAATTTAATTGCAATTGTCGCCAGATAAAATAAAAATGGGGCATAAATCTTAGTTAGCCTTTGAGAATAAGCAAGCTTCTGTTTTAAAATGTTGGCTTAATGCCTTAAGTAGGATATAAAGCCTGCTCTTTTCTAAGGCTAAAGTCTAAAGTCCGATTTTTTGCAGCAATTGTAAATCTAAACTAAGATTTCAGAAAGTTTTTTCTTCAGAGGTATATAAACCCGTAGTTGGATGGGTTGAAATTTCTATAATAAATTCTGTGCCTTCGTTAGGAATCGAATTATAGCGAAATTTTCCAGAATGCTTCTGTACTATAATGTCGTAGCAAATAGATAATCCCAATCCGCTACCTTTTCCTACAGGCTTAGTAGTGAAAAAAGGGTCAAAAATGGACTTGCCTATTTTGTTTGGTATTCCTATACCGTTATCCGCAATAGAAATTCTGATACCACTATTGTCTTCAATAGTAGAAGTAGCAATTTTGATGCTGTAAGCAATTGTAGAGCTTTCTAAGTTGGGTTTTTCTGTATTTTTTTTGGCTTGTTCGTCTAAAGCATCAATAGCATTGTTAAGCAAATGCATGAATACCTGATTTAGCTCACTGGGGTAGCAAACAATCTTAGGTAAATCTCCATACTTTCTGATTATTTCAATAGCATCGCGACGATCTGTTTTTCTTAATCGATGCTGCAACATCAGTAAAGTACTTTCTATACCCTGATGAATATTAACTAATTTGTAAGAAGCTTCCTCATGCCTGGAAAAATTTCTTAAAGCTAGTACTATTGAACTTATACGTTCGGCTCCTCTATACATAGCTCCCATAAGAGATTGGCAATCATTTATTAAGAAATCTAGGTCTATGTCTTTTTCTATTTTTTGAATTTTCTCAGTTGGATTTGGATATTCGTGCCGATACGCTTCAACTAAATGAATTAAATCTTGCAAGTATTCTCGAACATACCCCACATTACCGTAAATAAAACTTACAGGGTTATTCACTTCATGAGCTATACCTGCTACCAAATGTCCCAATGCAACCATTTTTTCATTTTGAATTTGCTGCATCTGAGATGCTTTCAAATCTTCTAAAGTTTTCTGTAATAAAATGTTTTTTTCATTATTTTTTAATTGTAAAGAACGTAATTTAATTTGATTTTCAATTCGTGATACAACTTCTTCTGCATGGAAAGGTTTTGCTATGTAGTCAGAGCCTCCGACATCAAAAGCTTTTACTTTATCTAATACATCATCAAGAGCGCTGATAAATATAATTGGTATTTCACTAGTTAAATCGCTAGCTTTTAGCTTTTGACAAACCTGATACCCGTCCATTCCTGGCATACTTATATCTAATAGTATTAAATCTGGCAGAATAATGTCACAAGCTTTCAATGCTATTTCGCCGTTAAGAGCTTTGCGAACCTCATAACCTTTTTTAGTTAACATCGCTGACAAAAGTCGTAAATTGTCTGGAGTATCGTCAACTACTAATATATTTGTTTTATTATTATGATGATTTTTGTTAGAATACATTTTACAATTAATAACACCCTTAGAACATTTTTTATAATTAAATACTTTATATTTGTTTTTATTGAAAAAATATATTTAAAACCTTTGTATTATCTGCATCAAAAACATACAATTGTTTAATTATCATTGTGTATATCAATAATATTTTCACAGTAATATCATTTTCTTTAAAGTAATTTTAAAGACTATTTATATTTAGCAATTATAGTTTTACAGAGGTTAATACTTTATTTTGAACGAACATTTTAATTTTATAAACACATATTCATATATTCATTTTTTTGACTCATATATTTTGAACTTTTGTTTATCTATTTTAAATTTTAAGCTATACAATCATCTAACAATTATTGAACCTCAACACAAATATTAAGTACTACGCTAACAATAAGCAGTCAATAAATATTAACTATAATTAAGGTTATATCTTTAAGATATAACGTAAAATATTAAGTTAAGCGATGGTTAAGTTTAATCGTTCCCTATGGATTTACGGTTTGAATAATAGGTATTTTATTAATATTGACACATAATTTGGTCAAATAGTATATTCATAAAATTTATAAAATAGAAGTATTTATCAAAAAAATTAATTAGCATCAGCGCTTACCACTCAGGGTTACTTAACATTAAATCTAAAATTTGCTGTGGTGTAGCAGGTTGAGAGAATAAATTGCCTTGAGCAAAATTACAGTTGAAATCTTTTATTTGCGATAATTGTTCGGAATTCTCTATACCTTCAGCAATTGCTTTCATCCCCATTGAATGAGCTATGCCAATCATGGCTGGAACTAAACCCATATTCTGATGATTTTTCTGCATCAAATTTAGGAATGATTTATCAATCTTTAGAGTATTCAACGGAAAGCTATGCAGGTAACTCAAAGAAGAATAACCCGTACCGAAGTCATCCATCGTTAAATTTATATTTCTTTGTTTAAGTTCGTTGAGAGTAGTTTTTACATCTACAGTATTTTCCATAATTGCACTCTCTGTAATTTCTAACTCCAGAAATGCAGGATTGAGTTTAGTTTCGTAAATAATTTGGTCAATTTGAGCAAGCAAGTTTGGCTGCAAAAATAATTTTGCACTCAAATTTACACTCATATATAAATTTTTCGGAACTAATGTATTGTTCTGCCAAATACGTAATTGATTGCAAGCTGATTTTAATACCCAAGTATCTATAGCATGAATTAAGCCTGTTTCTTCAGCCACCGAAATGAACTCAGTCGGCAAAACCAAACCTTTAGTTGGATGTTGCCAGCGAACAAGTGCTTCAAATCCAGCAATTGAACCAGTTTGAAGGGAAATAATTGGCTGATAGTAAACAACTAATTCTTGTCTTTTTAAGGCTCTTCTTAAGTCATTTTCTAATTCAAGTATTTGAATCGCTTCTTCATGCATTTGCGGATTAAAAATGTGAAATCTGCCTCTACCTAATGCTTTTGCACGGTACATAGCTGTATCAGCATCTCTTAGTAAATATTCTGGTTTTTCATAATTCAAGCTTCCCCAATTTATGCCGATACTTACATTAACAAAAACCTGATATCTAGATATCTTAAAATGTTGTCCTAAAGAATTAAGAATACGTTCGGCGATATCTGTTACCATATCGATATCTGAAACATTTTCTAAGAGAATGCCGAATTCATCACCTCCTAACCTTGCTAAAGTATCTAATGGCGACAAAGAAGTTTGCAAACGCTTAGCTATGGCAACCAATAATTCATCTCCTACTAAATGCCCCAAAGAATCATTGATAATTTTAAAGCGATCGCAGTCTAGAAATAAGATAGCAAAGTGATAGTCTACTTCTAATTTAGTGCGGTTGAGTGCTTGTTCTAATTTGTTAATAAAAAAGACTCGATTTGGTAAGTTAGTCAAAACATCTCGTAAAGCATTTTCAAGTAATTTATTTTGTAATTCTTGACGAGAGCGAACTTCTATTTGTAATTTTTCTAAAGCATTTTCAAGCTCTAAGGTTCTCCGCTTTACTCTTTCTTCAAGCTGATTATTTAAATTTAATACTTCTACTTGAGCGCTTCTTAGTTTAAGTTGGTTTCGTACTCTTACTATAACCTCAGCAAATTCAAATGGTTTAGTTATGTAATCAACACCTCCAACCTTAAATGCTTTGACTTTATCAAAAACATCGTCCAAAGCACTAATAAAAATAACTGGCACATCAGCAATTCTCTGGTTAGCTTTAAAACGCTGACAAATCTCATACCCATCTATCTCTGGCATCATAATATCTAATAAGATTAAATCTGGTAATTTAGTTTGACAAGCAGTAAGAGCCATTTGCCAATTTAAAGCCTTACGAACTTGATACCCTACCCGAGCTAAAATGGATGACAAAACTCTGAGATTATCTGGTGTGTCATCAATTATCAAAATATCTTGTTCGTCAGAATTTGAAGAGTAATTTCCTGTATTTGCTTTTGTGCCTTTCATCATATATTCAAGCTATAACTTTGAGCTTATTCCCCAACATTTAATAATTAATAATTATTAATTTTTTATATTCGTAAATGCCATTTACAACGCTAGACTGTATTTTTTTACAAAGCTACAAAATTACACATTTATATAACATTTATACAAGAAAATATACAATTTTAGTGTTTTATCTGCTGCTTATTGTCTGTACTACAAAAACGTTTTCAACGTCAATATTTTAAGTGTGCTTGCAATAAAAGTGTATTTGATTATACTTAAAAGCTACGTAGAAGCTATTGATAGCGATTGTGAATAAAGGATGATACTAAATAAATATTCTCCTTGCTAATTAATGGTGTTTAATAATCAATATTAATTATTTATATAGATATAGTAATTACGCGCAGCATATAAATAAAACTAATCCAACAGAGTCTATCTGCTCGAACTATGGTTAAACCTGCTTTGAGAAGAAATATAGGGCTATGACTTAAAGATTCAGATAAAAATAAATTTTGCGATGAGTAAGAAAATTGCTTAATTTCTCGCTAATTAAGTAATTAGAAAAATTATCTCAAGACTTCGATAGTTATGTAAGACAGAATAAGCCAATACAAGTAAACCTAGCAATACCAAAGGATGAATAACGCTTAAAACCTAATCAGTGCATGTTTTAAATGCATTTTGACGGCAACATATCTAAATTTTTATGATGGCAAAATACTATTTATTACATAGAGTAGAAGTATTAATGCTTTTTAATTCAAAAAATATTGATGCAAAATTAAATGTAATGTTTTGTTTCTCGCATTAAATTTAATAATTTAAGTAGACTATATTTTATAAAATTATTTATTAATAAAAAATTAGCTGTCCTTAATGCAAAATATGCGCGAGTAAAAGACAGCAATATATATATATAGCTATTTATTCAGCTTTAATATTGTCTTGAGGTGTGTCCTGGGTGCTATAAAGCGGAGTTTCATCAATTCCACCAACTTTATTTAAAGGCCAAAAACGAAGTACGGCTCTACCGATAATATTTCCTCGAGGAACAACACCCCAGCAACGACTATCATAACTACTACCACGGTTATCTCCCAAAACTAAATAAGAGTCAGGTGGAATGGTTTTTGCTTGAGATAAGAATGGCTGTGTAGGTGCTGAAGTACAAACATCAACAGATGTACTTTTTGGTTCATTAAGGTATTTCTCTGTTAACGGCTTGTTATTTATATATACTTGGCCCCCTTTAAGCTCTACCTTGTCTCCAGGCAAACCAATTATCCGTTTAATGAAAGCATCCTGGAATTGCTCTTTTCGTAACTCTTCTGTAGGAGAAAATACTACAACATCTCCTCGCTGAGGAATAGAAAATTTGTAACTTAGTTTATCAACAATTATTTTGTCTGCCTCCCACTGATTTGGAGTACCGTGCAAAGTTGGTTCCATCGAACCGGAAGGAATCCAACGAGCTTCAGCAACAAAAGTGCGAATTGAAAGAGCAAGCACGATGCTTAATCCGATTGTTTTGCCTAATTCAAAAAACCAAGAATTATCGGGTTGTTGGTTGGAGTGACGGTCAGACACTGGGTTTTGCATGTAATTACTCAATTAGAAACGTTTAGTATGCTCTGCTAGATAGACAAGAGTGCTAGGGAGAGTGTATTTATTTATCTTAACTGTACAAAGATGCTCTTACGAGTTATGTTGTCATGTTGACGCAGTTATTTAAATTGGTGTGGTCAAACTTTATTGGTTGTTAATAATACACATTATCTAATGTTCGGCATTCCACAAGTTTAACCTTAATCTTAATAGCTGTATGTCAAAATTTGCTGTTATTTAAGCCGGGTGTATTTTCATGTCATCTCCTAGTTTACTAATTCGCCGTGCGAGAATTGTTTTACCTTCGGGTGAATTGATTGTTGGGGATGTGCTGACGCGCGATGGTCAGATTATAAAAGTTTCACCATCAGATATAGACGAGACATCTACCCGTGTAATTGACGCTGATGGGTTAACTTTGTTGCCGGGAGTCATTGACCCTCAAGTACATTTTCGGGAACCGGGACTTGAACATAAGGAAGATTTATTTACAGCTTCTTGCGCTTGTGCAAAAGGAGGAGTAACTTCATTTCTGGAAATGCCTAATACCCGCCCTTTAACAATTACTCAAGAAGCTTTAAATGATAAGCTAGAACGCGCTTCAAACAAATGTCTTGTCAATTACGGTTTTTTCATTGGTGCAACAGCCGATAATTTGTCCCAATTGCTACATGCTCGCCCTACCTGCGGCATCAAGATTTTTATGGGTTCTATGCACGGCCCTTTACTGGTAGATCCTCAAGAAACATTAGAAGCGATATTTGCTTCTGGCGAAATTTTAATTGCAGTTCATGCAGAAGATCAATCCCGACTAAGACAGCGTCGAGAAGAATTCGCGAATATTCATGATGTAGCGATTCATTCCCAAATACAAGACAATCAAGCAGCACTGATTGCAACACAGCGAGCATTAAAACTTTCTAAAAAATATCGCCGTCGATTGCATATTCTTCATATGTCTACTGCCGAAGAGGCAAATTTACTTCGGGAAGATAAGCCAAGTTGGGTAACGGCAGAAGTAACACCTCAACATTTATTGTTAAATAAAACTGCCTACGAAGAAATAGGCACTTTAGCGCAAATGAATCCCCCTTTGCGAACGTCTCATGATAATGAAGTGCTTTGGCAAGCTTTGCTAGATGGGGTAATTGATTTCATTGCTACGGATCATGCACCCCATACATTAGAGGAAAAAGCACAAGTTTATCCAAAAAGCCCTTCAGGAATGCCTGGAGTAGAGACTTCATTGGCTCTTATGTTAACAGCTGCACAAGAAGGACGTTGCAGTCTCGCCCAAGTAGTTAATTGGATGTCTACTGCTGTAGCTTCTGCTTATTGTATTCCTAATAAAGGATTAATTGCGCCTGGATACGATGCGGATTTAGTGCTTGTTGATTTAAACTCACGAAAAAAAGTTCGTCGTGAGGAGCTTGTCACTAAATGCGGTTGGAGTCCTTTTGAAGGTTGGAATCTTACAGGATGGCCGGTAACAACCATTGTTGGTGGCGAAATTGTTTACGATCGAGGCGAGCTAAACACAAAAGTTAGGGGTAAACCCTTAAGTTTTGAGCGTTAAAACTTTAACGTCACTAATTTTGAGTGGGAGCTAAGTTCGTAAGTAAGTCGAATTCAATTTGATTTAAATTTAATTTAAATTTGCAAGCGCTTGTTCTTATGTAACTAAGCGCTTTATCTGCGTCCAAAAAATTAGGTTGCAGGGGCACTAATTATCTAAATTCCGAGTCAACTACGAATAATAAAACGATATAAGTATATTTTTTATTCAGAAAAAATACATTAGCCAGAATAAAGTAGTTATTTATACGAATCTATTGATTAACCTGAACCAAATTGTCTAAGTAATTATTCTATTCAAAATTTTATAAATCATAAATAAAAATATATTTTTTCCGTATTTACTGCATTTGACAAATTGAAGAAATACAAGTATCTATTATGACAGATTCTGCAAAAGTACTTAAGAACGAGATATTAGCTTGATACTAAATTCATTTTTATGGAAAAAATACTAGCGTTTTCTCTTACGAGCAATCACTCAGGCATATTGATTATAAACGTGTCAAACTAAACACAAAATTCAATTAAATCATTATTAAATATGATGACAAAAGCATCATTATAGGACTATCCATCACTACGATTCAGCTAAAACACGGATAATGCTGGAGTATATAGCTAATTTATTAGCTATAAATTATGAATTTACCTTATTAAGTATTATTTGGTTCATCACGATACTTAATAGATGACAGTCATTAGTATAAAATAAATCTTTGAAATTCAATATGTCTTTCTATCTTGTAAACAATTTACCAGAGAATAAGGTGATTATAATTACAGTGTATTGCAATAGCTGCGATGAACGAGGCAGTGGCAGATAGAACAAGTAAAACAGGAAGCAAATGAAATTATTTGTAGAAGAATATGCAAATGCTCCTGTAGTTTGTAATTCAATTATATTTTTTGCCTAAAGCTAGAAGTTTCTCACTAAGAGTGCAATTAAATGGAATGATTTCGGCAAAACGTGGTGTCGAGTTATTCTCTTCGAGGTCTAAATTCTCGGTTTCGTTAGTTAAACGTATAGTGAGATAAGCGTCTGGCTTGTAAACCAATTTTTGCGACCATTCTATAGCTACGATTCCCGGAGAAACTTCTATACCTTCCCAATAAGTTTCAAGGTTTAAAGATGTTACTTCTGAAGTTTCTAAACGGTATAAATCCAGATGGTAAAGAGGAAGACGTGCATGGGTATATTCATTAATAATAGTAAAAGTAGGGCTGACGATTGGTTCGTCAATAGATAAACCTTTGCCTATGCCTTGCACTAAAGTAGTTTTCCCTGCACCTAAATCCCCTTCTAGTAAAATTACGGTGTTTGCTGTTAGCGTTTCACCTAAGATTATTCCTAAACGTTGAGTTGATAGTGCATCTTTTAGAAGAATTTTCATTTTGCTTTTTTTGATGTTGATGAAAATTATCCTAATTCAAGTTGCTTTTTCTAGCTTGAAAAATTTTTCCTTTGTGTCTAGCATGACTTAGATATTTTTTGTTCTAAAAATTATCATAGCTATATACATCAATAGTTTCGCCTCGATTTAAGTGTCATTGGCATTACTGAATCAAGCTATGAACTATACCTAATTACACTTTGTAGTAATAATGAAATTTATCTAGAGGCGTAGCATTGCTACGTCTCTTTTAATTTGAAATCATGTCTTCATATTTCGATTGGGCAACGTCGTTTGCTTAATATCTCTAGGTTTTTAGGCTTGAACGATTTTTAGGGTTTTATTAAAGCATATCTATCTTCGATACTTTTTCCTCCTAGTTTTTGCAAGTCTCGCTAGTAAGGTTTTATCCCAAGCCGGTGTAACCGGATTTGATATCAGCTAATTTGCAAAAAATTTGCAAAAAATTTCTCAAAAAAATATTTTACCCCTGCATAATCCTTTTACTCAGACCTAATAGTTAACAGACAGAAAAAATTAAACTTTTAAATTCGGAGGAATGATTATGTCTAACTTCAAATCTATATACGGAACTCACGGTAACGATAAATTAGACTACAGAGGATACCACCATAAATATGCTATTAACGGTCTAGCTGGTAATGACACTATATATGGTAGTCATTACGGTGATAGATTATTTGGATTAAATGGAAACGACTATCTATATGGTGAAGGTGGTAATGACAAACTAGATGGTGGTTATGGAAATGACAAACTTTACGGGGGTCATGGAAATGACAAGCTAGAGGGTGGTTATGGAAATGACTATTTATATGGTGAAGGTGGAAATGACAAACTATACGGTGGTCATGGATATGACTTTCTGTATGGTGGTCATGGAAATGACAAACTTTACGGTGGTAAAGGAAATGACTATCTGATAGGTAATAGTGGAAAAGATTATTACGATGGTGGAAATGGTATTGATACCGTTTCTTACGAAGACCATACCGAAAATATTCATGGGGATTTGACAAAAGGTGTAGTCAGTTTTTCTGAATCACACTACAAAGAAACTCTGAAAAATATTGAGAACTTAACAGGGGGTTCCGGAGACGACAAGCTTAAAGGTGACCACGGTAAAAATACTTTACGTGGTGGTGATGGTAACGATAAACTTTTCGGTCGCGGTGGTGATGACTACCTATATGGTGGTTATGGAGATGACAAACTAGATGGCGATAAAGGTAATGACTATCTATATGGTGGTTATGGAGATGACAAACTAGATGGCGATAAAGGTAATGACTATCTATATGGTGGTTATGGCAATGACAAACTTAAAGGCGGTAACGGTAATGATTATCTAAATGGTGGTTGGGGACACGACACACTTAAAGGTGGACACGGTCACGATAATATTCTTGGTGAAATGGGAAATGATAAGTTAGTTGGTGGTGATGGCAACGATACTTTAGATGGTTATGGTGCTTCCTATTTTATTGCTTTCGGAGCATCCAGTCCAAGAAGTAATGAATCCGATACTTTGACTGGTGGTCATGGGGCTGATACTTTTGTTCTAGGGTCGAAACAATTTACTCAGGATAGCAAATACTATTTAGGCCACGGTCATGCGACTATTACAGATTTTGACCGTCATGAAGGTGATACAATTCAACTCCTTGGCAGCAGTAGCGATTATCACTTGAGTTATGATAATTTCTCCGGAGGTCACTCGTTAGACACTTTAATTAAGAGTCACGGAGATTTGATTGCTGTTGTTGAAGATACGACTCATGTTAGCTTTCATCAAGACTTTACTTTTGTCTAAGCTAATCAAACAATTCCCTTGAGTAATTAATTATGTTGGTTTGAGTTAAATAAGACATTAAATAAATCGTTATCAAAGTTTATCGCTTGATAACGATTTATTTAATGTGTAATACACCTTAACTCTTCTCTTCTAGCTCTTGACAAGGAGAGGGATGCCGCAGGGCAGGGTAAGTGCGCTACGAGGCGCATGGTGGTATTGCTTAGTTTAGTTAAACAAGGAGGTAATTAATTAAACAGTATAAGCTAAGCTGGTTGCTCACCCCAGAGCGCCAAGGCTGAGTCGGCAAGCGGGGGACAATGAGTAATAACCCGTTTGAAGCCCGATGAACAAGGGACAAAACGCTGGCACTCCGTTACAGCGCAAGGTTTCGAGCCTGGATTTGACTATGACTACGAAAGAAACCTTTGTCAGAAGCGCCCACACCTTGGACGTACTGTTAAAAGACGGAGATGGTACGAGATATCAGGTAAATCAACCTTTTACTCGGTTGACGAAAAGGTCTTTTGCATCAGACTGAACCGCTCTAGCTATAGGGGTATAAGTTATCGGCTGGTATCGGGGACACTGGGTCTGTGTCTTACGGGTGTAAAGAAGGAGTCTACGGTCAAATGTAATACATACCACTGTGTGAACGTAGGAAACATGATGGTTGGTCTTTGCGAAGAATGGGCTAACTGCGGCTAATGTAACCATCATGTGGCAGAGCCGTCGTAGTAGTTGGAGCTAGATAAGGTCTGGCACATGGCAAAGGACGGCAGTCATTGCGAAAGGAACGGTACAGGGAATTAGAGAGGACTAAGATGTATGTCCGATATTATCAAAATCCAACGTAGCCTAGCTACAAAGGCGAAGCATAATCCTTTACATCAGTTTGACCATTTGTATCGGTTAATCTGCCGAGAAGATTGGATACGCACTGCATTGAAGTCTGTGCTTGCTAATAAAGGAGCAAAGACACCGGGAATTGACGGCGTAACTAAAAAGGAGCTTGCTTCAAATACGGCAAAAGATGAATTTGTCAGTAAGTTGCAAGCAGAACTGCGGTCTAAGCAGTTCAAACCAAAACCAGTACGCCGGATTTATATTCCTAAAGCCAATGGTAAGCGTCGCCCACAGGGTATTTCAACCCTTAAAGACCGAGTAGTACAAATGATGACGGAAGATGGCACTCGAACCAATATGGGAAACTGACTTTCTTAACTGCTCTAATGGTTTTAGACCAAAACGCAGAACACAAGATTGTATAGCCCTTTTGGACAGTTACATCAACAAACGTAGTAAATACTTCTGGGTTATTGAGGGGGATATTAAGGGAGCTTTTGACAATATTCACCACGATATTTTATTAAAGCTCGTGGCGAAAAGAGTTGCAGACAAACGTCTTCTTAAATTAATCGGATGTTTCTTAAAAGCGGGGATGATGCAAAGCTCCTTGTTTCATCGTACTGAATCTGGTACACCGCAAGGTGCCATTTGTTCTCCACTTTTGGCTAATATTTATTTACACCAACTGGATATGTTTTGGTGGAATAAATACGGAAGCCTTGACCGCAAACAAAAGGAGAAACGCCGAACGCAACGTTTGGGAAACTGTGCTTTGATACGATATGCCGATGATTGGCTGCTGTTAACAAATGGTGGCAAGGAAGAAGCATTTCGTTTACGCGATGAGTTTCAAGCTTTTCTCAAAGAAGAATTAAAGTTAGAACTCAACGTCGAAAAAACACGAATTACCCACGTAAATAATGGGTTTGATTTCTTAGGCTTCCACGTCCGACGCTACGTTAGCGCCCATGATAAACCAAAAGTATTGGTTGCACCTACCGAAGAAGCTAAGAAACGCCTAAAAGCTAAAGTTAAGGAGATGACCAAGCGAAAACGGTTTAAAGATTCTCCTTTGCTCAAGTTTACTGCTTTAAATGCAGTATTACGAGGTTGGATTGGTTATTACTGTCATTCTAATGCAAAGGAAACTGCCAAAGACCTGGACTTCTGGGTCAACAAGCGCTTATTTCTTTGGTTGCAGAAACGGCATCGCCTAAAACCTCGCCGAATTATGAAGATGTATAAAATGCGTCAAATTCATAAGAACGGACAACGAAATAACTTGGGAATCAGGAATGGGGAAGATTTCTTATACTTATATTGTATGAGTGATAAACCGATTACTAAGTATAGGTCACGCTCATTACCTAATCCGTATTTGGAAGGTTTTGAGCCTGCAACATTCATTAATTCTGAAGTCGCAATACCCGATAAAGTCTGGCTCGGTAATGCTGATAACCATGAATGGCGCGAACTGAAAGAGGAGATAAAAGCAGAACGAGGAGCCAAATGTAGTGTTTGCGGATGTACCAAACATCTTGACTTGCATCATATGAAAGCACGTCGGACTGGTGGTACTGATGTTAAAGATAACCTGCAACTCCTATGTAGAAACTGCCATGCTCAAACGTCTTCGTTTGGCGACCATAGTAGGTTGCAATGATGGAAAGCTACATGAGCGGGAAACTGTCACGCTTCGTTTGGAGAGAGGGATAGAGAAACACGCTCTTTTGTGATATTTGAAGGTGCGCTCCGTCCCTACTCTATGGTTCCGAGTCTATTCGACACATTGAACAACACTAAAAAAACTACTCAAATTATATCTTTGAGCAGTTTTTGTATCGTGTTAGTTATAGCACCTATAACAATTTATAATTGAAAAAGCTGTGCAATGCCGAGATTTTGCAGTGATATCAAGGTACAGGAAATATACTTCTATATCTTGTATTTCTTGATGATTATTTTCGTCTATGTATAAATTAATAAATAATCTTAGCAACCAATTGTGACGCACCTACATCAAATCAAAGATTATAGTGTAGGTTTCTCGCCGACTCCTCTATGAGAACATTGACCGTTCGCGCAGCGTCTCCGAAGGAGATGCTTTTAAGCCCTACGTTAAGCGGGACTTTTACAAATAATATATTTGATGAGAGCAGGCTGCATTTCTGCATTTAATTTGGATTACACCTACTTTTCTGATTTAGCATAAAACTCGGTTCGTAATTTATCCCACGCCTCTCTTCGAGCAGGATGTAAGACTTCTTACGATTGAAAGTTAAAACTGTTAAAAAGATTTGATATTACTGTAGAGCAGATTCCTTACCAAAAAGTTTGTAAAGCTTTCGCATTCCTTTGGGAGTTCCGCTATACCAACGTAAGAGAACTTGGGCTAACCGCTCGTGATCGTGACGAACGCAACCACTTTCATCTTCACTCATTACATTAGCTGACACTATTCTACGCCCGCTCATAGTTACTGCTTCGCGATCTAAAAATACAGGGTGAGAGTTTTCGTTAGCGTAACGGATAAGAGCGCGGGCAGAAGGAGATTTTTTATGTACTAAAACCGCATCAAATAGCTTTCTTCCACAAGCTTTATCAATAGATTGAATATGATTTGCAACCGTATAGCCCTGAGTTTCCCCCGGTTGAGTCATGATATTACATACGTAGATTTTAGGTACGCATGTTGCAGCGATCGCATCTGCAATTTGGGGTACTAGAAGATTGGGAATAACGCTGGTATAAAGACTACCAGGACCCATAATAATATAGTCGGCATCTTTGATTGCTTTGATAGCAGCTGGTAAGGCAGGCGGATTTGCTGGATTACAGCCTAATTTGACTACTTTACCTCCAGCTTTTGTAATTTTTGATTCACCTTCGATGCGACGACCATCAGCTAATTCAGCCCATAAACGAACATCACTCAAAGTTGCTGGAAGTACCTGACCTCTAATAGCTAAGACTTTAGAACTAGCCGCAACACCTCGTTCTAAGTCGCCGGTAATTTCACTCATCGCGGTCAAAAATAGATTACCAAAACTATGACCGCTCAAACCGTCTCCACAACTGAAGCGATATTGAAACAATTCTGTTAATAATTTCTCTTCATCAGCTAAAGCCGCTAAACAGTTGCGAATATCTCCAGGTGGTAATACACCAAATTCTTCGCGCAACCTTCCACTGGAGCCACCATCATCGGCTACAGTAACAATAGCAGTAATATTGGCGCTGTAGGTTTTAAGTCCTCTCAATAAAGTCGAGAGTCCAGTTCCTCCACCAATTACAACAATTTTGGGTCCTCTGTATAGTCTACGATGAGCTAAAAGTACATCAACTAATTCTTCGTCATTTTCCGGTTTTAATACCTGAGTAATTGAGCCTACCGTGCGGGTTTGTCCCCAAACCAGCAACAGCAAACCGCCAATCATCACTACAGGACCGCTGATGTAATAAGGTATAGTATTCGTAATTATTAAAAGTGCGCCTCTAACCAACTTTAGTACCCAGTAAATTGGTGTAAATCCGCTCCAAATAGCTAAACCCAGTCCAGCTAATACTACACCTGCCACGCTAATCAAAAACCAACGTTTAACCGATAGTCCAGGAGATAACCACTTAAACCACTGATTAACTCTATGGGGAGTGCGACGGCGCGACTGTTGTTGCATGACGTTGAAAGCTTGTCTGAGAAAACCAATTGACATAACGCAATTGTGAGCAGTGGTCTAAACAATAGTTAATTGAAAATTTACACTAAGAGCATTCAAATTAAAGAATGTGATTATTACAATTTTTAATTCTAAGGCATCGGACTCATTTAATTAACCTAGCGAAAAAAAACAGTGAAATCACTATGTTTATATGAAAAGGTAGTAAAGTAAATGCAAAGAAAAATTTTAGGTTTAGATCCGGGATTCGCAATTTTAGGTTTTGGAGCAATTATATGTCAAGAAAATCAAAATAACTTGCAAAGTGAATCAGTAAAATTACTAGACTTCGGTATTATTAGCACTCCTGCGAAAACTCCATTAGAAACAAGACTATGTACGCTTTATGACGATTTGCATACTTTAGTCGAAGAATTCCAACCAGATTTGGTTGCGATTGAAAAATTTTTCTTTTACCGCATGTCAAATACTATCTTGGTTGCTCAAGCTAGAGGAATCATTCTATTAGTTTTGGGACAACATGGTTTGCCTATCGTAGAATTTGCGCCTTCCCAAATTAAACTAGCTTTAGCTGGTTACGGTAAGGCAGAAAAACATGAGGTACAAGAAGCAGTGGCCCGAGAACTTGATTTAGACTATATCCCTCGTCCTGACGATGCTGCTGATGCTTTAGCAATAGCATTAACAGCATCGTTCCAATATTAAAGTATTATGAATACTTTACAAATGCTTTGAAGTAAATCCAGGTAATTTTACTGAGAATTTTCAATAATAAAACAACTAAGTTTGATAAAAAGCTTTTTGAAGCTGGAATTCAAAAGCAAATAAATTTTAAATTCTTAGGTTAAATAAAGGTTATCTTTAGCTTTGACAACCTCTACTAAATGAAATTGATATTCCCTAAAAACAACTTTCTTAAAGAATCTTTACGTAAAATAGCACCGATATAATCTTAAAAAGAAGATATATACCAGAAGTTGTCTTACCTTCACGCTCATAAACTGAAAATAAAAGCAGCTCCTGAATGCGTTTTATAGACTAATTTTTATGCAAATCTATCTCGATTACAGCGCTACAACTCCTACTCGTCCTGAAGCGATTAATATAATGCATACAGTGCTGACTCAAGGATGGGGAAACCCTTCTAGTTTGCATGAATGGGGACAACGGGCGGCAATGATTGTAGAACAAGCAAGAATGCAGGTTGCGAGTTTGATAAATGCGCCTTGGCACGAATCCATTGTCTTCACTTCGGGTGGTACGGAAGCAGATAACTTAGCGGTTATGGGAGTGGCTCAGTTATTTAGGGAACCCCAGCATATTATTATATCGAGTGTAGAACATTCTGCCGTTGTAGAACCTGCAAAACTACTGGAGAATTGGGGCTGGGAAGTTACTCGTTTGACTGTTGATAATAAAGGAAGAGTCAATCCCGATAATTTGAAAGCTGCTTTAAAAGACAATACTGTTCTGATTTCGGTTATTTACGGACAAAGTGAAGTTGGGACAGTACAACCAATTGAAGAAATAGGTAAAATTGCTCGCAGTGCTGGAGTTTTGTTTCATACGGATGCGGTACAAGTTGCAGGCAGGTTACCTATTGATTTAGCAAAATTACCAGTAGATTTACTAAGTATTTCCAGTCATAAAATATATGGTCCTCAAGGTGTAGGAGCATTGTATATTCGTCCAGAAGTCGAGTTAGTACCGTTGCTAAATGGCGGCGGGCAAGAAATGCGATCGCGCTCTGGAACTCAAGCAGTACCAATCATTGCTGGTTTTGGCATAGCAGCGGAGTTAGCGGCTCAGGAATTACCAATAGAAACGCCCCGATTAGTTGAGTTACGGGATAGACTTTTTTCACAGCTAGCCGATGTTGAGGGATTGATTCCTACGGGAGATTTGATACAGCGTTTACCGCATCATGCCAGTTTCTGCCTGAAATACGCCGACGGACAAAAAATCAGCGGCAAAAGTATTGTTCGTCAATTGAATCTGGCAGGAATAGGTATTAGTGCCGGTTCAGCTTGTCATAGTGGTAAACTAAGTCCCAGCCCCGTATTAACTGCAATGGGCTATGGGGACAAGGCTGCTATGGGGGGTATTCGCATCACTTTAGGACGTTACACCACACAAGCAGATGTTGATTGGGTAGCAATGGTGTTAAAGCAAGTGATGAGTCGTCTTGAAAATCGTTTTGCTCTTGTTACTAAATAGGTAATCAAAAGATGGGACAAGGGAAATTAATAATTAATTAAATTATTAACTTGTATTAATTTGCTACCCGTTATGAATTACTACTAGTTGATTTATAATTACTGACTCAGCTTGCTTCTAGCCTTAAATCCAAAAATCCAGAGTTTGAATATATAGAATTCGATATGTCTGAACTTCCAAAAACATTAGAAGATGCAATTGTCCAAGCTCGCGCAGCAACTGAAGCTGCACTGGCAGATGGCTATACCAGGCTACAGGTTGAGCTATTATTTCCGGAATTAAAAGCATTACCTGCCGCACAACAATTTCTACCAGCTTTTGATGAGTATGGTGATAAATTAAAGATTTTTTTCGCTGATGCTGGTAGTGCAGCTTTAGCTCGCCGCGATTGGGATGAAGTACCTTTTCAACTGTTAGATATTGGTACTGGTAGAATGACTTCGATACAGTCAAAAGTCCAACCAGAAGATGAAATTTTCTTGTTTGTTCAACCTAGTTCTGTTGAAGTACCGCAGTTAGAAAAACTGTGCGAAATAATAGGGGAACAGCGTCCTTTTGTAATGTTCGCTCCTCGTTTAGAAGATTCGAGCATCGTAGGTATTGGTTATGCTGCGCGTCAAACTCGTCAGCGTTTTATCAATACAATTGAGTCTTGTTACTATCTACGCCCGATATTTGAAGAAGCTGCGGTATTTCGTTGCTATCCTGGGCTATGGGAAGTTTGGGTAGAAAAAAATGGTGATTATGAAAAAGTTGCCGAATTACCGAATAAACCTTCTGGCGATGAATTAGATGCAATTATCTCTGGCGGAGATTCGCAAGCTGAAGGGGAAACTGTAGCTGCAACAGGCAAGAGTGTATTTAGAGGTTTACAGCGATTTGTTAGGGCTTTGAGAAGTTAGATTTTAGGTCTTTTTTTATAGAGACAGCATATTTCATCTTATGCCTGTAGATTCGGATGGGTATCCCGCTCGTCCGATTTTTAATAGCTGTCTTTGTATTGCATTCAAATAGTGCCAAAAACCCGGTTTCTCAAACCTTACAAATGATTTACGAGTGCTATAAAACCGTTATATAGCGCTTTTCATTTGAGCGGAGCCGGAGACGTTCCGCCTCCGGTATAATACACTTTGAAGAACCTCACCCCCTTCCCCTCTCCTTATCAAGGAGAGGGGTGTATTCTATTAAACTGAAAACCGTTATATTGTTTGAGAGAAATAAATTTAAACATTATCAACTATCGCTACTTGATATTTTCATAATTCTAATTAGCTATTTTATCTGTTGACAACTTTACTAAATCTTTATTGTTATTGGATGGCAAATTGTATCAAAGCCATCATGATTCAAAATAGTTTGTATATGACAATCAAAGCGAGAATAATTTTTTTATTTGCTTTATCTACTTTATCTACCTAATTTACTCTCTTTTCGACATTATTAGCGTGATTTTGGCATGTAATTTTGCCTTAAATCAAACTTTTCTCAACACAAGCTGAAATTTGAAAAAATGATTGTTTCTCAATCACACTATATGTAAATGTTAGTTATATAACTAAAAATACGTTTGTATTAATAATTCATCTAGTTAGTTATTAAGTTAAAAAATAATACGCTAGAAGAATACAAATTTTCTTTTTTTTTCAAGAAAAGCTCTGATTAAACTAGTTTTATCTAGTAGTAAATGCAGGGCTATGTTGTGCGTTGCTCGTACCAATATGTTCGCGGCGTATTGTCAATTTCAAATACTAAAAAATGAGTCAATCTAATTATTCTGTAACTAGCGATAGATTTAATGCCGTTCTTTTTGATTTAGACGGCGTTTTAACAGCAACCGCGAAGGTACACGCTGTTTCTTGGAAGCGGATGTTTGATGAATTTCTCTCTAAGCATTCTCAAGAACATCATATACCTTTCATAGCTTTTGAAATTGATAGCGATTATAAACACTATGTTGACGGCAAACCTCGTCTAGAAGGAGTGCGTAGTTTCTTAAAGGTACGAGGTATTTACCTTCCCGAAGGTAGTCCAGATCGAAGTACAGAAGAAGACACAGTATATGGTTTAGGAAAGCGTAAAGATGAAATCTTTCACTCTATTTTACAAAGTGATGGCGTAGAAGTATACGAAACTTCTGTGGCTTGGGTTTGCTATCTTCGCAGTCAAAACATCAAAACGGCAGTGGTTTCTTCAAGCCGTAATTGTGAAGCAGTACTCAAAGCTGCCGATATTACTGATTTATTTGAAGCAAGAGTTGATGGCAAAGTTGCTGCAAGTTTAGAAATTGCCGGAAAACCAGCACCGGATACTTATTTAAAAGCTGCTCAATTGTTAAACGTAATACCTCAACGTTGTGTTGTTGTTGAAGATGCGATATCGGGCGTACAGGCAGGAAGCGCTGGCGGATTTGGATTAGTTATCGGAGTTAACCGTAATAATGATGCCGAGGCACTTATTAATAATGGAGCGGATATAGTTGTTACGGATTTGGGCGAAATGCTCCAGTAATTATTAGCTAATCAATTAGTTAATCAATAATTAAGGACGCATAAATTTTTAATTCATTGATGCTTTATTTCATAGTTGGGAACGAAATTCATGCAGTTTCGTTAACTTTAGCGCGGGTTTTTCCTGCGGCTTTTTTTGGTGTGGAATTCAAAATTATAAATCAGTGAGGTTGAACGGATATCAATGCTACGACGCGAACCTTTGAATCCTCCTAAATACGTCTATCCGGTTGATGAATGGAGGATGGTAGAAAAGCAATATTATCCTCGTTTCCAAGCTCAAATGGAAACAATTTTTTCGATTGGTAATGGTTATTTGGGAATGCGCGGTGCTTTTGAAGAGGTAACACCTTGCACCGAAAATGGAACTTTTATCAACGGTTTTTACGAATCTTGGCCTATTGTTTATGGTGAAGAAGCTTTTGGTTTTGCGAAAACCGGACAAACTATTGTCAATGTTACCGACAGTAAAATAATCAAGCTTTACGTTGATGACGAACCTTTTTGTCTTTCTACTGCTAATTTATTAAGTTTCGAGCGCGTACTAGATATGAAAGCAGGTACCCTAAATCGTAAATTGGTTTGGGAAACACCATCTGGTAAAAAGGTTGCTATTAAATCTCGTCGTTTAGTTTCCTTAGAACATCGCCATTTAGCTGCAATTGAATATGAAGTAACGCTGCTTAATGCTAAAGCTCCGGTGGTAATTTCTTCGCAGATAGAAAACCACAACCATACAGCTTCTAATCATAACGATCCTCGTAAAGCAAAAGGTTTTAAGGGTAAAGTTTTAAATCCGAAAGTCAATTATTGCCAAAAAAGTCGTATTTTATTAGGCTATGTTACCAATCAAACTAAAATAGGTCTTGCTTGTGGTATTGAACATGATATTTTAACTGACTGTTCCTACTCTTATAAAAGCGAGTGTTGTGAAGATGGTGGTAAGGCAGTCTTTAATATAGATGCTTTGCCTGGAGTGCCGATTAAATTAATTAAGTATATTACTTACAATACTTCACCCGGTGATGCTATTGAAGAATTATGCACGAGAGCGCATAGAACTTTAGATAGAGCCGAAAAATTAGGTTTTGAAGCCGTTTTGGCAAGCCAGCAGCAATATATGGATGACTTCTGGCACAGAAGCGATATCAAAATCTCTGGCAATCCCTACGATACAGATGCAACTCGGGCTTTAGAATTGCAACAAGCTATTCGCTTCAATTTGTTTCAAATTTTGCAAGCTTCGGCAAGAGCCGAAGGAACTGGTATTCCTGCAAAAGGACTTTCTGGACAAGCTTATGAAGGTCAATTTTTCTGGGATACAGAAATTTATGTTTTACCGTTTCTAATTTATACTGCACCGCGCATTGCGAGAAACTTACTCAAGTTTCGCTACAAAATGCTTGGTAAAGCCCGCAAACGCGCTCGTCAGTTGAATCAAAAAGGAGCGCTGTTTCCTTGGAGAACTATCAATGGTGAGGAAGCGTCAGCATATTATGCTGCGGGTACGGCACAATATCATATTAATGCTGATATTGCTTATGCAATTAAAAAATACGTTGAAATTACCCAAGACAAAGATTTTCTTTACAGCGAAGGTGTAGAAATTTTAGTAGAAACTGCTCGTTTGTGGCATGATTTAGGATTTTTTCAAGATGGAAAATTTCATATTCATGGTGTTACCGGGCCAGATGAATACACTACAGTAGTAAACAATAATGCCTATACTAACTTGATGGCACGAGAAAATTTACGCTATGCCGCTCAAACAGTCCAGATGCTGCAAAACGAAGATTTAGAAAGATTTTCGGCACTTTTGGATAGAACCAATCTTGCTTTGGTAGAGATTGAAGACTGGCAAAAAGCTGTGGATAATATGTATATTCCCTATGATGAAGCTAAGGGTATTCATCCACAAGATGATAGTTTTCTTAGTAAAAAGGTTTGGGATTTTGAGAATATACCCCGTAGTAAATATCCTTTGCTATTAAATTTTCATCCGTTGGTAATTTATCGCCATCAGGTAATTAAACAAGCAGATGTAGTATTAGCAATGCATTTGCTCGGACAAGAATTTTCCCAAGAACAAAAAAAGCGTAATTTTGATTATTACGACCCCTTAACAACCGGAGATTCTTCACTGTCGGTTTGTATTCAAAGTATTTTAGCTTTTGGGTTGGGATACAGTCAAAAAGCTTTAGAATACGCTTATTTTGCCGTACTTATGGACTTAGCGGATATTGCTGGCAATTCCAAAGATGGTTGTCACATCGCTTCGATGGGTGGTTCCTGGATGGTAATGGTATATGGCTTTGCTGGTATGAAAGATTACAACGGCAATCTTTCTTTTAATCCCAAATTGCCTAAAGGAACAAAGCGTTTGCATTTTCCTTTAACAATTCGCAATCAAAGGTTAGAAGTTGATATTCGAGATGAAGAAGTAACTTATGTGTTGCGTGAAGGTTCCGAATTAATAATCAAACATCAAGACGAGGAAATACTTTTAAAAGTCGGAATTCCTGTTTGTATTAAGCAGAAAGTCCAGGATTGGGAGTAATAATTGTTAGTTGATAGTTGATGGTGGATAGTTGTTCTACTAACCACTAACAACTAACAACTAACAACTAATAACTAGATTCTAATTCGTTCTTAGGGGAGCATTTAACACTTTACTAATTCTTTGGCGTGTTTCTAGTAAATGCGCCTTTGTATATTCGTCTTCGGATTTTGCATCATCTAATTTTTCACCTAATTGACGCAGCTTGTACCATGCTAAAGTGCGAGCATCTTCAGGAACATTGACTTTTCGCAACACCATATTAGTTAAAATATCTAAATATTTTCGCTGCAATCCCCGGCGCAAGCTGGAAATTTCAATGTCTTTATCTTTTGGTTTTAATACTTCCGTCCAAATGCTGTCTTGCAGAGTATTAAATAGCTCTGGTAAAGTCAGTGCTTCTCCAGAACGACTTTTTAATTCGATATCCTTGAGACGAGAAAGGCGATCGCTCGATAGTAAGTCATACAAAACCATGTTTTGCATAAATAATACTAAGTCGTGAATGGGATAGTCCAAACGCCCAATTTGCGGATTGCTACCCCAATGTCGCCAGCGAGATGGTGCTAATTTATTTAGCAGTTCGGGTGAAAAATCAAAGGCATCTTCAGCAAATATATAATCGCTTAAGACTTCTAAAGCTTGACGCTGTTTTTCTACAGGTACGGGTTCAAATGGTAGGCGAGTTTGGTTTTCGCTAGCGTAAACTCGGTAAAATGACTGTCCGCCAATGTATTTTGATGTGTAGTAAATCTGCTGGAAATAATTGTTTAATACTGCTCCAAACCGTTCGCGCACGTCGCTATAACTTTCACCAACCAAAGGATATCGTTTGTTGATTCTATCCCACATCTTGCGAGCGTTATCCATCTGCCATTTAGAATAAAGCAGTACGTTAGAACTGTTATCCCAGGCATCTGCTGTGGGATCTAAATCGTATACGTCTTCGTCTGTAGAATAACTATACTCGGGTTTATAAGATTCAGAAGCTATTTCCCGTAAAACTGGTTCTTCGGCTTTAGTAGATGCTGCTTTAATTTGCGAGTAACCGTATTTGATTGCCCATGCGTCATAAGGGCCAATAATACTAGGAAAATAATCTCCCTGCTTAATGCTTTCCGGGGCAATGTTAGGAGGAATATAATCCATAACGGAAGCAACTTGCCCTCTAGAGCGAGTAATGCTTCTGTCGTTCATTTCTGTGGGAGATAGCATAGTGCTTCCCCGGAAATTATGTCTCAAACCTAAAGTATGACCGACTTCATGAGCGACAATCAGCCGTAAGTACTGGTGAATATATTCTTTAGTTTCTTGGCTCGTGGGCGGCAAATCTCGTAGCAAAGAAATCGCTAATTTCCCGTAACCAAACTGGTTGGTGGCTTCTATTCCATAACAAAGGTCGTATTTGCTAGCTAATATAGATAAACGCTTTACAACCGGTGTTTCTTCGGAATCTTCATCTTCTTCCAAACCATTGCCACAAAGTAAGCGATTTTGCATCATCGCTGACAAAGAAGTTATTTTTTTCGACGACTGGGTAGGTTGAACCATTTGCCGATAATCCTTCTTCAAAGAACTAACTAAACTCGCATCTATCAAAATATCTGCATCTAGAATTTCTCCAGTCAAGGGATTAACGCGAGATGGCCCCATTGCAAAATACCCATCTACTGTATTAATCCAGCGGATGGTATTGTAGCGGATGTCTGAAGGGTCCCAGGTAGCGCTGTCTGGCATCTGCTTTACTTCGATAGCATTTTTAAATCCAGCCGCTTCAAATGCCCGATTCCACATTAAAACGCCTTCTTTAATTGCTTCCCGATATTCGTAAGGTGTAGCGTTATCTATCCAGTAAACAATCGGTTTTTTTGGTTCGGAAATACTCGCATTGGGATATTTCTTTTCCAAATTCCAACGATTTACATAACGTACAAATGGGTCGCTGGGGTCTTTTGTTGATAAATCTTGATAAGCAGTAATAAAGTAACCAACTCTTTCATCCGCCAAACGAGGACGGTAATTATTATCGGGCAATTCAGAAAGACTGTAGTGCAGCTTAAGAGTAAAACCGCGCTTGTCAGCCAAGGTTCTGAATTTAGAACTTCGCCTTTTGCCAGTACCAGAAAAGTTTAAAATTGACTGAACTTCTATATTTTTAGGAAAAACTTTAGCACTACCAAAATAAGATTTTTCTTGACTTCCCGGTACTCCCAAACTAGAAGATAACCCTGCTAAATCGCTGAGCAATAAATCCCCTAAATCAATCAGCACGCTTTTACGCTGCGGGTGAATACTTTTAATTTTGACTCTGTAAAGAACAGAATCGCTAAAAGACCTCGCCAAAGAACGGGCTTGCGGATCTCCTTCCTGAGTACGGAAGTTCACATTCCGAACTACAAAGTGTAAATTATCTCCCACCCGCTCGAAATAAAACAGAAAATCCTGTAAAGGCATTCCGCTATAAATACCAGCTTCACCAATACCTGATTCTAAAGTTGCTGTTGCCAAATAATTTTTCTTGAACTGCGTCGGCTTTACTTCTAAATATATTTTATTTTTTTCTTTATCCCGATAAAGAGTAAATAAACCTTTTGAAATTTTAGTATCTTTTATAACCTTATCGAAAGCCTTAAAACTATCTTTTTTAGCTGGTTTTTTTGCCGGTTTTGGTTTCTTAGAAGGCTTAGATGCAGGTTTTTTCTGCTGTTTATTCAATTGTAAAAAAGGCTGCTGCGCCGATTTTTTGGTGTCATTAACTACCCAGGTAAAGGCATCTGCCTGTACTTCTTTTTGTTTATCAAGTACCCATACCTTACCTGGCGATAATTTTTCAATATGCTTTTGATTAATTTTGTTTACTGCCAGAGTCTTATTAAATTCCGCCCTTTGAAACTGAAGTTTTTCTATCAATATATTTTCTTGAGTAGCTTGCTGATTTACCTTTGCTGCAACTTGTGCCGTTAGAGCTAATGACTCGACTCCAAAGGTAGCTGCTGCTAAATACAAACTCCGCAACAAAATTAAATAAATGCTCTTTGTTTTCATCCGAATAATCTCCGGGCTACTTAGCCTAATTCATTTGCAATGCTTACAGAGCCTCTTGCGAGAGTATCCCTCTACGAAGGCTCGTCATTAGAACTGAAAGATATATTAAATGTCTAATATCAAGCAGAAAACTTTTTAAGTCAGATTAATATGACATTTTTTAGTTTTTTGTCCCTTTTTACTGTAGTATTCTTCCTAACAATTGCTTGTGTAGCAAGCAGTAAGTATTGAACGGAAAAACTCAGCAGAAAATATACAGGGAAGTTAGTATAACAATCAAATCCGGAAAATTCCGTTTTTTATAAACGAAAAATGATTTAAATAGATATTCTAAGTAAAACAGGAGGAAAATTTACATAATTACGGTTTTATAGCCGTTATTATACCCAATTATAAATTAGTTAGTCGTAGTAAATCATACTAGTTTCTTTTTGTCTAAAAACCTACTGAGTTCTGATAAATATCCGGATAAGCTATTTTAAGTCAGTACTATCCTAGTATTAATATATACAAATGGTGCAAATAGAATTTCTCAAACAGCTTTGGAGAAATTGCTTGAGGCAATCGCGGTTGGAAGATGTGCTTCATGCAGCAACAGGAGAAAATAAGGCAGTTGGAATCGCCGCAATTGGCGTTCAGTTGCCCGCACAACAAGAAGAGTCTTTTGAAAATGATTTGCTTTCATCTAGTTTTGAGAAAAAACTAGAAGCAAGTTTAATTAAATGGGCGCAACCAAGAAATGATTTTATATCCAGCATAGATGAGAGGCAGTTTTACCAGCATATTTACGCTTTGTTGGGTAATGTTACCTTAAAACCGGAAAATGTTGAATCTGCGGTTGGGCAGTTTATTGCTCGCGAACAAGGAAACCCAGTTATTCTTTTTGAAAAACTAGAAAATTTTTATCGTCGATGGTGTAATGGTGAATTTATTGATGCCGCACCAGATAATAACTTGCCTCAGCAACAGATGTTGCAGCTACAGTCACAAAATATTGCCATCGGGTTGCGGGAAATAGACATAAACGCGGGTTTAAATGTAATGATTTTGCTTTTAGAATTACATCAAATTATTCGAGAGCAAAATCATCATTTGCAGGATAAAATTGCTTTTTATTCTTCAGAGAAGCCAGATAGCGATAATTTTTTTACTTCTACACTGTTGCTAGTAATTAATTACAGTGATTCGATTGGGATTGGTAATTTTACTAATGTAGTCGGCGAATTTCTCCGAGGTGCTTTTCTAGAAAACGTTTACTTAGGAGATGCCAATCTTACGGGTGCCAATTTGAGCAATGCGAAACTTAATGGCGCTTATTTAGGGGATGCTAACCTCACAGGGGTGCAAGGTAACAAGGTAAAGCTTGCCGGTGCCAATTTAGGCGATGCGAATTTAAGCGGTGCCGATTTCCGAGAAGCAAATCTAACTGAGTGCGACTTAACTCATTGTAATTTAAGCGGTGCGGATTTAAGCGGTGCGGATTTAACTGGTGCTAATTTAGGAGATGCTAATTTAACTGGTGCTAATTTAGCTGGTGCTAATTTAACTGGTGCTAATTTAACTAGTGCAAATATTAGAGATGCAGTATTAAGTGGTGCTAATTTAAAACATTCTATTTTCTTCGGTGCGAATTTAAGCGATACAGATTTAATTGGGGTGGAATTAAGCTATGCCGATTTATGTCGGACTGATTTAAGCGGTGTTAACCTTAGAGGTTCTACTCTTAAAGGGACTAACTTGAGCGATTCGTTGATGTTCGGAACCAACTTAAAGGAAGCCATTTTGATTGCAGCAGACCTCAGCTATGCCAAGCTTAACGGTGCAAATTTAGCAGGGGCAAACTTGCAAGCAGCAATTATCCTAGGTGCCGATCTTGGAGGTGTCGATTTGAGTCAAGTCATTCTCAATGAAGCCGATTTAAGTGGTGTAAGCCTCAATGAAGCCGATTTAAGCAGCGCCGATCTCAGCGACGCAGTTTTGTTAGGAACCGATCTGAGTTATGCCAATTTACATAATGCAAATCTTAGTGGTAGTAACCTAACTGGAGCAATTTTTAGCGGTGCTGACTTAAGCCAAACTAATATTAGCTACGCAATTCTCGTAAATGCAGACCTAAGTGAAGCTAATCTGGAAAATACTACTTGGAATGAAAATTTAGAATGGGATAATGTTCGAGGTTTAGACAAAGCATTAAATGTTCCAGAAGCTTTGAAAGGTAAATTTAGACTTTCTTAACTTTTTGCGTTTGTATTTAGAAAATTGAGATCGAGAATGCTTTACACTTCTTTACTTTTAGCCAAGAAAGCATTAAAGTTCGTTGCAAAATAAATATATTTGTTCGGAAGTTCTGATATGCTCTATAAGCGTCGTTACCAAATCAGGAGAACCACTTGGCAATGGAATCCAATACCTTTACAAGTAATCAAGGAGTACGTGAAGAGTTCAGCGAATATGTTGCTCATTTACAGTTTCACATGACTCTCCAGGCTCGTAATCTGGTTCCAAGCCTCAAGCAGAACTCAGCTGACAGTCGGGGGGAATTGCTTCATCAAACTCAGGCTGATTTTGAAAAAGTTATTTCTCGGCAAGTAATTTAAGGTTATACAAAACTTAACAAAATTAAAATACAATGAGAACAGTTCCTGTAGAGAATGTTTGTAAGTATTCTCAGATCGGGGCTGTTTTTAATTATAAAGTTAGGAAAATCACTCTTTTGGCGCAACGGCTAACTGCGTAAAGCCGTTAATATGATTGCAGCACTTCTTAGTACTTACATTTATATTTAAGGCTTAATAGCGGACAGAGATGAAAATGACATCACTACTTTCCCAAAATATTAATATCGTTATTCGACCAGTTCAATATAGGGACTTGGACGATATCGAGCGTCTCTCCCAAGAGTCATTCGCCGCTCAAAAACACAACGAAGAACATTTTGCTACGCAGCAAGAGCAAAAGCTGCGTCGTAATTTTGGATTATTGAAATTTTTAAGTTGGTTCCCCAATCCTTTGCAACATCGTCTTTGTGCTTATGTCGCAGAACAAGGACGCACAATGCTCGGGATTATTCAGGTATCCCCATTCAATAAAACACGCAGTACCTGGCGCGTAGACAGAGTCATGCTAGAGAAATGCGTGAATAAGCAAGCAATCGGTTCTCAACTTCTGCGCTACTGTTTTGAATCGATTTTAGAAGCTCGTACCTGGATTTTAGAAGCGAATGTTAACGATAAAGAGGCTTTAGCGCTTTATCGGCAAAACGGATTTCAGCGTTTAGCTGAAATGACATATTGGGAAATTGAACCAGAGTTACTAGCTTCATTGGCGCAAGCCGAACCAGATTTACCCAATCTGCTACCGGTTAGTAATGCAGATGCTCAGCTATTGTATCAACTTGATACTGCATCAATGCCGCCTTTGGTACGTCAAGTATTCGATAGACAAACTCATGACTTTAAAACTGGTTTAATCGGAGCATTAGCTGATGCAGTCAAGCAATGGTTGACAAAGTCAGAAATAGTCAGCGGTTATGTATTTGAACCGCAAAGAAAAGCAGCCATTGGCTATTTTCAACTGAAAATTGATCGCAAAGGAGAAAAACCGCACGTTGCGACTTTGACAGTTCACCCTGCATATACTTGGCTGTATCCAGAGTTACTATCTCAGATGGCTCGTATTACTCAGGATTTTCCATCTTCTTCTTTGAAAGTTGCTTCAGCAGATTATCAGCCAGAAGGAGAAGAGTATTTAGAGCAAATCGGGGCAAGTCGTATAGAACACACATTAATTATGTCTCGTTCCGTATGGCACAAAGTTAGGGAATCGAAATTCGTTTCTTTAGAAGGAATTCAGTTGCCAGAAATGCTCCAAGGATTGCAGCCAGCGCGCAAACCCATACCTGGGGGAATGTTGTGGAAGCAGGAAAAAAGACGGCAAATGTTAGAAAGAGCAAAACTAAACAAATTATCTAAATTATCTAAAGATAATATTGCTCTACCCAATCAAAAAGTCAATTTAGAGGGAAATTCTCAATCTTCTACCGATAACCCACAGGAGTAATAATTTGGTTCCGCAAGAGGGAAGAGGAGATGAAGTAAGCGATGAAATATCTTCTCAAACTTCAAAAAATACAAATCGAACTTCATACATATCCGCTTTAGGATTGGATGTAGGCAAAAAACGAATTGGTATCGCAGGGTGCGATCGCACTGGTTTGATTGCCACTGGACTTACGACAATACACCGTACAACTTTTTTGCAAGATGTAGAGCAAATTAGGCAGATAATTCAGCAAAGGGAAGTAGAGATTTTGGTAGTTGGGCTACCATACTCTATGGATGGTTCTTTAGGGTTTCAAGCTCGTCAAGTGCAGAAATTTACTAAAAGCCTAACTGCGATTTTGAAACTACCTGTAGAATACGTAGACGAGCGTTTAACATCGTATCAGGCAGAACAGATGATAATTGCCCAAAAACGCTCTCCTTCACGTAATAAAGGGTTAGTTGATAGAAAAGCAGCAGCATTAATTCTGCAACAATGGTTGGATATTAGACGACAGCAAAAAACAGAAAGTTAAAAAAAAAACGCATAATTTTAAAAGCTTTTGACGTGATATTCTAGTGGGAAAGCAAGAGTCAGCATTAATAATCGTCAGTATTTTACGGTGAAGAATTTTTTGCGCTCGCGATAGAGAAATCTATTTTTCAAGCTGGTACTAATTTTTGTTCTTTTACTCGACGGCTATGTATCCATCTCAATTTCCTGAAGAAAACGACCGTTCCAATCAAAGTTCCATCACTCTAACTGATGAAACTGGAAGGTCACTTGAATGTTATGTCGAGCATTCCCTTGAAGTAGATGAGCAAGAGTACTTTTTATTACTTCCTGTTGACTCACCTGTAGAAGTTTTTGCTTGGCAAACAGACGGTGACGGAGAAGAAGCCGTTCTTGTAGAAGATGATTTCACAATAGAAAAGATTTTTAGCACTGCTCAAGCTGTTTTATCCGAGCAGAATTTAGTGTTAAAAAATACGGCTTATGCTTTAACAGCAGCTGGCGATTTACCGATGGTGGAAGAGTCGGATATTTTCACTTTAGAAATTGAAGACGAAGAGGCAGATTTAGAACCAGAGCAGTTACAGTTGCTAGCAAGTTTTTATTGGGAAGAACAAGAATACGCAATTTATACTCCTTTAGATCCTTTACTATTTTTTGCTCGTATCAACCCTGAAGGCAAGCCGGAATTACTTTCACCCGAAGAATTCCGTGAATTCCAACCGTTATTAGAAGAGCTTCTTTTCAATGAAGTTGAATAGGAATTAATTAAATTTCGGTTTTTAATTAAAAGTTCTATAAACTTAATAACAATTATGTAGAGACGGGGCGCAGTGCTGCGTCTTTTTTATTTATAGTAATGGGTAATTAATAATTTGTAGGGTGTGTTACGGCTAAAATACCTGATATAAATAAATTACAATTTAAAAAATGCCGTAACGCACCATCGGCAATTATAGCGTTTCTCAGTCTATTGAGATATATCTAAAAACCTCACCCCTAACCCCTCTCCTTGATAAGGAGAGGGGAATTAGAGTGCTACTTTATCGGTGATGATATCAAACTGTACCTCAGTTGCTTAATAAAAGCTATAAAAGTAAATAGAAGATTCTATAAATAATTTATTCCGAGCAAAATTAGCTTTAGACAGCACTTACGCAATTGTCACAATATTCAGATTTTATATCAAATGAAATTATTTTAATGATTTCTATTTTGACTCAGTTACACGTTAGGTTGAGCGATAGCGAAACCTAAAGCAAGATTTATAGTTTTAAATAATAACGATAAACAAATGATGAACAAAGCTTTAAGAAGCGCATGGCGAGAATTTCAAGATATGATTTCTCAAATACATAATCAAGATAATCAAATAACCATATTTAAATGTATTCAAGGCTGGTATTTTGAAAATAAAAAACTTTTGTCACCGCGTTTAATAGAAGAATCTAGAATAGAAGAGTTAATAAATATCGATACAAAAAATTATCCGCTTGAAAAATCGCAATATACTCCAGAAGACATTAAACGTTTTTTAAAACTACAGCCTTCCAGCGAAGAATGTACGATTATGTGGTTAAGAAATCAATTATGGAAGCTTATTGTTTTATCAGTAGATATTGAATGTGAAAATTGTGGCAAGTTAGATATGTCAGCTTTGTTTAATATAGAAACAGAAAATATATTTTTTGAATGTACTCAGTGTGGCTGGATTAAAACAAATAGTGGGTATCCAGAAAAATCTATAAAAACTATACGATTAGCAATAAATAAAGATTTAAAAATTGCCGGATTAATATAAAAATAAATTTGATGAATAATTCACGTTTAATAAAAGTTAGTAAATATCTCAGCAAACATTTACGTCATCAACCAGAAAGAATTGGCATTAAATTAGCTGCTGGTGGTTGGGTTGCTGTTGATGAATTATTAGAAGCCTGTAGAAAAAACAAATTCCCCGTCACTCGCGCTGATTTAGAAGAAGTTGTTGCTAACAACGATAAAAAACGCTTTTCTTTTGATTCTACCGGTACAAAAATTCGCGCTAATCAAGGACATAGTGTAGAAGTTGATTTACAGTTATTGCCATCCGTTCCTCCCGATGTACTTTATCACGGTACCGGACATAAAACAGTGGGAGTAATTATGCAAAATGGACTCAGTAAAATGTCTCGTCACCACGTACATTTATCATCTGATATTGGTACGGCTAAAAAAGTTGGTGCAAGACATGGCAAAGCTGTAGTTTTTGCAATTGATGCTGCAAAAATGTACGAAGCGGGTTTGGTTTTCTACTGTTCCGATAACGGAGTGTGGTTGACTGATAATGTACCGCCGCAGTATTTGACGGTTAAGAGTTAGTTGGTAGGTTGGGTTAGGCGCATGAAGAATAATGGTTTTTAACTAAAAATTAATATTCGCCGTAACCCAACATCTTTATTCTGAATTCGGCAAACGTTGGGTTACGACACGATTAACATAAATCCAAGTCATAAATTGAAATTATTTTTGTGTCTAACCCAACCTACAACTACCAAATACCAACTACTAACTACCAATCCCCAATCCCCTATGCCCATTTCTTAATTAAACATTCAGAAATCCTTTTCGCTGCACCGGGTTCACCCATGCGCTGCTTACCGTTATTAGCTATCATATGCAGTCTATCGGGATTGTTAAAGAGGTTTTTGATTTCGGAAGCAACGTCGCTGGGTTTTTCGACTAAAATCACGGAGGAACCTAACAGACGAGTTTGGGCTTCGGCGAAGAGAGGGGTAAATTGAGGCCCATTCCCAGGTATGGTAATCGCTGGTTTCCCTAAACCTACGAATTGTTCGGTAGCTGTACCTGCCATCGCGATCGCAATATCTCCGAGATGCAAGCAGTCATTATAAGCAGTTTGAGTCAAAATGATAAACGCATTTTTGTGCTTAAATGTTAATGCTTGATTGTCAGGAATATTAACGGGTGAATCTTCTTTTGGTACAGGATCCCAGCCTTGATTTTTAAGAGTTTCGGTTAAGATATTGCAGTCTAAGCCAGGGGCAATACCCGTTAAAAATACGATGTTGCCGGAAGTGTGTCCAATAAAATCTTGTTCGCAGAAAGTTGCTATTAATGCTGAAACTGCAACTGTAATTTTTTCCCAATTCGCATAAGCTTCGGGAATGCGAGAACCTGGTAATAAGGCGATTGCTAAAGCACGCTGTATTTCTTCTTTTCGAGTATCGCTGGTATAAAAACTTTTTTGGGGAAAGCTTGGCTCTAAACCATCCATCATCGGATTGCCTAAATCAAAAGCAGGAATTTTCCACTGTTTTAATATTTTTGTAGTTAAAGAATCTCTAGGAAATACAGCTTTGCAGCGCTTGCGACTCATTAACCATCTTTCCCAAGGTAAATAAACTGAGCCACTCCAACCTTCCCAACCTGCGGCTTGAGTATCTCGTTTCAACCATCCAGTTTCATCTCTTAGATAATATTCCGATTTTGCAGTACCTACAAAAGCATATTCAGAACCGCTTAGCCAAGCAAATAATAAAGGTACGATATCCCCGACAGCCAGAATTTTTGCTGAATAGCCTGATTTCTTTTGAATTTTTACCCAGCGACGAATAATTTGAATTTGATTTAGGGTTAATCCCAGCAAACCACTACGTACATCTTTGGATAATTGTCGAGCATCCTGGTAAATAAAACCACCGCTAGGCATTGAGTGTACCGAACCAATAACGGGAATATCTAATTTTTGGTAAGCATGTCCTTCACCGACTATAGGTAAAGCAAAAATTTCTAGAGATGACTGTTGTTGCTGCAATTCCCGTAAAATGCGGACTGCAATTACATCTTCCCCATGCCCGTTGCTCAATACCAATAACCGTAAATTAGAGGTAGTAGTTTGTGATTTTTTAGTAAAGGTGAGAGGTGATATTTCGCTCATGAGAAACAAAAGTTTTTGATTGGCTGTCTCAGAAGGCAAGAGGGATATATAAAGTTACAAATAAACCTTTATTAACTGGAAGTTAGTGTTATCCCCGTTGGCGAAGCTAATTCTCAAAACTCATTATCAAAATACAGGCTAACTTTCAGTTATTCAGGCTAAATATTATGCGAATTTCTTCTGCTGCAATTTTTACTTTAGCTGCATTAGCGGCTAGCAATATCGATAATAAGGCAACTGCTGCAAACGATTCGACTACTCTTGCTGATGACAAAAAAGCTGAAAACCTTGTAGTTCCAGTAATAGAAGATACTTCCACACCAGAACAGGCGATCGCTCAACCGGAGAATTTAGCTGTTCAACAGTTTTCATCGGTTAGCGGCGTTAGCGATAGCGTGTCGAGGGACATACAGTTATCAGTAAACGGTAAAGGGGCAGAATCACAAAAGCAAGAGGATATCAAACAAAAACAAAAGCAAAAACAAATAGTAATCAAAAATTCTCCCACTTTGCCCCTTCGGGTATCTCCTCCGGAGACGCTGCGCGAACGTCACTCCCCCCCTCTTCCTCCTTCTGAAACTCCTGCAAAACCTAAAAACGATTTTGTCGTTCCTGCTACCAACGTGCGGATAGTAGGAGTTAATCCAGAGTTACAGCAAGTGATTAAAGGTGTAATTAAGACTCAACCGGGAGGAGATACCAGTCAAATTCAGTTAAAACAGGATGTAGCGGCAATTTCGGAAACCGGTTTGTTTACAGGTGCTACTGTTAATAGCCGCAGCAACGAGCAGGGTTTGAATGTAGTATTTCAAGCGAAACCCGTGGTAGTACGTTCGCTGCAATTATCTAATGCCAAAGCTCTTTCTTATGGAGTTGCTCAAAAGGTTTTTCAATCGCAAATCGGCAAGCCTATAAGTCCAGTGGCAATGAAAAAGGCTGTAGAAGATATTAATAAGTGGTATACCGAAAATAACTATAGTTTGGCACGAGTAACTTCAATTAAGCCCAATCGTCAAGGGGTATTAGATATTAATGTCGCTGAAGGCTTGATTGGCGATATCAAATTTCGCTTTATTAATGATGATAATAAGACGGTTAATAAAAAAGGTAAACCAATACAGGGACGCACTCAACCAGAATTTATTCAAAAGCAATTACAGCTTAAATCCGGTCAAATATTCCAAGAAAATCGAGTTAGACAAGACGTGCAGCGGTTATATGCAACTGGATTATTTGAAAGAGTCAATCTAGAACTTGAAGGTGATGCGAATAAAGTTGATGTAGTTTATTACATTAAAGAAGCTGGAGCGCGCTCTGTAAATATTGGTGGTAATTACAGTGCCGACCAAGGAATAGTTGGTACTTTAAACTACAATGACCGCAATGTTGGTGGCATCAACGAAAATTTAAATGTTAATCTTCAACTTTCTCGACGGGACTTAAACTTTGATACTAGATTTACCAGCCCTTATCGAGCTAACGATCCCAACCGTCTCGGTTACAGTCTTAATGCTTTTCGCAAACGCCAACTTTCTAATACTTTTAATGATGATATCAAGCTGGCAAATGGCGATAAAGTTCGAGAAGGAAAGTTTGGTGGTAGCGTAAATCTTCAACGCCCCATAGACGGATGGAATACCACTTTAGGATTTAACTACACCCGCGTTAGTATTACTGACAGCAAAGGAAAAGTTAAAGCAGTTGATGCTCAAAATAATCCTTTAACAAAAAGCGGTACGGGTATTGATGATTTAGCCACTGTATCTTTAAATGCTGTAAAAGACCGTCGTAATAATCCTTTTAATCCTACCAAGGGTTCTGTTGTTAAATTAAGCACGGAACAATCGCTTCCCTTCGGACAAGGAGAAATTTCGATGAATCGTTTGAAGGCTGACTATACCCAATATGTACCGGTGAAGTTATTTAAATCTTCTCAAAGTCAGGTTTTTGCTCTCAACGTTCAAGCCGGTACGGTTATCGGAGATTTACCGCCTTATGAAAGTTTCGGTTTAGGCGGCCCTAATTCAGTTCGCGGTTATGGTACTGGTGATGTTGGGAACGGTCGCTCTTACGTATTAGCTTCGGCTGAATATCGCTTTCCTATTCCTATTTTAGATTCTTTGGGAGGAGTACTATTTGCTGACTTCGCTACAGATTTGGGTTCGGGGGATACAGTTGTAGGAGATCCGGCAGGAGTACGCAACAAACCCGGTGAAGGATTTGGTTATGGTGCTGGAGTGCGCTTGAATTCTCCTTTGGGTTTAATTCGTGCAGACTACGGTATTAACAATCAAGGAGATACCAAAGTGCATTTTGGTATCGGTCATCGGTTTTAACAGTTAACTGTTATCAGTTACTAATAACTAATTCTAGAGACGCGGTTTAAGCCTATCTGCTGGTTCTGAAACCTACCTTATAAGGAATTATATCGCGTCTTGTTTCTGCATTAAGTGTTGCTGCAAAACTTGATTGCCGAAAAACTTCTCAAAAAGAATATACTTTTCAACCTTAGAATGGTATAATATTGCTCTAATTTTATTTATTCTTAAAATTATTCTCAAAACATTTAATGTATATTTAGTGTCGCATTTACTTAGAGCCGCATATGAGCCATATATAAAATATTAGATATAAAATATTAGTTATATTTAATTAAACAAAAGTAAATATTTTTATTACTTATAAGGTATTTTTTAGCGCTGGTTACTTATACTTATCTGAAAATAGAATATTAAAGATTAATATGCAATTATAAAAAGCAATAAATAAATCAGAATAAATCATATAAATGTATGATTTGTAACATAAAATCAGCTTTATTTTCGAGATTACCTAGGTAGCAAGCTAGTCTTAGTCTAAAATGAGAAATTAGATTGCCCGCGCCCAACTGTTAAATCCCAAAGTTAAATCACTATGCTAACTGGTAAAACCTTACAGGGTGGTAAATATACTATCAACCAGGAAATTGGAAGGGGTGGTTTTGGTATTACCTACAAAGCAACTCATCATTTCTTGCATCAGGAAGTGGTAATTAAAACCCTTAACCATAAACTCCAAAAGCATCCGGATTTCGCTAAATTTGAACGTCAATTTCAGGACGAAGCTAGAAGGTTGGCCAGTTGCGTTCATCCCAATATTGTTAGAGTCAGCGACTTTTTTGTAGAAGCTGGTTTTCCTTACATGGTTATGGAATATATTCCTGGTGAAACCTTGGGTGAAGCATTTGTAATGCCCGGAATTCCTTTACCTGAAGACCAAGCAATTCATTATATTCGTCAGATTGGTGCGGCTTTGGGAGCAGTACATTTAAAAGGTTTGTTGCATAGAGATATTAAGCCGGATAATATTATTCTCCGTAAAAACACCAATGAAGTGATTTTAATTGATTTTGGTATTGCGCGGGAATTTAATGCTGGAGCGAGACAAAACCATACGGGAATCGTATCTGAAGGATATTCCCCAATGGAACAATATTTAACAAAGGCAAAGCGATCGCCAGCTACGGATGTATACGGTTTAGCATCTACTCTGTACGCATTATTAACGGCACAGGTACCAATGCCGGTATTGTTGCGAGATAAGGAGAAAATGCCTTCTCCTCGCGAATTGCAACCTCATTTGAGCGCTGCGGTGAATCAAGCAGTAATGCGCGGCATGGCTGTAGAGGCGCGTTTTCGTCCGCAGACTGTGGCGGAATGGTTGGACTTGTTGCCCGATATGACAAGAAGAACAGTAATTCAGCCAGTAGCAACCCATGCCGTACCAACTGTTGATTTATCTACCCAGGAATACGAGCCAACTGTACCGCCTCAAGCAGTAGCGGTAATGAATCCTCATATCCCATCGACACGAGAGAATTCAGAAACACCCGATAACGACACAAAAGAACCCTGGTTTAAAAAAATGCCTTCACCTAGGGTATTAATAGGCGCTGGTGTAGCTATTTTCGGTGTTAGTTTGGGTTTTGGCCTTACTAAGATTGCTTCTACTGCCCAAAGACAGCCTAGAGTGGCACCTGCTTTAGAAAAACCGGTTAACGAAACTGCCGCAGAAATATTGCCAAGCGTGGAATTACCTACTCCTTCATCTTCGGCTACACCTTCAACTTCACCTACACCTGAAGAAACTGAAGCTGCCAAGGAAGTGGCACCTCCAGCAAATAAAACTACAAAACCAAGAAGGGTTAGAAGGAGAGTTAGAACTAAAACTAGAGGGGCTGCAAGTTATACGCCAAAACGCCGCAGACGCAGTACTGCTAATTCAAGCAGTAATTCTAAGAAAAAATCTTCCACGAGAAAATCATCTTCACCTCCTAAAGCAACCCAGAAGAAATCAACTCCCACAACTTCCAAAAAATCAACTTCAAGTCAATCAACTTCCCGTCAATCACCAAAGCGTAGCTATCCAAATAAAACTAATAGCTCTTCAGGTGCATCCCAAAGACGACGCAACACCACAAGCAAACCGAAAAGAAATTCGACTCCGCCGAAAAAAGTAGTTCCTTCGCCGTCTTTAGTAGAAAGACTTAGAAAAGTCAGAGATTCTCGTAGCAATAATTCATCTTCTAAAAATAGCGTGAAATTGAAACCCGTTAAAAAACCAAACAAACCCGTGATAGTACCAGTAAAACCAGCAACACAATCTAGAAATTCCAATGCTCCAGCAGTGGTAGTACCAACAAATCAACAGTGAACAGTTAGCAGTTAGCAGTTAACAGTAAGAGCAGTAAAGGTTGTATTACGCTTTGTTTGTATCGGTGCAGGATTTAAATTTTATCTCAATTTGAATATCTGTATTTTATTTGTTTAGAAGGGTTTTTTTATAATTCGGGTGCAACCAGAATCGATATAAATGAAGCAAAATCTTTTTTAATTGTTTGGTAGAAAAGAAAGTGCTTCTTTCTGAGACTTCCCTACTCACTAATAACTGTTAACTGCTCGCTGCTTACTGCTCACTGCTTTAGAAATAGCCAGCTTTTTCTCTATTTGCTCTATAGCAGCTTGCCAAACTTCATAACCGTTTAAACTTAAGTGCAAGCCATCAGTAGTCAAATCTTGTCGTAAATCGCCTTTGAAATCAGCAAACCATTTATGTATATTTACATAATTAACTTTTTCCTCTTCAGCAATACGCGCTAATTGCGTATTGAGATTGCGAATGCGATTGTTAGATATTTTGGGACGACGGGTTGGTAATATTGACTGAATAACAATATGGCTATTAGGATGAGTAATTCTCAAACGACGAACTATCCGACGGTGATTGCTCAAAATTACTTTGTCTGAGGTACCTTTTCTTAGATCGTTAATGCCAGCCATAATGTAAATTACTTCTGGCTTTGTAGAAGAAAACGCTGATATCCTTCTAAGTATCCCAGTGGAAGTATCGCCGGATATGCCTTGATTTAACCATAGCTTTCCACTAGGAAGTCTGTGGGTGGGAAACCATAGACTTAGAGAATCTCCCAACATAATGCTTAAGCGATTGTTTCCTTGCCCTCTAGTCATGGCTCTTGCTTCAAGAGCTAACAATCTTTTCCAATCTTGGTATGTTAATTTAGGCTTTCTTTTAGTAATTAGCAACGACTGCAATTTTTCCTTGGCTAAGCGCGTGTAAATATAACCAGCTTTGAGAGCAGCTAGCCTTTCATGATAAAGCTGGCTTCCAGAAATGAATCTTCTTCTTACAGGTTGAGGAGGAGGAGGATTATAAGAAGATTGTGCTGGTGGTGAAAAGTTCTGAGATACAGAGTTATTAGCAGAGGCGGTATCTTCTAACTTTGTTCTGCGCCAGCCATTTTTCCGATTGAGTAAAAGCTGATAGTGTTCTGGGTTGATTGTTGATAGCTTTGTAAAAGCTGATGTAGGTACCGTCAATCCGATTAACAAGCTTGCTGCCACTAGATAAAATTTTCTCATATATTTTTCTTCCCCCCTGAATTATTCAAATAACGGCTTGAGCTTGCTTAGTTGACTAAAATTTAGGTGAAAACTAAATTATTATTTCTATTATTTTTAAATACATCATATAGCCATGTAAAGCGGCTTTTTACTGTATTCATTAAATTTTCTACAAAGATATTTCGGTATATTCGGAGACTTGACAAAGTTTTTACATTTACCTGTATTGCTTCAGCAAATCTACATAAGTATACCCGGAAAAAATTTAACTGTACTTTAAAAGTTGCCATTAAAAAACGCAGTCAACGCAACTGCGAATAAATACAAGAGTGACTTAGGCCCATTTTTTTCCAGGTTTAAGATAGATAAATATTTGTAACAATACGATTCTACGTCATTTTTGACTGAGACCGATGATATTTAACTATTTCCTTCATCGTTGAATCTATATTTACTGCCTATCAAGTAATTTTCATTAATTTCAAAAGACATCCAACGACGCTGTAAAGTTTCCGCAACAAAGCCTGTAGTATTAGAGCCAGCGAAGGGGTCTAACACTATATCATTTTCATCTGTCAAAAATTTAATAAAGAACTCCGCAAAACCACGGGGGAAACGTGCTGGATGAGGTTTGATTCCTGCCTGTTTGCAGCGTCGCATATAGACACTGTTTGATTCGGTGTTAGCGATTTCTAACAAGTTTGGCGGAATTGCCCCTTTATTATCTTTCTGGAATTTATCGGAAATATCGTGTCCGCTAGGACGTAATTTTGCTTTATAGCCTTTTTTCAGCAAATTTTTCATGCTTTGACTATAAGGCTTCAAAACTTTTCGATTGTCAGCTTTGGGATGAGGAGTTTTCGATAACCACCAAACCGAATTAACCGAATCTTTAACTCGTATGCGTCGGATAGTTACCCATTCAGCAGGGCTGGGTAATCTGGAAGGATTGTAATGATAAAATTCTTGAGCTAAGTAAAAATTAACTTCTTTACATAGTCGAACTAAAAGCTCGTATTGGTAAATACTGCGAATTGGATTACCACGAAGATAAGCGCCGCCTACATCTAATACGAAAGAGCCGTTTTCTACAAGAACTCTTTTAAATTCATAGGCAAAAGGTAAAAACCATTCTATATATTTATCTGCGCTTTCGTTGCCGTATTCTTTTTGGCGAATCAATGCGAATGGAGGAGAAGTAACAATTAAATTTATGCTGTTTTCTGGGATTGTTTTTATTAATTTTAGACTGTCTCCTAAGTAGGCTGCGCCGTATTGTGTGGAATAGAAGGGGGAGAGGTTGATTAATTGTTTTGGTTTCAAGTATTTGGCGGTTAAAACCGCTGTTACACAGGCAAAACCCGCCGTCGCGGGTTATAAATTAAAAGTTTATCAGTTTATAAATAAGTTAGAAGCTTGTAGGTTGGGTTAGGCGCAGGAAAAGTTTTGATTTCCCACGAATCATTAATCAAAGCGCTGTAACCCAACATTCCAATCATCAGTATTTTATACGATCTAAATTATTGAAAACCGCTATATCAGTTTGTTCGCGATACCTTTGTTGAGCTTCGCTTAATGTGATGTTGGGTTACGACACGATAGTATAAATTTTCTGTCACAAGCGAAATTGGCTAAACGTGTTTAACCCAACCTACTTACTAACTTATTAACTAAGCCAAGGATCATCTAACAGTTTCAAGTCGTATCTAGTGATTTGATGGTTTGATTCTATTGATGTATCATCACCTAGCGTGGTAGCAGTTTGAATAATCTTCCAAGCTTTAGCAAAAGCTGCTTGCTTTTCCGCTCTCGTAGCTCCCCAAAATAATGCTTGACATCCCTTTATCCCTTCAATAGGTTGCTTAAAAAGAATGGGGCGATCTATGTAATAGGCATAGCATTCGTATTCAACATCCCAAATGCAATTCGTTAGGTAAGCAGCTCCAATAATCGCCCCGCGCTTGATAGTGGTTTTATCAATGCCATAATCAGTAAAATAATCATCACTTTGTTTTGATTGAGAAGCATGAATTAAAACCCATCCTTTACGTTTTGTCGGCTGTGAGCGATATTCAGCTATTTTAATACCCATGCAAATAGATAAGCATGAGGTGCATGAATGCTAATAGCTTTTAGTTCGGGTGGATAATTTATTTCTATTTCTGACTTGTGCATACAGATTTCATACTTTGAATTAGATATTATTCTAATATCTCTTGTGGGGTGGGCAAGGATGCCCACCTTTGTTTTGATTAATTAAAAATTTATTTTCTATTCATCCCCAACCCATACACAAAAAATCCCCCACCTTTCGATGAGGGATTTTCATTTTTTAACAAGTTACTTACTGCGTTAAAGGTTAACCGCCTACCCTACTCGCCGTTGAGGCTATCAGGAACGCGCCATACGTCAGGATGTAACCTACTGTAAAGTGAGCTAATCCAATTAAACGACCTTGAACGATGGACATTGCAACGGGCTTGTCTTTCCAACGAACTAGGTTCGCTAGAGGTGTACGCTCGTGCGCCCATACAAGTGTTTCAATCAATTCTTGCCAGTAACCCCTCCAAGAGATAAGGAACATGAAGCCGGTTGCCCAAACAAGGTGTCCGAAGAGGAACATCCAAGCCCAGACGGACAGGTTATTCATGCCGTAGGGGTTGTAACCATTAATTAGCGATGCTGAATAGTTCCACAAGTAATCTCGGAACCAACCCATCAGATAGGTTGATGATTCATTAAACTGCGCTACGTTTCCTTGCCATATACCCAGATGCTTCCAGTGCCAGTAGAACGTTACCCATCCCACTGTATTTAACGACCAGAATAATGCTAGGTAGAAGGAGTCCCAACCGGAGATATCACAAGTACCGCCACGTCCGGGACCGTCGCAAGGGAAGGCATAACCAAAGTCTTTCTTGTCAGGCATCAACTTGGAACCACGAGCATCCAAAGCACCTTTAACCAAGATTAATACGGTGGTGTGGATTGCTAACGCGAAGGCATGGTGTACCAAGAAGTCCCCAGGACCAATGGTTAAGAATAGGGAATTTGTGGTGTTGTTGATGGCATCTACCCAACCAGGCAACCAAGCAGCACCTGCTGTGGATGCAATACTGTCTGAGTTGGATAGCAATGTATCCATGCCGTACAAGACTTTACCGTGAGCGGATTGAATGAATTGAGCAAATACTGGCTCAATCAAAATCTGCTTTTCAGGTGTACCGAATGCAACAACTACGTCGTTGTGTACGTATAGACTCAAGGTGTGGAAGCCTAAGAAAAGGGATACCCAGCTTAAGTGCGAGATAATCGCTTCTTTATGCTTCAATACACGGTCTAATACGTTGCCTTTGTTTTGTTCTGGATCGTAGTCGCGTACCCAGAAGATAGCCGCGTGGGCAAAGGCACCAGTCATTAAGAATACTGCAATGTACTGGTGGTGAGTGTACAGTGCTGCCTGTGTTGTGTAATCCCTGGCAATAAATGCGTAGGGAGGCAGTGCGTACATGTGCTGCGCTACCAAGGAAGTGATAGTTCCTAATGCTGCCAATGCTAAGGACAACTGGAAGTGCAAAGAGTTGTTGATTGTGTCATACAACCCTTGGTGGGGTAAGTTAAATTGTCCTTCGGTTTTGGTGCCAAAGAATTGCTTAGCATTGAGCATTTCTTTGATGCTGTGACCAATTCCGAAGTTTGTCCGGTACATGTGACCGGCAACAATGAATATTACTGCGATCGCTAAGTGGTGGTGAGCCATGTCGGTCAACCACAACGATTCAGTTTGGGGATGGAATCCACCGAGGAAGGTTAATATTGCCGTACCAGCCCCTTGAGATGTACCAAATACATGGCTAGCTGTATCTGGATTCGCTGCGTATACACCCCAGTTTCCAGTGAAAAAGGGTTGTAAGCCTTCTGGGTGCGGTAAGGTGCTGAGGAAGTTATCCCAACCTACGTGCTGTCCGCGAGATTCGGGAATAGCTACGTGTACCAAGTGACCAGTCCAAGCCAAGGAGCTTACACCGAATAATCCAGCTAAGTGGTGATTTAAACGGGGTTCAGCACTCTTGAACCATGAAAGACTGGGGCGAAACTTGGGTTGTAAATGCAACCAACCTGCAAACAGGAATAGAGCAGCTAACAATAGGAGTAACAACGCACCAGAGTAAAGGTCGTTGTTTGTCCGCATCCCAATGGTGTACCACCAGTGGTAAACACCGGAGTAAGCGATGTTGACCGGATAATCTACGCCACCTTGAGTAAATGCGTCTATCGCTGGTTTACCAAAATGGGGGTCCCAAATCGCATGAGCGATAGGGCTGATATGAAGAGGATCTTTAATCCACTGTTCAAAGTTACCTTGCCAAGCTACGTGGAAATTCAGGCTGGATGCCCATAAGAAAATGATTGCCAGGTGACCGAAATGAGTAGCGAAAATCTTTTGATAAAGATTCTCTTCGGTCATCCCATCGTGGCTTTCAAAATCATTACCCATCGCGATCGCGTACCAAATCCGACGAGTAGTCGGATCTTGCGCGAGGTCCTGGCTAAATTTTGGAAATTTTGTTGCCATAGGTTTTATAAATCCTCTGACATGAGAGCCATTAATAAATCAAGTTGAGAGTTATTAAGTTATGAGTTATGAGTTATGAGCTATGAGCTATGAGTTATGAGCTATGAGCTATGAACTAAGAGACTGTTAATTCACAAGTTGCAAGTTATCAGCAATCGCTTTTTAACTATTGAGCTTGATGAATAATAATCCCGATTTTTATTCTTAACTCTTAACTGCTAACTTTAAACTCCTAACTCCTAACCCCTAACTCTTAACTTTTACAAAGCTTGTTAGCCTAACGAAAGAATTCTGGCATGGAAGAATGCCCAAGTGACAACAATGCCACCTAGTAAATAGTGAGCCACTCCAACAGCACGACCTTGAATGATGCTCAAAGCACGAGGCTGAATTGCTGGTGCTACTTTCAGTTTATTATGCGCCCAGACAATAGACTCAATTAATTCTTGCCAGTAGCCTCTGCCGCTGAATAGGAACATCAAGCTGAATGCCCATACAAAGTGACCGGCTAAGAACATTAAACCGTAAGCGGAAAGCGCACTTCCGTAAGAGTTAATTACCTGTGAAGCCTGTGCCCACAAGAAGTCACGCAACCAACCGTTGATAGTAATTGCACTTTGAGCAAAGTTACCACCAGTCAAGTGCGATACGTTGCCTGCTGCGTCTACAGTACCCCATACATCTGACTGCATCTTCCAACTAAAGTGGAAAATTACAATTGATAGGGAGTTATACATCCAGAACAATCCAAGGAATACGTGATCCCAACCGGATACTTGACAAGTACCACCACGTCCGGGACCGTCGCAAGGGAAGCGGAAACCGAGGTTTGCTTTATCTGGAATTAAGCGAGAACTGCGAGCAAACAGTACGCCTTTCAACAGAATTAAAACGGTAACGTGAATGGTGAAGGCGTGGATGTGGTGAACCATAAAGTCAGCAGTACCCAAAGCTATAGGCATCATTGCTACTTTTCCGCCTACAGCCAAAACACCGCCACCAAAAGCATAACTAACGGGTTCTAATGCATTAGGTGCTGTTCCGCCAGGTGCTAAGGTGTGTAGATTTTGTACCCACTGAGCAAACACTGGCTGCAATTGAATCGCCGTATCCGAGAACATATCTTGGGGACGACCTAAAGCCCGCATGGTGTCGTTGTGAATGTATAGTCCAAAGCTGTGGAAGCCTAAGAATATACATACCCAGTTCAAGTGAGAGATAATCGCGTCTCTATGGCGAATTACCCGATCCAAAAGGTTATCTTGGTTCACTACTGGGTCGTAATCACGCACCATGAAAATAGCTGCGTGAGCCGCCGCACCAACAATTATGAAACCGCCAATCCACATATGGTGGGTGAAGATACACAACTGAGTTGCATAGTCAGTTGCCAGATATGGATAAGGAGGCATCGCGTACATGTGATGCGCGATGATAATTGTTAGCGAACCCAAAAAGGCAAGGTTTGTTGCCAATTGAGCGTGCCAAGATGTGGTCATGTTCTCATAAAGTCCTTTGTGACCTTCGCCAGTAAAGGGTCCCTTATGATTTTCCAAGATTGTTTTAATATCGTGACCGATACCCCAATTGGTACGGTACATGTGACCGGCAACGATGAACACTACCGCGATCGCCAAGTGGTGATGGGCAATGTCAGTCATCCACAATCCGCCAGTTACTGGGTTCAAACCGCCTTTGAAGGTCAAAATATCTGCATATTGACCCCAGTTCAAAGTGAAGAAAGGTGCTAATCCACTGGCGAAGCCGGGATAAAGCTCTGTTAACAAGTCTTTATTCAAAATGAACTCGTGAGGCAGCGGCACATCTTTGAGGGGAACTCCCGCATCTAATAACTTATTAGTTGGATTAGATACGTGAATTAAGTGCCCAGCCCAGCCCAAGGAACCACAACCTAACAACACTGATAAGTGATGGTTAAGCATGGACTCCACATTTTGGAACCATTCCAATTTGGGAGCCTTCTTGTGGTAGTGGAACCAACCGGCAAATAGCATTAAACCTGCCATTACCAAGCCACCAATGGCTGTTGCATATAGCTGAGTGGAGGTAGTTATACCCCAACCGCGCCATACCTGGAATAAACCAGAGGTGATTTGAATTCCGTGGAATCCACCACCTACATCTCCATTTAATATTTGTTGGCCAACTACAGGCCAAACAACTTGAGCGCTTGGCTTAATAGCTAACGGGTCGGTCAACCAAGCTTCGTAGTTGGAGAAACGAGCACCGTGGAATATCATCCCGCTCAGCCAGATAAACACTACGGCTAAATGTCCGAAGTGGGCTGCGAATACCTTGCGGGATATATCTTCTAAATCGCTTGTATGTGAATCAAAGTCGTGGGCGAGTGCGTGGAGGTTCCAAATCCAAGTGGTGGTTTTGGGACCTTTAGCTAGAGTTCTGTCGAAGTGTCCGGGTTTGCCCCATCTTTCAAACGAGGTTGGAACCGGATCGTTATCAACAACTACTTTTGCTTTCTTTTCCTCTCGCTCCGGAGGACTAATTGTCATTCGACCTCCTCTCTAAAAAAAGGACTGAGGATTTTCTCCGCTAGTTGTCTTTGCAATTAAAATGGCATCGCAATAAAAACGTTCCCACTCATATGCTTTTTTTGAAGCTGGCAAAGACTCACCAACGGTATATTGCTTTCTCGTTGAATTATAAAGTCATCTATCCCACATTGTTAGCCTTTAATTAACAATAATTAAAACTTCTATAATTTTTCTCTTATCAGCCTTTGGGCTTAAGACGTTGGTCAAAAAGTCAATAGTTTATATATTTTGTTACAAACAGCAACAATTCGTACAATTAACCTTCGCATTTAGCATACAAGTTAAAGTATGTGCCACCGCATATTATTGTTTTTTGTTATAGTTTCAATGTCTGAAGCTGCTATCAGCTAGAAGGTTGGCACAGAAGTCAACTCAAATTCATCTGTAAAAATAAATGCTTTTGCTAAAGATATAGATACCAGTAAAACTATCTATGTAAATTTTTGTAAATATCTGTTTTGGGTTACAGATTTTATGCCTTGTAAGTTAAAAAAAAATAGATTAATCGAAAATTTTTTATCATCAACTCGATAGATAAGCATGAAAATAACTAATAATTTTTATTTTGGTTATTAATGCCAAAGGTAATATAGGTACTTGAACAAAGGTTACATAAATTGTTGATTATACCGGGTAGAAAAAGATGGATTTTTGGTTGATGACGGCTTTGACTAAATTGATTCGGAAGAGATATGCGCTATTTAAGGTTTTGATAATCGGTGTACTGATATTGAATTTAACTGCTTGTGGGAGTAAAGCGGTAAGTCAAGATATATCTATTCAGCTAGCTGACAAGCCAGTAAAAGAGAAAAACGCTCAACTTTCCCGAAAAATCTCCGAAGTTGCTCCTCCCGAAGTAATTCAAGAATTGCGTCAAAGTTTAGAAAATTATCAACCACAGGTACAAATACTCAATCCAAAGCCCGATGAAGTATTGCAAAAAGATAAATTAACAGTTCGCTTGCAAGTTAAAGATTTACCGATATTTAAAGATGCGCGGTATGAATTAGGCTCGCATTTAGATGTAATTTTAGACAATCAAGCCGAAGTATTAGAAATTTACGACTTAGACAAACCATTAGAGTTATCAGATTTATCTCCGGGTACTCATACTTTACGTGTTTTTGCTTCTCGGGCTTGGAATGAAAGCTTTAAAAATGAAGGAGCTTACACTCAAGTAAAATTTCACGTATTTACCAAGAGCGATGATAACAATCCGGATGAGAATCTGCCAATATTAACTTACAACAGTCCAGAGGGTAGTTATGGTGCAGAACCGATTTTACTTGATTTTTATTTAACTAACGCTCCACTGCATATACTTGCAAAAGATAATCCCGATAATCCGATTGCAGATTGGCGAATTCGCTGCACGATTAACGGTGAAAGTTTTATTATTGATAGATGGCAATCTTTGTATTTGAAAGGATTTGATGAAGGTAAGAACTGGGTAAAGCTAGAATTTCTTGATAATCAAGGTAATCCGGTTAAAAACGTTTATAACAGTACTGTAAAAGTTATTAATTACGAACCTCAAGGCAACGATACTCTTGCGAAAATGGTTAGAGGAGAGCTTTCTGCCGAAGAATTACGGGGAATTGTAGACGCAAATTATGCAGTTGAAATACCAACAGAATTAATTCCCGAAACACAATTAGAAGAAAAGTCAGATAAAGGTGGATTTTTTGATAGATTCAAGCGCGGTAAAGAAGATAAAACACCGACTCCACAACCGACTTTAGAAACAATTCCAGAAGTAATTGAAACACCACAACCACAAACAGAAGAAAAATTAGAAGAAACAATTCCCGAAGTAATTGAAACACCACAACTAGAAACAGAAGAAAAATTAGAAGAAACAATTCCTCAAGTAATTGAAACACCAGAAGCTGAAGAGAAGTTAGAGGAAACAATTCCAGAAGTAACACCAATTCCAATTGCACCTCAAGCAGAAGAATCAGAGCCCGGTGGATTTTTTAATAGATTCAAACGTGGTGGAGAAACAAAACCAGGTGCATTTTTTAATCAATTCAAACGTAGAGAAAAGAAAACATCAATTCCAGAAGTAATCGAGACACCACAACCAAAAGCTGAAACAAAATTAGAAGAAATAATTCCCGAAGTAATCGAAACACCAAAAGCTGAAACAAAATTAGAAGAAATAATTCCCGAAGTAATTGAAACACCAACAGTAGAAACAACGCCGGAAGTGGAAATCCAACCAACACCGCAGCCAGAATCTGAACCAGATGGATTTTTTAATCGATTTAAACGTAGTAAAGAAGGTAAAACCCCAGAAATAATTAAAACTCCCACACCGGAATCTCAAATCAATGAAACGAATACTGATGTAGAAACAAAAATTGAAACAACTCCCAAATTACCAACCACCACATTACCGGAAATTGTCGAACCTTTAGAAAACGAAATCCCAGTAACTAAACCGGAAATACCACAAGCTGAAATAGAAATAATTCCAGAAACAAAACAGCCTAAAACTAAAAAATTGGGAGAATATTTCAATCTACCTCGACGTACAATTCCTGTAATTACACCAGAAGTGACTACGGAAGTTGAAGAAGAAATAAAGCCTATACCACAACAAGAAACTACAATTCCCGAAATACCTAATACAACGGAAATTGTTCAATAGATTCAACTGGTATTTAAGCATATTAAATATCAGAGGTTTTCTTACACATTAGTAGTTGTAGGGTGTGTTGTCGTCAAGACGCAACGCACCATAAATTTGATTTTCAATCTTAATAGTAAAACGGTGCGTTAGGCGCTTATTAAGTATGTGTCAATAATTTAAATCCCTTATCGCGCCATAACACACCCTACAAGCTGTAATTTAACAACCAAATGTAGAATTAATTGAAAAGTAAAGGTGTAAATTTGATTATCGAGCTTTTAGCTTTTAGCTTTTAGCTAAGATGGGTTAAATACCCCACCGTCAATGGGCGTGCAAGCAATTGGTTGGGGTTTAAATCCTTATGCAATTGCCAGCTAATAACTAATAACTAATAGCGGTGGAGCTTTTAATTCAAAATGGGATTTAAGTCAATTGAAGAATTTTCTCAAATTTGGGGTGATAATCCGTGTTTGTTGATGATTAAATCTTTGTAAAAAAGTAGGGTGTGTTGTCGCGACAGCGCAACGCATCGCCAACGTCAGTTTTCAGTTAAAACGGTGCGTTAGGCGCGAAAAGATGATTATTTTGTCACAATCTTAATTACCCGTCGCGCCGCAGGGCACCCTACACAAAAAATACCAATGCCCAATCCCCTATGCCCAATTCCCCATTTGCAACCAGACGCATTCGCGCACCGGAATTACCACAAAATTATCCTTGGTTAAATACCCATAAACCTTTTTCTTTAAAACAACTTAGGGGAAGAATTGTAATTCTTGATTTTTGGACATACTGCTGTATTAATTGTCTGCATGTTTTACCGGATTTAAAATATCTCGAACAAAAATATAAGGATAGCGTAACGGTTATTGGGGTGCATTCGGCTAAATTTGATAATGAGAAAGAAACCGAAAATATTCGTCAGGCTATTTTACGTTATGATATCGAACATCCTGTTTTAGTTGATAGGGATTTTCGGATTTGGCAAGAATATGCTGTACGTGCTTATCCGACTTTTGTTGTCATAAATCCTCAAGGTTATATTGTTGCAACCTTAACCGGTGAAGGTAAACGTGAAATTTTGGATGAAGCGATCGCCAAGTTAATTCAACTGCATCAAGATAAGGGTACAATTGATTTTCAAGAAATAGATTTAATTTTAGAAAAACACAAAACACCTTTAATTACACCTTTAGCTTTCCCCGGTAAAGTTTTAGCTGCCGATTCAAAATTATTCATCGCTGATTCGGGGCATCATCGGATTGTTGTAAGTGATTTAAATGGGAAAGTTTTATATGTAATTGGTAGGGGTAATGGTTTAAAAGATGGCAGCTTTGATGAAGCACAATTTTTTTCTCCTCAAGGAATGGCTTTTGATAAAGTAGATAATATTTTGTATGTAGCGGATACGGAAAATCATGCTATAAGAAAAGTTGATTTTCAAAATCAAAAAGTTAAAACTATAGCCGGTATTAACGAAAATCTTAATTCTCCTTGGGATTTGGTTAAGTTGGGAAACCAGCTATTTATTGCAATGGCTGGTTGTCATCAAATTTGGGAATTAGATTTAGCAACCTATTTTGTAAAAGTTTTTGCTGGTAGAGGTGCAGAATCTTGCTTTGATGCTTTGCTTTCTGAATCTGCTTTTGCTCAACCGAGCGGTATTACGACTAATGGAAAGGAATTATATATTGCTGATAGTGAGGTTAGCTCGATTCGCGGTATTAATTTAGAAAAGCAGCAAGTAAGAACAATTTGCGGAAGCGGCGATTTAAATGCTTTTGGTGATGTTGATGGGCAAGGTTTTGATGTCAGGTTGCAGCACTGTTTGGGAATAGAATACGCCGATAGTTTTTTGTGGGTTGCCGATACTTATAATCATAAAATTAAGTTAGTAAATCCTGTTACAGGTGATTGTAAAAGTATTTTAGGAAATAGTTTAAATGAGCCTTCGGGGATAAGTATTCTTGATGGTTATTTGTATATAGCTGATACAAACAATCATGCAATCAGAAAAGTGAATTTAGATACTTTGGCTGTGGGAACTATGCAGTTTCAAGGTTTATGTTTTCCTGATGCTTGTATTCTTTAACGTAAAGTCGCGCTGAGGTAAACGGAGAGCAACGCAGAGCCTTTAGAAATATTTTTGGTGATTCCGTAACTTCAATATCAATATTGTAACTAAGTTGTTGTCAACAAATTGGCAGATTCTTTGAGTAAATTAGTTTAAATTATCAGGATAATAGTTTTTGTATCTGGTTTATTTTTATTGTTATAAACATGAATGATAATTTTATACTTTTAGAATCCGACGATGTTGTACTTTTAGGAGAAGATACTTTTAAAGTTAGTCAAATTGAGCAGTTAATTCAAAAAAACATTAAAGAGAAATTACAAAGACATATTTACGAATATAACAGCTTTCATCCTGGTGCTTCAATGCTGGAATTTTTCAACAGTATACCTATTGGCAAAACGAACATAGATTTGGCTGAAATCAAACACGAATATATTCAAAATTGTCAAGTTTTAAGAATCAACGGACGAGGTTGGGAGAAAGGAAAGCTAAAAATAGAAATAATCATATTACCTACAAATAATTCTGATAAGCAAGTATATGTAAAATTTATTCCAGATGAACATATGGAGTGCGAAGCTTTTTTAGATGAGATTTTTCAAATCGTTTATGATAATCCTATCGGCGAATGTAAATAGATATAATATAGCGTTAACCGAAGGTTGAAGGCTAAAGAAAGGTCAAAGGTTAAAGGTTAAAGGGTAAAGGTTTAATAATTATAAATTTCAACATTCATTAATGTTTTAACCTTACTATGTAATCTTATAAAAATTATTATAGATTGATATTATATGTTCAATTTTATGAAACAAATTAAAACTGCATTAGCTTATAAAAACTCACAAAATTTAGGTGAGTTTGCTACTCTGAAAATCGTTTTGAAGAACATTGGGCTGAACCTTTAAGTAAGGTTAGGGAAAATTTGGGATTCTCACAAATTCAAATTCCCCCAACTCTATTTGAAAAGAAAGGCTTGATTGAAGCGTATTGAGGTTACAATTTAGCTAATAATTTTTCAGCAGTACTGTTTTCTAATTTTCCACCGTCTTCTAGTTCTAATTCCTTGACTGTTCCGTCTTCTACTACCATCGCATAACGTTGAGAACGCATTCCCAAACCTTTTCCATTCAAGTCTAATTCCAAACCAGCAGCCTTAGCAAATTCACCGTCACCATCGGCTAACATCAAGACTTTTTCTCCTGCATTTTGGCTTTTACCCCAAGCATCCATTACGAAAACATCGTTAACGGAAATACAGGCAATTGTATCAATTCCTTTAGCTTTAATTTGCTCGGCATTTTGGATATAACCGGGAAGATGTTGATTGGAGCAAGCCGGTGTAAATGCACCGGGTACGGCAAATAACAGTACTTTTTTACCTTTAAATAATTCGTCTGTAGATACTTCTTTCGCTCCCGATTCTTGCATGTGCTTTAAAGTCACCGAAGGAATCTTATCGCCTACTTTGATAGCCATATCTTTCAACTCTAGTCTTTATGCTTTTATTATCAGTTAACATGTGCAAGACTGAGCAGTTAAAGTATTAGGATAATTAATCGATAAATTAGCCATGTCTCGATAGTAAGTACAATTTAATACTATTGATAACAAATGAAAGATGATAATTTTACTGAATAAAGCAGCACACAAGTTAGTTAAGAAACAATTAACCTAACTTTTGATATTGCAGCTTCTGCATTTTCAACAATGTAAATACTATTTGGCGAAAGTTTTTTGAAAAATATTTTACTTTCTTCATCTTCAGTCAATAAAATTACTTCTTTGTTATTTTTCAAAGCTAAAGCAACTTCTGAAGCCGTACCCGCACCCATTCCACAAGCTATTATGACATCGGAAGACAGTACGTTAATATTATTTCTGGCATTTCCCATATCAGTAAAAATTGCAATATCTACTGCTTCAGAAATTCCTTTGTCATCTTTACCCGGTAAAATTCCAATAGTTAAACCACCGGCAGATTTTGCACCTTCACAAGCAGCATCCATAACTCCTGCTTTTCTACCACCAGTTAATAATACCCAACCTTGTTGAGCTATCATTTTTCCTAATTTATAAGCATTTTGCAAATCATTAGAAGTTGCTTTTGCTCCAACTCCCATCACCCCGATGATGATTTTTCGCATTATATTTAGTATTTATGCTCCTGTTTTGACTTGCTACTCATTACTTACTACTTATTAATAGCGAATCTCTTAACCCGAATTAAAGTTATTATAGGCTTACCATTCTTCAGCCCAATAAACAATTTCTGAAGTCGTGTTATTGATTGCTACTCCATAACTATCCCCATGATTCCAGGGAAAATCGGAGCTACCGCGATTGTTTGCATTTAATACCAATATTTCGTAAGTTGATGGAAAACTTTGAGCTTGCAAATCGCTAGTATATAAAAAAGTAGTAGGCACGCCATTTTTTTGATTGGCATGATCGTTTGTATCGCCACCTTGATACTTGTATTTCGCTATGCTTCTATACTCATTCAGCGCCTTTGTTATTTGTTGTTGTGGTAGCTTCATCCTAAGCTGAAAAATTTTACCGTATTCTAAAGAACCTGGATAAAAAAGAACCCGCGCATCTTTAGCTTCAGTAGGAATGACGGCGGGAAAATGATTTATTTGTGCTTTATTAGACCATGTCTGCTGACGAATATCTTGGTAATTCGATTTATCTACTACTACCTCAGCTTCTTGTTTATTATTAAAAGCCCGTGTCAAAAAGAAACCTCCCCCGACAACCCCTACACTTACTAAAGACAGTAAAGTTATCGTGGCAAGTTTCAATGTATGTGCTTGCTTCATCAACTTGTTTAAATTAAATAGATATATATTCAACTAGTAATACTTATCGTAAATTTACGCATCTAGCCTTAGATATATCTACTTAATTTTAATCCAAAATCAGTATAAATCCGGATTGCGGTTAACAGTTAACAGTTAACAGTTAACAGTGAGCAGTAGGTAGTGAGTAGTTAACAAGTGATAGCAGTAGGGTGGAAAAGGGAGAGATGGTGAGAAGATTATTATTAGTTATTTGTCAACTCTTAACTCTTAACTCCTAACTCCTAACTGGTAACTGTTCGCTGATAGCTGTTAACTGTAAAAACTTTCCGCTACCATTCCAGCAAGCAGAATAAAGCCAATCCAAACATTTTGTCGGAACATTTCGCCGTAAGCATCTGTGGGTAAATCTGTTTTTTGTAAACGTAGATACTGCCACACCCAACCGGCAGAAGCAATTATAAGGCTTATCCAAAAAGCAATATGAAGATTGGTAACTATTCCCAGCCAAATTAGTAAGCCGACAGTGCCAATAAAAAATACACCGATTGCTAAAGCTACATAGTTACCAAAAAATAAGGCGCTGGAATTTACACCGATACGTTTATCGTCTTCTCTATCGCTCATGGCGTAAACTGTATCAAAACCTAAAGTCCACAATACTGTAGCACCCCACAGCAGCCAAGTTGGTTGTGAAAGATTCTGGGTAACTGCACTCCAACTAATTAGTACGGCAAAACCCCAAGCAATAGAAAGCACTAGCTGAGGTACGGGAAACACTCGCTTTGCTCCGGGATAAAGCACAATTACCGGTACAGCCGCAACGCACAACCAAAAAGAAAGAGGATTAAGATAAAAAGCAAGAATGGCAGCACAGAGTAAGGATACTATCGCTACGACTATTCCGACTTTTACAGATAATGCACGAGAAGCCAAAGGGCGGTTTTTAGTTCTTTCGACTTCTGGATCTATATCTTTATCCCATAAATCATTAACAACACAGCCAGCAGCACTTGTAGCAAGAGTACCTAAAATGATTACTCCTACTAATGGTAAAGGCGGTTTTCCTTGTGCGGCTAGAAATACTGCCCACAAACCCGGAATCATTAAAATTAATCTTCCTTCTGGCTTATTCCATCGTAGAAGTCGGATTATCTTGCTAAAACTAGATTCAATTTTTTGTTCTGGTTGAGTAACCATAGGATCGCAAAATAAATAACAGGATTAAGTTCACACTTCTTAACAAATATAGAATAACTTTATTTGATATCTATAAAACAAAATATAATGCCTCAAAAAAACTAAACTGTATTTGGATAGTTTACGGGGACATCCGATAAAAACACGTTGGTTTGACTTTTTGGTGCAAACTAAAGCGATAGTTTTTAACTTTCAACAATATTGATTCATAGAAGATTTGTTGAATGTAGCTAAATCCAATTATTGTACCCATAGAAACCCCAAGAAAATTCTATTGCAACGTTTAATATATAAAGCTCAATGATTAATTCACCGATGATAACAGCAGAAAATGTTCCTATCCCAAACTTTGAACCCGAGCGTATAATTGCCGCTATCGACTTAGGTACGAACTCGGTACACATGGTTATTGTAAGAATAGAACCATCACTACCATCTTTTAGCATTATCGGTAAAGAAAAAGAAACTGTTAGACTAGGCGATCGCGATGCCAATACTGGTAATCTCAAGCCCAAAATAATGGAAAGAACAATAAATGCTTTGGGGCGTTTTCAAGAGATTGCTAAAACTTTGGATGCCCAAGCTGTAATTGCCGTAGCAACTAGCGCCATAAGAGAAGCACCTAATGGTAGAGATTTTTTATATCGTATAAGTCAAGAGTTGAATTTAGATGTTGATTTAATTTCTGGACAAGAAGAAGCACGACGGATTTATTTAGGCGTGCTTTCGGGAATGGAATTTAACAACGAACCACATACAATTATTGATATTGGCGGTGGCTCTACGGAATTAATTTTAGGTGATTCTCATGAAGAACGCTGTTTAAATAGTACTAAAGTTGGCGCTGTCAGATTAACCAGTGAATTAATTACCACCGATCCAATTAGCGATCGCGAATTTAACTATTTAAAAGCTTATGCCAGAGGAATGCTCGAGCGTGCGGTAGAAGAAGTTTTGTCAAACGTTCAATTCGGGGAAAAAATACGTTTAGTAGGAACTTCTGGGACAATTGAAACTCTAGCTAATATTCATGCCAAGCAAGCATCGGATTCTACTCCTTCGACATTAAATGGTTACAGCTTTAACTTCAAAGACTTGCAGGAAATAGTCTCGAATTTGCGGAAAATGACTAATTCCGAGCGAGCAGAGATACCAGGTATGTCAGAGAAGCGGTCAGAAGTTATACTTGCAGGTGCTGTAATTTTACAAGAAGCAATGTCACTTTTAGGTGTAGAATCGATAATCACCTGCGAGCGGGCTTTACGAGAAGGATTAATTGTCAACTGGATGTTAGCCCACGATTTTATAGACAATCGTCTTCGCTTTCAAAGTACGATAAGACAGCGAAGCGTCTTCAAAATTGCGAAGAAATACAAAGTTGATTTGAAATATAGCGAACGAATAGCAACGCTGGCTCTCTCATTATTCGATCAAACTAAAGGTTATTTACACGAATGGGGCAATCAAGAAAGATTTTTACTATGGGCTGCTTCGGAGTTACATAACTGCGGGCATTATATAAGTCATTCTTCCCATCATAAACATTCATATTATTTAATTCGTAATAGCGGATTGCTGGGTTATAACGAAACGGAAATTGAAATCATTGCTAATTTAGCCCGCTATCATCGCAAATCGCAGCCCAAGAAAAAACATGAAAATTATCAGAATTTGACAACTAAATATCAAAGAGCGATTGTAGAACAACTAAGTCCGATGTTGAGATTGGCAACTTCTCTAGATAGAAGACAAATAGGAGCAATATCTAAAATTGAATGCGATTACTCTAAAGATAATAAAGAATTACATATAAAGCTATTCCCCAGTAATGAAGATGATGATTGTGCTATCGAACTTTGGAGTTTTGGTTATAGTAAATTAGTCTTTGAAGAGCAATTTGGTATTAAGTTAACGGCTAGTTTAGCAAAGGATTAATTTAGCTTTTTCGCTTTTGAAAAAATTATTATGATACGGGCATCTTTGTTCGTGCAAATTTAAAAACTCTTGTGGTACGGGCATCTTTGTTCGTACAAATTTAAAAACTCTTGTGATACGGGCATCCTTGCTCGTGCAAATTTAAAAACTCTTGTGGTACGGGCATCCTTGTTCGTGCAACATGTAAATAGCAATATTTGTATTATGTTCAACACGAAATAGCTATATATAAGTTTCGGTGCGTTAGGCTAGAGTCATAACGCACCCTACGAATAATTAATTTCATTCCAAAATTAAACCGGGTTACTATAAGAAATAACTACAAAGGATAATCAAGATGACAAAAATTGAAATAGCTAGATATTTAGGAAAAGTTGGTGAGGAATACGAAAAAATTATTAAATGCCGACTATATTCTGATTTAACTGTAATTTACGAATGGTGGGTTCCCAATACAGAAATGTACCATCATGAAGAACTAAAATATGAAGATATTGCTATTGAAATACAGGTAGAGCTTGCTAAAAACGCAATCGATAATTCAACTTTTACAAGTTTAACAAATGATGTCCAAGAATTGCTCAATCAAAAAAGTAAAATAATGAGTAATTCTCAATAATTATCGTACTTCGCTACATTAATTTTGAGGGGTTATAAAATATTTTGAACAAAACCGCAGAGGACGCAGAGGACGTAGAGGAAGAAAATTTAGAGGATTAATCTATTAAAAGTAAAATTGGTATTATCCTTCATAAATTATGTGGTTAACTACTAGTTAATGACCAATTACCAATTACCAATTAATTACTTTGTTGCTGTTCTAATACACTAGAACGCAATTGCAGCAGTTGCTTATCTTCTATCCCTACCGTTTTTAAACCTTCGACGGTTTGTATTAAATACTCAGCACTCGAACCTAATTCTCCTGCGGCAGTAGCAATTATATTAACCGTTTTTTCAAAAGTAATTTTTCCTGCATAATCTGGATGATGACGGTTGATAATAAAGGCGATCGCCATTACCTCATCAGTACCATCAACTACCTTCACCCATTTAGGAATATAAGAGCCGATTACCATTTCTCGCCGCCATAGCAGCGATAATTCCGAACGTACATCTTTCTCGGCAATGCGATAAACAACACCGCGACAACTACCCCCGCAATCTAACCCTAATACCAAACCGGGATTTTCTGGAGTGCCTCTTCCTACAGGTGCCCGCAAACAAAAACGGCGATGCCAACCGTAGATTGTTCCAACTCGCCGCTCGGTATATTTAAATATAGGATTCCAAATTAAAGAGCCGTAAGCGAACAACCAAACATCTGAACTTGATTTGTGGGAGTTTAAAGTCAGACGAATCGACTCTTGCAACTGACTTTCGCTTAACAACTGCATTCCTAAGCCAGATTGCGAAATCATATTGTGCAAGCGACTCGATTCTAAATCAGCGCGGGTTAGTGACATACAAAAATAGTTCCAGAAGCTGCTATAAAAGGCTTAGAAATATTTTAGTTGCAAATCTCTATTTTAACTGAGTAACATTTATACCAAACTAATATGCCTTATATTACTGAGAACGCAGCGTAAACAGAGTCACTTCCGGAGCGCAATTAATTCTGATCGGAATATCGCTAAATCCAATACCGCGATTCACATAAAGATTATTACCTTCTTCGCCATAGTTTTTAATCCAAGCATCACCATAAACCTCTTCACCTTTAACTAATGATATCCAAGACCATTGTGGTGTAAAGGGTAAGCGAATTTGACCTCCATGAGTATGCCCTGCAACAGCAAGAGGCGCTGTTTGAGGTGGAAATGCTGCAAAGGATGCTGGATTATGCATCATTACTACGCGAGGGCTATCCGACGGAAGTTCTGCTAAGGCTTGCCCAACGTTGGATCTATTTGCAATATAAGCACCTATTCCTACTATATAAAGCGGTTGAGCGTCTGCTTTCACCAAAGGTGAATTAATCTTAACTGCTTGATTTTGTAATACTTTAACTCCTATTTCTTCTAAAGATGCTTTCACCTTTTCCCCTAATTCTGGTTTTGGAGGCTTATGACTGTAGTCATGATTTCCTAATACGGCATAAGTAGGAATATTGGCTTCAATTAATGGTTGAATTGCCGTCTTGACTTTACTCAGTTCTTCCGACGGATTTGGCAGTGAATGATATAAAAAATCACCGCTGATTAATACTGCTGCGGGTTTTTCTTCAACAAGTTTTTTAATGCTATCGCGCATTGTTCCTGTATTATCCCACCACATTCCGACCTGAAAATCACTAACTTGACCAATTCGTTTTCCTTCCCAAGCAGGCGGAAGATTGGGAATAATGGCAGTCTCTTCTTCTACGTCAATAAACTTAGGTTCAATTAATCCCCATACAATTAAAATACTTAATAGTCCTAGAAATCCTAAAGCTGAATATTTTAATAAATTAGTAATCTTCATAATATTGATTGCAAGAGTTATCTACGATCTATCTAATCGGTGGCAGATAAAATTTTTATCTAATGTTTATCTATTAATTATTAATATCAAAATTATTAGATATATGAATCTTCCATTCGGATAGAAAGTATCATCGGCAATCTTTAGAACAATAGATAGAGACTATAATATTTGATAAATATACATCTATCCTCAGAAATAGATGAAGGTAATATATTCGATACAAACGCACTTTACAGAAAAAATCTGCATACGAAAACATTAAATTAAATTATCGAAAAATTCGCACTTGAGCGCCATTGTCTACCCCCAATCTTAATTGTGCGCTGCCACAATTTACAGCAATTTCCACCCAACCATGACTGCCAATAAGCGCAATCAATTCTCCTTCATTAGCATCAGAATAAGTCTTTTGGGACTTGATAATATTTTCTTTTATCTCTAAACTCCAACTACTACCTTCTACATAACTCTGAGGAATGTTAGTTACTAAGTTGCCAAAATTATCTATATACTGAATGCAGCCTAGAATAAAATCATCTTGTTGATAGCAATTAGGTAGATTCAACTTGACTAAACTTTCGAGATCTATTTCTCTTCCTAGTTCGTTTAAACATACGCCATTAGCTAGATGCGCTCCCACGGGTGCAAAAATATCTCTTCCGTGAAAGGTAATGCTCGGGTTAGATGTCAGCCAATATTTTGGATTTGTCAATTCTACTGCGGCAATCGCAGAATTTTGGCTTAATACTCCACTAAGTAAGCCATTATCTGGAGCTACTAAAAATCCTTGCAATAATTCAACAGCAACTGCTCTACGTTTTCCGCCTACACCTGGATCGACTACGGCTACATGTACGGTACCTTGTGGAAAATAAGCAAAGGCATTCATCAAACAAAATCTTGCCTTTTCTATATTTTGTGATGGTATTTGATGCGTTATATCGATAACCCTCAGCATCGGGTTTATTTGCGCGATCGCACCTTTCATTACGGCGACATATTCATCGCTAATTCCAAAGTCGCTAAGCAATGTCACCAGCGATTCTTTTGTTGATTTATCAGACATGAACAAAGACTATTAAATTATTTTAATGATAAATTCTGTATCAATCACTACTATTATTGTGCTATATTAACAATGCAATTTAATAAACAATTGAGTAAAACTATAATAAATATTTCTGCGACAAAGCCCTATCTTTGTAAAAATCAAAGCAGAAATCCAGTGATATTTATGTAGAAATAGTCTTTATAGTTCATAGTTTTGTTGTGTTAATACCCGCTCAAAGCGGGTTTTCGTCTAATTTGCATTTTACACAAGCAATACAACTATTTGTCTTCTTAATAGGTATTTCTTACATTTTTAGCTTAGTATCTAATGTTTTTATCAATCCAATAACATTAATCAGACACCGTACAGTATTTCTTATTAAACTATGTTTTTATATTAAAATTATTAATATGTATTAATTAGACCAATTAGTTAAATCTTGACGGGAGCAAATCGATTTTTATTTTCAAAACAATGATTTGTTTTACCAGGTGTATATATATTTTTAAGCTCTGGAGGCATTGTTTTTTGCTGCTAAATATAAATGCATAAATCCAGATAAATCAATTATTCCAGTGGAAAAACCTCTTCAATCTTCACTCGAAAATTTCTACAGCGCCCCTAACATTAAAGCATTTTCATCAACGAACAATATTAAATTTTTCTTAAGTTATTTAAAGTGCGGTTTACACTACTGTATTAGTAGTATTTATAACTATTTACATAAAAGTTTCCAAAATTTAGATTTAAGATGAAATTTAGAAACCTTTGTATTGGGCTTAGAGAGGGTGTTGTGGAAAATAATGTAATGAAACTAGCAAAACTTTTTCGAGAATTTCGCGTATAATCAAGGAGAATTGTATGCGGAAACACTTTAGAGGGATCATCAAAGCTAGACGAAAAGCCGACTCAATTTCAGGTTTATCAGGGTATGTCCGTCAATGCTATGTTTGATTGATTAAATTTCTCATCCAGCAATACTATGTTCAACAACTGATTTCAATTCGCTAGATGCTAACTGTTGAAACGGTTTATTATATTTCATGCCTTTGAGTATAAATATTTATTCCTATCTAAAGATAGTTGAGTGTATCTAGCTCGCTTCGTTACAGTTGATTACAAAACTTTAGGAGATTTATATGCGAATAGCTCAAATTGCGCCTCTGTGGGAGAGAGTTCCTCCCCCCGGTTATGGTGGTGTTGAGTTGGTCGTAGGATTATTGACCGATGAATTAGTCCGTCGAGGACATGAGGTAACTTTGTTCGCTTCGGGTGATTCGCTAACTTTAGCCAAGTTAGAGTCTGTTTATCCCCGCGCTTTTCGTTTAGAACCCTCTATAACTGAGTATTCTGCTTATGAAGCTTTACAGCTAAGCCGAGTTTATAAGCAAGCTGGAAATTTCGACATTATTCATTCTCACGTTGGTTATACCTCTCTTTTCCATGCTGGCTTTGTTGAAACTCCAACGGTTCACACCCTACATGGAGCTTTCAATTCAGACACTAAGCAGATTTATACTGAAGCCTGCGAACAGCCCTACATCAGCATTTCAGATGCTCAAAGAGAGCCGTTAAAAGATTTAAATTATGCTGCAACGGTGTACAACGGTATAGATACAGAAAGCCACCGTTTTTATAAAGAACCGCAAAATCCTCCTTATCTGGCATTCTTAGGGCGTATTTCTCCGGAGAAAGGAACTCATATCGCTATCGAAATTGCTCAGAAATCTGGCATACCTTTGAAGATGGCTGGTAAAGTCGATAGAGTTGATGTTGACTATTTTGAGAGCAAGATTAAGCCTCATATTGATGGCAAGCATATAGAATATTTGGGTGAAGCTAATCACTTCCAAAAGAACGAGCTTTTAGGTAACGCGATCGCGATGCTGTTCCCCATAACTTGGAGAGAACCTTTTGGATTAGTAATGACAGAATCAATGGCTGCGGGAACACCAGTGCTTGCTAAGCCAATGGGTTCGGTTCCAGAAGTAATTGCACATGGTAAAACAGGCTTCTTGTGCGACAGCGTTGACGAGTTTGTTGCTGCTGTTAAGCGTTTAGGAGAAATAGACAGAAAAGCATGTCGCTCTCACGTTGAAGATAATTTCAGCATCAAGAGCATGGTAGATGGTTATTTAGGCGTTTATCGCAAGGTAATGGGTAAGAAATTTGAAAGAAACGGCTATTCCGGTTTTTTATCAAATCTCTTAATGAGATAAACCCGTAGTGGATGATTTTAATATTTACTTAAACTCATCCGCTTTATTAATCTAGACGTGCATCTATCTAATATCTGTTTTTATTAAAATTGTCTTGGTTGCGGGTTAGATAATATCAGTGTTGTATTTTCGATGGTAATTGTGACGGTAAGTTCGCTGTTTGCACATCAAGACGATTTTTAATCACTCTTGCAGGTGTACCTACTGCAATCGAGAAAGCAGGGATGCTCTTATTTACAACTGAACCCGCACCAATAATACTTCCTTCGCCAATTACTACTCCATCTAAGACTGTTACGTTATGCCCTAACCAACAGTCATTTTCAATTACAATGCCTTGACTGGTGATACCTTGCGCTTCAATCGTTTGAGTCGGATCTGCAAACAGGTGGTTGTTAGCAAATATGCCGCAGTGGGGTGCAATTAAACAATTCTTGCCAATTTTTATATTTCCTGTACCGGCAATAACTACATAAGGACCAATATATGCATTTTCGTCAATGATAATATGCGTATTGTGTAACGAGCGAATATCTACACCCCGCTCTAATCGAACTTTATCTTTAATACTGACTTTATTATTAGGGTGCCCTAAAGCATTAATCTGGACTCCTTTCAAAAGACTGGCTTGATTACCAATTTCAATATAAGAAGTTCCAATTAGTTCAACGAAATGTTGAATATTAACCGATTTACCGATTTTATGTAGAAGACTTCGATATACGAAGTTTCTAATTTTTTTTCCAAATAAAATATTTGGAACTCCTCCAAAAATAGTAGTAATAAATCTTTCAAAGAAAGAGATTTTATCAAAGTTCATATTTACCCTACCCCGATGACCTTTATAGTTAATATAAATTATTGTGCAGGTGAGTTAAAACCAATCGCTATCTAATTAAAAAATATTTTAGTTATTGCTGGTAAGGAGAAGAATAAATTTTTAACTTCTTCTTGCCAGCAAACACATTTATTAAGTAAGTAGGCACAAACAAACTAAGCTATGCAACATGCAGGTAAATCACCCTTAAATCCTTATCGCTTTTTGCTACTTGCTATTTGCTACTTGCTACTCGCTACTTAATAAGCACCAGTTTTGTGCAAGACAACTCTTACAGTTTGCAATAAAATTCTCAAGTCCAGAAGAATAGACCAGTTTTCAATATAATTGATATCAAGTTTAACCGCATCTTCAAACTTTTCGATATCCGAGCGACCGGAAACTTGCCATAAACCTGTAATTCCAGGTAAAACTTCTTGTCTAATAAAATGCGGGGTTTGAAATTTTTCCACATCTCTTATAGGAAGAGGACGAGGCCCCACTAAGCTCATATCCCCCAATAATACATTAAACAATTGTGGTAATTCATCCAAGCTGTAAAGGCGCAGAAATTTACCAATTGTTGTAATCCGGGGGTCATCTTTCATCTTAAAAAGAACCCCATCTTTAATTTCATTTTTCGCTTCTAAATTAGCCTGTAATTTCTCCGCATTTGTCACCATAGTACGGAATTTCCAGATTTTAAACTTTTTACAGTGCAAACCAATTCGCTCTTGTCTAAAAAATATTGGACCGGGAGAATCTAATTTAATTAGTAAAGCAATTAATAGATACAAAGGGGAAAACAGAATTAATAAAATAGTCGCACAAAACAAGTCGAAGCATCGTTTAATCCAAAAATCGCTACCTGCAATGATTGGGGCTGGAATTGTTAAACATGGAACGTTACCGATTGTCCATAGCGTTGACTTTGGATGATAAATACGGTTGCTAGTCGGAAGTATGCGTAAAGTAATACCGGCTGTCTGAAAATGCCAGCATATATATAGACGATTTTTAATCGCATTCCAAGAAACAAAAGCTTCAACTACACTTTGCTGTTTCAGAAATTCAAATGTTGCTTCTCGATTGTCTCTATCTAAACTTTTTGAGTCAGCAATACCTTCAAGGTTGTAGCAGTTTTCTTTCTGAATAAATTTTAGATAATCATCTTGGTCTTGAGAATCGGTAATTACAAAAATCGGATAGCGGATAGCTCCTTTTTTACGCAACAATTTAGTTGAAAAATCGAAAACAAAGCGTCCGATACAGGTAAAAGCGATTGACAAAAACCAAAATATTAAAAAGCTAGAACGAGAAACATAAGCATCTGGTTCGTAAAGAAAAGCAATTAATAGTAAAAAAATCTCTGATAGAGTTACTGCTTTGATTAAAGCAGTATAGTTACGACGATAGAAACCGGGTGAATATAGCCCTTTACTGGCTATCATGCCAATTCCGACTACAAGTATCAATGAAATAAACGAAGCTTTTCTAGTCCAAGGAGATTCTACAAAAGTTCCAAAATTAATTGCTAAAGTCCAAGCCAAACTTAAAGCAATCATATCGATTGAAATCAGGGTTATAACTCGCAGAAACCTAATTGCAATTCCTCTTCTTAAATTTGTACCTTTCGCCGATCTCAGATCGGGTTGAAAATTTACTACCGGTAGAGAACGATAAGCCATAGCCTGTATTACACCTGTATTAATATTGTTAGCTGCATTGTTGAAAGTTGGTAGATATTAAGTCACCAAAGTTTGCTCCAAAAAAATGGAGCAAAGTAAATATTTATTTGACAAACAATTTTGAACTCTCTTCAAAGTCTAATCATTGATTAAACTCAAAGAAATAGCCGTATCATAGGAATACTTCTCAATTATTTATTTTGCAGTTAAAGCAAAAAGTAGAGGTTTTAATGTTGATAGCTCTAATATCTAATTAAATAGAATGCTTTGATTCAGTTTAAGAAAAAATTTAATTTTCCTTAATATGTTGAGGATGGTTTACTATTATTTTTGAAACGTTTTGTAAACCGTTCTTTGAGAAGACGATAGAAAAATAGAGGATTGCCAACAATATAACGTTGCCACAATCTTTGCGGTTCGGTAAACATTCTTGATAACCATTCTAGCCCGCTATTAGTCATCCACCGGGGGCCTCGATATACTGCACCCGTATAAAAATCTAAGCAAGCACCTAAAGGTAGGAAAACCCTAGCATTTATTCGGTCAAAATTATCGATAATCCAGCGTTCTTGCAGTGGCATTCCGAACCCAACATAAAGTATACCGGGCTTAAATTGATTGATTTCATTCACAACATATTCATTTTCAGTCCCAGATTTGTGAAAGTAACCGTGATGCCCTTTTACTTTCAAATCCGGAGCAATAAATTTCAATTTATCTATTGCTTTATCAACTACACCTGGTTTACCTGCTAACAGATACAGAGAAACATTGTCTCTTTCGCATTGCTTCGCTAATTCTTCTATATAGTCAGGACAAGTCATGCGGTGTTCCGAATTTACAGGGCAACCGCACATTTTTGCACCTAATAGTACCCCAAAACCATCACAAAATACTAAATCTGACCGATTAATAAAATCTTTGTACCAGGACATTTCGCAGGCAAAATTCATTGCTCTAACATTTACGTTTCCTACTAGTGTCTTTTTATCTATACTTGCTGATTTAACTATGAAATTAATTAATTCTTGAACTCTAACTTTATGAAATTTAGTTCCGAGTAATTCTATTTCATCGAAGTGGTTAATACCAATTTTGTTTGTAGCCATTTTTTTGTATTAAATTTGAATTATTTACCGTAGTAAATTCCTCTTCCGTTAGTACCAATAAAAACTAAACCAAACTCTGTAGAGCTAGCTTCCATTACATTTGGATCGTTACCGATGGGTTTATTTTTATTGCCTATTCTTTGCCAACTTTTACCGTTATTTAAAGAACGAAATATGCCTTTGCCTTTGTCAGTAATTTCTCCATATAAATAAACTGCGTTACCGGCATTGCCAATTTTCGGTTTACCAAGTGCAATCAAATATGCCCTGTTTACCCCTGCAATTTTAGTAAAGCGATCGCCTCCATCTTTTGAATGGTAAAGCCCTTGTTTGTCTAAGCTCAGCCATAATTCCCCCTTGACTCCAGAGCCAGTTTTAAGAGAGTGCCAGTCTGAAGAAGGCAGCGATGTAGAAACAACTGCAAAAGATTTACCGCCGTTGTCGCTACGATAAACTTTGCCATCGGCGTAGTAGTAAAATAAGCTGCCGTCAACTTTGTCTGCAACTAAAGGTTGCGTCCAATTCCAATTACCCTCAAAACCATTCGGTAAGCCAGTAACCGGAAGCCAGGAAGCACCACCGTTTATAGTTCGCAGAGGTTGATTGCCACTTAGAGTAACAACGAATAAATTCGGATTGCTTGCAGACATCGCAACTCGCGTTGCCATTTGTTTCGCAGGAAAGTTAGGAAATTTCTTCCAGGTTTTCCCACCATCGCTTGAAGTCGCACCGCTATAGGTATTGTTATGACGACTCCCGCCAACACGCACCATTCTCAAAGGTTTTTTTTGGCTATAAGCGATGCTGTAGGTATCTTGAAATTCATGGGGTTTGCTGCTTAACATTTTGGAAGGATATTCCTGCAATCCCCTGTCATGATAAAATCCCTCCACATCTGCTAAACCGCTGATTAATGCTCCTGAAGGTGTGGAAACCAAGGTAAAGGTTACTACTTCTTCATGCCCTTTCTGATAATTTGTCCATACAACCCGATTGCGATTAATATTATCTGTTCGCCATATTCCATACCAATCAGTTAACCAAACTCTGTTTTGCAACCAAGGGTCAAATTCGATACTTGCTATAGAAGGTTTTGATTTCATATAGTCAGACCACCAAGATACCGTATTATTCGCCTGTCGCTTAACTGGAGTCCATTTGCTGCCACCATCTTGAGAACGAAAAATCTCTGTATAAGAATCGCTATAAGTAGCAACTATCACGTCATCCTGGTTGTTAGGGTTAACGGTAACTGCATTGAAAGCCATTTTGTTTGCAAGAGGGGTAATATCTTGCCAGCAACATTCGACAAACTTACTTACACCACCAGAATGAGTCAGGTACAAAGAACTGTTACTAGCGATGGCAATCCGGTTAACTTGAGCAGGGGTACCAGACATTTGTGCCCAGGTATTGCCCGCATCAGTGGATTTATATACTCCGTGTTTGTGAGCAAGAGCGTAAATGATGCCTTTGTTGTATTTATCAAAAGCAATGGCATTGATGCCGATATCATCTTTAAGGTTAGGAAACGACTTGACTTTTACCCAACTATCCCCACCATTCTCCGATTTCCATAAACCATCTTGACGGGAACCAAAAAATAGATTTTGAGAGTTGAAAGGATTCACCGCTAATCTTTCACCCGTCCATCTTTGCGGTTCATTGCCGCCCATTTTCAGGTCAATATTCAGTTTAATCCAAGTTCTCCCCCTATCTAAAGACTTAAGGATTGTTCCTTGATGCTGCCACCAATCGGCAGTATATTTGCCTACAGCAATGTATATAATATTAGGGTCGTTTGGGTCAAGTGCTAAAGCTTCACCTCCATAATAATTGCTATTAGCTAAAGACAGTTGTTCGTTGAGCGGTATCCAAGTTGAATTAACAGGATTCCAGCGATAAAAGCCACCAATATCGGTTTTAATATAAACCAAATTGCGCTGTTGTGGATGAAGATATATCCCGGTTACATAGCCTCCCCCGCCTATAGCAACATTGCGACTACCTAAAGAAGGATAATGCCGATAAAAAGTTTTGGCGATAGTAACTTGATGGGATAAGCTGCGAACAGCTTGATGAGAACTAAAGAAAAATTGAACGGCAAATGCAGTTAATAAAGCAATAAAGATTAAGCCAAATATTTTGCGCTGGCGAAAATTAAATAAACTAAGGAAACGCATTGTTTTAAGCAATAATTATCTGTGTTGATTACAGCGTTTCTTTATATGCGGCTTCAGATGCAAATATCTCGAATGCGTTATCGAGTTGAGTTAGTTCAATGATTATTTTCAAACCATTAGAAATCGAACAAAGACTAAAGCGTTTTTGTAAACTTTGAGCTAATTTGCAGCTTGATATTAATGCCATCAATCCAGAGCTATCCATAAATTCGACTTGCTGCATATCAACTAATATATTTAAATGCGAGTTTTGTCTTAATGCAGTAGTTAGTTTTTTTTCCAGCAGGTAAGCATTAGCGGCTGTAATTGAATTTTGAGGTTTTATAATTGTGAACTGTTGGCTTTCAAGTATAGTTTGCATGTTAGGTTACTGGTAATTTTTGATAAGTCACGGATGATTACTAGTAAACAATATTTAGTCATCTGATATATCTACACTAAGAAAGAGAATGTAGCCTTGATTAACTTTTTTACGATGCTTCTCTTAACTTGTCTTTATCAATGCTTCTCTGTTGCAAATTCCCAACTATTTTTAAAGCTACCGATTTAGTTTTATCGTATAAAGGCTTCGGTACTATACAAAGTAAAACCGCAGCAGCAATAGTTTCAAAAGTACGCTGAAAATCTTCTATGATAATGCGCCAATAGTTGATAATCGAGCGACACATTAACTGTAAAGCTAAAAATCCTTTATTAATAGTAACTGCTCTTCTAGCTACATATCTTTGATGATAAGCTCTTGCTGGTTTTGTCCAACTTTTCATCTGTACTGGAGCATAAGAGCTAGTTTTTTCAAATAGTTTTTCTCTCGTATCTAACATGACTTTGAGATTTGTTGATAATCCTTGCGAGTGGACTCGATAAAGAGTTAATGGTTGAGCCAAACCGGCAAATTTCCAGTTAGTGGTAAGGGCAATTCTGACCCAGCATTCAATATCTTCTGAAAGTGCAAAAGTATCGTCAAAATAGTAATATTCGACATATCCATAAAGATTGTCTTGAAACTTGATATCTTCAAAAACAGCTTTTTTGAAAACCGCTGCCGAACCATTGCCAATAGGACTACGACAAAGAATATCGAGGGGAGTAATATCTTTGAGCTTGGTAATTTGGTATATTCCTAAAGGTGTATCTTGTTCATCTATGAAAGCAGAACGACTAAAACTAACTCCTATTTCCCGATTGGTTTCTAAATGATTTATATGCTTTTCTAACTTTTCTGGTAGCCAAATATCGTCGGCATCCATAAAGGCGATATATTCACCTTGGGCATGACGGATACCTGTATTTCTAGAGCCTGCTAAACCTCGATTTTTTTGATGAACAATTTTAATTCTAGAATCGGTAAACTGCTGACAAACTTCGACGCTATTGTCGGGAGATTCATCATCAACAATGATGACTTCTAAATTTCTATATGTTTGGTCTAAAATAGACTGTAAAGTTTTTTTGATATATTTTTCTGCATTGTATAGCGGTATAATTACAGATGCTTTTCTATCGATGGTTTCCTGATTCATAATTAATTGGTAGATGTAACGACAGCAAAAAATCGGTAACAAGTAAAATATTAACAGCAGCTAATCATATTGTTTCTGATTATTGCTAATTTGATTGCTCCTAAATAAACAAAACAAACTTCTTCCTAGCAATATTAATAACTTCTGAGTGAATTAGTTTGCAATCTGGGGTCGGCAGCTTTACGAATTCTAACAGTTTTACTTAAAATATTAGAAGCAATTTTTGGAGATAGAATTCGCAATATAATAATCTTGACTGCCAACAACAAAGCTTCTTTACTCATTAATATTTTTGGAGAGAAACGAATTGCCTGCGATAATTTTTCAGTCGCTTTGTTCAGAACTTTGGCATTATTGGCACGACTTAAATAAAGTCGTGTCATAAATAAATATATATAAGCAAAACCCCGATTTTCTAAATTATGTAGCTGTGGAGGTGCTGATGCAAAGGCTTTTTCTAAAACTATAGTTTGATATTTCTCCATTACATCGAGTTTGCTAGACATAGCCCCAGAAGACAGTCGATAAATAATTTGCGGTTTGGGGACAACTACAAAATCCCACTTCGGCGCTAATCGCAACCAATAATCCCAGTCTTCGGAAGATTTCAAGCTTTCGTCAAAATAGCCTACTGATTCAATGGCTTGTTGGCGAAGAAGTACGTTTGAACCGCTGGCAATAAAGTTACCTATCAATAAATACTGATAAACATTGCCTTGATAACTTTCGGATACACCAGGATGGAATGACTCGCCATTATTACCCATACAAATTGTCCAGCTATAGGCGACTCCTGCCGAAGGACTTTTTTGTAAAGCTTGAAGTTGCAATTCTAATTTATCAGGAGTCCATAAATCATCTGCATCAATAAAAGATATAAATTCTCCTGAAGCTCTAGCAATACCTCGATTCCTAGCTGCTGGTAAACCTCCATTTGGATAGGAATAAACTTTTAATCTCGCGTCTTTTACAGTTGCTAAAATCTCCAGAGTTTTGTCAGTAGAACCATCATTAATAACTATTAGCTCAAAATCGGAAAAAGTTTGTTCTAAAACTGAGTTAATTGTTTCTAGAATTGTACTTTGAGAATTATAAGCCGGTACGACAACAGAAATTATAGGCATTATAATTTACCGATATAAAATACCTGTACGAAATATTTTTTCATTAACGATTATACAATGTGTTAGGCATAAAAAGTTAATTGCGAGCGAAACGTTTTTATTTACTAAACGCTTCACTCGCAATTGCCATTTTTCGATTAAAAAATGTTTAATGCTAAGTTAAGTTAGACCTTGATTTATTCAGTTACCCATGATGATTTTATACTTTTAGATATTGACTAGCTGGCATCATTTGATTGGACTTGAAATTGACATTAATGTCTTTATTCGTAAGTATTCTACGGTCAAGTTTGTTGAGAATTTCACTATCAACTTTGGGGTCAAATTTACGAGCAAAATGAATATTATCGTCGCTCAAAGTCGAAAAATCTTTACTGGTAAGAATACGGGGATGTCCGTGACGACTATCTTTAAAATCAGCATATCGGTAGTTGTTATTGCATAAATTGAATTTTTTACTATTTACTAGAACAGTTTGTATTAAAGACTCTTCTGGGATAAAAGTCTTTTTATAATAGTCTAAAATTCTCGGTTGTTCGCGAATGAAATTATTTAAATACATAGCGCACTTCTGGGAGATTGTGACAAAAAAAGAACCTCCATAACAAATAAAATTTTTATTGAATAAATTATAGAAGTTTTTGACTCCAATAATTAATCCATAAGAATAGTCTAATCGAATAAATGGCTGACAACTATTAACTATATGTTTGATGGGCTTTAATACATATCTTTGTCGATAAGATAAGTATTCTTGAAAATGCTTGTAACGATACAAGTATCTTATATTTGCAACTTTTTTACCCCAAGGACTTTGTTGGGAATAAACATCAAAATATTCGACGAAACCGTCGTAGTCTGTCTTTGACAAGAAATTTTCGATTTGATAAAGAGGCTGTGTAGGATAATCTTGACCAGTTAAATTTATCAACCAGTCAAACTTAATTTGATGATTCACCAACCAGTTAATTGCATCAAAAAAGCCTTGAATAATTGCAAAACTTCCCATCATTACCCCATTATTAGGAATAACTTCTACATTCTTAAGTCTCTTAAACACGCTAGTATTTAAACTGCAACTTTTAAAATTATGACTAATAATTATAAATGAATTTGAGGAAGTAGTTTTTATCAATTTAACAAGTCTATAAATCTGCTCCGGATTCTTATAAGTCTGAATTAAATAACATACTTTCATATCGGCTAATCTTATTTATCAGTCATACTGTTACAAATAATACAAGAAAATTAGATGTAATGCAGCAAACATATGTAAAGAAAGTAAAGTTTTAATCTTATTTTCATGAAGATTGAGCAAATTTACGTAAGTTTACATACTTTAGGGCAAGAGAGCCGTAAACTGCGAGCATTGTAACTAAAGTAGTACCCGGTTCCCTTATTACTAGTTGCCAATCTGAATTTAATGCTCGATTTAAAAAATCGACTGCAACTTGAGGGGAAAGGTTTAAGCGAAAAGCTCTACGAGCTAGATAGCGTAGATGGTTGCTTCTAGCTTTGGAATAATGTTGGTTGATTAGCTTGGGTGCCTGTAATCTGGCTTTTGCCATCAAAGTTTCCCAGCCTTCTTCCATTTTGTAAAGTTGAGAAGATAGTCCTCCTTGTGTCGTTCTATACTCTATTAATACGCGGTTGATACCTTGAATTTTCCATTGACTACAGGCTACTCGAAACAGTAAATCCATATCTTCTGAGTAGTTCATGTCACAATCGAAGTAACCAATATCTTGAAATACCTGGCTGCGTACTACAAGATTTGACACAGTCATCGTCGGATTTTCATATAAAAAATGTTGGGGCTGTAGCTTATTTAAGCGTCCCCTAGCAATTTTTCCGGTATGCTTACCATCAGGATGTAAAAATTCTACTTTTGCATAGCTAACTCCTAAACTGTGATTTTTCTCCAAATGCTCAAAATGTAGCTTCAAATGATTGGGTAACCATCTATCGTCAGCATCTATAAAAGCAATGTATTTGGAATTAGAATGATTTATTCCATTATTACGAGTTATAGAAACTCCTTGATTCGCTTGAAATAAAAGTTTAATTCTTTGGTCTTTTTTCTTATAGTGATAGGCTATTGCTGGGGTATTATCAGTAGAGCCATCATCGATAATTATGAATTCAAAGTCGGTAAAGCTTTGATTTAAAACCGATTCAATTGTTTGTGGAAGATATGCAGCAGCGTTGTAGGCTGGCATAACAACAGTAAATGCAGCACTCATGATAATTTGGTCAATTTAATAAATTTGAAATAAGCTTTGAGATTTGCGAAATTTTAATGTTTAGAAGAGTTTATTTTTGGTTTTGTTTCTGTAAATTCTGTTGAGTTTTTTGCAAACACTAACTTTGTTGCCCAGACTGTAAATATTGGCATTGCGATTACGTGAGAAATTAATACTGATACTGCTACCCCAAGAATTCCCCACTGCATACCAACAAATATTGAAGCGATAAATATCCCGGTAAAAATTACACTCCAGCGTAGATTTATCCAAGCTTTATCCAAAGACTGTAATAGTAAAGCTGCTGCGGTACCGAATGGGCGGGGTATGGCGGAAAGGCAAATCAGTACTAATATAGGTACCGCCGTTGTCCACTTCTCACCAAATACAATAGGTACATAAAACGGAGCTAAACTTGATTGAAGAAGAACTAAAGGTACTATAACCAAGCTAATGGTTTTCAAGCTATGAAAATATTTTTGTTTGAATTCGGCAAAATTTTGTCTGGCAGCACATAAATGGGGATAAAGAGGCCATACCATTATATTAATGACATTTAAACTGATGCCCAAACCTGCATTAAAAGCAAAAAAGTAAACTCCTAACGCCTCTACTCCTAATAATCTTCCTACTAATAAATAATCAATATTTGCTCGCAGCTTTTCTAATAGCTCATAGCCAAGTACGTCTTTACCGAAATTAACAATTTCTTTCCACCTTTTGAGGGTAAAATGCATTTTCGGTCGCCAAGGTTCGTTGATATGAGTGACTACAATCCATACTGGGGTAGTTAAAAGTCCGGGTAATACTAAAGCCCACATTCCCATACCAGAAAGTGCAAATACTGGAATTAAGATGTTATTGAGCATCGATTGAATTGCCGTACTGATGGCTGTCACTTTGAGTCTATTGGCTCTATCAATTAGTGCATTATGAACGGCAAAAAACGGTAGCATTAAATAGACTAAACTGTATACGCACAGCGGCAAGATTAATTTATCTTCGTTATACCACCAAGCTATAGGAAAAGCAGCAATACACTGAATGACAAATAGGGAAATGCATAATATCCAATTTAACCAATAGGCTGTATTGCAAAATACTTCTACGTCTTGTTCATCAGCTTGAACAATCTTACCTCCAATTCCGGCTCTAAGGGTAAAAACTGTTGTAAATTCATTAATGGTTAAAACAATTGCTGCTAGTCCATAATCTTCGCGAGTTAAGGCACGAGCTAATATTACTGTTGCCCCTAAACGAAATACGCGATTTATTAGTTCGGCACCTCCAAGCCAGCCAATATTACGGATGAACTGATTTGATAACTGTTGTTTAATTTTTTCAATTATCATTTATTTGTAGACACTTCCTGTATCTTTTTTTAATTGATTAGAAAGAAATAATAACACTATTGTTTGTTATTTTGATGAAAAATAGTCGAGATTTAAATAGATAATTGGTAAAGATAAAATACAGGTCTTTTTTACCTATATGTAATTAAGTTTATTTGACTTTTACTTTTATCAAAGATGAATTAATTCAAAACACAAATATTTAATTTTATAATATAAATCAGCATATAATAACAACATGTAATAACAAATACCGACAAAAATGTTTAATTTAGTTGATTTAAATTCATTTAATTTTATGTAAAAAAATATTAAGTCAAGGCAAAAACTGGTTTTCTCACTTTTTGTTTAAAAGCAATACCCATAATTATCAAACCCGGCCAAATAATATAGCCCAAAATATCTATTTGTTCTCCAAACGAGAATAAAATCAATATTAATAACATGCCCAAAGATGCTTCGGCTATTTCACTATGTTCTGCCTTAATTAATAAATCGAATAAAGTTAATAGTACGGGCACCAATAAAGCCATAAAACCAACCAATCCTTTCGTATATAACAGTCCGATCCAGGTATGATGGGAACCAATGGGCAAATTTGCTAAAACTGGCGGCCCTGGTTTTTGAACTCCATGCCCCCATATAGGAGCTTCTTTCCAAGCCTCGATTCCTACCCTTTGTAAGGCAGCGCGAACTCTCGAAGAATCTGCTCTGGATTTGTGAAACGAATCGACAAATTCTGTAGCAGCATTAGTTAGAGGAGTACTAAAAATTCCAGCAGTAAAACAAATAAGTCCACCAACAATTTGCACCAAAGGACGAGTAAAGTTTTTTAAGCCCCAAAGAACTATTAACACTAACGGTAAAGAAATTAAAGCCGCTCGGGAAAGTGACACAACATTCATGGCGATCGCTCCAATTATGCCGATATATTTCCATTTTTTATTGGATTCTTGAAGCACCATAAAAAAGTATATGTTGCTAACAAGACCTAAAGCCGGACACCAAGGAGTAAATAGAAATAAGCGAACGTTATCGACTCCATAATCTGAAGTATAAAACCCTACGTTGTGGAAAATAGGGCCATTTTGAATCAATCTTTCAATCGGAGATGTATAAATAATATCCGGTAAATTGGCTGCGTAAGCTGCATAAGCAATCGGAATTGCGATCAAACTTTGCAAACACAATATACATACGGCTCGATAAATTAATTGGGGTCTAATATTTAAACATCCACTTAGTAAAAATAACGGAATGATTGCCGTACTGCTCAACCAGCCTAAAATAGACCTCAAAAGAACGGTTGTTCCTAAATTAAAATCTGTGATAGCGACATAAGTAGCAACTAAAGTAATTAACGAGCAAATTCCCCACAGCCAGGTTAGCCAGGGAACGGTAATTTTCTCTTGTAATGGAGTTGTTTTGGTTTGCAGCAAAAGTTTAAAAACCAAATACCCGCCTAATATCCAAGCTAGTGAAGAATAAACGGGAAACACCAGCCCCAATGCATAAATAGCGTAGGTGCCGATAATTACGTACCAAATTAAACTTTCTTCAAAGTTTTGGGGTCTCATAGTTAAATACTTTAGTAGTAGTCTTCTACAAATTCTGGATATTCGATGTATTCTTGAAGATGGCGTTCTTGCTGTCGCTGCTGCAATTTAGCTTTCCATAATCCAATAATTCCACTACTAAATAACAAAGAGCCTAATGCTGCACCGAGTAATACCAAAGGTTTTTTCACCCCAGCTTCCTCAGTTGGTAAACTAGGTCTAGCTAAAGGCTGAATTTCTGGATAAGAAGAAGATACGCTAGTTTTAGCTAAGTCTAATTTGGCTATGGTAGATGAAAATACGGCTTCGGCAACCTGTACGTCTCGTCTCAAGTCTTCCATTACCGATTGCTGTTGAGATAATTTTTTTAATCTTTCTTCTAATTGGGGAATTTCTGAATTTAAAGCACTGACTTGGGCTTTTATTCCCTGCTTCTCAACGCTGGTGGTTACCAATTGTTCTGATAATATGGCACGCTTAGAACCGGATGATTCGTTATTGCTGAAGTTAAGTCGATTGACTAAAGCCATACTGACAGGACGATTTAAAAGAGATTGCGCTCTATTCAAAAGAGCATTTTGGGCTGCCTGTTGTTCTGCTCTGAGATTGATAACTGTTGGATGAGCCTTGGTTAATTTTGCTGTAGCTTTGAGTAGTTCGCTATTTGCTTCGCTATAGGTTTTCAAATAATTCTGAAACAGCGGATCTGCCTGCAAAACAAAAGCATCGGAAGCTTGATTGGAAGATAGATTCAAGTTGCCTGCTAATTCTGAAAGTCGAGCTTGGGACTGTTGCTGCTGGGCTGTTAGTTCGCTACGCTGCCGCCGCAAGTCTTCTATATTTACTGCCAAGTTTTTCAGTTGTTCATCTGAATTTAACCCAGAATTAGCTTTGAATTGACTCAGCCGTTTTTGAGCTACTTTCAATTTACGCCGCGAGGCATCCATACCGTTCTCTAAACGTGCTTTTTGCTGGGCGATTTCTGCGTTTCTCAACTGGTCTAATTTTGCTTCAAATGCACTTTGTAAAGCTATAGATTTCCTTCTTGCCAGCCGGGGAGTAGAGCCTTTGAACTCGAACTTCATCAAAGACGTATTGTCAACTATCTTAATTCGCGGCTTGCCAAACTTTTTTGGTGGCATATTGACGATTCTGGCGGCTGTATCTAATACTTGCTCGCTAGTAGCGATCGCCTTGTAATTTTCTCTAGGATCGTAATTAGCTCCGGCATAGGCTGAATAGTTTTGAGAAGTGGCCTGCCCAATATCGGGAAGGTTAATGTTAGAAGTTGAGCCGCTACCAGGAATATTTACTGCCCATTCGCTAACATATTTGGATTTAGCTGTAGCTAAATACATCAAAGCTCCGCTCCAAATACCGGCATTTACGAATAATAAAAGCAGTATATAAAATAAACCGGTTGCTTTTGGTGCTACTGCTGTTTTGCTGGTATTAGCTGGGGTTTCATCTGCATAAGCTGTTGATGAATGCTCAACGCTGACTATTTTGCCGTTTTTTGACTTTACAAACGGATTCCTGTTCAAAGTAACACCTCTTATTGCTTTAAGCCCTATTTATCTAAATTCAGATGAAAACAATTGGAATATTCTAAAATTCGAGAAAAATTCGAGAAGTTTGATGAAATTAGCATATATCAATTCAGTTACTGAATTAAACCCTGACGATCGTATTTCTTTACTTCGGCTTCACTGAGCTTTTGAATTTATGAGGGTGCTGCTGCAATTTCCTCCGTCTCTAAAAGTTCTTATATTTAGCCATTCGTGCATGTCTGCGAGTAAACTCGCTGACACTGGGATTGCCTCTAGCTTCATCAACTCCTACAGCTTGTTTCCATAAATAACTAGGTGCTAAAGATATCGAATATGAGGCACGTCCAACATTTTTGTCGGTGCTTTTAGCAAGTTTTTCGACATGGTACCATTTGGTTTGCTGGCATTCATCGCACCAAAATGCTTCTAACCATTCATTCTCTAAAAGTACTGCTGTTTGGCTTGCTATGAGTATTTTGGCATTCTGTCGTCCGATTCCTTTTCGTTGAAGTTGCCCCGGATGGGAAGCAAATAGTTTGTATTTCTGGCTGACGCTATGTAAATAACATCCATGTATCGGACAGTAAATAGCCCTTCTCTTGGAACGTTTGCGATTGCGTTCGCATCTTTTGAGCAATTTTAAATCTTTCATACACGTACACTTCCGATAACTATAGAGCCTTATAAATAAAATCACTATTTGAAGAAGCCTTAACAATTAGCACTGATAGTACTTAGGTTAAGAATTTATCAAACCAGACTTTTCATTTACAGGATTTACGCAAAGCCCAGTCTCAAAGACACTGGGGAGGGCAGCTTAAGGTTTAGAATACTTAAATTGTCTCGTTGCAGTTGCGTAAGTCCTGACTAAGATGGAAATTAGATGCACGCGATTTTATAATTTATACTCTACATAGAGGATATTATTCAACCTTTTATGTCAGAAAAAACACAGTTAAGCTAGTCTGAAAGACTGAGAATCAGAAAATATTCGCAGCTTTACTATCGCTCAAAATTAACGCAACTATTGCAATTGATACATTTGGCTATTCCGAACGTAGCCGTAATAAATTAATTGATACTACCTGTTTTTAGCTTTGGCGTTCGCACGCAAATTTAATCTTGTCTCATCTATCTACTTACCTACCGATAGATGCCATTGACTTTGTATTCAAATTTTTTTTAGTTCCTCAAACCGCTATTCCGGCATAACTTTCACTTCCTAGTTCTTTTATCTACCACTCTCAATCTATACTAATTTCACGATTGCGACCTTAGAGTCATCCTATATGTATTTGCAAGAAAATAATTAGAGATAGCTATACTTGAGCATTATTGACTTTAATCTACAATCATATTATTCATGCAACATTATACCTTTTTAGACTGCAAGTAATTTACCTACAGTAACGACAAAAGGCAGCTTCAGAGGGACCGAGATCGAATAGACCATCAAAGCCCAACTCAGTAATAGACGCTTACATGAATTGCAATCGAATTTAATTAATCTTTTGGGAAATATGCAGGCTTCGTAAATTAGCTATCAGTTTTTCTAGCTATCAAGCAAAATTTAAAATTTAAAGCTTTTAACCTACAAAACATATTGATTCTCTAGAACATTAGCTTTTTCTAATGCACTTAAAACTATCTAGAAATTACTTACTCATGACTTTAACCTCGCGTCCTGCAAAAAACATAAAATTAAGCTTTGCGTCAGCGAAACATGTTGTTAAGCATCTCCGAAAAAGACATGACATGTAATTTCAAGCGCAAACAATCGCCTAGAAACACAGTCCATATATAACTACTGCAACCAAACTAGAAATTATCTATATACATTGGCACTATTAAATTGCCAAAGAATCATCGGAAACAAACACGATTCCTTTCCGTCATAGGTTATCAGAAGGTTAAGAGCAGTAGTTCAACAGGTTATAAACTATTAGAACATACATCCTCCTTTGTATGCTTTTTAACATTTTGAAATGCTAACAATGCTTGTTACCGCGAACAATACCTTAGCTTTATACTTCACAATATCTTGATATTACCTTCACAATATCTTGATATTAGCTTTATAGATAGTTTCCTCAATCAAAACCAAGCCTCAAAGGAGACTTGAATGCATATTGTTCTTAATGTCGAGAAAATTATTTATATTCTTATCGGTAATTATACATTATCTTGATATTTTCTTTCAAATAGATTTTATTTAGTTTTGATTTTTTAGCAAGCAATAGACTAAAGAACTATTTTCAATATAACTATTGACATATTTGTATTCGCACGAAGTAGTATTAGTCAGATTATTAAACAAAGTATTAGGTGCTTTGCAGTGGATGTCTGTAATTTATGATTATTCCTCTTACTTTTCTGATTTCGATTACCCAATAAATATGGTATTTAGCTTAAAGTAAACAAGGTTTTAAGCATCATATCTTGTTTTGGTAAGGTGTAAGTACAAAGTAGAGAAATAAACCTCAGACTTAAGATCGGAATCTTCAAATAAAAATATTTTCTTGTTGATGTTATCAATAAGAATAGCAATATAACAATTTGATATTTAGGATACAAAATATCTTAACTCAATAAGATATAATACCTAATTTTATCAATAAACAAATATATTAATGAATAACTTTCAGGGGCATTATCTTAATCAAATATCAAGCTATTATCAGAGTGTTTAGATTAATCGGCACTATATAATAACTAAAAAACTAAAATCACTTGTAGCAGTTACGAATTGGCAATATAAAAAAAGAGGGGGGTTTTAGTTCCCCCGGAGAAGATTACTCCTCGCCAATAAAGTTTGCAACTACCAAATATTATTTTGATTTTGGCTTGTATGTGGAAGCAACATGCAATTCTTTTAATTGCATAGCATCCACACTAGAAGGTGCATCTGTTAGCAAGCAACTAGCTTGTTGAGTTTTAGGAAAAGCAATTACATCTCGAATTGATTCTTCCCCTGCTAATAGCATAACCAATCGATCCAAACCGTAGGCTATGCCACCGTGGGGAGGAGTCCCATATTCAAAAGCTTCTAACAAAAAGCCGAATTTATTGTATGCTTCATCAGGTGATAAGCCGATTGTTTCAAATACTTGTTCTTGAACTTCTCGCTGATAAATTCGCAAACTACCGCCGCCAATTTCAAAGCCGTTAAATACCAAGTCGTAAGCTTGGGCGCGAGCGGTTTTTAAATCTTCTAAATCATCGGGATGGGGTGCGGTGAATGGGTGATGCAATGCTTCAAGACGTTTTTGATCTGCATTCCATTCAAACATAGGGAAATCTGTAATCCAGAGTAAATTAACTTTATCTGGTTCAATCAATTTAAATTCTTTAGCTACAAATTGACGCAGTCTATCTAAAGTTTTATTAACTGTATTAGAATCAGCAGCAGCGAACAGTAGTAAATGTCCGGGTTTTGCATCGGTACGCTGCAAAATTTCCTGTTTTTGTTCGTCGCTCAAGTTGTCTTTAATTGCACCTATAGTGTCAATTTCTCCGTTTTCTTTGACGCGGATATAAGCTAAACCTTTGGCACCTGCTTCGCTAGCTTCCTTAAAGATGTCGCCACCTGGCTTAATACGAACATTAGAAATGGTATCGCCCTTCGGTATGGGAAGAATTTTGATAATACCACCTTTGGCGACAGCATCGCGGAATACTTTAAAACCGCAGTCTTTAAGTAAATCCGAGACATTAACTAATTCTAAGCCGTAGCGTGTATCTGGTTTATCGCTGCCGTACCGCTCCATCGCTTCATTGTAGGTAAGACGCGGGAAAGGCGTTGGTAAATCGATATTTTTAACAGCTTTGAACACATGACAAACCAACTTTTCATTGAGGGCAATAATCTCCTCAACAGACATGAAGCTCATCTCCATATCCAATTGAGTAAATTCTGGTTGTCTATCAGCGCGCAAATCTTCATCGCGGAAACAACGGGCAATTTGGTAATATCGATCCGTACCCGATACCATGAGAATTTGTTTAAATAGCTGCGGCGACTGAGGTAAGGCAAACCAATCGCCAGCATTTACACGACTTGGTAACAGAAAATCCCTTGCGCCTTCAGGAGTTGAACGAGTCAATATAGGAGTTTCGACTTCAATAAAGTTTTCTTCATCTTCAAGGTAGCGGCGGATAGCTTTGACAACTTGATGTCGTAACTGTAGGTTACGAGCCATGCGTTCTCGACGCAAATCTAAATACCGATATTTTAAACGTAAATCTTCCCGCACCGGTTCCGTGTCGGCAGTAGAAACTTGGAATGGTAGTTGCGATCGCACTGCATTCAAAAGTTCAATCTTATCAATATAAATCTCGACTTCACCGGTAGGCAAGCGGGGATTAAGAGAATCATCCGGACGTTGCGATACTCGCCCCGTGACTTTGACAACATACTCATTACGTAGGGCATTTGCTTGTTCGTAAGAATCTGGAGTCCGTTGTGGATCGCTAACGATTTGGACAATGCCAGTGCGATCGCGTAAGTCTAAAAATATCACACCCCCATGATCGCGGCGACGGTCAACCCATCCATATAATGTGACAGTTTCTCCAATATTAGATGAACGGATTTCGCCGCAATAGTAAGTTCGCATAAGTATTACTTCTTGGTATTCGAGCAGGGATTTTCAAGTTTTTTTGAAAACTTTAATATTATATGAGTTCGCGGCTAGTTATTGGGTATTGGGTATCGGGCATTGGTAATTGGTAATTGGGCATTGGTGCAGGTAAATTAACCTTAAACCCTTATCGCTACTTTCTACTTGCTACTCGCTACTCACTACTTACTACTTCCTCTATGGTTGCCCCAAAATAATAAAGACGCTGCAAAGAATGCAACGCCTGGAAAAAATCAGTTGATTGTTAATATTAAGGTTTAGGACGAGGTGCTGTTAGTACATCCCAAGCTGCTTGCGCTGCGGCTTGCAGTCGATCGCCAAGTTCTTGAACTTCTGCAATAATCGATTCAAAGTTTTTTGTTGCTTCATTTTGCACCATCTCGAAAGCATTTTCAATCCGAGCGCGTTCGATTAGCTGGTTTTGTTCGATTGTTTCTCGGGCTTGACGTACTGCACTCAAGTAAGTTTCGCGGGTAAGGGTACCGGCAGACTGTGCTTCTACCTGAGCGCGTCTTTTGATAGCTTCAATCAAAGCTGCGGTTTCATCTTTAACCTCTTTGGTTTCACCAGGCATTTGGCTTTCTACCATTTCGGTGGTTTGAGGACTAATTTCTACTGTTACTTCGGGCTGTACGTTTTTATCTGTCATGATTCTAGATACTGTTAAGGATTAGAAAATTATGAATTATGAATTATCAGAGGTGAAAATTGAAGTAGGAACGGTTTCCAATGGCTCAGGATACATGAATTAGAACTAAATGACAATTTATTGATGATTTATTAGTTCGCAATCCACCGTATCGAAACCGATTGATAACTATTCTCTATTGTTCTGCAATTTTCGCATTCACACTGATGTCAGCAATTGTTGTTCTATCTTTAGTAATGCTTCAATTCTGTCTTCAGTGCTGGGATGGGTTCTAAATAAATTACCTAAAAATTTACCGCTCAAGGGATTGATAATTAACAAAGGTTCAAAAGCCGGATTTGCCTGCATGGGCATTTGTCTGGCTGTAGCATCTAGCCTTTGCAAAGCTTGAGCTAAAGCACGAGGATTACCAGTTAATTTAGCAGCACCAGCATCGGCGGAAAATTCTCGGGTGCGGGAAATTGCTAACTGAATCACGCTGGCAGCAAAAGGAGCCAAAGTAACTGTTAGTAACATTCCTAAAGGATTGGCATTCCTGTTACCGTCTCGCGAATTTCCCCCAAACCACAAACTGTAACTTACCATTTGTGCCAAAAAGGAAATTGCACCTGCGATGGTGGCACTAACAGCTTGAGTTAAAGTATCGCGATTGATTATATGAGTCAATTCATGAGCGATTACTGCTTCAAGTTCTTCCTCTGGGAGGATGTTTAAAATCCCTTCGGTAACCGCCACGGCTGCATTTTCGGGGTCTCTTCCGGTAGCGAAAGCATTGGCATTGGCACCGGGAACTATATACAGTCTTGGTGTGGGAATATTTGCTTTAGCTGATAGTTTTTCAACCATGCGATAAAGCCCTGGTGCATCGCTCGGCGAAACTGGCTGTGCCCGATAAGCCGTTAAAGCAATTTTATCCGATTGATACCAAGACACAAGATTAGTAACTGCTGCAATGCCAATACCTATTATTAAACCTGCACTACCACCGATTGCCCAATAACTAATACCTATTAAAAGAGCGCTCAAGGCGGCTAGCAAAGCAGCTGTTTTTAACTGATTGTTCATATTTTTCTCCTAAAGTATGCCGCGTTCTAATTGTATTTGTAAATTAATAACAGCATTACTCAAGCTATATATTGATTGTATCTACCGTGACTATGATTTTTGTGTAGAAAACGCTAATACTCTAGTACGGTTTTACCTACTAATACCCCAATCTAATCGCAGGGAATTTAAATAATCTTTATGAATTGAAAGTCTATTTAATAAAATCTCTATCAAGTATCATTTATTATTTATTTATACATCTATCTAGAGTAATATTTGCAATTAAATATCGACAAGTTTTGATAAAATTTTTAGAAGAGTTTAGTAAATCAAAATTTTGAAAAATGCGAAGATTTAGTTTAATAATCAAGCCGACAACTAAAATTACGTATATTTAAATCTTGTTCAACAATTAAATTGCTAGAATAGACGTTATAAACATAAGAAATATTCATTTAGTAACCGTATGGTTGCACTTTATAAAAGTTATCGGCTGGATTTAACGTATTTACAGGATAATTTACTAGATTAACCATGATAACAAAGTAGTTTGAAAATAACTTCACTGCTTTGAAGCTGGTTATTGCTTGGAGTAACTATTGGCTGTCAAAATAGAGAAGGTAAATATATTTTAAATACGTACAGTTTTTCAGCAAGTTCAAAACAAATTGATACTCTCATACAACTTTTTATTGGGAAGGTAAAGTAATAGTTTTTAACCTATGAAAGACAATTGCTGCTAAAACCCTTCCGTCGTTGCACGGTGGAGTAACGGTGACTTAAGTCTCTCGAAAACAGATTAAAAATCTATCTAATCAAGTTCAAAACTCTTATACAAATGAATTTTAGGGATAAATAGCATGGCTCAGAAAGTTAATAACGACGGAGTTATAGAAAAAATGGGGAAAACTTTGCACGATTTTACAGGGTTTATTTTCAGCCCTTGGGTAAATGCATCTCTTATGAGAAAAATGCAAAGAAGAGTAGAAGATTTAGAGCAAAAGTTATACAGAAATTCATCCCAAAGAGTATCATCTCAAGAAAAGATGATCTCCTCTTTGCAACGACAGCTTGACTTGTTAGAAGAAAGTACCAGCAATCGTTTAGAAAAAATGGCCAATGATGAAGTACATCATGAAGTTTCGGAGGCAATTCAAAAACAGATAGGTGTGCTAACTCAAATTATTAAACCAACGGTAGAAATTTTATTAAAAGAGTTAGAAGACAAAAAACTGCATAACGGTGGAGTAATTAGTCTCAAAGATATACAAGAACGTCAAAACAAGCTGCGTTATTCGTTAGAATGTATCGAGCGAGAATTAACAGCATCGCTTCCCGAGTTAGAATCACAAAGGGCTGGATGTATAGAAGGAGGAAGATGGTTATTAGCCAATAGAATTGAATTAGCGCAGACAGTCGCACGGGAATTATTAACTCAAGAGCATCCTCATATAGAAGAATTTCGTCGTGTTATCAGCAAATATCTGAAATTGATCGGTAGCTGCATGGAAAATGAAATTGAACCTCGCTTACTTTACAAAGGAGTAGTCAGCCATTACGAGCCACCGGTAGAAATATATTTAAGAGCATTCGAGCTAATCAAAAGTAAATATATCAACTATTGGCAAAAAGATGGCGCGATTTCAGATAAAGCAGTTGAAGAATTAAAAGGTTATTTAGACTATCTAATTGACTACATTATGAACGTTTTAGTCTAATAGAAGTGAGTTTTTAATATCTTCTTCGATTGCAGCTACAAATTGTTCATTCCTAAGATTTACTTCCGATAATATTTCCAGCATTATCTTTATCAGTTTACTTTGGTGAGAGCAGTTTTCGGTCGGTAACGAAGTAGCCAAATTTTGTAATGCTGTAGTTAAAATTGCATTATATTCTTGTAAACGTCTATCTAAAAATTTATGCTGAGTCATACACTAACTAAAAAGCTGTACGGTCAATCATTGTTACTTTAGACAGTTATAATAGCCAGGATTAAATAGATTTTTTTTTGATTAAAATAAGTTAAGTTTTCATAAGCTATTTCGGTTAAATTGACGTTAATAAAAATAAAACCTACGATTATTAAACCCTCGCCTAATTGTATGTAGAGCCTAATACATCTAATTTACACATCTAACTCATCACCGCAAACACCTTTCAAGCCCCAGTTATATCTTGGTGTTTCAAAAATAGTAATTTCGATATCGTTGTAAGAAATGCGAAACTTTTCATTAATACGTTTAAGAAGTAAGCGGATTAAGTTTTTTTTGACTTCAACCGAACGCCCTTCAAACATGCTAATTTCAATAATTAGATAGCTTTGGCTTTTATCCGGTGGAAAGATAAAATCTGATTTATCCATTGCAAAGAAGCGATGAAAACGCTTATCGGGAGGATATTGCAGTACATCAACAAAGCAACTGTGAATCACTACACTTAGTTGATTTTTAATTGGATTTAAATATTCTTGGATACCGAAAATTTTAGTTTGGGGCATAGTTCAATTATTTACTGGCATTAATACTAAGTGCATTTATATTTCAATTATCTTCCTGGGAAAGAGGTTCATTCATCATCAATTTTTCTTGATAATAGCTTTGTAATAAATTTTCTAATTGTGCTTCGGGACAACATTCAATCAATGCCTCAAAAACCTCATATAACTTAGCAGCGCTATCTCCTAAAAATGGGCTTAATCCCCAAACATCTTCTACCCAGTCTTGAGGATGAGTTTCTTCAAAAATCATTCTTTCTAAAAGTTGTCTTGCCTCGGTTTTTGAAATAGACATTTTTAATATCAATGAACAATCTATCAATTATCACCTCTGTTGGTGCGGTTTATCAATTATCAACGGACAATGCATAAATAAGTCGGCGTAAAAAATAATAATTAGGACAAGGGAATAGGCAATAGGCAATAGGCAATAAGAATAAGGTTTTGAATAAACTTTACATCCTTTAACATGCCCCCGGTTTATTTGTGCCGACTTACATAATTAAAACTTGATAACTGTTCGCTGTTAACTGTTAACTGTTCACTGCTCACTGCTTACTGCTCACTGTTAACTGTTCACTGCTCACTGCTCACTGTTCACTGTTCACTGTTCACTGATTCCCAATTTCCCAATAGTATAAGGTAACTTGTTCTTCTTCTCCCTCTTCTATCACCTTGAGGTTTAGTTGTTTTAATGGTTCCCAGTTTCCCATGTCAAAGTCGCGAGATACGATTCGCGTACCTGGTTTTAACTGCTGCCATAATTGGGGACGCAATCTTAAGTTTAAATGAGGCAGTAAGTAGATAAATATAACTGTTGCATCAGCGAAATTACTGTCAAATAAATTTTGTTGATAAAACTCTATTTTTTTACCAACAGAGCTTTTCAGAGCTTTTTGTCTAGCCTGTTTAATTCTGACGGGGTCAATATCGATACCTATACCGCGAGTTCCGTATTTCTCTGCCGCAGTAATCAAAATGCGCCCGTCGCCACTGCCCAAATCGTAGAAAATATCTTTAGAGTTGATTTGAGCTAGTTCGAGTATGGCTTCAACAATCTCTTGCTGACAGGGTATGTAGGCAATGTCTGGCTTCGGAAGCGTCATTAGATTTAGGATTTTAGATTTTGCGGAAAGTTCGGAGGAAGATACTCTTCCCCCAAACTGTCCAAGACAGATTTAGGATTTTCTTTTACTTTTAGAATTATCCTTTAATTTAATCTATTTTAGATATCAATTTAGTTAAAAAACTGTATGGGTCGTATATAATCTTACAACCGCCTTTAATTACTTTAAATGTTCCCGAATCAATGGGACAGGACTTACGCAATTGTCACAACACTCAGGTGGTGCGTGACACTAAAAACATTATTACTACGTTGAAAATTAGTTAAAGTGTCACAGCACCCTACAACAAGATATGTCGTTTGCGTAAGTCCTATGGGATTAATAGATGCCCATGAAGGTAACCCAAAACTAAATTCTATTTTGAGTTCCTTGTTAAATTCGTTGGTTAAATTAGCTAAATATACATGCCTAGACCAAACTACACCATATTGAGCGTCATTCCATTTGAGAATTTTATAGTTAATATTTTCCCAACTGATTTCGTGCAACCAATCACAATCTTGGCGAAAAAATTCTGTATCAGAAGTAACGAACATTAAATCAATATCGGATTCTGGTTTTGCTTCACCTCGGGCATGGGAACCTACTAAAGCCAATGCTAAAATTTCTGAGCGTGCTTGTGCCCAATTAGCCACTTTTTCTAAAATTACCTTGAGTAAATCATTTTCTAAAGCTTGAGAATTAGGCATTCTTGCTCATGCGATCGCGAATTGCAGCCAGAATTTTGTCATCAAAATCGGAATCGTTGAGAGTTGCAATAATTGGATTTGAATTTTGATGGCGGCGATTTAAATATACTTGAAGCGCTGCTTTGTCATTGCGATTGGTAGCTAAATACTTTTTTAACTGCTTATCGGACATTTGAGTATAGTTTATAGGATTCATTAAAATACCTCTCCATCAATAGTTACTTCAAACTCGATATCTTCTTGTTCGCCTGCTAAGATGTATAAATTTAACGTGCGCTGGTCTAAGTAAACAAGGTGAATTGGCTGAAGCATCACGAAAGTTAACTGACAAGTTATCGTGTACAAACATTTTAATTGTTCTTCCGTAGGCATTTTTCAGTTCAATCCTTTTGTTGCTGGGATTATCCTACAGATTGTAACGATGGAGTTTCAAGGAGCGGTGCTTACATATTTGAAGTAGGTAATCGGGAATGGGGGATTGGGGATTGGGTTAAAATTGCAATGTAAATGTGGGAAAATAGGCAGAGATAATGGCAAAATTTTCTAGATTTAACCAGGTTTTGGAAAGTATAGAAACATTATCCCTAAGCGAACAGGAAGCGCTCATTCAAGTTGTACGACAACGACTTGTTGAAAAACGCCGCGATGAAATAGCAGTTAATATTGCTCAAGCACAATTTGAATACGCAAAAGGGGAAGTTTTTCGTGGTACAGTTTCTGAAATTATGGATGAATTGGATAAATAGTGTTTATTGCAACGAAAATTATCATTTTTATTTATACATCAATTACTTGCTAAACTTTTTGCCTCGATTACAGTCAGGCATTTTGCCTGACTATGATTTATCAAGTACAAAGTTTAAACTTTAAATTTTTCGGTAATCCGCTTCATTGCTTCTTCTACATTTTCTCTACTGTTAAAAGCTGAAATACGGAAATATCCTTCACCGGCAGCACCAAAACCAGAACCTGGCGTACCTACTACGTTACAGGTATTGACTAATTTATCAAAGAAATCCCAACTGGTAAGTCCGTTTGGAGTTTTAACCCAGACATAAGGAGCGTTGACTCCTCCGTAAACTTGCAATCCTGCTGCTGTAAGTTTTTCGCGGATTATTTTGGCATTTTCTAAATAGAAGCTGACAAGCTGCTTGATTTGTTCCTGCCCTTCTTTAGAATAAACTGCTTCTGCGCCGCGCTGTACTATATAAGATACGCCGTTAAATTTGGTAGATTGACGACGATTCCACAGTTTCCACAACTCGACATCAGAACCGTCAGAGGCTTTTGCTGTAAGTGTTTTGGGTACTACTGTAAACGCGCAACGGGTTCCGGTAAAGCCTGCATTTTTAGAAAAGGAACGGAATTCGATGGCGCAATCTCTGGCACCTTCTATTTCGTAAATCGAATGAGGAAGCTCTGAATCGGTGATGTAGGCTTCGTAAGCTGAGTCAAAGAAGATGATTGAGTTGTTTGCTTTGGCATAATCCACCCAGGCTTTTAAATCTTCTTTAGTAGCTGTGGCTCCCGTGGGATTGTTAGGGAAACAAAGGTAGATTAAATCTACTTTGCGATCGGGAATCTGAGCGGTAAAATCATTGTCAGCAGTTACAGGTAAATATACTAAGCCTTCATATTCACCACTTTTCTTTGCATCCCCTGTATGACCTGCCATGACGTTAGTATCAACATAAACAGGATAAACTGGATCTGTAACGGCGATAGTATTATTTTTGCCAAAAATATCAAGAATATTACCCGTATCGCATTTAGAACCATCAGAAATAAAGATTTCTGAGGCATCAATTTCACATCCTCGCGATTGAAAGTCATGCTGTGCAATTTTTTCACGCAACCAGCCATAACCTTGTTCGGGGCCATAACCTTTAAAGGTTTCGCGGTTGCCCATTTCTTCGGTGGCTTTCATCATCGCAGTGCGGCAAGCTTGCGGTAATGGTTCGGTAACGTCACCAATTCCCAGCTTAATGATTTTAGCATCGGGATTAGCTTGTGCAAAAGCATTGACTCTGCGAGCAATTTCAGGAAATAAATAACCTGCTTTCAGTTTCAAATAATTGTCGTTAATAGTTGCCATATGAGTTAGATGAGCGCATAGTTTATCAGCTTACTGCAAAGTGGAGGGGATGAGGAGAGTTAACAGTAGCCACTTAGCAACAATTAGAAAGTATCGCGGACTTTTTATCAATGCAATACTTACTTTCCATGCAAAATCTAAAATTATTTAATTCCTGATAACTGATAACTATTAGCAATCAACAAACCCTAATTATCTCTTTCTAAAGATATGTATAATTACTTACAAAATTTAATATTATATAAAGTGCAAATTGCTTTATCAGTATATTTTGCGGAAAAGTCGAATATTTAGATAGTTATTTGATAAGGAGAATAGCAAATTGTTTGTCGTAGGGATTGGTGCATCTGCTGGTGGTTTACAGGCAATTGAAGAATTTTTTCAAAATATGCCTAATGATAGTGGTGCTGCGTTTGTCATTGTGCAACATCTTTCTCCTAACTTCAAAAGTTTGATGAAGGAGATATTGCAGCGACATACCCGGATGGATATTTACAGAGTTACCGATGGTATGGAGTTAGCTCCTAATTCTATCTATTTAATTCCAGCAGATAAAAATTTGATTATAGAAGACGGCAGCTTGCATTTAGTTAAGCGAGAAGATCAAAAGCATGTAAAACCTAATTTTCCGATTGACTTATTTTTTAAGTCTTTAGCGCAAAATTATCCAGAATACGCAATTGGGGTGGTTTTATCGGGTACGGGAAGTGATGGTTCCATTGGTTTAAAAGCAATCAATGAAGCTAAGGGTATTGTTTTAGTTCAAGAACCTTCTACTGCTGAATTCGATGGTATGCCTTTAAGCGCGATCGCAACATTAAATTTGCAAAATGTGCCTCAAAGAAACCTTAATGGCATCAGTCAAGTTGCTGCTCCGGCTGAACTAGCGCAGTTAGTCTATACCTTTCTGATTTCACCTATATCTATAAAGCAGGAATATATTAATTCTTATTTAGGTTTAAACGATCAAAAACTCTTTCAAATTACTGAGATATTATCTCAATACCAAGAAGTTAATTTCTCGTTTTATAAACGCAGTACATTATCGAGACGCATACATCGTCGTTGTGCTGCTCATTACTGCAATAAAATTGAAGAATACATTAAAATTCTGCAAAAGTCTGACAAGGAAAAGCAGGCTTTGTTTCAAGATTTATCTATTACCGTTACCAGTTTTTTTAGAGATACAGGTGCTTGGGAATATTTATCCCGGAAAGTAATTCCCGATTTAATTGAGAAAACTCAGTCGGATGAAGAATTAAGATTTTGGGTAAGCGGATGTGCTACGGGAGAAGAAGCATATTCTCTAGCTATTTTGGTAGATGAAGCTTTAGAAAAATCGCAAAAGCGGCTGAGGGTGAAAATATTTACTACAGATATTAATGAGGAAGCTTTAGAAAAAGCTGCGATTGGTATTTATCCTCAAGATATTGCAGAGCATATTAATACTCAAAGGTTAGAAAAATACTTTATTCCGAGGCAAGATTCATTTCAAGTAACGCGAAAACTGCGAGATATGTTGATTTTCGCGACTCACGATTTAACCAAGGATGTCGGTTTTACTCGGATAAATTTAGTTACTTGCCGCAACATGCTAATTTATTTGCAGCCAGAACTACAGCGTAAAGTGCTGCAAAGCATACATTTTTCGCTCAAAAATCAAGGCATTTTATTTCTAGGAGATTCCGAACATTTAGGTGATTTAGAAGATGAATTTGTTCCGATAATAAGAAAGCATAAAATATATTATAAGCGAAGAGATGTAACTTTAAATATGCCGATATTCTCCGTAGATAAAACGGAAAAATATGGTAAATATTCCAATCAAGCCCTATCTTCTGTAAAGAAAAAATCGACAAAAAGAGAAATAATGTTAGAAAAGGTGTTAAAAACCTTTTTGAATAAAAATAAATCAACTTGTCTGATTGTAGATAAAAATAATCAGGTAGTAGAAATATTTGAAGATTTAGCACAAGTTTTAAGAATACCTGTAGGAAAATTAACTAGCGATATCACTCAACTTGTATCGCCATCATTAAAATTACCTTTGAATACAGCTTTATACAGAATAAGAAAAGAAAAAACAACTGTTGTTTATAAAGGTATAAAACTAATAGAAGACGATTACATTCGTACAATACAATTAACAGTAGATTTTTATGAGGATAGTAAAGTTGCCGATGATTTATTAATGATAAATTTTCAAGAGCAACATACATCAGTTCACTTTACACCAGAAGAAAATTTTCAGCCAGATTCTCAAGCTTCTGAACGAATTAACCATTTAGAATACCAATTAAAGCAGGCTGAAGAAAGTTTCCAAACCTTGGTAGAAGAATTAGAATCTATTGATGAAGAACATCAAGCTGCTAACGAAGAGTTAACTGCTTCTAATGAAGAATTACAAAGTACTAATGAAGAATTACATTCAGTAAACCAAGAACTATATACGGTTAATTCTGAATATCAATTAAAGATACACGAATTAATTGAACTTAACGAAGATATTAATAATTTGCTCCGAAGCACAAATATTGGAGTAGTATTTTTAGATAAACAGCTAAGAATTCGCAAATTTACTCCTGCTGCCACTATTGCCATAAATCTGATAGAAACTGATATTAATCGTCCCTTAAAACATCTCAGCCATAATCTTGACTGTGCTGATTTTCTGAAAATTATTGAGGAAGTAACTCAAAATGAGAAGTCGCTTGATTTAGAAGTAAAGCTTGCAGCTTTTGATAAATACTTGCTGATGCGGGTGAATCCTTATATAAAAGATAACGGTACATTTGATGGTGTAGTTCTGAGTTTTATTGATATTAACGACATCAAAACTGCTCAAAATCAGCTACAAAAAACTTTAAACACGCTACAAGATGTCAACTATCAATTAAATCAAAAACAAGCTGAATTTGAAGCAATTTTTAACTCTTTACCCGATGCCTTAATTTTCACAGATAAGGCTCGTAAAATCAGAATGCTCAATCCCGGCTTTACCAATTTGTTTGGTTATCAACCGCAAGAATTAATCGGACAAAGCCCCAAGAATCTATATGCTAACGTAGAAGATTATCATAAAAACAAAATAGATTTAATTGAAAATAATGAAAACTACGATAGTCAAACTACATTTGACAAAATAACACCCTTAGAAGTTAAGTTTCGTCGCAGCAATCAAGAAATTTTTGTCAGCGAAACTTTAAAAACTCCCGTAAGAGACAAGCAAGGTAATATATTCGGCTTTTTAAAATTGATTCGAGATATCAGCTATCGCAAACAAGCTGAAGCTGATTTACGCGATAGCGAAGAAAGATTTCGTAGCTTATACTTAAGAACGCCAGTGATGCTACATTCTATCGATAAAGATGGTAGAATTCTCGACGTAAGTAATTATTGGCTTGATAAATTAGGCTATCAACGCCAAGAAGTTATCGGTAAAAGATTTTTTCAATTCCTTACCTCAGAATCGCGCAATTATGCACGAGCTGTTCTACCTGAATTTTTCCGTAAAGGTAGCTGTTGGGATATTAATTATCAATTTGTACCCAAAACCGGAGAGGTAATGGAGACGCTTTTAAGCGCAGTTGCTGACAAAAATGAAGCTGGAGAGATAATACGTACTTTAGCGGTAATGATTGATATTACCGAGCGTAAAAAAGCCGAAGCTGCTTTACGAGAAAGCGAAGCTCGGTTTAAAACTATGGCTGATAGCGCTCCCGTACTTATATGGATGAGTGATGCTGACGGTAAAGCAATATTTCTTAACAAAGCATGGTTGGAATTGACTGATATTAGTTTAGAGCAGCAACTTGGTGATGCTTGGCTTGAAAATATTCATGAAGAAGATTTACAGCAAGATTCATGGTGCAAAGATTTATCTAATGTCAAAAAGAATAGTCAACCAGTTGAAATACAGTTCCGCATCCGAGGAAGTGACGGACAATATTATTGGATGTTAGGCAAAGAAGTTCCTCGCTTTGACGAGCAAGGTAAAGTAATTGGCTATATTGGTTCTTGCATTGATATTACCGAAATTAGAAACGCTAAAGAACAGCTTTATCGAGCTAACTATCAGCTAGAAAAAAATACCATACAGCTATCTCGTGCTAAAGAAGCTGCAGAAACCACCAATCAAGCAAAAAGTTCTTTTATTGCTCATATGAGTCATGAATTAAGAACTCCTTTAAATGGTATTTTAGGTTTTGCTCAAATTCTTCAAGCTGATGAGACTTTAAGCAGAGAGCAGCATAATAAAATAGATATAATTCATCAATCTGGCGAACATTTGCTTACTTTGCTTAATGATATTTTAAATTTATCAAAAATTGAAGCCGAACAGTTAGAATTAGAGCTAAAAGACATCTCCTTCCCTTTATTTTTAGAAAAAATAAACTCAATTATTAATGTTCGCGCTCAGCAAAAGAATATTATTTTTAATTATCAAGCATTATCCCCGTTGCCTGCGGTAATTCGAGGCGATGAAACTCGTTTAAGGCAAGTTTTACTGAACTTACTAGGTAATGCCGTTAAATTTACTCACAATGGCGAAGTTAATTTTTACGTTAGCAAACTCGAAGATTGCCAAGAGCAAGATAATAATAGCTGTTTAATTCGATTTCAAATTGAAGATACAGGAATTGGTATACCCGAAGATAAAATTAAAGAAATATTTTTACCATTCCACCAATTAAAAACTGATGACTCTTTAAACGAAGGTAGTGGATTGGGTTTGAGCATTAGTAAAAAAATTGTAAATCTTATGGGTGGAGAAATCGAAGTCGAAAGCACCGCTCAAAAAGGCAGTACATTTTATTTCGATCTGCATTTCTCACAAATAGAGAATACTCAGAATTTTACCGATTTTAACTTGGAAGTGCATCCCATTGGTATCAAAGGCAAACAGCCGAAAATTCTGGTTGTAGATGATAACAAAATTAATCGTGCTGTAGTCGTCAGCTATTTACAACAGTTAGGTTTTGAAATTAGCGAGGCGACTAACGGTAAACAAGCTTTAGAAAAAGTTGAAAATCTCAAACCTGATTTGATTTTATTAGATTTAGTCATGCCAATCATGGATGGTTTTGAAACAACTAAAGCTTTAAAAAACAATCCTCAGTTTAAAGATTTACCGATTATCGCTATTTCTGCCAACGCAATGTTTGATGCTCAACTTTCTAGCTACCGCATCGGATGTAATGCTTTTTTATCTAAACCTGTAGATTTAAAGATACTCATAAAATCCATAGCCCAATTTATCGAAATCGAGTGGGTTTATCCCGAATCGCCCAAATCACTGTCATTAACTGATAAAAACCAGTCACAGCAAATCGCTGTTAGCCAAGATATAAATACAAATGAAGCTCTAATACCCCCATCAAACGAGCAACTAAACCAACTCATACACTTAACTCAAATTGGAGACATTGAAGCGATTATTCAGCAAGTAGAGTATTTAGAAAATCTGGATACTAAGTATCTGCCATTCGTTAAGAAAGCTTGCGAACTTGCTCAAAGCTTTCAGCAGCATAAACTACAAAAATTTTTGGAAAATTTCCTTAAATAATATCCTCTTAAGTGTAATTCAGTATTTTCACTATTGAATATCTGTAAAATTACTGTGAACATAAAAATGTAATATACCTTACATTTCGTCTGTAAATAGTTGAACTGCTTAAATATATGATTTGAAATTAGGAGAATGGAACAATAGCACTACTAGTTTAGTACTTTTGTACTAAAAGCTATTTATTCACTTACTTTTGTTTGTACAAGCGTGCTTAAGCCGAATAAATTAACTGCCTGAAAGTGAAATGTTGCTGCATATATAATCAACTAGTATTGATATCAATCAAATTTAGCTGACTTATAGTGCCATTTTTGGAAGACTTGATTATCAGTTCCAAAAAATTGCTATAAGCCAGAGATTGACATTGATTTAAGTTCTTAGATGTAGCTATATTATATTAATTAATAAGCTCTGAACCGAATTATTGTTATACTTTAATTCTTCTATTAAAGCTATACAATAAATGTTATGTAAAGTTCAGAACCGACTCTAACTAATTTACTTTTTGCCTAATGAAATCATTCACATGTTTAGCTGTTAATTCTTAATTAAACCGATTCAGAATTGACAGCTAATTAGTAATGTATATCTATCTAAAGTATTATGCTCGATAAGTCAGATGATGTAGTGGATGAATATAAAGGAGTTATTTTAGTCGTTGATGATACTCCTAATAATTTAAACGTTTTATTTAGTTATTTACGTGCGGCTGGATTTAAAGTATTAGTCGCTCAAACCGGAAATAATGCCCTTAAAAGTGCGGAATATAGTAAACCAGATTTAATTTTGCTGGATATTTTGATGTCTGGTATAGATGGTTTTGAAATCTGCCGACAGTTGAAAATTAATTCTGTTACCAAAGACATTCCCGTGATATTTATGACTGGCTTGTCAGATAGTATTAACAAAGTGCGTGGATTTGAATTAGGAGCAGTTGACTACGTAACCAAACCAATTCAGAAAGAAGAATTGATTGCTCGCATTCAAACCCATATTAATATGGAAAAATTGCGTAACAGTTTGGTAGAGCAAAACGGGATATTACAGCAGCAAGCACAGCAGGAAAAACTTTTATCTCAACTTTCCGAGCGCATTCGTGATTCCTTAGACGTTAGTTTCGTAATTAGAACTGCTGCTAAAGAAATTTTACAATACTTAAAGTGCGATCGCGTTCTGATCAGTCGCTTAGATAATCTTTATAGCTATATAGAGGAGCAAGTTGTTCAGCCTGGGATATCAGAAATACCGCAAGATAACATTGCTCATAAATATTTTATCAAAGATAGAGAAGAAAAAGCTCTATTTCTCCGGGGTGATATTAAAGCAATAGATGATATTGAACAATCGAATCTAGATAGTTTATCTTTAAAGAATTTACAGCACTTTCAAGTGAAAGCTGCTTTAACAATACCAATACTTTTCAAAAGTGATGAATTTGAGGGAGTATTAGCATCTCGAAATTTTTTCTTATGGGGATTTCTTACAGTACATCAATGTAGTGCAACCAGGCAATGGAAATCAGAAGAAATTCAATTCATTCAGCGTTTGGTAAACCAATTAGCAATTGGAATTCAGCAAGCAAGGCTATGCAATCAGCTTAGTACGGCGAATAAAGAACTAAAACAGCTTGCTTTGTGTGATTCCTTGACAAAAGTTTATAATCGTCGCTTTTTCGATGAAAAGTTAATTCAAGAGTGGAATCGTTTACGTCGCATTCCTTCACCATTATCTATAATTATGTGCGACGTTGACTGTTTTAAATCTTATAACGATACTTACGGACATCACGCAGGTGATAAATGTTTGCGAATGATTGCAGATGCGATTGCAAATACTGCAAAACGTCCAGCTGATTGTGTTGCTAGATATGCAGGTGGGGCATTCGTAATTATTTTACCTTATACTCCAGCTAGAGGTGCCCTCAAGGTTGCAGAAGCGATCAGAAATAAAATTCAGCAATTAAACATTTCCCACACTAGTTCTTCGGTATCTTCAGCAGTGACAGTAAGTATGGGGATTGCTGGTTCTATTCCTAATAGCGATGATAATCCCATATTATTAGTAGAAGCTGCGGACCATGCTTTATATTTAGCGAAAGCACAAGGGCGTAATAGGGAACAAATATATATTCATGACATAGCAAGAGAAAAATCGAGGAAGAATTCCCAGCTATTATGGGTTAAAAAATTGCGTAAAGCATTAGACGAGAACAAATTTTGTTTATACACTCAGCCCATTGTTCCTTTAAACAAAGACAACAGGAAAATACATTATGAAGTGCTGATTAGGCTGATAGATGATAGCGGTGCAGTTATCTTACCAGAAGAATTTCTAGAAGTTGCAAACCTTTATTCAATGATGCCTAGAATTGATTTATGGGTAATAGATAATTTATTCAAATATTTGAGCAATGCAAAATTAACAAATTGGGATAATATCTGTTTCTCTGTGAATATTTCTGGAGCATCTCTTAACGACAACCAGTTTCTTAAATACTTGTATCAAAAGTTTTTAGAATGTAGTTTTCCTCCGGATATATTCTGCTTTGAAATTACGGAAACTATCGCGATTAATAATTTATCTCAAGCTTCTAAATTTATCAAGTCTCTTAAATCTTTAGGATGTTGCTTTGCTCTTGATGACTTTGGTAAAGGAATGTCATCGCTAACATATTTGAAAAATCTTCCTGTAGACTATTTGAAAATTGACGGTTCATTTATTAGAGAAATTCATACAGAAGCCGTTACCAAAGCAATGGTGCAGGCTATCAATTATTTAGCTGATGCAATCAAAGTTAAAACAATTGCAGAATTTGCAGAGAATCAAGAAATTGTCAATATTTTACAAGATTTAAAGATTGATTATGCTCAGGGTTATTTCTTTGGTAAGCCGAGTTTAATTGATTGCTCTACCTTTCCCATTTTGAAAGCTGCTTGCTGAAAACAAACAGAAGTGCATCGTTATTAGTTAAAATTTAGTCTATAATTCAAAGTTGTTACAGAAAAACCAATGCAATTCTACTATGGATGCTGACAAATACCAGGAACGGGTTTTTGAATTTGGCATATATCCTAACAAAGGAAACAACTGGATATATCCATGTATAGGGTTAGCAGGTGAAACGGGAGAAGTTTCAGAATTAATCAAGCGACTGATTCGCGATGGTAATTCTATTTTAGATGAAGAATCTCGTGAAAAGCTGAAGCTAGAATTGGGTGATGTCGCTTGGTATGTTGCTGTTTTAGCTAAAGAATTAGGATTAAGTTTTAACGACGTGCTAGAAGCAAATATTCAAAAATTGGAAAATCGTAGAGCCAAAGGAACTTTGAAAGGTAACGGTGACAATCGATAACAATAATTTGAAATTTTAATCTGACAAAAAATAGAGCGATCGCCTATAGGTGCAATTAAATTGTATATCACGTGTAAGAATCGTTACTCTCTTATTACTTATGGGACAGACCACTCATTAGTACTCGTTTTCATTAAATATGACGGTTTAGGGGAAGCAGGGGGAGAAAATAATAAAACCCTCTTCCATGAACCCGTCAAAACTAATGAAATGAACTAGTAGTCTGTCCCGTTAGTTTTGATGGGCATATCGTAAATATAAAAAATAT
>JAHCMI010000150.1 GCA_019192545.1 Rivularia sp. MS3 | reverse complement strand
GAGGGGGAGATGGGGGGATGGGGAGAGTAATTAATCACTATTCACTCCTAACTCCTAACTCCTAACTGTTCACTGTTCACTGATAACTGAAATCACAGTTTGCACGTCTTTATCTCCCCTACCGGAACAGTTAATTACAATTCGGGGACTACCGCTCAACTGAGGGCAAAGTGTTTCTAAATAAGCGATCGCATGAGATGTTTCTAAAGCTGGAATAATACCCTCTAATTTGGATATCAACTGAAATGCGTCTAATGCTTGCTTATCGGTAACACTGTAATATTCAGCACGGTGAATATCTTTGAAATAACTGTGTTCTGGCCCAACACCGGGATAATCTAAACCAGCGCTGATAGAGTAAGGCTCGATAATCTGTCCATCTCCATCCTGTAACACGAAACTCATTGCTCCGTGTAAAACACCGATTCTTCCATGTGTTAAAGTTGCAGCATGTTTATCGGTATTAACTCCTTTACCAGCAGCTTCTACACCGATTAACCGCACCGATTTTTCGTTAACAAATTCATGAAATAGTCCCATAGCATTAGAACCACCACCAACACAAGCCAGTAAAATATCGGGCAATCCACCCCATTTTTCTTTAGCTTGCTCGCGAGTTTCCTTACCAATTATTGCTTGAAAATCGCGGACAATCATTGGATAAGGATGCGGCCCAGCAACGGAACCTAAAATATAGTGAGTAGTTTCAACATTCGTCACCCAATCCCGAATAGCTTCAGAAGTAGCATCTTTGAGTGTACCAGTTCCCGCTTCCACCGGACGAACTTGGGCACCCATCAACCGCATCCGGAATACATTCAGGGCTTGTCGTTCCATATCGTGAACGCCCATATAAATAATGCACTCCAAACCAAAGCGAGCGCATACAGTCGCAGTTGCCACACCGTGTTGTCCGGCTCCGGTTTCGGCGATAATTCTTTGTTTACCCATGCGTTTGGCAAGTAAAACCTGACCTAAAGCATTATTAATTTTATGAGCGCCGGTATGATTTAAATCTTCACGCTTTAAGTAAATCTGCGCCCCCGTACCATCGGGACGAGCATAATATTGAGTAAGTCTTTCGGCAAAATAAAGTGGAGTAGAGCGTCCGACATAATCCTTTAATAATCCTTGCAATTCCTTTTGAAAATCAGCATCATTACGATACTTTTGATAAGCCGTTTCTAATTCACTTAAAGCGGGCATTAAAGTTTCTGGTACGTACTTTCCGCCGAATTTTCCAAATCTTCCGAGAGCATCTGGTGTTGTTGTGTTTTTGGTTGTTAGTAACATTGTTTTAGTAATTGGTAATTGATAATTGGGAGAGATGGGGAGATGGGGAGATGGGGAGATGGGGAGATGGGGAGATGGGGAAGTGTGGGGAGATGGGGAGAGTAATTAATCACTATTCACTCCTAACTCCTAACTCTTAACTCATAACTCCTAACTCTTCACCTCTAACCTCTAACCTTTGACCTTTGACCTCTGACTCAAGTTGGCTGCAAAATTCTGTAATGGCTCGCAATCCTTGGTATGGTGTGGATTCTCCGAGACGTTTGACAAATGCGCTACCGACGATTACTGCATCTGCTCCCCATTCTTTTACTTGACGGGCTTGTGCTGGGCTGGATATGCCAAAACCAACAGCGATGGGTTTATCTGTAAATTTTCTGATGTTTTGCAGTACATATTTGACTCTGGTTTGTATCTGAGAACGAACTCCGGTAACTCCGGTGACGCTGACAAGATAAATAAATCCGCGAGATTTTTCGGCGATCGCTTTGATTCTGTCGTCGGGTGTGTTGGGAGTTACTAATAAAATTACTTCGATTCCAAATGTTTCAGCAGTATTAATTAAATTATCTGCTTCTTCTAAAGGTAAATCGGGTACAACTAAACCTTTAATTCCGGCTTGGGAAATTCTTTTGAGAAATTGCTCAATTCCTAAATTAAGAATGGGATTGTAATAAGTAAATAAGATAATCGGTGCTTTAATTTTACGAGTTACCGACTGAGCAATTCGCAAAACATCATCTAAGCGGGTTCCCCTTTCCAAAGCGCGGGTTGCTGCTGCTTGAATTACCGGCCCATCGGCTAAGGGATCGGAATAAGGAACTCCTAACTCAATAAAATCTGCTCCGTTGGCTTCTAATACTCCTAATGCTTCGGTGGTAGTTTCTAAATCTGGGTCACCAGCAGTGATAAAGGGAATTAAAGCACATTGGTTTTGTTTGCGTAAATATTTAAATTTTTCCGATATTGAATTCATGGGTAATTGGTAATTGGTAATTGGTAATTGGTAATTGGGGATTGGGGATTGGGGATTGGGGATTGGGCATTGGGTGCTGTTATTGTTTTTGTAGGGGGAGGGATTTTAGTTTATGCATTCTGAGTGAGAAGGTGAGGAGTAGGAGTTAGGAGTTAAGAGTTAAGAGTGAATAGTAATTAATTACTCTCCCCATCTCCCTATGCCCTATGCCCTAATCGCATTTTCAACTTGCCAAAACCATTCCCTTGGCGGAAAAAGTAAATTCACTAACGACGTTAGTAATAATAGTTAGTCCGGCTCCACCAACTAATGTCATGATAGATTCGGGATGAAACTGTACTGCTGCTATGGGTAGGGTTTTATGTTCTATTCCCATAACTATTCCGTCTTCGGACATGGCTGTAATTTTTAGTTCTTCTGGTAAACTATCTTGTAGAGCGTGCAAGGAATGATATCTTCCCACCTCAAAGTTTTCTGGTAAATCTTTGAAAGCTACGGAATCTTTGTCTACTACATTTACTAAAGATGTTTTACCGTGTTGGGGATAATCTAAAACTCCCAATTTTCCACCGTGGGCTTCAACTATTCCCTGCAAGCCCAAACATACGCCAAATATGGGGATTTCACGTTTCTTACAAGCTGCGATCGCGCCCTTTAAATTAAAGTCGCTGGGTCTTCCGGGGCCGGGTGATAATACAACTAAATCTGGCTGTTGTTCGTCAAATACCGCCAAAGGAAAACCATGCCGTAATGTTGTGACTGTCGCACCTGTTTGACGAATATAGTTAGCAAGGGTATGCACAAATGAGTCTTCGTAATCTATTAGTAAAACTTTCTTCCCTGCTGCTGGCTTCGCTTCTTTAATATCAAATTCTGGAACTACTGGTACAACTTGTTGATGGCTGGCTCTATTTAAAGCTTGGAATAAAGCACCACCTTTAGTTAAAGTTTCCTGTGCTTCCGCTTCGGGATCGGAATCATACAAAACTGTGGCACCAACTCTTACCTCTGCAATTGAATCTTTGAGTCGGATAGTTCTTAAAATCAAACCTGTATTTAAACCACCTCTGAAATTGAAACCTCCTACCGCTCCACCATACCAACGTCTAGCGCTGCGCTCGTTCTGTTCTAAAAACTGCATTGCCGAACGTTTTGGCGCTCCGGTAACGGTAACAGCCCATAAATGAGTTAAAAATGCATCCAAAGCGTCAGCTTCCGGTTTTAATACGCCTTCTACATGGTCAACTGTATGAATCAAATGGCTGTACATTTCAATTTGACGACGACCGATAACTCTAACAGAACCGGGTTCGCAAATCCGCGATTTATCGTTGCGATCTACATCGGTACACATAGTAAGCTCGGATTCGTCTTTGCGTGAATTAAGCAACTTCTGAATTTGCACCGCATCATCAATAGCAGTGCCTCCCCTTTTGATTGTGCCGCTGATAGGACAAGTTTCTACACGTCTACCTTCAACTCTTACAAACATTTCTGGAGAAGCACCAATCAAATATTCCCCACCCAAATTAAAAATAAATCCATAGGGGCTAGGATTAATTTTTCTTAGTGTACGGAATAGTTCGGTAGGAGATTTTTCGCAGGTTTCGGAAAAGCATTGAGAAGGAACAACCTCAAATAAATCGCCGCGTCGGAAATAATCCAGCGCTTTAACAACCTGCTGTTGATATTCACCTGGTGCATGGTCGGAACCTTGAGTTACATTCAAACGCTTGCCGCGATAATCAATTTTTTCACCTTTGCGGGGTAAATCTCTAGTGCTGCCGTTTTTAGTCACAAAATCATACTGCATCCGAAAAGCTTTTTGTAGATGGTAGTCAACAACCATTAACTCATCGGGTAAATACAAAACTAAATCTCTTTGGTCATCTTCTCGCTGCAACTGCTTGGGCATTTGTTCAAACTGGAACACTAAATCGTAACCCAAAGAACCGTAAAGACCTAAATTTTCATCCAACGGACTAAAAAATGCAGAGATAATTTCTCGAATCACGCTAAATACAGAAGGCTGTCTGCTTCTTTCTTCTTCAGAAAAAAGGCGATCGCTTGGTTTAATCGAACCCGAAATATAGTTATCTGCTCGATTTAATTCTTGAATATATGGTTTACCATCAAGTAATTCTGTCAAAAAATCGAGTAAAACCAAACCTCGTTCGTTATGAGCAATAATTTTAAAGGTTCTGTCTCTGGTAGATATTTCTAAAGGAGGATTGACAAAACCAATCGCCCATCTTTTATATCTTCCCGGATATTCATAACTGCTAGCTAACAAACCACCCCGTTGGGAATCCAAACGCATCAAAACTTCATCAATAGCACAATCAATAGAAGTATTTGTAACCGAACGAGATATAAATATACCACCCTGAGTTGTGTAGGAACTAGTGTCAAATTGCATAATATTATTTTTCAACCTGCTTTGATTTTTTATAGGGACAAGCAAATATAGCTTATGCAGTTTGGCAAAATTGTTTACATATCTTCATGTAGTTTGTAGGGTGAGTAACGGTCGCGAAAAATAATAAAATAAAACCAACAAATTAGATATTACCGTCACGCA
>JAHCMI010000149.1 GCA_019192545.1 Rivularia sp. MS3 | reverse complement strand
TTCTAATTCGATAGATAATTCAACACAAGAAACCGAAACTGATAATCCGGTTGTAAAAGATTTTAATTCGATAGATAATTCAACACAAGAAACCGAAACTGATAATCCGGTTGTAAAAGATTCTAATTCAATAGATAATTCAACACAAGAAACCGAAACTGATAATCCGGTTTTAGAAGATTCTAATTCGATAGATAATTCAACACAAGAAACCGAAACTGATAATCCGGTTGTAGAAATTGGTGAAAATCCCTTTGCTGGTGGAGAAGGTGAAAATCCCTTCGCTGGTGGGGAAGGTACAAATCCCTTTGCTGGTGGGGAAGGTACAAATCCCTTTGCAGAAAACCAAAATGAAAATCCCTCACAATCCTTTAATATGTTGGGAATGATTGCTGGTGAAAATTTACCATTCCTCAATGCTAGTGAAGGCGATTATAACTACAGCGCTATCCCCAGTAAATCAACCAGCGAAACTTTAAGAATTGTCAAAGATAATCTTTTAAGATTTAACGCAAATCTCAATTATCCAGGAGTTTTAGAAGGTAACGAGACACCTTTACAAACACCAAATGATTTATTAACGCTGTTTCGTAATGATATATTCAGCTTCAATAATACCGCTAACTCTTTCCAAGAATTAGTTGGTGATGATAATCCCTTTTCTAGCGGTGAATACAATCCTTTTGGTGAAGGTACCTTAGCAGAAGAAATCCCGTTTGATATTTTAAATGTCGCTTTGGATGGTTTACTACCATTTAACGGCGGAGAAAATGTATTTAGTACTCCTGAAGGAGAGATTCCGATTGGTAACGGAAATCAAGATTTTGGTAGCGAAAATGCAGTTATCGGGAATGCTAATTGGAATTATGGTAATCTGAATGCGACAATTGGTAACGGTAACTGGAATTGGGATGGTACATCTAATAATTCAACTGTTGGTAATGGTAACTGGCATTTAGATTTTTCTGTTGACAATAAAACCGTTGGTAATGGTAACTGGTATTGGGATTCTAGCAGTCAAAATACCACTCTTGGTAACGGTAATTGGCATTTTGGAGATAACAATACGACTATTGGTAATGGTAACTGGGATTTCGGTAATAACAACACAGTAATTGGCAACGGAAATCGAGTTTATACAGATAATAGTATCGTAATCGGTAACGGTAACTGGTCGGTTGTTGTTGATAAGTCGGCTGAAATTGCCGATGATTTATTAGGTGAATTAGAAACTATCGCAATGGGAATTGGAGTTAAACAAAGTGCTAATATGCTTGTTGATTCGGTGATGGGTAAAATGGGTGAAATTTTTCAACCTTTGACGGAAGATTTTGACGATTCGGCATTAAATACTTACAACGAGCAGTTTCTTAATTCTGATAGCGGTATAGATTTTCTAATTTCTGTTTAATCGCGAAACATACATAATTTATCTAATAAAGTTAGCATACGGGTTTTATAGCCCGTTTTTTTATGAAAACTCATATTATGAATACAAATGCTAATCGAAACCTCGCAATTACTATTTCATTAGATAAACTGTATAGATAAAAATCTTTGACTTACTGGTTAGTGGGTGATTGAAAAAATCTGCCGGTTGCGTAAGTTATGAAATTAAATAAATCCTTCTTAAGTTAGATTAACAGAATATTAAATATAATAGTAAAGCTAAAAAATCACTATACACATATTAAAATTAGCCATAATTTACTATAATTTTTAAAAAACATCACTGTCATTTGGTAGATGATAATTCAACAATTATTGATAAAGAATGCATTCATTTCAGCAAATACCGCATTTTTATCAAGTTAAATATATGTACATCTATATAGAATTAATATTTCTGAGATATATAGTTTTTCTAAATAATTGCTAAATTAAACAAAAAAAAACTCATATAAACTTCAACCAAAAAAGCTTAAATTAGTTTTGTCTATAGAAAATATTTAGGTATTTCTATTGAACGACACAAATAAGTTTACAAATATTTTTCGCGAACCAAACCATGATTAGTTCGCTAATGATTGTTGAAGATAGAAATTTTCAAAATTCTATATGAAAAGCATCAAGCGGTTTAATTTATTTTTCTTGATGCGTGGTAACAAGAACAGATTTCTGTTTCTAAATTTAGAGGATTCATAAAAGATGGCAGAAGATACTAATCAAAATACAACTGACACTCCTATGAGTGAAGGTGGTTTCGTGTCACCTTTCGAGCAGTTAAGTATTAATCTTGAGAACTACTTTAATAGCGAAGATTTTAGGGAAGGTAAGCAGCCAGGAAATTTAAACCCGTTTTCGCAAGCACCTAGTGGAGGCGCTGCTTCCGGAGATGACGCTCCTTCCGAAAGCGGTAATCCATTTGGTGGGAATCCATTTGAATTCAATCCTCTTGGTGGAGAGGAAAATTCTGAAGAAGATTCCGATAACCAAGGTAATCCGATGATGGGTGCTTACGGTTCCTACAGAAATGACTCGAATCGCACGGATGAATCGATGACAACTAGCCAAAACCCCTTTGGTGATATCGATACCGATAATCTGTCTGCTGAATTCGACAATTTATCAGAATCTTTTTTAGATAGCTTTGAGGCTGGTTTCGCTCAGTACCAAAGTTTTAGCGAAGCATTTAATGATTTGGAAGCTAGTACAGATATAGAAGGAGATGAATTAGCTCCATTTACCAACTTCTTAGATACCCTTGCTGAATCTGATATAGAGTTACCTTCAGGAAGTCCGATTACTGATGTCAGCCAACTTTCAGACTTAGCTTCTGGTTTCTCTGAACTTGCTGCATCTAATGCTGAGACTTTTATAGAAGCGTTTTCAGATGTTGACTTTACAGGTGGTAGTGGTAATCCATTCAGCGAAGGTAATCCGTTTCTTAGTGAAGACAATCCTTTGACAGAAATATTCGCGACTGAAGATAGTTCAACAATTTAAGTTCGCTGTAAAAGGGTTAATTTCAAGTAATTTTAAGTAATTTCTAGAATTAGCTTAAGTATGGAGACGTAGCAACGCTACGTCTTTACATGATTGATTTGCTTTTGTAGTAAAAATATTATTTTTTATCAATGGAAAATTCCGATTTGAACTCTAATAATCAAAATGAGAACTACGTCTTTTTTCAAACTTTAGAGGTAAGTGAAAACGCTGAAGCTAAGGATAGCGTTTGGACGGAAGAAAATAAATCCGAGTCTGGCGATCGCGACAATTCCTGGAATTGGGATTTCGTTGAAACTACTGCTATTGATGAGAATTTAGTGGTTGGTAACGACCAGTGGATAACAGCTAGTGACACGAATCAAGAAGACTTTGAATCAAAAGCAAGGGATGACATCTTTGATAAAGTTGATACCGTATTTGATAAATTACGTGAAAAATTTCCTGTAACTAGTAGCGAAAGCGAATCAAAGACAGAAAATCCATTTGCTAACGGTAATAACCCATTTGGTGAAGGTGAATTCACTCCACCTCCTGCTTACGGAAATTCAGATTCTTCTATCAGTGAAAACCCTTTTGATTCCATAACTGAGGGAAATAATCCATTTACAGATGAAGAGACAGCCGGTGAATCCGAGCAATCGTCTTTCGACGTAAGTAGCTTCATGTTTGGTGATGACTTATCATTTATGAATGGTAATGAAGCTAGTTCGGAAACTGATGAAACACCTGGTTCATCTCCTTCAGAAAACTTAAGAACAGTTTACGATACTATTACTAGATTTGCTTCTAATACTACTTATCCAGGATTTGAAACTGGAAATAATACACCACTAAAAACATCTGACGACTTATTAACGCTGTTCAGAAATGATATGTTCAGCAATAATAATGGCAATTCTTTCGAGCAGTTAATGGGTGAAGAAAGTCCGCTTAATACTGATGGAAAGATAGCAGAAAATTTAGATATCATTGAAGCTGCTCTTGATGGACTTTTACCCTTCAACGGCACTGAAAACGTCTTTAATACTCCCAAAGGCGAAATTCCCCTCGGTAACGGTAACATTGATTCTGGTAACGATAACGCCGTAATTGGTAATGCTAACCGCGATTACGGAGATATCAATGCTACTATTGGTAACGGTAACTGGAATTGGGATGGTACAACTAAAAACTCAACAGTTGGTAATGGTAACTGGCATTTAGATTTTAGTGACAATAACAACACTTTAGGTAACGGTAACTGGCATTGGGAAGATAGCGATAATAATTCTACTCTTGGTAACGGTAACTGGAACTTTGGAGATAATAATTCAACTATTGGTAACGGTAACTTTAACTTTGGTAATAATAATACTGTAATTGGTAACGGGAACTGGGTATATACCGATAATAGTATTGTAATTGGTAATGGTAATTGGTCTGTGGTTATTGATAAATCAGAAGCAGGTACACAGAACTTTCTTGAAGACTTTAATGCCACAATGGATTATGGAGCAGGAGTTAAAACTGCTACCGACAGCTTAGTTGATGGAATGTTAGGTAAAATGGCTGGAATGTTAAGCAGTTTAACAGGTGATTTAGGAGAATCAGCGATGAATACCTATAATCAACTGTTTTATAATTCTAATAATGATATAAGTTTATGATTTAACTTTGTAGGGTGCGTTGTGACTTCAGTCTAACGCACCGAAATCCGGTTAGAGGTTAAAGGTTAGAGGTTAAAAATTAAAAATTAAAAATTAAAATTTAAAATTTAAAATTTAAAATTTAATTTAACTGTTATGAGTACGAGTTTGTTCTTGCAAATAAGGCACGCTGGAATTAACCATATGTGCTTCATCTGAAGCTAACCAAGCTACATAGGGTTTGCTGAATAAATACGAAAATGTGATGCAGCATACATTTCAGACTAAA
>JAHCMI010000148.1 GCA_019192545.1 Rivularia sp. MS3 | reverse complement strand
TTCCCTATTCCCTATTCCCTATTCCCTATTCCCTATTCCCTATTCCCTATTCCCTCTTCATTATTGCTTGACGAAAGCCGATTACAACTAAAATATTTGAAAGAGTTAAAAATACTTCTGCGCTTCCATGCAACCAATCGACGTTGGCTAGAGTTTCACCATAATGTACTTGTGCGTAAATACCTGCTGGAATAGTAACGGCTACAAATACTAAAGTACCGTAAAATCCATACAAAGCTAATTTTGGGGTTTCGGGGTTGCGAGAAATAAACCACAAGAAACCTAAATAAGGAAATAATGATAAAGCGAACAGGGTTTCTTTGGAAATCATTTTTAACAGTGAGCAGTGAGCAGTGAACAGTTAACAGTGAGGAGTGATTACGACTTTAACCTTTGACCTTTGACCTGTACGCATTTAATAATTATTCCGATCTTACAAGGTCTTCAGACACTTCATTTATTTGTGTATCGTTAATTTGTGTCGAACGATGTATCCACCAAGCTGCTGCGAAAAGTGTAAAGTTACCAACTACTGTCATACTTGCTTGTAATGTTACTAACCATTCTAAAGATGGAGAATTCTCGAAAAAGTGCCAGGTGCAAGCACACATAGCGCTAACTAATGCTGGTAACATACCAAAGGATAAAGCTCCCCAAGCACGATTACCTATTACTTCGCCGTATTGCCAGATTAACCATATTGCGGCAATCCATTCGATGACGCTGGAAACATGAATTATCCAAGTGGGAATTGAAAGTGCTTGCATATCAGTTATCAGTGAGCAGTTATTAGTTATCAGCGAGCAGTTATAAATTATGATTTCATACTTTGTTATTCATAATTCATAATTCCTAACTTTTAACTGCTAATTCCTAAGTTATTTTCACGAAACTTGTTGCGGAGGTGTCTTGTTGTATGCTTCGATTCGTGCGAAATACATGATGGTGGAGAATAAATATTTTTCCGTTTATTAATCCAAAATCTAAAATCCGAAATAATTATGCGTGCTTTATTATCTGGATATTACGGACAAGGAAATGGTGGTGACGAAGCTTTACTAGCAACGCTTTTACAAATGCTTCCGTCGTCGGTGACTCCTGTGGTTCTTTCTGGTAATCCCGAAGAAACTCAACAGCGTTACAATGTCGAGGCTTGCGAGCGTAAGACTTTTAATACGGTGATGCAGTCTTTACGTTCTTGCGATGCTTTTATATGGGGTGGTGGTAGTTTAATTCAAGATGCTACTAGTGCTATTAGCCCATTTTATTATGCTGGATTGATGGCGATCGCTCAAAAGAGAGGCATGAAAACAGTGGCTTGGGCGCAAGGAATTGGTCCTTTGCAGCGCAATGCTACTAAGTGGTTGGCTCGTCAAAATTACATTGGCTGTACGGGGGTGAGCGTTCGAGATTCGGTTTCTGCTGCTTTACTGAGGGAATGGGAAGTTAACCACGTTTTAGCACCCGATCCAGTTTGGGCGCTGGAATCTGTTTCGACACCAGGTATTTGGAATACTCCGGCTCCGAGAGTTGCTGTGACTTTACGCGCTCATCCGGAACTTACACCAACGCGATTGGGTAATTTAACTAAGGCTTTGGTTGACTTTCAAAAGGCGACAGAAACTTTTATTTTGCTGATACCGTTTCAAAAAAGCAAAGATTTGGATATTGCTCAAGCAATTCAACCAGCATTAAAAGATGTCAGTAAAATTATCACTGTAGAAGAACCAACTGTATTAAAAGGAATATATAACGGTGTGGAAATGACGATTGGAATGCGCTTGCACAGTTTGATAATGGCTGCAAGTGAAGGAAGTCGTTGCTTTGCGTTGAGTTACGATCCTAAAATTAATCGGTTGATGGAAGAAATAGAAATACCGGGATGGGATATTGATAAATTACCCGATGATGCAAATGCAATGAGTATGGCTTGGATTGAGCATTTTGCAAATGGGGAAGCGCTTTCGGACGATAGAATTAAGTTTTTGACAGATAGGGCTTTGATACATAAAGAGGTTTTGCACAAAGCTTTGACTTGAGTAAAACCTCACCCCAACCCTCTCCTTATTAAGGATACTGCTGGTTATTCAGGGGTGACACCCCTGAATAACCAAAAAAATGAGGGTTTGAGGAGTGCGATCGCACTCCTGCTGATAACTTAAAATCCCTATTAATTCGTTGGGATGAGGGGTCTGACCTACTATTCGCCAACAGTATCCTTATTAAGGAGAGGGAGAAAGGGGTTTTAACGCAAAGGTTCGCGGAGGTTTGCGCGGAGGTTCGCTGAGGGGATATTTTATCTATGTGTTAAGAATAAGCAGCGGTATTTTTATTGACTGTTTGCTTTTGTTTGTGGTGCGTTGATATGTCGGAATTAAATCAAAATAAATCTTTTAATTACAGTAGTTTTTCGGAGTTTTGTTTTCATAAAGATGAGTTGCCACCGGAGACGAGACATACTGTTGAGGTGTTATTAGAAATCACTCATGTTTTTGATTATCACCAGGCGGAAAGAATTCTTTTAAAGAAGACACAATTAGAATTAGTAGATTGTAATATTAGTGATTTAAGTCCTTTAGCAAGTCTCACTAATTTAACTCATCTATGGCTTTTTTGGAATGATATTTCCGATTTAGCACCTTTAAAAGGACTAATTAATCTTATTGATTTAGACCTAAGTGACAATCAAATTAGCAATATTACTTCACTTCAAAGATTAACTAATTTAGTTGAGCTTAATCTCAGTGATAATAAAATTAAAGATATTACCCCACTAAATGAATTAACTAAATTAACAAACTTAAACTTAGCAGGTAATCAAATTATAGATATCAAATCACTAAGTAAACTTATTTTTATTGAAGACCTTGATTTAAGTAATAACCAAATTACTGATATTGATTCATTAAAATCATTAATAAATTTACAGCAATTATATTTACAAGAAAATATAATTAGTGATTTGATTCCATTAAAAAACTTAGAAAAAGTTATTTTTTTAAGTTTAGTGGATAATAAAATAAGTAACTTGACCCCATTACAACATCTAAAAAACCTCAATCAACTGTCAATAGCTAATAATGAAGTCAGTAATTTAAATCCCTTACATAACCTAGAACATTTGTTTGAACTAAATGTTAGCTATAATAAAATAACTGATTTTGGTTCATTCCTACCTTTTAAAAATATCGAGGAACTCGTAATATATGGTAATCCGATTAATATATTTATTTCTCCTACCCATTTAAATCAGAAATACCGAAAGTTTATCTCTATACCTCTAGATTATCAAAAGGCAACAGAAGCAATTAGAGTTGCTTATAATTATATTGGCTTGAAAGCACCTAAAGTAATTTTTAAAAGCAATTATAAGTCTTGGTATGCGGAAATTATTAATTTGCTAGAATCAAATAATTTATTTACAAAAAAAGATATACACCATTTCATCAAAGAAAAAGCGCAAGGGATGGTCAAAGTAAGAGAAATACTTTCTCAAAAAAATATTCATTTTTTATATGATAGAAAGAATGATATACCACAAAAATGGATAGAAGATATTGCTCAAGTAAAATTCAATGATTCTATCTTTATTAGAGAGGCTATACGACCGCTACATGAAACAGTTAAAAATATTGGTTATTATTTAATTCATACTTCAAGATTTACACAAACTGGACATTCTTTACATCGTACTATTACCACCCAAAATATACTTTACAAAATCTACCTCATCGAAACCTACCAATCGCTACTAAAAATCCCCCTCGATGAAAAAACGCAACAATGGTACGACTGCTTAAACCAACTTTTTGAACACTGCGGATGGTTTATTCCTTTTGAAGATGTCTGTATTGTGTGCGATCGCCCTTCTAAATTTTCCCTAGATTCAGAAAGTCGTCTCCACGCTGAAGGTGAACCAGCAATTCAATTTGCTGACGGATACGGTTTATATTACTATCGCGGGGTTGCTTTACCCGAAAAATACGGTGAAGTACATCCAAATCAATGGCAAGCAAAATGGTTATTATCAGAAAATAATACTGAATTACGTCGAATTTTAATTCAAGCTATTGGTTACAACCGTATTTGTGATGAATTACAAGCGATTCAACTCGATTCTTTTCGCGAATATGACTTAATCAAAATTGATGCTAATGCTGATGTGGAACCGATAGTATTACTGAAGATGATTTGTCCTAGCACCGGATATACTCATGTTTTAAGGGTTCCTCCTTATATGGAATCCGCAAGAAAAGCGATTACTTGGGTTAATTGGGATATAGATCCTGAAGATTTCGCTGTGGAAAGTTAGGTAAGTAGGTATCGGATGAAATCCCCCCAACCCACGCCACTTCCTACAACGGAACGCCACTTGCTACAACGCGACGGCAGTTCCTACAACGGAGGGAACCGGGAGCAACGGACTGCCTCGGGAACCCGCGCAACGCACTGGCTTGGCAACCTCCGCAACGGAGTGGCTCCCCTTATTAAAGGGGGGCTTATACTAAAAAGTTTAGTTTTGAAAAATGCACTTTAGCTAAAATTTCTTATGATTAAGCCAAAAATCAAACGCAAAATGCCAAAGTGCCTCCAATGTCGCTTTTACCAAGGCAATCTGATTGTTTGCAAAATGTATCCTCATGGCCCGGAAGAAAAATTATGTCCTCACTATGCACCAGATCCAGATGTCTATTTAGATGAAGGGGAACAGGGAAGAGGAAATAGAAAAAAAAGACAATATTAACAAGTTAAATAGATAAAAATTGGTTATTTACAGTTTGTGAAAATACCAAAAACCCGGTTTTTCCAAAAAACCGGGTTTTTATATGTTTGATTTGTTTGGTTGTTGTGACGCAATTATCGATTGGTGGGTGACGGCAATTTTTAATTATTTGGTTAAGCTTAATAATTTGTTGTAGATTATAGGGTGTGTTACGGCTCGAATTAATTTGATAATAAACTACTATTTAAAGAATGC
>JAHCMI010000147.1 GCA_019192545.1 Rivularia sp. MS3 | reverse complement strand
CTTTCAATTCACTTATCTAATTGTATTTTTAGCATACTAAGTACTGAAGAGCCGAAAAATTTGAAGTTATTAAAGAAGAAAAGTTTTTAAATTTACGATTGAAAACTATTAACGGCAATAACTTCACTGGTGAATTTGTGGAAGAAAAAGGAAACCTCGTTTATGCTTCAGTCTTCGCAAAATCAGAGTATGCTTTGAGTATTTAAATGTGAACTATTAACCCATAAAACTAGAGCATCGAAACCTGGTTTTCCAGAAAATTAGGTTTCTATTATTTCTTACATACTCCAAAATTTCTATTATTTCTTACATACTCCAAAATTTCTATTATTTCTTACATACTCCAAAAAAAAACTGTTGACAAAATAAGTCACAGTATACTACAATGTATTACATAAGGAACTGAGCTAGGTAAAGCAATCAAACCCCCTGATGCCAAATTTGGGAAAAACTGCACATAGCGGTCTATGATTGTTGTTATGCTAGCCGCCTGTCCTTTTAAATATAGTTTTAATTTCTACAATTTAGTAGGAACTGAGTTAGGTAATTCATTCTCAAACTCCTTTAGGTCAAATTAAGGATAACTGCATATAACGGGATATGTCAGTAAAAGAGTGTTATTATGCTAAGCGATCGTCCTAACTATAATGAACTTAGCTATTATTAATGCAATAGGAACTTAGCTGGATATAGTTAGTATTTCATGCTTCCGGATTCAAATCCGGTCACATTGCCTGAAAGCAGTTTATAAGAAACGCTTATGTGCTGGTCACTCGTCCTATTTAAGCTTTTATCCAATCATTAAAAGATTTTAAAGAAAAAAATTAAATAAACCACTTGCGTGCCCTAACAGGCAAGAGCTTACATACTTTAGTACGAGAGGAACTGTACCGTTACCAAAAGTAACGGGCGAGAAGCAAAAAAGACGCTAAGAACCGGGGAGGTTGGCTTGAAAGTAGCTATCCTTTAAAGAGTGTGTAGTAACTCACCAGCGGAGTTTCTTTTGAGTGATGAACGCTTTGCTCTGACGACTTGCACGCAGGTGGTTTCTCAATTTTAAATATTATTAACTGGGCTTGTAATTGTTTAACTTGTAAATTAAAGTTTTTTATCCTTTTGTCTAAAATCCGCAATTAAGGCATTTGTTAGTAAAATCTAAAATAATATAGGCTTCCCGAAAACTGAAAAAGCCCTTCCTCTCTAAACCGGAAAATATGGAATTTGATTATTTTGGGCAAGAAAACTCTCGTAGTAATAATATTCGCCAAACTTTGCTTGCTAGCGGTTGGCGACCTTTTTATAGAGAATTAAGCTGGGAATTTTTATGGCAGCTGTTATCCAACGACTCTCAAGAATTAACTCAAAAAACGTTAAATTTAACTAGTAGTTTAGCCGAGACTCTGGGAAGAAATCATTATGCTTGGTGGGCAAATATCATAAGTTTGACTTCAGAAGATACTCGTTACGAACTTGAGAAGTATTGGAATTATATAACTCCCGAACCACTAACACCAGACCATCGCTATAAAGATGTTTTGAGTACAGAAACGCCGATAGTTCAATTTGTTAGCCGCAGTAGCATTCCAATTGACTATCTATTGAATAGGCTTCAGGAAATTACAGTTTTTAGAGTTCTGAACTTATTAAAATCTCCCAATTTGATTACTCAGTATTATCAGGAAAGAGATTTTTATTTACCGATTGAAAAATTTAACAGTTGGGAACGTTTAGAGGTTATCAATACAGTTTACGCATATTGGACTAAATATGACGTTTGGCTGCAAATTGAACCTTATGAGAGAGGCAGAAGACAATACACTTTAATGGCAAAAAACCTAACGCCATTGATTAATAAAGCGACTTGTGATTTAGCTGTAATGTTAAGTGGGTATCAAAGTCGCGTAGGGAAAGTCAATACTCAGTTTTCTATTAACAGTTTTCCTCAAGATATTCAGAATTTTACCGATTGCGTACAGCAAGCGGTTTTAAATCAAAACCAACTTGCTGTAGTAGTACATGGTGAACCTGGAACTGGTAAAACAGTATGGACGCAGGCAGTTGCAAAAGAAGTTCTTGTTCCTTTAGGATATGTGATTTTTATATTGGATCATGATGCTATTTCTAATTTTGTTCCACCAAATTATTTAGAAAGGATTTGCATCATAATTAACGAAGCAGATAACTTAGCTCAAAATCGTGCTAGTGAAGTAGCACAGTACAGTAATAAAACTGAACATATCTTGAGTTTATTAGATGGAACATTGTATCAAAGTGTCATTGAAGAATCTGAGTTTCAAGTTAAGCAGAGATTAGTTATATTAATGACTTGCAACACTACAGAAAGACTAGATCCGGCCATGTTACGTAAAGGCAGAGTTGATTTGATGTATGAATTTAATCATAAATATGTTTAGTTAAAAGGTTAGAGGTTAGAGGTTAAAGGTCAAAAATTAAGGATTCAAAATACTTTTAAGTTCTAAAAGTTAATTGTTTTTATAAATGATGCGTAAAACTAAATCTTGTGGGGTGATTGTGATGAGAAAACAACCTCAGATAAGTTTTCTTTTAATGCTCAATAGTCCTAATTCTAAATTAATTTATGATTTGCCTAAAGGACATACTGAATTCGGGGAAGATGAACTTAGCTGTGCTTTAAGAGAACTATCGGAGGAAACCGGAATTAAATCTGAGAATCTAGATTTAGATAATAATTTCAGATATACCGAAACTGGTCAAACTCGCTACAAGCGATTTAAGGGTGAAAAGGTAGAGAAAACTTTAGTTATATTTCTAGCATGGCTAAAACACGAAGTTGATTTAAAGCTCACCGAACATAGCGGCTATAAATGGATGGATTGGAATCCACCACATGATATTCAAAAGACAACGATTAATCCTTTATTAGCTCAGTTAGATAGATATTTACTTATTTAAATATCTATACTCTCCAGATGAAAAACAAAAGAAACATTGATTAATTATTAAATATCAACTTACCAATTTCACGCTAACTTTTATAAGCTACAAACTCAATATTAGTTGCAGTATATTTTAAAAGAGTATGTTCAGTTAGCCATTGGTCTACGAATTCAAATGTATGATAATTACGATAATTAATACTATTTTTTGGCAAAAGTTGTCTGTGCCAAATGTCAAGCAGTTCGAGCTTGCTTTGTTTAACAAGCTTTTTTACTGTGTTTTTGCTATACAATCGATCGTGATAAAAGTCCCCCCGAAGATGCGCTAAACGCTGAGTCCATGAAAGGTAATAGGGAAGAAAGAAACAAAAAAAGAGACCTGATGGTTTTAAGACTCGCTTAATTTCTTTAAGGGAAGCTAGATGATTAGGAACATGTTCGAGTACTCCAAAACTTAAAACAATATCAAAGGTTGTGTCTTTAAAAGGCAGCTTATAGGAATGCTCTAAAGGAACAATATTTATAGAGGTTTTTTCAATAATAGGAGTATTTTGACCAAAACTAGAATCATCAGCACCATGCACGTCACAAGCAGTAATTTGGGCACCTATTTCCTGCATAAGGTAGGAAATATGACCTTTGCCACAACCCCAATCAAGAATTTGTAATTCATCGAAGTTTCTGTCAAACCAGTATTCACAAAAAGCTTTTACGTAGTTAATTAAGTAAAGATAGACGTTTTGGGAAGCTGGATTTCTTAAAAAAGCATGACTATCTACCTTTGAAGTTAAATTAACTATTTGTTGATTAAAAGGCTGGGATTCTTGAAAATGCCTGCGTCTTAGAGCAATAAAGGTTTTGCTGTTCATTATAAAAATTTACCTTAATTTAGAAGACAAGACGCATTTATTAGATAAAACCTAAGTTAATTCTTGTTAGCTTTTTCTAATGCCAGGTCGCTATATTCCTTGTATAGTTTAATTCTTGATTGTGCCTCTTTAAAACGACTATGGCTAGATGGAACTTCAGCCATTAAATCAGAAGCATATTGCCATTTTGCTGCTACTTCCAACCACTTAGCAGAAGTATTCGTTTTTTTTCCATCCTCAACAGCTTTATTCGCAACTCTTACCGCAATGTAAAAGATGTCATCTTCTATTTGAAAAGGTGTTTTGGAAACTTTTGGAGAGATTGTTGCGGCGGAACTATTGAATTGCTCTTTATCAATATCTAACGGCTCTAAAGATTTTGTTTTTGACAGATTGGGTAGTTTTTGCTTAGAAGCTACTGTCTCTATTGAATTACTAATTTTACTACCTAAAAAATAATAAGCTATCCAACCCGCTGATAAAACTAGCAAGCACAAACTGAAAATATTTATCATCCCCCTAAAGAATGATTTCTTTTGTTTGGTTTTATTGCTTACTATTAAATGCCGAGATGATTGAGGTTGAGGAATTTGCGGCTTTAGTGATTCTTTCTTACTATCTTTTAAATCTCTAACTAATTGCCATAATATATTAGGTTTTTTTAAAGTTATTTCCTCTGACCATAGCAATTGATTTTCTGGATCGCGGTTTATTTCTTCCAACCATAGTAGTTGTTGTTCGCGAACAATACGGCTATTTATATTCACTCTGTGGACATTACGAGGTGCTATAGATTCTAGTATTTGCTTAATCTGCTGTACTAAAGTCGATTTCTCTAGATTTTCTGTCGTGCGAGCTTCACATAAAAGTTGTAATACCCCACTATCAAATACCGCTCTAGTTCTTACACCAGAATTAGCTAACTTTTCATTCAATACTTGAATAATTGCTGCAATACTGCCTTGACTGGCCTGCGAAGCAATATCATTTATCTGATTTACCATTTGTAAAGTAGTAATTGTTTGTCAAACTCAATTTGTTAACAGACAATCTAATTTAAAAGAATCAAAGTTTTTGTTCCTTGGACACTTGTTTAAACTTCTATTTTACTTTGATTGTATGTTGAAAAATATAAAGTTGACAAACAATATCATAAAAATAAAGTCTCCTTCAAATATACCGAAGGAGACTTTATTGATTTAAAAACCTGGCACCGAGCTATTTTCACAGGAGGCAACCCTCCAACTATCGTCG
>JAHCMI010000146.1 GCA_019192545.1 Rivularia sp. MS3 | reverse complement strand
AATGACTAATAAATCACCATCTCACTTTTTTATTACTTTTTCAGCAAGCCCTAATTACTTTCTATTTAAGTTTTTGATAGTTGTCTATTACCAATCATAAATTATCAATTACCCTTCCTCAACCGCTGGCAATTCCAAAGTCCAAATATCAACCAAAAAGTCAAAATTACAGATGTAAATAACAACATTGGAATTGAACCATACCGAACAATTAAAGCAGGAGCAGCAGCAGTAAATAATCCTCCTCCTAAAATTGGTTCAAATAATAACTGCTTGTAAGCAAAACATTCAAAAGCTCCTGTACGGTTATCTGGATCGACCATCCGTAACAATAATATACCGGTAGCGGTCACTCCCATCGATTGCCCTAAATCGCCCAAACCCCTTTCATTTGGGTAAAAAGGAATTAAACGCGGCGCTAAAAACACGTATACGCAAACATTCCAAGCGATACCGCCGACAGCCAAAATTAATAAAGGAATTAAATTTGCACCCAAAGCTGTAAGAGAAATACTAGCTAAAGCCGTCACAATAGTTACATCCAAAGCCAAGCCGCCAATCCGTTCCATTAAAGGGCGACTAACCATATAGCTGCGGTTTGTCTTAACTAACAGCAACTGAACCAAAATTCCCCCAATTAACGCCATTGGAAACAAAGGTACAAAAGCAATTAACTTCAATCCGTCTCCACTTCCCCAAGTAATTGATTCTATAAATCCTAAAGCCTGTAAAATTAACCAGCCGATTGCAACAGCTAATCCTACAAAACCAAAGTTAAGCGATATCGGGTCAATTAGTAAATCCTTGAATAATCTATCTCTTGCCGCCGTAATAGCTGGATGTTCCTCCGTATTTACATGAATGCTATCTTGGTTAATTGTTGAGGCAATATCATCTTGAGGTTGTAATTCAATTCTTCCGGTGCGTCTTCCCCAATCTATCAACCACGTACCGATGATAATCCCAGAAACCAGCCCGATAGTTGCTAAAGTTAAAGATAGATCGGCAGCTTCAGGAAAACCCAACTCTTGAAAAGTATCAGCCATTCCCGCCGATGTACCGTGTCCCCCTTCAAAAGCAACTTCAATTAACGATGCTGCGATGGGAGGTAATTGAAAAATAGGGGTTAATACAGTAATGCCCAGTATCAAACCTATAACGTATTGTCCCCATCCTAATATTTGACCAAAAGCCGCTTGAGGTGAAGCTTGCTGCCAAATAGTCCGCCAACCGGGGATTATTTGTCCTAAAAATAAAGTAGCAAATACAATATTAATAAAAATTCCAGGAGACTTTGACCATACTGTTAAAATAGCTTCGGGGAAAATCCCATTTACTAAATCCGAATTAGCACCAACGGTATTTTTTATAACAGCACCTAAAGCACTTGGCCCTAATAATAAAGCAATTACACCTGCAACAACCGAACTAGGTATGAACAAAGATTTTAATATATTTACACGCTGTCTGATAAAACGTCCTACAAGAATTAAAATAGCAATTAGAGTATAAGCCCAGAATACATCTATAAGTTGGAACATTGTTAGTAGATTTTGTTGAATATTTATTCTTATATCAGACAAACCTAGAAAATATTCAAATTATTTTAATTACGATTTACTTCAAATTACAATTATTCGGTAATTAATAATGAGAAATTTACTATACAGATTAATTGGTTCAAAAATCAAACAAGAACCAAAAATTTTACTGTTTGACTCATGTGAAGCAGCTTCTGAGATTGCCTTTATGTTAAGGGGCGATTGGAATGGTTGTAACGGTGTTGAAATAGACAAAGTTGATGAAATTGCTATCGATACAGCCGCTAGTTTAATTCAAGCGAAATGGTGTTATCAAGGTGCATCTCAAACGCTTTTGGATCGATTGGCAACCGATATATTTTTACATCGTTATGCAATTGGAGATAGGTATTTTTATAACGCTAATCTAAGATGTGCCGAACTTTCTTCTCTCGATTTAAGTGACATTCATTTGGGTTACGCCTTTTTAAATTTAGCTAACTTGAGTCACACAAACTTGAGCAAAGCTGATTTAACCTCAGCAGATATGACTCAAGCAAATTTAAGCGATTGTAACTTGAGTCAATCGACATTATTAAGAGCAAATTTGCAGAATACAAACTTATCTCGTGCAAATCTTAGAGGAGCAAATTTAAGTTATGCTTGCTTGGATAACGCTAACTTGAGCGAAGCAGATTTAACAGGTGCAAAATTAGCTTATACAAATTTACAAACCGCGAATTTAGATGGAGCGGTTTATTAGTTAGGAGTTAAGAGTTAGGAGTTAGGAGTTAGGAGTTAGGAGTTAAGAGTTAGGAGTTAGGAGTTAGGAGTTAGGAGTTAGGAGTTAGGAATTAGTAGTTAGGAGTTAGGAGTTAGAATTTAAAAGATATTAATAATTACCTTTAACCTTTAACCCTATCTTTCTCACGAATCATATAGGATTGCTATATCAATAGCAATAATTAAAACTTAACTTCTGACCTATGAAAAACTACTTACTACTAATTGTTAATTATCTTTGAAATATCGCAACATCTACTTGCTGTAATAATTTTTCTACAGTTGAACTATTATCTAAAACAATATCAGCTTTTTTCTTTTTTTCAGATAAAGGCATTTGAGTGCTAATTCTTGCTTGTGCTTGTTCTAAATTTAATTGATTTCGCTGCATCAATCTTTCTAATTGCTGTTTTTCGGAACAAGCTACTACCCAGATTTCTGTTACTAAGTCTGTCATACTTGCTTCAAATAACAAAGGTACAACCGCTATCAGAGTTTCTACTGGTGACTGTTGTATTTCTAGAGAAAGGCGATCGCCTACAAAAGGATGAATCAAGTTATCCACCCATAAGCGTTCTTGCTGCTGGTTAAATATGATTTCACCTAATTTTTCTCGATTAAGGCTACCATCTGCTAGTAAAATTTGCTCTCCGTAATGTTTGACAATTTGCTGTAAAAGCGGTGAATCAACAGCAACAGCTTCTCTTGCGTAAATATCTGCATCTAAAATCGGTAAGTTATAAGCATTTCCTAAGTAGTCTGCAACAGTAGTTTTACCTGTTGCAATACCTCCAGTTAAGCCGATTATACGTTTCATGAATTATAGGTAATTAGGAATAGGGTTTAATTGGTAACTATCTATTATGTATCAAAGATTTTCTTTCGTCTCGATATATTGAATATCAGGAATGACCGCAATTGTCACAACATTTGGGTGGTGCTGTACACTGATTGGCTTATAATTCCTTTAACAATTAGTCAGTCTACAACCAACGGCAATAATTCGAGAAGACGGCAGTTTTGTGGAAAGAACATCTACACCACAAACTGCCTCGAAAATCTACACCGAATTTTGCCCCCCCTACAAGAAAAATATGCCAGTTGCAGTCATTCCTAAATATGTAACCATTACCCATTACCCATTACTTATTACCTATTCCCCTAAATTACTAACCCAATCAATAACTGCTTGAGTCAATCCTTCTAAAGTGTATTCTGAAGCTTCTACGTCCACTCTTCCGAAATAAGCTTGACAAGCTTGAGAAGTTTGTGGCCCAATAGAAGCAATACAAACTCCTTCTAAATAATTTGATACTTCGGATGGTTGATTATCTTGCGGATTATCCAAAAAGATTGTTTGTGCTAGTTGATTAAAAAATTTCACAGTTTTAGAACTCGCAAAAGTGATTATATCAACCGTTCCACTTTGTAAAGCTAATTCAGCCGACGCAGGAATGCTACTTGGACAACAAGATTGATATGCTGCCACCTCCATAACTTCAGCGCCTTGTTGTCTAAATTGTCTAATTAAATCTTCTCTGCCACCAGTTTCTACTCTGGGAAATAAAACTTTTTTACCAGCAAGTTGCTCGGGAAAATGTTCTATTAAAGAGTCAGCAATAAAATTTGGTGGAATAAAATCGGGTTGTAAATTTTGTTTTTTAAGGGTTTGAGCGGTTTTCTCTCCAACGACAGCTATTTTCAGATTAGCTAGTGTACGCGCATCTTTTTCTAATGCAATTAATCTTTCAAAAAAGTAATTTATACCGTTACTAGAAGTGAGAATTAACCAGTCAAATTCCGATAAATTAGCAATTGCACTATCTAAATCCTCCCAGCTTGAAGGAGGACCGATTTCTAATGCAGGCATTTCAATAGCATTCGCGCCTGCTGCTGCAATCATTCGGGCAAATTGACTTGATTGTCCCACAGAACGAGTAATTAAAACAGTTTTTCCGCTTAAAGGTAAACTTTGGGATACCGTTGAAGAAACTTGTGATGATGGATTTAGTGACATAAGTTAGAATGCAAAGCATCTATGCAATAGGGAAGCATCTAACTACATCTTCGCAGAAAACTTGCTCAACCCTACGACTTCCCCAATAACAATTACAGCAGGAGACAAACGCACTGCTTTTACTTGTTCCACAATTGTGGAAAGTTCGCCGATCCATATTTGCTGCTCAACGGTACCGGCTTTACGAATAATCGCAATTGGGGTACATTTGTTTTTCCCATATCTAATTAATTGACGTACAATTTCAGAGAGATGTTGTCCCCCCATTAAAAGTACCAGAGTATCTAACCTTGAAAGCGCTTCCCAATCAAGACTCGAAGGTTGATGAGCGCTGAATACAGCGAAGCATCTACTCATTACAGCATCCGTAAGCGGAATTCCTGCCAGCAGAGGCGCTGCCGTTACCGAAGAAATTCCCGGAATTGCTTCAAAATCACACTTAGCAGCTTGCAAAGCCTTAATTTCCTGCATACAGCGACCAAAAATAAACGGGTCCCCCGACTTCAACCGAATAACCAGCTTTCCCTGCTGACAATATTTAACTAATAAAAGATTAATTTCCGATTGAGGGGTACTTGGTAAACCACCCCGTTTTCCCACATGAATTTTTAAGCAATCATCAGGTACCAACTTTAATAACTGCTCGTCCACTAAGGCATCATAAATTAATACCTTAGCTTCAGCTAATAATCGATAAGCCTTTACCGTTAAATAATCTACATCACCTACACCAGCACCTACAAGGTAAACTTTGCCATTGAATTGAGTCATCGGATTTTAAATTTTGGACTAGTTAGACCACAATAAATATGAGGGGTAAAACAATGAAAGAAGGTAGGTTGGGTTGAACGGAGTGTAAGCGAAGCTTTCTCGAAGAGTAACCCAACACCAGCGTTGGGTTCCGCTTCGCTTAACCCAACCTACGGAGCGACTTTCTAACCCATCAAAATTAATGTGGTGAAGTACTAGTAGTCTGTCCCGTTAGTTTTGATGGGCATATCGTAAATATAAAAAAT
>JAHCMI010000145.1 GCA_019192545.1 Rivularia sp. MS3 | reverse complement strand
TTCTGACAATTAATAAATCATGAAAACAACACAAATTTTACAAGCCAATCACTTTAAATCGGAATCGCGATCGCAAATCATACCCGAATCTCCTTTAATTTCTAGTCAAAGTATGAATTTAGAGCAAGTACAGTTTGATTACTATAACTTTGGTGACTACGAAACTCCGAAGCATAATCATATTCATCACGTTATTACTATTGCTTTTGAAAATGTGAAAACAGAACGTATATTAGACGGAGTTTTACAAACCGAAAATCAAGTTTTTAGTTCTGTAGGTATTATTCCTGCAAATATAGAGCATTGGTGTATGTGGAAAAACACACCAAAATTTGCTCTTATATCTATTCATCCCGATTTTCTCGCTAACATTGCCTATGAATTTGTTAATCCCGACAAAGTAGAACTAATTCCTACATTTGCTCATCAATCAGACTATTTCATTTCGGGTATTGCTGAAGCAATTGGACACGAAGTCGCAAATGGTATCGATAGCTGTCAACTCCACTTAGAAAGTTTATTTAATCAGCTTTCGGTTTATTTACTTGAGAAATACGCAACTTCCAAACCGCAAATTCAAGAATACAACGGACTTGCACCACTTAAATTAAAGCAAGTATTAGAATTAATTAGCAATTGTTTCACAGAAGAAATTACTACCTTGGAATTAGCTAATTTTCTGAATATGAGCCAATACCACTTTTGTCGTGAATTTAAAAAGTCAGTTGGTGTAACTCCTAATTACTACATTATGCAGCAGCGAGTAGAAATGGCAAAGCGGATTTTGAAGCAGCAGAAAAAACCGATTGCAGAAGTTGCCATTGAATGCGGTTTTTCCAATCCCAATCATTTAGGTAGAGTTTTCAAGAAACATACCGGCACTACTCCAAGTAAGTATCGCAATGGGTAATGGTACAGTGAGCAGTCAACAGTGAACAGTGAACAGTAGTTTGTTCAATTGTAGTAGGGTGCTGTGACGGTTACAGAAAATTATCAACTACAACAAAACAATCAAAACATACCGTCACGCACCATTAGCAAGTAGTTTAGGGTAGGGTGCTGTGACGGTTATAGAAAATTATCAACTACAACAAAACAATCAAAACATACCGTCACGCACCATCTGCTCCCCCTCTGCCTAACTAATTTAGTAATTGATAACTGACAATTTTAAGACGGTGCGTTACGCTCCGCGATAACACACCCTACATATTAATTTAGTAATTGCTTACTGTTAACTGTTAACCGTTCACTATTCTTTTCAAAATACAGCAATAATAGCCGAAATATAGCAATAATAGAGAATACAAATTAATTCAATTCATTATAAATTTATATTCAGTATTGATTCGCTTAGTTAATTAATTCATCTATGAAATTAGAATACACTGGTGATAGTCTAAATATAGAAGATTATCAAGCCTGCAAAAAATTCTATTGCGAGATTTTAGGTTTTGAAGTTGTTTTCGCTAACGATAAAAATCAATATGCCGAATTAGTCAAAGGACGCATCCTAATTACTATTTACAATTACCAAAAATTTAGAGATTGGATTGGTACAACTACAACTGAATCTGTTAGTTATAACCGCGATAATACCGGGATTGCTTTAAAGTTCGGTATTTATTGTGCTTGAGTTACCGGGCATTTATTTTCCCCTCTCCGATGTTTTGGAATAGTGGAGCCGGAAATTTCACAAACCTAACCTCTCTATGCCGTTACACTAATATAGGAATAGGGATACAAATTAAAGCCCCTCTCATTAATAAGGAGAGGGGTTGGGGTGAGGTTTCCACAACCACAGCGGTTGAAATGAGGTTTATTCTTCTAGAAACGGATAATCAACATAACCTTTCTCACCACCACCATAGATTTTTTTAATATCTAATGGATTTAAAGGTGCCTTTCTTTCCAAACGTTTAGGTAAGTCGGGATTAGCTACAAATGTACGTCCAAAAGAAATTAAATCGGCTTTTTTACTGACTACCGTAGCAATACCTCTTTCGGGGTCTTCGTCTGCTTCAACTATTAATTTACCTTTATATATAGGACGAAATAAATCGCTGACTTTTTCGTATTTTATTGTTAGGAAACATTTATTTTTTGGCGGTTCTAATAAATGCACGTATGCCAAATTATAAACATTAAGCAAATCAATTACATAGTAAAATGGCGGCTCCGGATCTGAATTTTTGTTACCGCTAAATATATTACTCGGACACATCCGCACTCCTACGCGCTCGTAATCCCAGACGCATCCTACACTATCAACTATGTCTGATATCAATTCTACACGCCGGTTGCGTTCGCTTTTCTGTGCTTCGGGATTTTGATAAGTTTGTAAAGGCTGTAAACTATCCAAAACACAACCGAAAGCTGTATTTATTTCTACTCCATCAAAATCTGCTGCTAAAGCATTCTGCGCTCCTTTACGCATTTTGCTGACTACTTCTAATAAATCTATAGGTTTGTTACTGGTATTGACTGATGTGTAGTATTTTTGTTCTAAATCTAAAGGGGAAATTCCCTCGCGATACCATAGCTGCAAGAATATCTTACCACCGCGATCGCGCACTGCTTTAGTAACTTTACGCCAAGCGACAACCTGCTCGTAGTTGTAAATACCGGGACAGGTGCTATATTCTGAGGTACTAGGAGAAACCAAAGTAGGTTCGCTAATAATTAATCCAGCAGAAGCTCTTTGAGCATAATAAGTTTGCATCATCGGGGAAGGTACACTGTCAACCGCACGCATTCGGCTGGGTGACGACATAACAACGCGATTTTTAAAGTTATAAGCTCTGAGAGAGATAGGATTAAAAACTATATTGCGATTCGTCATAATCTATAAAATTTACACTTTACATCAAGCAATTTGCATTTGTTTGACGATAAAAAAGTTACTTCCTTAATTGTTCTTCTTCAACTGTTCCGCGAACTATATTCAAATAAAACATCCCCCCATCGATGCTGTATGTTAATTTATTGCTGATTTTGATATATTATTGCTGGTGATTTTGCAAAACAAGTAAACAAGCACTATTAAAAGTTGGGTTAGAGTAGGGAGGGAAATAGTGGGAGAGGGGGAGAGTGGGGGAAGAAAATATTTTTATATTGACGATATGCCCATCAAAACTAATAAAAACTGCTATATCTAATTCAAATTGCTGCGATAATTACAGGGGGTAGTCCCCGTTAAATTGCGAAACTGTCTGTTGAAGTGACTTTGACTTTTAAAACCGCATTCAAGAGCAATATCAGCCATTTTTAAATCAGGGTTTTGCTGAATCAATATTTTTGCTTTATCTATTCTTCTCTGCAAAAGATAGCGATAAGGGGAAGTGCCGACATACTGGCTAAACAAACGACAAAAATAATACTTGCTAACGTTTACCTTATTGGCAACTTCTTCTAACGGTAAATGACGATCTAAATTACCATCAATATACCGAAGTGCCTGTTTTAGCTTGTATTCTGTCTGTTCGTTTATTGTTTCTTCGTCTATATTAGCTCGAATATCAGAGTATTTTCTCAATAAGTGAATGACCGTTGTTTGCAGCATTGAGTTTGTATAAGTTAAACAAGTATCCCACTGCTGACATTCATGCAGTAATGATAAACCCATGCCGTGTAACAGCACATCGGTACGAGCAAAATGAGGCAATATTGTAACTGGCTCGACAATACCTATTTTCTTCGCTATGTCATCAATTAGCTTCCGTTCAATCGCTAATAATAAAAACTCTATTTCCTGCCTCCAAACTGCACGGTGATTAACGTTATCAGGAATTATCGCTACATCTCCTTTACAGATAACTTCCAACTGACTGCTATCCCCAAGGGTACGCTCTACCTCACCATCGCATAAAAATATTTGCACTAAAAGTCGCTCTCTACAATCAAGAGGTAATTCGTAAGTCTGATGACAATAAGAATTTAGATAAGCACCTTGTTCGCATAACTTTTTGGTACTAAATTGTGGCTTACATTCCAAGTTCGGAAAAATTGTTTCCAAATTCTGATTAGTGGAAATTGATTTTGATTGTGACATTCATTTAACAGGAAGCAGCTTTACATAAGTTAAATGTCACGGAAGAGTTAAAGAAGAATTTTTAACGGAAAAACATAATTATCTTAAATTTAGCAGAATATTTTCAATTTTGCATAATATATTATATGCCCATCAAAACTAATGGTCTATCCCATTAATTTTGATGACTTGATAAGACTCCTCGTAGGTTGGGTGTCGCTGCGCGCAACCCAACATCCGAGTTGGGTTACTCTACGAGAAAGCTCTGCTTACACTCCGTTCAACCCAACCTACCTTCTTCCATTGCTTTACCCCTCATAACTTATGTGGTGAAGTAGTAGTAGTTCATTTCATAAGTTTTGATGTGTTTATTTTTTCTCAAAATTCTTTTCTCCCCCTGCTCCCCTGCTTCCCCTGCTTCCCCTGCCTGCCTTCACCCGTCATTTTTATGGGACTAACCACTAATACTTATTGCGACAAATCTTTATAAATTAGCAGACATTAATACTCAGGTATTAGGTAAATGCGCCGGAAGCACGCTGATAGCAGCTATTGCAATATAAAAAACAGCGAAACGAGTTTCTAATAAAGCAACGGAATGAAATTTAGCTTTGATGTACCAGTTACGAAAGCCGATAACTACAGCAAATTTAAGTAAGACAACTGCAAAGGCTAAAGCCGTGATTAATTTTAGCCAGCCAAAAGCGAAAAATCCGATGATAATTACAGTTGCAATGGAATGATAGGCTATACCGGGTTTGAGAGAACTAGTTTTCTTACGACGTAGCTTGATAGTAAAAATAGCGCTACCAAAAAATAAAGTATTTAATATCCATATTGATAATGCTTCTATAGAAAGACTACCTGTCGTTGCTCCATAGGCTAAAGGAGTCGATAAACAGATAGCCGCAAAAATTACTAGTTCGTTCAGAATTGATTTATGCTTCCGTTTAAATACTGCTATTACATCAAATGCCAACGCGAAAGCTACTATTGCATAAACCCATATCAATACAGGGGACTGCATCCATAGCCAAACTGCTATTAATAAAGCTATCGTTCCATAAATTCCAGCCCAAATTATATATCTAGGCTTCCAGGTACTCCGTCGTTTTATTTGAACTACAAGAGGATGCTCTGCTTGTAGGGCAAAAAAACTACACAGTAATGCTAAATTTGTGCAATAGTTCCAAGTTTGAGCTAAAGCTGCTCCCGTTAGAAAAGAACCAAACCACACAATCAATACACCATGCTCTGGAGAAAAAGTTGGCTTTATCCAACTACGAAAATCAATTTTAGTTTTTTGTTCGTAAGCATTTGATGCTGTCAATAACTCATTCACGCGCTTTGCTCCTAGTGACTCTACCAGCAAAAAAAATGTTTAAAGCAGATTTTTGTCTTCGCAGTAACATTAATATTATTTTGAATAAGCTATAACTATTATTAGCTATAATTATAATCTTTATTGTAGTATTTGATAAAAATTTTCAATAAAATCTCAAATCGAATTCATTTTTACCCGAATGGCACGTTTGTGAAGTCGGAGGTTAGTGGATTTGATGCACCAGGGGTTGAAAACCCCTGTCTCATAGCAAAAGTCCTCTTAAGAGGACTAAGTTAGTACCCCTCATAACTTTTGTGGTGGAGTAGTAGTACTTCACCACATTAATTGTGCGGGGT
>JAHCMI010000144.1 GCA_019192545.1 Rivularia sp. MS3 | reverse complement strand
TCAATCAAATTGTGGATACCGTCACGCACCATTTTAGAAGTCAAAAGTTAAAAATATACAATTCTACGAAACTTAGCATTTAAAAAAATAAAAGTTATGAACAACAACACCTCTCAAATCCTGGAAGAAATAAACCAACTCAACCGAGAAGTTGTAAAATTAGCCGGAGAAGGTGACATAAAACAAGCAATATCAATTACTAAAAAAACAATTAAACTAACCAGAGAAAAAATCGGCGAACATCCAGCATTAGCAGATAGTCTTAATAACCTCGCAGAATTATATCGAATCCAAGCTAACTATGCAGATGCACAACCATTGCTTATTGAAAGTATAGAAATGAGAAAGCGATTGTTGGGAGAAAATCATCCCGATGTCGCTCAAAGTTTAAATAATCTGGCTGCGTTTTATGTAATTCAAGGTAATTATTCCGAGGCTGAAGACTACTTTTTTCAAGCTTTGCATCTGTGGAAAATTCACCTTGGTGAAGAACATGAAGAAATTGCGACTATTTTAAATAATATTGCCGAAGTATATCGAGAGCAAGGACGTTACGCAGAATCAGAGAAAATGCATATCAAAGCTTTGAATATGCGAAAATCTCTATTTGGAGAAAAACATGACGATATTGCTCAAAGTCTGGATAATTTAGCTGTAATTTATGAAAACCAAGCACGCTATCAAGATGCAGAAACAATGCATTTAGAAGCATTAGCGATGCGTAAAAAATTTTTTGGTGAAGAACATTGGAATGTCGCAGCAAGTTTAAATAATTTAGCTGCTTTATATGATTCCCAAGGACGTTTTACGGAAGCTGAAGATTATTATACCCAAGCTTTTGAGTTATGCAAAAAATGTCTGGGTAATGATGAGCATCCCTATGTTGCTATTATATTGAATAATCTTGGCGGTATTTCTGAAAATCTAGGTCGTTATGCTGATGCGGAGAAAATTCATCTACAAGCTTTAGAAATACGAAAAGCAATATTTGGAAAAGAACATTTAGAAGTTGCTCAAAGTTTAAATAATTTAGGTAATGTTTATTTACTTCAAGGACTTTATTTAAAAGCTGAAGAAGTTTATCAACAAGCTTACGAAATTAGAAAGTTATTCTTAGATCCAGAACATCCTGATAATATTCAACTTTTACATAACTTTGCGGTTCTTTATACTTATCAAGGACGTTATCAAGCAGCAGAATCTATTTGTTTAAAAACACTTGATTCAATTGAAAAAGCATACGGTAAAAATCATCCTAATTACGCTGATAATTTAAACCACTTAGCGCTAGTTTATCAAAAACAAGGAAATTATTCTCAAGCCGAACAAAAATATTTAACGGCTTTAGCCATTAGAAAGAATATATTTGGAGAAGAGCATCACGATATTGTCAAAAGTTTAAATAGAATCGCAGAAATTTACCGCTTACAAGGAAGATACTCTCAAGCAGAAGCTATATACAAAGAAAATTATCAGTTAGCAAAACGGTTGCTGGGAGAAATGCATCCCGATGTTGCGGGAATTTTAAATAGTTTGGCAGTACTTTATGATGCTCAATTTAAATATGCAGAAGCAGAAAAGCTATTTACGGAAGTCTTGTTAATTATTAGAAGTCAGTTTGGTAATAACCATCCCCAGGTAGCCACAACTTTAAATAATCTTGCTACAGTTATTGGTAGTTTAGAACGTTTTTCCGAAGCAGAGGAATTACATTTACAGGTATTGGAAATCAGAAAAAATATCTTTGGAGAAGAACATCCCGATATTACCAACAGCTATAATAATCTTGCAGAAATATACCTTGCTCAAGGAAAGTATGCAGAAGCAGAGAAATATTATAATTTGGCTTTATCCCTGAGAAAGCAATTACTGGGAGAAAATCACCCAGATGTGGCATTTAGCTTGAATAATCTTTCAACCTTGTACGCTGCAATCAAACGTTATCAAGATGCTTTATCCTACCGCATTCAAGCCAGCCATATCCACGATAAATTAATTAGTAACGTCTTTGCTTTTAGCTCAGAAAATGACCGTTTGGCGTTTATTGATAGAATTAGGGGTAGCTTCGATCTATTCTTATCCTTAATTTACCAATATCTCCCTAACTCACAGCAAGCCATAAATTCAGCATTTGATTTTATCCTCAAACGTAAAGGTTTGTCAGCAACATCCCTCACCGCTCAAAATCAAGCTTTTTACAACGGAAAATATCCGCATCTAACAGAAAAATTCCAACAACTCCGGGAATTAAGCAATCAAATCATACATCTGACAATTACAGACAGCCAAACCCAAAATCTTGACAACTATAAAACCAATTTAAATCAGCTGCAAACCCAATACGACAATCTACAAAAGCAAATCGCCACCCAAGTACCCGAAATCCAATCACAACAAATCCCCAACCGTGAAGCAGTAGCATCAGCTTTACCAGCAAACTCAGTCTTAATTGAATTCGTGCAGATTGATGTGTTTGACTTCCAAGCCATCCGAGCTAAAAGAGAAACACAATGGCGATCGCCTCGTTATCTTGCATTTATTTTACCAGTCGGAAAACCCGATGCTGTACAAATGGTTGATTTGGGTGAAGTGGGGAAAATAGATGAATTGATTAGTAAATTTTGTTTACAAGTATCTGATGCTAACACTCAGACATTGGGCTTTAAAAAATCTATTCCAGTCAAACCTAAATTGCAAATCAAACAATATAATCCTAGCGATTCGATTCAACTTAGTAAACTGATATTAGCTCCAATACTAGAAAAAATCGATAACGACTACCAAAAAATAATATTTGCAGCCGATGGCAATTTAAACTCCGTACCGTTGCAAATATTACCCATAGATGAAACTGGTAAACGTCTATTAATGGATAAATATACCGTTTCCTATCTAGGAGTCGGAAGAGATATTTTACGCAGTGGTGATGATATTTCATACATAGCTGACAAACCAATTGTAATTGCAGATCCAGATTTTGAATTATCTGCACCGAATCAAAGTCAGCAACAGAAACAACCTTTGACTAAGGAATTTATCGATACATTTGACAGTCAAAATCTAAATCGCACCATCAGCACCAAGCTCTTAGGTGAAACCGTTGCCAAAAAGCTAGAAGAAGCACAACTATACACGGGTAAACAAGCCTTAGAAATTCATCTCACCAACGGTAAATGTCCTCAAATAATGCTCATAGCCACTCACGGATTATTTTTACCAGATACCAAACAAGTTTCCAACCCAATGATGCGCTCTGCGCTAGCTCTAGCGGGAGCTAAAACTTGGCTATCTGGTGGAATTCTTCCCGAAAATGCTGGTAAAGGAATAGTATTTGCCCAAGATATCGCCAATTTGGACTTAAGAGCTAACCAACTTACCGTATTATCAGCCTGCAATACCGCCAGAGGAGATATTAAGATTGGTGAAGGTGTGTTTGGATTGCGTCGAGCATTCGCGGTTGCTGGTACAAAATCGTTAGTAATGAGTTTGTGGGAAGTACCTGATAGAACAAGCGCTTTGTTGATGGAACGGTTTTTTAATAACTATCAAGCTGGTATGGATGCCGTTGAAGCGTTACAAAATGCTCAAAACTATATTCGTAATATTACGGTTAAAGAATTGAGAAAGTCAGCTTTGGGAGTGGAGATTTTGAAAGAAATTTTGAAATTGCGAGAATTGCCAGCGCAAACGCAAATTGATTGTCGCGACGATGATAAACCCCTGGCACATCCGTTTTATTGGGGTGCTTGGGTTTGTCAGAATTAGGATTTTAGATGGCGATCAGTCGAATGGTATGCGCTTTGCGATCGCAACCGTTTGGGTGTTATGAAAGCGAATAGAGATAAAACACCCGTTCCCAAACGATTTGAGCGAGTCGTACATCTAAACAATTTCCAAGGGCTGCTCGACGAGCGCGATTAACTCTATTGCCGCTCGGTGTTCCTGTGGGGATGTCCAACCGATTGGTAGCCCGAATTGTAGTTCTAGCCACTCTGGATTGAATACTTCCTTCTTGCCGATTAAACCCAATTTCTTGGCTTTGGCTTCCGATTTGGTGTTCCCAGGAGGTCGTCCTTTTCCACTCCAACGATGCGGCTCCTGGACGTGGCAATGAATAAGAGTCTTTCTCCCGACCATTTGGTTCCGAAGCGAAATCGCGTTCCGATAACGATCCATTCCGCATCGTACCCATATTCATAAAGCTGCCGGAGCATCTGTAGAAAATATGTTCCAGGTTTGTCTCCTGGGTATTGGGGAGCCGACAATAATCCGGGTACGTTTTCGAGACAAAAGAATTTAGGTTGGATTCTGGAAACAAGTTGTAAAACTGCGGGGATACAGTCTCGTTCGTCGGCTCCTCCCCTTCGATGCCCTTCAACGCTGAAAGGCTGACACGGTGGTGATGCGGTAATTGTGTCGATTTCTCCCTTTTGAATTCTGAGGTCGCGCACGTCGTTGTAGATTGGTACACCGGGGAACCGTTTTTGCAAGATTTGTTTACAAAATGAGTCGATTTCACAGAGTCCGCATAGTTGGACTTTTCCAGTGGTAATTCCACAGAGGGGGAAACCGCCTCCAATTCCGCTGCACAAGTCAAGCACTCGGAGTTTTCTTGTTCCCATTTGTGCCACGCTTCCTCGTATTCAGCTAAAGTGTCATAATCATCCGGTTCTGGTGGTTCAATACTTTGATCCCAAAAAATTGTAGGATTGCCCTCGGAATCAAGTTGACGTGGCATTTCTCCAAAATGCGCCGGATTCCAACGGTCAGAATCAGAAATTTCTTTCATTACCGTTCTCCTATCTGTATTTGTTATAAAACTTTTGCACCCATCGAAGCTTTTATTTAGTCGAGCAAGATACATTTTCTCGCCATTTACGAAGCTGGTGATATATTTCGATTTCGTGGAAGGCTCGTGACTCCCATATTAGCGTACCTGGAAGTTTTATCTTATACACTCCCTTTGCTATTTCCTTATATTCCTCGATAACACCCTCTTTCTTAGCTTGATTTAATACCTTAATACTCTCCGGAGTGATATCAATTACTCTCCGTTTTTGTTCTTTTGAGAGGGCATTCCAAGCTTTCTCCTTGATTTCTGGATGTTGATTAAATATGTTTCTAATATCTTCCCAATCTCCCTGTATCAAAGCATCAATTCCCTTATCAAGTGGTGTCGGTTCTAACTCTAAATCCGACTCTTCTGGTTCCTCTAAATATTCTTCTTGTAGTTCTTCGGCACTTGTATAAAATCTAGACCTAGCTGTTTCTTTAATGACTTCCAACTCCGTCCAATGAAAATAATGATTGAATCCGTCAACCTTGACCAAAATGGGATTAATATTCTCCCCATTTAATCCGATTACCTTACCTTTTCTGTTTTGAAGATGCCCTGTCTTGACTTCTACTGTGGCTGGTATATCAAAGCCCATCGATACCAGAGCATCGTTACGAACATCGGTGTCTACCCATTCCAACTCTTGCTCGAAGCTATGATAAGAAGCAAGATTAGCTCCCCAAGTTTCTCTCCATTGTGGATTGTGGTTATAAGCGTAATTAGAAAGATGCTTGAGTGATGTTGTATCATGCCGAAGTAGTTAGAGTCGATGGGAGCTATTACGCTCCGCACCTCTCCTTCAGATCCGGACGTACCCGTTTCCGTGTATCCGGCTCCTAGAATGAATAGAAAGTTAAAGTCCAATTTCTACTAAGTTGTAATAGGGCGAATAGCATTACGCTTTAAGCCACGTTTCATACCTTTCAAAATCTTCTTAACCTTTCTGGCTCATGTGGATGTATTGATGGCAGCTTTGGTGTACAACTGTTAGGTTCTTATGCTTGCAGTTGCTGTGGTTGCCGTCTATGTGGTGTACTTGGATGGTTTCGTCATCTACGAACATTAATCCACAATGTCCACAGGTATGAGATTGCTTGATTAATAGTTTCGAGGTTAAATTATGGTATAATTTGCTTTTGCGTTTGCTCCAGTCGGGTAAGGCGCTGATGTTGCCATCAGCGAGACTATCGTCATCCTTAT
>JAHCMI010000143.1 GCA_019192545.1 Rivularia sp. MS3 | reverse complement strand
TTTCCAGATGTTCTAGTACCAATTATTACCCCGTCTTTTGCTAAAAAGCTATTAGTTGTAATCGTTAAATCTCCGGAATCTCTGGTTGAGTTACCGCCGGAGACAGCAAACAAATTTGACTTATTAGTTAGCTGTACATCTTGGGCATCAATACTTAAATTACCACCCCTACCTTCTCCAAATGTACTAGCATTAATAGTTGCTTCATCTTTAACTAACAAATTATTAGTCTTAATAGTTATATCTCCTGCATTCCCGGTTAAATTTTCCTCTGCGAATGCAAACAAGCTTGTTGAATCACCAATTAATTGAACATCTTGGGCATCAATATTTAAATTGCCACCGTTACCTTCTCCAAATGTTCTACTACCGACATTTGCTCCATCTTTAACGAGTAAGTTATCAGTTTTAATCGTTATATCTGCACCCTTTCCTGTAGCTTGGGAAGAAACCCCAGTAAATAAACCAGTGAATTGACTATCAGAATTTCCAATCATCTGCACCGATTCAGTCGCATTCACAAGCAAACTTCCTCCATCCTCAGACACCCCAGTCATTATCCCAATAATAGAGCCATCGGTAATTTTAATGTTTCTTCCCCAAACCTGAATATCACCAGCACCATTCCCACTAGCATCAACTAATGTTTGCTGCGATAGCTTGATATTTCCTCCGTCTAAATTATCGTAATTGAAGGAAAATCCTTTCTCTACTGGTGCAATATTCACCAAACCCACAGCCGCAACACTACCTAATTCAATTCTTCCTCCACCAGTCTTTAAAGTTGCTGCTTCTAAATTGATATCACCACCAATCAAAGCTAAAGTTTTATCCGGTTTCACCAGCAAACCTGCTTGAGTATCAATAACTTCAGATGCGCCCTTTACTTGAATACTTCCCGGATTTCTTCCATACTGCAATCCCATCGGTACATTCATAGTTAACAAAGGTTTTGATTGAGGATTTACCGCGCTAAATTCAACATCACCAGGAAATATTAAACTATCAGCAGTACTCCCCAAAAACGAACCACCAATATCTAATCTCGCATTTTCACCAAATACAATTCCGTTGGGATTAATCAAAAATAAATTCGCGCTACCATTCGCTTTAATTAACCCATCAATATCAGAAATCGAATTGCCAGTAACGCGAGTAATAATGTTACTGATGTCAACCGCATTGTTAAAATGCGCTTCACCACCTGTTGTTACACCAAACTTTTCAAAACTATGAAATAAATTACCTTCGTTTCTAGTTCCACCTTCAATAGTACTTTTATTGCCTTCTACTTTCACTTCGGAATTGTTGGGTAAAGTATTGTCGGGGGAAATTTCAGCATTAACAAGATTGCTAGATGAAACAATGCTACAGAAGGTTGTAATTCCGAAGAAAAAATTATAAATGCAAGTTGATTTTCTAGTTTGATTATTCATAAAGCAATTTAATAATTATTTGTTTGATGATTAAAATATTGATGGTGCGTGACGGTATTTTCTCATTTATTGGTTTTAATTGTGAATTTTGAAGACCGTCGCGCACCCTACATAAAATTAACCTTATTACTTTAACCTTTAACCTTTAACCTTTAACCTTTGACCTATCCAAATAATCACAAATACGACGAGCTATAAGATTTCGTAAAGGTTGGTTGCGAACGGGATTTCTTACTTCTGATTCTGCTTCTTTGATAATATCAGAAATCTGGTTATCTAAAATTAATTCTATTTGTCTGTCTAAATTTTGTAAGCGCTCGCTGTTAGTATAATTAGTAAAATATCTTGCAATATCAGTTACCTTTGGACGTAAAAGAATTAATAATCTTTGCCGAATATCAGTCCGTATTTGGTTAAGTCTTAATAAACGAGTTACTTCGTATTGCCTTGTTAATCCGATTTCTGGTGCAATTTGACTCATAGATTTTCCCTGACAATGAAATAAATGTAAACCTTGAATATATCTTTCTTCACTAAAAGAACTTCTGCGCCGGGAGCGAGAGATAAAGTCTTCAATAACTTGCGAAATTGCTAAATCTAAACTCTTAATAAATTCTTGCTGATATAACTTTATAAATTCAAGTTGTTCGGTGTCTGTATCTGTCTGCAATTGCAATTCTTTCTCTATTGCTGGTTGAATCCCTGGTTTATGCATTGAAACGGTAGAAACTAAACCTCCTTTAGCTGCAATTCTGTATTTTCTTAATTTAGCTGCGATTAATTGTAGTTGATTCAATACTGATTCGTTATTTAACTTAATATTAGTTCTAGTTTGCAAATCTTCAACTATACGAGTTAATTGTTCCGATGTTGGTTGTTTGCATGTTAAGGTTTTTCCCGTCAATCTTTGCTGTATGCGGTCTTCGCGGTAAACTGTATGATAACTGATTAATAATTCACTCGATTGCTGAATTTCTACTGCTGCTAATTTAAACATTTTTGTAAAAATTCGCTGCAATTCATTAGAATTAGTATCATTCAAAAGTGCCCAATCACTAATTAAAAATATTCCATGTTGTAGTAAAAGCTTTTGAATTTCTGGATGTTGTTTTACGTGACGATTTACCCAAGTTTTAAGGGAACCTTTATTAGGGTCAAAAGTTTGGACTATTCGAGTTGCTAAAGATTTGTAAGAGCTAGAAGAATATTGCAATAGAACTTCGTCATCTAATACAAATGGTAATAAATCTTCACAGCTAAAACCTTTATCACGACCAAAATTGTTTCCTAAATCAACACAAACCCAATAAATCAACCTCGATATATAGCAGCGCAAACACAACTGTGCTGGTTGCGACTGATGGTAATTAACCTGTTGCCAAAGCTGACGTACAATTGCTGTATTCGCAATATTCAACGTCTCATCGCAGCTTCCGAATTGTTGTTGAAAATAAGTTTGAGCAGCTAGCATAGTTTCAAATCGAACTTCACCAGCAGAATTTATTTTGACGGAAGTCCAGTAATTTGACATGTCTTGCATATTTTTTTAAGAGAGCAAATTACTTTAAAATTGTTTCATCTCCTTTGATTTAAAGCAATTATCCGCGTATTTGCTGCTAATCTGCTGGCTTTAAAAACTTATATTTCTAAGCTCGGGGAACTTATGCAAGAATTAGTTAAAACTGTAGCAATTTGTTACAATCGCATACTTCCTAAACCATTCGCCGTACTTGAAGCTTTCTTCTCAACCAAACACCAAGAAATTTTTTCTATAGTTTTTGTCCAAGGATGTTCGGGATAGCGCAAACAAAATATATCGCTGCTGGCTAAATGAAACATTTCTTCACAAACAGGTAAAATTCCGGCGACGGGTACTTTGTAACTGTTTTGTATTTGAGTAAATAATGTTTGTTGATTTAAACTTGATAATACTTTATTGACAATCAACAGCATTTTTGGGACTTCTAATTTACGAGCCACATCAACTGTTACTGCTGTTCCTTGGTAATCTTGTTTGTCGGGACGCAATATTACCAAAAGTACGTCAGAGAGAATTACAGAAAGTAAAGTTTCTTCATTGATTCCGGGATGGGTATCGATAAATAAATAGTCTAATTTAAGATGCTGTATCAAATTACGAAACCCGTCATTAAGTAAACGAGCATCATAACCTTCCCTTAGAATTCGAGAAATCTCACCAGTTTTGATACTTGATGGAATCAGAAATATTTTACCTTTACCTCGATTACGATTAAACCAACCTTTTTTAGAACTTGCAAAAATATAACTAACATCGTAAGTTGCAGCATCAATCGAACATCGTCCCCATAAATAATCATTCAAAGTGTGGTTAATTTTCGTATCATCCAAACCAAAAGGAACGTGAATCCCTGGGGATTGAATATCCGTATCAACAATACCCACACGACAACCAGCACGAGCCAGTATTGTAGCCAAATTCGCGGTAACATTAGATTTACCAGTACCACCGCGAAATGAATGAATAGAAATAATTTTAGACATGATTTTCAATGAACAGTGAACAGTAAACAGTGAACAGTGAGCAGTTAATATTTATTTTTTATTCTTGTCACCTTCCCTCTCTCACTCTCTCCCTCCCTCCCTCTCTCACTCTTTCCCTCCCTCACTCCTAATCTCCCTTGCTGTTTGCTGTAATTTTTGAAAATAATCGCTTTGAGTAATTTCTCTGACTTCTTTGGTAATTATTTTTTGTTCTGTTTCTGTTTGCAGTTGTTCAATTTGTTTGGATAATTCGCGATCGCTATGTTCTTTTTCTTCCTGACGGTGGCAAATTTCCCATACCATCTCTTGAAACACTTTTGCTAACTGTCCAAGTTCATCTTTACGTTTGACGATTTTGTTTAATTCCTGACGCTCTAATGTACGAACTTGATTAACGTTAACTGTTTGCTGACTAATAATTTGAGCTATTTTAGCCATCGGTTTTAAAGGTTGAATTACCACTGCCGTAAGCAAATATTTCGTAGAGACTATAACTAATGCAAAAATGCTAATAAATATACTCAAAAATAAAAATATGGCTCTACGAACATTAATAAATACTTCACTCGCCCGAATATAAATAACTTGAGAACCGATAACCTGATTTAGCTTCCAGCCATAACCATTTTGAGTACCGTATTTTTCTACATGGCTTTTAGGGGCAGATTTAACTGTACCGTGACATTTCAGACAGCTAGAATTAGTTATGGTTAAAGGTTGAGCGGTATAAAATAATTTTTTACCAGCTAGAAGGCGAAAACCAGAAAGAGTTTTGAGATTGCGCTGTTCGTCAAATTGCTCGATTAATTTTGCTTCAAACAAGTCTGCTTGATTATCTAAATTTGTAGGATTGAGAGTTGCGGGTTTATATACAAAATCCTTGTATTTCCAATCGTGTTTGAGTCTGCCAAATACTTGCTTTGCGGCCAGGCTCGGAATAGTTTCTGGAATAAATTCTGTTTGAGGATTAGTAATTTGAGCAATCAATGGTGCAACATCTTGAATTGTGTAATTACTTACTGCATCAGTCATCTGCATCACTAATTGACCGCGATATTTCATTTCCGTATAAGCTCTTTGTTCCAAAGCTTTTGATAATGTATATCCTCCGAGAGTAATTCCGATAATAAAGATGAGGGATAGGAATAGCGTAAATTGAGAAGCAAGTTTTAGACGATTAAGTTTACGGTAATGCAGCATTTATTTAATTTCAGTCGATGAACTTGTATACTTATATTTCTCAAAAGGACTAACTCAAGCAGCATCAGAGCCCGATCTCAAACTTTAGTACTAGTCATTTTGCTGGTTTATAAGAAGTTCGTAAATCAAACTTTCTTACGATGTACAAGCCGATATCAATTTTCTATTATGAATACATCAAGCGAAATGAAGAAGGCAGCGATGATTTCAACTAAGCTGCAAATAATAAAAACATTAACGCTTGTTAACTGTAAACAATTGTTTGTAATTAAACAATTGAATGCGAGAAGAATAATGTTTAAGAAAATAAACAGCGCAATAGGTGTTGAACTTTCTGACAACGAACTTAATATCGTTGCAGGTGGAAGTTTCTACTGTTACGGTAAGGGCTATCAAGAAACTACGGTAACTAAAGGTCATACAACATATATAGACCCTCATACCGTAGGTGGTGAAGGATTAACAGGGCATTACGATGTCTCATATGTTACCTATCATCAAAAAACCGAATTTTTTATACCTAAAGCTTACTAAAAAGTGGGTTTTTAGATAACTAAATACCCGAAAAAATCGGGTTGTTCGGTTTTCAAATATTTCCAAAATGCTTCCAAATTTTTCACAATTAAACAGGAGAAAAACAATGTCTAATCAAATCAAGAACGTGACCGCTATTGAACTTTCTGAGCAGGAACTTGATATCGTAGCAGGTGGTAAAAACCCTGCATTCTTAGGTATTAGTAAAAGCCGTTTCGAGGAATTTGGGTTTTCCGGAAAGCAAGCAACATTTGCAGGTCCTGGTGGTGCAGGTACTTTCGCAGATACAAAGTACGGAAAAACTGTTGCTGATGCATTCCAAGCAATAAAGTTTGGTCAACCGTAACATTAAGTATTTGGAGCAATCGGGTTCGATTTGAATTCTAAAAAATTAAACAGGAGAAAATCAATGTCTAACGAAATCAAAAATGTAAACGCAGTTGAACTTTCTGAACAGGAACTAGATATCGTTGCAGGTGGTACCAAGCTTTCATTCTCAGGTTTGAGCGGTAGCAGTTTCGATCAATTTGGTATATCTGCGGGTGAAATCACATTTGCAGGTCCCGGTGGTGGAATAACTAAAGCAACTTTGCAACTTGGAAAAACTTCTTCTGATGCATTCCAAGTAATAGAGTTTGGTGTGTAATTCTTCCTTAAACGGAAGACTTTAATATTTGCCAAACATAGTTAGAGGATAGTCTAATTGATGCGATACAGTTGGGGTCACACTCCTGTATCGCATTATTTTATGTTTTTGGTGTTTTTAGGAATAAAATTTGCATGAGTCTCAGTTCCTCAGAAATATCTGGTTATAGAAGTCAGTCAAACAATTATTTAGCTAAGAAACTAATGTCTACTAAAATCGCTATGAATAATACCCGAATTGAATTATCAGAGTCAGAACTCAACCATATTTGTGGTGGAGTTGACATTTTCTTGTCTGGGTCGAAATTTAAACAAAGCAATGTACGTACTAAAAATAAGAGTTCTTCTCATACATCTTCCTGTGCCTTTCAACTGACTATTCTAGATGCTGACTCAATAGACGATGCAACAGGTATTGTTAAAGCGGTTACAAAATGCAGTTAACAGCGAGCAGTGAGTGTCGATTGGTGTTTTGACGGGTAAGGGGTAAGCAGAGGGGGAGTGGGGGAGTGGGGGAGA
>JAHCMI010000142.1 GCA_019192545.1 Rivularia sp. MS3 | reverse complement strand
TAAAGTTTTTGTAATAAAGTTTGTTTTATAGCATTCATATGTTAAGCCTATCAGTCGATATCCGTAGTATTTCAATCGATGCGGGTGGCAGGATGTCAGAGTATACGATTGCTGATGGTATGCAACGCTCCATTTATTAAAGCTGATTCTATATATAAAGAAGGGAGCGGGCACAATAGATGTTCGCTGCTTCTGATTATTGGTAAATCATATGAATAAAGATAATTCGTACCCCCAACCAACTCCTACTTTTAATAGTACAAACGAAGATACACCTGATATGGGTGGAGGTTTACCCATAATTGGCTATTGGGCTGAGCATACGCTGTCACCCGAAGGAGTTAAAATTTGGAAAACTTTATTGCATAAAAGCGCTTGTTTATCTTGTGCTTGGGGTACGGGTGGACAAAAAGGTGGATTTACTAACGAAGAAGGGGAAAAGTTACAGCGCTGTATGAAGAGTGTTGAGTCTATCTCGGCAGAAATTCAACCAGGGATTCCCAAACAGTTTTTTCAACAAAAGAATATTCAACAATTACAGCAATTAACTTCACAAGAAGCCGATAGGTTAGGAAGATGGAGCTTTCCGGTAATATTACGTTCTGGCTCGTCGCATTACGAACGCATTTCCTGGAATGAAATTTACAGTATTTGCGATAAAGCTTTTGCTAAAACCCCTGAAAGAGTGGCTTCTTACAGTTCCGGACGTTCATCTAACGAAGCGGCATTTTTGTTACAGTTAATGATGAGAACTTTGGGTTCTAATAACTTAGCTGACTGTTCGGATTTATGTCATGCTCCTTCGAGTTTTGGATTAAAACAAACTCTGGGAACCGGTACTTCTGTAGTTAGTTTGGAAAGTTTGAAACAAGCCGACTGTATTGTATTAGCTGGTACTAATGCTGCTTACAACCATCCCCGGTTGATGAATGAATTAATTAAATTAAGGGAGCGTAGTGGGAAAGTAATTGTAATAAATCCCATGAAGGAAGTCGGTTTAGTTAAATTTGCTTCTCCTGCTTTTATTAAGTCGCTGTTTACAGGCTCCGATATTTCTTCTGTATATTTACAGCTAATTCCCGGTAGCGATGTGGCTTTATTTATGGGTATTCAAAAAGCTTTATTAGCAAAAGGTAAAATTAAAAATGACTTTTTACAAGCATATACAGATAATTGGCAAGCGGTAATTAGTCACATTGAGAATACATCTTGGGAAACAATTACTACAACTTGCGGTGTATCTCAAACAGAAATTGAAACTGCTGCAAATATAATCGCTAATTCGCAAAAAGTTGTATTTGCTTGGGCTATGGGAATTACTCAGCAAAAAAACGGTGTTGATAATATCTATAGTATTGTTAACACCGCTTTGATGACTGGTAACATCGGCAGAAAAGGAACTGGGGTTATGCCCATACGGGGGCACTCAAACGTGCAAGGCTTTGGCTCAATGGGTGTCACCGTAAGATTGAAAAAAGAAATTCAACAAGCATTAGAAAAATTATTAGGGCGATCGCTTAGTAAAATCCAAGGCTACGATACCCACGCTTTAATTGAAGCTGCCGACGCTGGCAAAATTGATACATTAATTTGCGTCGGCGGTAACTTATATGCAGCTAATCCCGATTCTGCCAAGGTAAAGCGAGCGCTAAATAAAATTGAAACCATCATTTACTTAGCAACAAAACCAAACCTCGGACATTTCCACGGATTAGCTGGTAAAAATACAATTATTATTCCCGTCTTTAACCGCTTTGAAAATCCTCATAAAACCACAGTCGAATCTGGTAACAACTTTGTCAGACTCAACGATGAAGGAGAAACCCACCTCAAAAAAGCCGATTTGATTCCAGAAGTAGACTTTTTATCCGAATTAGCTTATCGAATACATGGAGAATATCCCGTCAATTGGCGTAAATTGCAAGATACTAAATACGTCAGACAATTAATAGCTCAAACAATTCCTGGTTACGAAAAAATAGGAAAGATTGACGAAACAGAAGAAGAATTTACTATTAGCGGCAGAATTTTAAAAAGTCCTAAATTTTCCACACCTTCCGGTAAAGCTCAAATGTTTATCACACCATTACCAGAATTAAAACTTCCCCAAATAAAAGACTTCAACGTTGCCGACGGTACGCAAGGAATAGTTGTCGCATTAATGACCGGAAGAAGTTACGCACAACATAATACAGTGGTTTATCATACTGAAGATAAATATCGGGGAATTCCTCATCGTAACTGTATTTTGATGAATAAAAACGACGTTGAAAAAGCAGGTTTTAAACAACATCAACGAGTAACTGTAAAGGGAAATGTAGGGGAATTAGAAAACGTGGAAATTATATATGGGGAAGTGCGTGAAGGTGCTGGAGTTATGTTTTATCCGGAAGTTAATGTTATTTTCAAAGCGGAAGTTGAGGAGCGTTGCGGTACTCCTGCTTTTAAGAGAGTTCCGGTATTGGTTTATCAGGAATGATGATGGGGTTGTTTTTATCTGGCGGTTGAAACCGCAGCTACACGGGCAAAACCCACCTCCGTGGGTTAATAATAAATAGTCCAACAGCTTGTTGGACAAATTTATTTAAACACGTTTAGGATTAACATAAAACTCATTTTATAGCAGAATCTTGTAGTATCTTATCCCGATAAGGAAATTGTGCAACAGCTTGTTGCAAAAATTCCTTGGGGACACAATCTCCGTATATTAGATAGCATTAAAGAATCTTCAATTAGACTTTGGTACGTACAGAAAACAATCGAAAATGGCTGGAGTCGTAACGTTTTAATTCATCAAATTGAAAGTTGTAATTTATTTATCGCCTAATGCTTCGCGAGTAAACGCTTGAGAAAATTGTCCCCAATAGCTTCGTAAATCATCGTAAATTTCAGGGTTTCGACTCATATTTTCTGCTTTAGCATAAGCCATGAATAGTACATCAAGTCCTATCTCTGCTTTTTTAGCAATTTCAATAGCTTCTTCAGTAGTGAAAGTTGATGAGTCACTACTTGCTAGGTCTTTCAAAGGGTCATAAACTTGCTGAATAAAAGGGTGACGATGATTAATACAAATAGTAGCATTCCCGTTAAGGTGAGTAATTTCAAATAATTCTTTTCCTGGCCAATTAGCATCAACAATAGTAATAGGTAATTCTTTAACTCTTTCTCTTAATTCATTAGCTTGCTCTGGGTTTTGTTTTGGATCTATTCCCAAGTCTAAAAATAATTCTTCAAAAAATTTTTCTTGTTTCTGTGTATCAAGTTGTAAACCTCCTTTACCAGCAGGAAGGCTTATATTAGCTCTTTGAACAGCTTCTTCTGCAGATTGATGCCGTCTGTCTTTATTTTGCTGTGCTGTTTCAGTATCTTTCCAAACTTTTCTAATCTCTTTACGCGCTACCTTTATTGGTCGTTCTAGAAATTTCTTCAACTCTTCCCGTAATTTGGTAACGGGTTCAGCTCCTCTTTTTACATGACGAACTTGCAAATACTCATCTAAATCAGCAGGAAAACTGACTTCAATACCAATAAAACGGTCTAGTTCTTTAACTGCATTAGGTAATAATCTTGGAACAATAGCGTAGTAGATTTCACGATTATTTCTGACAATACTTATCCGACCTTCATTGTCTGGAATGTATAGTCCTCTAAACCGTGGATCTTCCTGTTTTGTTATGGGGTGTTTCTCTCTACCTCCCTGACCTTTTATTAATCGAAACTCTTTTGGACAAAGTGTAACTTTAACATATACTTTATGGCCATCAATTTCGATATCATCTTCATCAATAGTATCTGCTTGAAGGTCTTCTCCAAAGTTTTGTTTAACTTTAGGATTTTTAAGCAAAAACAATGGGTCGTGAAGAGTTATATGCTTACCGTTTAATTCAATGTAGAAACCATTGTTAATAAAGATACGATAAGCGCGGGCAATAAACTTGGTAAGCTCTCCAAAACGTTCTTTAATAGCAGAACCATACTTACCACCATCTTCAAGACGGTCAACCTTAGACCATACTACCAGTGTTCCTGACTCAAATGCTTTACCTTTTTTAGGATGATTAATACTTTGAGGATATTGCATTAAATCCAAGTACTCTGGAGGAAAACCATCTACAATTTCGCCCTTAATAAGAGTTTGTGAACCTTTAGAAACTTCATCTAAATCAAGGTAAGCGTGGTAGCAAACTTCACCACCAGATGGTTTAGTATAAATGTCAATTCGTCTGGCTTGACTGATAGCAGCTAGTTTCATACCTACACCAAAGCGCCCCAAACCGTTACGTTGATTATATCGAGTAGAAAATCCTAGCTTAAGCGCATTAGGTAGGGTTTCATAAGAAATGCCGTTGCCATTATCAGCAAATGCAATAGAGTCAATAGTTTTAGTTTGTTTTGTTTTAGATTTCCCCTTTCCCTTACTTTGAATGGGGATAGTTTTTTCAATAGTACGAATTCTAACAATTGTTGCGTTTGCTTCATAAGAGTTATCTATTACTTCGCCACTTGCAGTTGCAAGGTCGAAACCCGAATCACGCAGACTCTCAAGCGTTTTATCTACCTCAATTAATGCAGAGCTAGGAGCAGAGCTATTTTCTTCAATCTTAGTCATCATTTTCTACTTGTTTATTCTGTCTTGTTTGTGTTGAAAAAAGGTATCTAATTAAAAAAGTTAGTGAAGCAAGTAATTATTTCAACCGCTTCTAAAATTTACCTTTTTTGAAATAGTGAATCGATTGTTTCTAGCTTGGTCAAAAGTAGAACGACAAAAAGGACACTTGATATCTAATCCCTTTGGAGGTGCGGGATGAATTAAGTTATCAATTTGACCTAACATTGCGTGGTAAGCCGAACATTCAGCAATAAAACACTTTTCTAGTGTCGATTGAATGTCATAATTGAAATAATCTGCTCTTTTAGTATGTGCGTGTCTCAAGAGGCGACTACGCAAACAAGTATCCGAACGACCTACATAAATCGGTTCTGTTTTCCCAAATCGGTATAAGCTGTAGGTGCCTATGTAAGCTACAGGAATAAGCGCTCTTACTAGCCAAGGAGAAAGCCTATATAAACGTCTTTGAGGATGCTCAAACATTTATGTCAGACTCCCAACAAGCTTTAGCACGCTTCCGGGTACGACTAATTTGAACGCGAGCTTGCTCAATTGTAATACCCAATTTCTCAGCAACTTCTTGCGCTTCACTTCCATGAAAAAGCAAATTGAGTATTATTTTGTCTCTATCGCTTAAACAAGCTCGTTCTAACCAATCTTCATATTGAAAAACTGTTTCTAAATTCTTAAAACGAAAATCCGGGATTGTTTCAATATCATGTCCAAAATCATCATCGCACATCTTTATTTTTGTAAAAGAGCATATTTCATTGCGACGATGAAGTATTTTCCTAGCATCACTTAACGTATTTCTAACTAAATGATCTGGGTTGCCAGATTTACTCGGGTTACGAAGAATACTACTAATCGCTCTATCAGTCCGCTCAGTCCAATAAGGACTTGAATAAAAATACTTACAACAAAGTTGTTGCAGTTGTTGTACTGCTTGAAAAACATCTTCAGTCATTTAATCTCCTTGCTGTAGCCATTATCGGTTACGGCGTAAATTAACTAAAGTCATATTTATTTAATTTGGTTAGTTTTTGGTGTATTTACCAAGTGTGGATTACATCCTTAATCGAATATAAACAACTAAGTAGTGTCCACTAATAAATAAAGGGGTGTATGTAATCCAAATATTTCACAGGAAAAGCAAAAAATCAATGCGTTCTAATATTTGCACTAATTCTTCCAATCTTTGCTAGCATGATAACCGTGTCATCATGCTAATTATGATAGTATCATTTAAGAACCAGGGAACCGAAGATATCTTTGATGGCAATGACTCAAAGGAAGCTCGAAAGCAATGTCCTATAAACTGTTGGGAAGTTGCACGTAGAAAATTAGACCAACTAAATGCAGCATTATCTCTAGATGACATGAAGGTTCCACCGGGAAATAGATTAGAAGCATTAAAAGGTGAACGTAAAGGTCAATATAGCATTCGGATTAATGACAAATATCGAATTTGCTTTATATGGATGATCCAAGACGCATTAGAAGTTGAAATAGTTGATTACCATTAATGATAAACAATATATGAAAATACCAAAATATAGACCCCCATCTCATCCAGGTGAAATATTGCTCAAAGATTTCCTCGAACCAATGGGAATAACTCAACGACAATTAGCAGATGCAATCCACGTTCCCTATCAGCGAATAAATGAGCTTGTAAATCAAAAGCGAGGGATTACACCTAGTACAGCAATACGGTTATCAAAATTCTTCGGAAATAGCTCCCAGTTTTGGTTAAACCTTCAACAAAATTGGGAACTTTACCATGTTATGAAGGAGGAGGAAGAGGATTTAAAAACTATTTTACAATTCAAAAGCATAGGATAGTTATTGATTGATTAAAAGTAGATGATTGATGATTGATTTTCAACTCACCCAAAAATAACTTCCAAATCCAAATTAAACCCAACCAGCACATCTTCCCCAGACAAACTTATTGGAGAATCTAAAATCTCAACTTCCTTACCACTACGATAAATCTCCACCTGCTTATCTTTAGGATTAATCAACCAACCCAACCTCAAACCATTTTCAATATACTCTCGCATCTTTTTTCTAGTATCTTCTACATCATCGCTTTCAGATACTAATTCCACCGCAAAATCGGGACACAAAGGTAAATATTTCTTTCTTTGTTGTGGTGTCAAAGCATCCCATCTTTCCATTTTTATCCACGAAGCATCGGGGGAACGAGTTGCACCATTGGGAACTTTAAAACCAGTTGAAGAATCAAAAGCTTTTCCTAATTTATATTTAGGGTTTGCTGAATAAATACGAAAATGTGATGCAGCATACATTTCAGACTAAA
>JAHCMI010000141.1 GCA_019192545.1 Rivularia sp. MS3 | reverse complement strand
TGAAATACCAGCGCTTCGCGCTGGCGATCGCATAACTAGCAACTTGGGTTATTACCGAACGCAAGCAATCGGAACAGGCTTTGCGAGAAAGCCAACTTCGTTACAGTACTTTAGCTAAAATTTCTCCGGTTGGTATTTATCGTTGCGATTGCTCGGCCAATTTACTATATGTAAATCAGCGCTGGTGCGATATCACTGGATATAGTTTAGAACGAGTAATTAATCAAGGATGGCGCGAGACTATTTATTCGCAAGATAAATCACGGGTGGAAGCACAAGTAAAGCATACTTTAGAGCAAAAAACACCGCTTGAGTGCGAATTCCGCTTCCAACGCCCTGATGATACTGTAGTTTGGGTGTTAGCTCAATCGGTGCCCGAATTCAACGCTGATGGAGTATTAATAGGTCATGTGGGTACTATTACCGATATTACCAATCAAAAGCAGTCGGAAAAAGCTTTGCGAGAAAGCGAGCAGCGCTTTCGTTCGACTTTTGAACAAGCAGCAGTTGGTATTTGCCATGCGGATACAAACGGTAAGTTTGTCCGCGTAAATCAAAAGCTTTGCGATATTTTAGGATATTCTCGTTCGGAACTTTTAAAACGCAGCTTTCAAGAAATTACTTATGCCGATGATTTACAAAGCGATTTGAATCAAGTTCGCAATTTGTTAGCGGGCAAAATTCAAAATTTCTCGATGGAGAAACGCTATATCTGTAAAAATGGTCGTGTAATCTGGACAGAAATTACGGTTTCTGTTATACGCCAAGCCAACAGTGAAGGTGATTATTTCCTTGGTGTGATTAAAGATATTAGTCAACGCAAGCAAGCCCAGACTCAGCTTCTACTTCGAGCGCAAAAGCAAGAAGAATTAAATATATTGTTAACTCAGACTGCAAATCAATTAAGAAAGCGCAACTCCGAATTAGATCAATTTGCTTATGTGGCATCCCACGATTTGAAGGCACCGCTACGAGCGATCGCTAATTTATCTCAATGGTTGGAAGACGATTTATCCGAAGCATTAGAGCCAGAAAATCAACGTCATCTGGAATTGCTACGGCAGCGAGTTTATCGTATGGAAGCTTTAATTGATGGTTTACTACAATATTCCCGCATTGGGCGTGTTAAAAATGCCCAAGAAAAAGTTGATGTTAACCTGCTCTTAGCGCAAATCATTGACGAGCTTGCACCGGAAGGTTTCAATATTGAAATCAAAGGTAACATGCCGACTTTAACAACAAAGAGCATATTGTTAAGGCGAGTATTCACAAATTTGATTGACAATGCTATTACTCATCATAATTCCCCTTGTGGTAACATCGAGATTTCCGTAAAAGACAAAGGTGAATGTTACGAATTCTGTGTATCTGATGATGGAGAAGGAATTTCTCCTCAGTACCACGATAAAATATTTGTTATTTTCCAAACTTTACAAGCCCGCGATAAAAAGGAAAATATGGGTGTAGGTTTATCTATCGTCAAAAAAATTCTGGAAACCGAAGGAGCTAAAATTACTGTAGACTCCGATATTGATAAAGGGGCAAGTTTCCGCTTTACCTGGCATAAGTAACAATTAGCAATGCCAAAAATTAATTTGTTCGCCAAAACCACAACCATCTGGCATTCTTTACCAGTACGCTATCGCGGTGCAATCATAATTGCATTACCTTTTTCTTGTTTAATAATAACTTTAGTTGCCTCGGTTTGGTCGAGACAAAATACTATTGAAGCCTATAAGCAAATCGACAATACGAAAACGGTAATTTTAGATAGCAATAGGCTGCTGAAATTTTTACTAGATGCTGAAACCGGTACCCGTGGCTATGTAATTTCTCGCAATCCGGCTTTTTTAGAAACTTATAACCAAGCCAGTCAAAAATTACCGGATATTATTAATCGTTTCGATCGAAGAATTCATAATCGCCGTCAGCGAGAAAAATTTCATAAAATCGAAGCCTTAGCCAAAGAAAATCTGAATATTTTAGAAAAACGTATTCTTGCTGTCGAGCGCAGAAAAAAAGCTGGTATCGAATCCCCCGAAAAAGACATTTTACTATTTCAAAATAAAAACGTTATGGATGATATTCGCGAGGCAATCGCGATTTTCCAAGAAGAAGAATTACGTAAATTAGATACCAATCGTCAAATATTAAGTAACACTCAAGACAAGCATAATTCAATTTTATGGATAACACTAGCTGTAAGTATAATTAGCTATATAGGAGCAATATATCTATTCAGTAAGCTAGACTGGCAAATCGAAGGGCAGGAATTGCAGCTGCAACAAAAGAAAAGCTTGCTTGAAGGAGTAATGGGGAATGTGGTAGATGGAATTATTACTTTAGATAAGCAAGATAAAATTGATAGTTTCAACAAAGCAGCAGCTAAAATGTTCGGCTATGAATCTCAGGATGTTATCGGTAAAAATATTGATGTATTAATATCTAAAAACGAAGAAAAAAAACCGACTCAATTAAGTAATAATATTTCTGCAACTTATAAAAGTTTACCAGTATATGCATTGGCTAATCGCAAAACCGGTAGCAATTTTCCGGTAGAGATATCTATTAGCGATTTACAGCACGATAACGGCAAGATGGCGATTGTTCGCGATATTAGCGAGCAAACCCAAGCCAGAGAAAAACTAGAAGCTACCGTTCAAGAATTATCTCGTTTAAGTGTATTGTTAGCAAGCACAAATCAAGCTCTTACCGAAAGAAATGAAGAATTAGATAGCTTTGCCTATATTGCTTCCCATGATTTGAAAGCACCGTTAAGAGGAATAACAAATCTTTCTCATTGGTTGGAAGAAGATATACAACATGATTTATCACCAGAAACCCAAAATCAGTTTGAACTTCTTAGAAAACGAGTTTATCGAATGGAAGCTTTGATTAATGGTTTACTAGAATATTCTCGGGTAGGAAGAATCCAGACTTCAGAAGAAAAAGTTGACGTAAAAGCACTTTTAGCAGAAATTATTGATTCTCTTAATCCCCCGGCTGAATTTAACATCAAAATTCCTACCGAATTACCAACATTCACGACTAAAAAATTGCTTCTAAGACAGGTATTTGCCAATTTATTAAGTAACGCTATCAAACATCATCCCCGCAATGACGGGAATATCAAAATTTCTGTCGAAGATAAAGGCAATCTATATAAATTTATTGTCGCCGATGATGGTAAAGGTATTGACCTTAAGTATAAAGACAAAATTTTTACTATCTTCCAAACTCTTCAAGCTCGGGATAAAAAGGAAAATACCGGAGTTGGTTTGTCTATCGTCAAAAAAATTGTGGAGTCAGAAGGTGGTGAAATTCATTTAGATTCGGAGTTAGGTAAAGGAGCATCTTTTTCTTTTACCTGGCCTAAATCAACAGTAGTACTTTAGTATTTCATCCAATAGGAGTAGGTTGTTCGATAGAAAATCCTCACTAATGGTCAAACACCGACGTGCAACTATGGGTTTACAATTCACTAAAGTACACCTTTACAATGCCCTATGATTGTTTGAACGGGCATTTGAAAGATTTATCCTAATTGACAATGCAGGAAAGTGACAGAATAGTAAATATCTTACTTGTGGAAGATGACGAAGTAGATATTATGAACGTGAAGCGAGCTTTTAAAAAGGCGAATATTAATAATCCACTTTACGTAGCAAGAAATGGAATAGAAGCATTAATAATGTTGCGCGGTGGAAACGAGCAACTTTCTCAAGTTCCTAACGAACGTCGTTTAATATTATTAGATATTAATATGCCGAAAATGAGCGGCTTAGAATTTCTGCAAACAATTCGTGCAGATAAGGATTTGAAGTTGACTCCAGTGGTTATGCTGACAACATCTAATCAAGATAAAGATATGATTGAAGCATTTGATTTGAATGTTGCAGGTTACCTTTTAAAACCAGTTACTTTTTCAAGATTTGTAGAACTAATGCAAGCTCTTAATAGTTACTGGTCTTTTTCAGAAATGCCTAACTTATAAGTTAGAATAATAGAACTAATTAACCATTGTTTTATTTTATCTTGTTTAAATATTCTTCAAAAAGATATTTCCAAGATACTGCTTTTAATATAATATCATCTACCAAGTTAACTTGTAAATAATAAAGGCTAATTTTCAAAAGCTAATTTTTTAATACATTAGATAGATTTTTGCATTTTGCTTGAAGCTAATAGCTAAAAAATAAGCTAAACATATATACCTTTGCCTTACTATTAACAACGATATATTTTCAAATTTTTGTTTATTAGAGCATATGGAAGAAACTTATAACATATTAATTATTGATGATGACGAAGTAGATCGCATGGCTATTAGTCGGGCTTTGAAAGCAGCAGGTATCAAAATGAAGTTGGAAGAAGCGAGCGATTATTCCGAAGCTGCTGAAATTTTAGAAAAAACCGACTTCGACTGTATATTTGTAGACTATCTATTGCCGGGAAAAGATGGCTTAGCTGTAGTTCAAGAAATACGTGCTTCAGGTTCAAAAGTACCGCTGATAGTTCTAACCGGACAAGGAGACGAACAAACTGCTGTTGAATTAATGAAAGCAGGAGCTTCGGACTATATTACTAAATCGAGAATCACTCCCGACTTGCTCAGCGCAACTCTGAGAAACGTGATTCGTATTTATGAAGCAGAAGTCCAAATTGAATTGTTTAACAATCAATTAAGGGAGAGCAATGAATTATTGAAAAAGAAAAACAAGGAGTTAGAAGAAAAAAGAGAACAAATTCATATCCAAAATTTAAAATTATTAGAAGCTTCGGAAACAAAATCCAAGTTTTTAGCAACTATGTCCCACGAACTGCGAACTCCTTTAAATGCGATTATGGCATTTTCTCAAATGTTGCAACGTAAAAATAAAGGTAACTTTTCTCGGCAGCAAGTGGATATGATCGACCGCATCCACGGTAACGGCAAGAATTTACTTGCTTTAATTAACGATATTTTAGACTTATCTAAAATTGAAGCTGGAGGTTTAAAACTATATCCAGAAAACTTTGATTTACGTTTATTAATTACGAATACCGTAGAAGAACTAAGTTCTTTAAAATCGCACAAACATTTAGATATTAAAGTTGAAATAAAATTAGAAGATACCAAAGTTTTTAACGATAGAAATCGCGTTCGTCAGATTTTAGTAAACTTGATATCTAACGCGATTAAATTTACAGATAATGGAATGGTTTTAATAGAAGCAAAAGAAATATCGGAGAATGATTTTACTGTTAGCGTCGAAGATACGGGTATTGGTATTTCCTCAGATGATATGAAGCATATTTTTGAACCTTTTCGTCAAATTAATCAAACAATTTCCCGTAAATACGCTGGCACGGGATTAGGTTTAGCAATTACTCAATCTTTAGTCAAAATGATGAATGGTGTAGTTTCAGTTGAAAGCGAGTTAAAAGTAGGCTCTACTTTTAAAGTTAAATTACCGCGCTATATTAAAGTAGAGGAATAAATTCAATTTATATATTATGTTTGCTAGTTAACAAATAATATATATAGGTTAATTATTCAGCAAAAATATTTGTTTAAATAAAAATACTTAACAAGTAAAAAGGCAAACAAAATAATTTTTACATAAATAAAGTTAACTGAAAAACTGTCAATATTTGAGATAACTTACTATGTTTAACAATAAGCTAGCAATAAAAGACCGAATTTTAGTCGTAGATGATATTTACGATAATCTATTAGTTATTGAAACAATATTGGAAGATGAAGGCTATGAAATTGAGATCCAACAGGACAGTCAACTTGGTTTAGAAATGGTGGAAGATTCGCCGCCAGATTTAATTCTTTTAGACGTAATGATGCCAGAAATCGATGGTTATGAATTCACTCGTCGCGTTCGTCAGAATAAACAGCTACCATTTATTCCGATTTTATTAATCACCGCTCACGATAGCATCAGCGTTGTGGAAGGATTAGATGCAGGAGCAGACGATTTTATTCGCAAACCAGTAGATGCTGATGAACTACAAGCTCGAGTGCGTAGTCTTCTACGCCTTAAACACAGTATAGATGAACGCGACCACATGGCGAGTTTGCGTCAAGATTTTGTCTCTCGTTTCACTCACGATTTAAGAACACCTTTAGCAGCTTCCAATCGAATTTTGAAATTATTGCGTGAAGGTAGATTTTTTGAAATATCTCCAGAAATAGAACAGATATTTACTACCATGATTACCAGCAATGATGACTTGCTACATATGGTAAATAGTTTACTTGAAGTTTATCGTTACGAAGCAGACTGCAAACAAGTTAACTTCGATAAAATCAATATTTATGAATTAGTTCGCGACGTAATTCAAGCATTAACGCCTTTAGCAGAAGAAAAACAACTAAAGTTAAAATCTAATTTAGAAAATATCGATTTAGAAAATAGCGAACTTTACATTTTTGCAGATCGCATAGAAATAAAAAGAGTTTTAACAAATATTATTGGCAACGCCATCAAATTTACCAAAACAGGTTTTATAGAAGTAAACCTCAAATTAGATTTACAAACAGCCCAAATAAGCATTAAAGATACCGGTCCCGGAATGGCTCCAGAAGAGCAAGCAATATTATTTGAAAGATTTCGCACTGGTAAGCATAAAAATTCTGGTAGCGGCTTGGGGTTATATCTATCGCGATGTATTGTAGAAGCGCATCATGGCTCAATTAGTGTAGAATCCGAATCCGGAAAGGGAAGCATGTTTACAATTAATTTGCCAGTAAGCGGCGAACAAAATAAGTAACCAATCGCGAAAACAATTACCGGGGTTTCGTTGAATCGGTTGACTGGTATTGCATTTGATTAATTCTCATGGGCGAGGGTTAGAGCAGGAGGAGCAGGGGAAGAAAAAGTCTTTATGTTCTTACAACTACCCCTCATAATTAATGAAATGCACTACTAATGGTCTGTCCCATTAAAATTGACGGGTAAGGGCAGGGAGGGGGAGAGGGGGAGAG
>JAHCMI010000015.1 GCA_019192545.1 Rivularia sp. MS3 | reverse complement strand
TACTCCATTGGAATTTTAGCAGTTAGTTTAGCATACTAAGTACTGAAGAGCCAATTAATTTTGCACAACTACTTAACTGTTAACTGATTACCGCCCACTGCTAAGTGTTAACTGCAATTTCCGGAAACTCTGAAACATTTTGCTCAAAGATTGTCTGCGGGCTTCTTGAACAAACAGAAGTGGAACAAGAGCAATTAACCGGAAGCCTACAGACATCATAAATAAACCGGGTAATCCTCCTAAAAAAGCATTTTCGGCGAGAAAACCACCGATTGTAGTCCCAATTGCACCGCTAGCACCAGCTATAGCTGCTGCGGTTGCGAAATAAACAGACTGCATTCTTACAGGAGCAATACTTATTTGGATATTGTTACTACATAGTTCAATTGCTGCGGTAGAACCTCCGATGAGAATATGTAGTAAGGGAAGCCACAACCAAATACTCAACGAATCTACGCCAATTCCCACCCATAGAAGTGGAATTATTGCAACTAATATTCCTACTAAAAATAAGATGGCACGATTTCCAACTTTATCTGCTAACTTTCCCCATAAAATCAGCATTAACATCCCAGCACCGGCTTGAAAACTGCCATAAACCGTTACCCAACTCACATCTAAGTCTAGGGTGTCCAACATATAAAGGTTGAAAAATGGCGTGCTGAGGTTAAAAGCAAACATCCATAAGCTGAAGTAAGCCAAGAATATTAAAAAATTAGAGTCTTTCCACATGCCCCCAGGCTGCGTGAAATTCTGGTTTGTAGTTTTTGAATCTGGAGAGAGTGCGATATTACTATTCTCTTTTCTTGTCTTATCTGAATTATCTGAAGCTTCGTTTCTAGTAAAACTTGTGATTTCTGAATAATTATGAGATTGAGGATTAATATCTGCTTTTAAAAACTGACAGCCAAGGCTCGCTGCACCAGCAGCTAAACCCAAAAATAAAACTAATCCGTAGCCTTGTATTGCACCACCAGGGCAAAGACTTACTATTAAACCAGCTAAGGGTACGTAAAGTAATTTTGTAAAACTAGAAATACTATTTCTTAAACCAAAATATCTACCGCGCAACTGTCGGGGAACCAGCATTGCCATCCAACTCAGCCAAGACGCACTTCCTAAAGCTGTTAGTACGTGACTCGCCAAAATTATCAATAGCGTTAACACTACTAGCTGATGATTGTGCAAATCCCCCCAGCCCCAACTTGCCGCACCAATAGCGATCGCTAAAAATAGCCATACGAATCTCGCAGCACCATGTGTCCACAGACAATAGCTATGGCGACTATCAGTACGTTCGGAAAAATAAGCACCTAAAGGTTGCAAAAGATTCACCAGCATGGGAATAGAAGAAAGCATCCCAATTTGTACTGGAGTTGCACCTAACTCTATTAAAAAATTACTTAATAGAATTCCAGTGGTAGTAATATCGAACACTGCCGCAAACACGCCATCCGCCGTGGAAGCTTTGAGACTTTTGCGAATAGCACTTTTAGAAATTCTTTTGCTTTGAGATTCAAGATTATTTTCAGTTAGCGGAAGCGCTGACGGCAAAACAGCACTTTGAGGGCTTTCTGGAACTTCAAGAACAGCAGTATTAACCTGAACAGATTGCATTAGCTACCCTTCGGAATAATTATTTTTAAATGACCAGTTTACGACCTGTTATTTAAATGATTCTTGCCAGATATTCTGACAACCTTCGTTAATCTTACATTACATATCTTAATAAAGATATATAAAAATTTAAATCAACAATAGTATAACTTGCGTTTTGTTAAATATTATAAGCATCGTTTGCAACAAAAATCCTCATTAAGTAATGGTTTTACTCAATATTTTTTCTGCCCGAGGAAAGAAATATTAAAAAAATCTAAAATATCTTCAAAAACATTTATGAAGCTGGTATTCTGTGCGCCTCGTCAATATGGGAATATTGCATTCATAAAAATTTAGCCCTAATTGCTTATTTGCGATGTCATCAGCTACTACCTTGGTATGAACAAAAAACTATTTAGCTTTTTAGGAATATTGCTGGCATTTACCCTATTAATAGGCATATCCGATAATCTATTCTTATCAAATACTTCAACGTCATCAGATATAGTTACTATTAAACTGAGTGGTTGGGGAGCTAGTTCGGTTGAGCAAAAATTATTAAAACAATTGCTACAAGATTTTGAATTAGAGCATCCACATATAAGAGTTAAATATGAGGTGATTAACGATCAATATATGGATGTAATAAAAACTCGGTTAGTAGGAGAAGCGGCACCGGATATATTTTACTTAGATGCTCTGGAAGCTCCTTTTTTAATCAGTCAAAATGTACTAGAACCTCTAGATGACTATATAAAACCTGAATTTGATTTAAATGATTTTGAACAAACTTTGTTAGAAAGCTTTAAATACGAAAACCAAATTTACGGACTTCCGAAAGATTACTCAACTTTGGCTCTGTTTTATAACAAAGAAATGTTACGTAAAAAAGGTTTTATAAATCCTCCCAATACCTGGGAAGAATTACGTAATTACTCCCAGAAGTTAACAGCAGACAGCAACAAAAACGGTAGGATAGATCGATATGGTTTTGGAGAAACGCCAGAGTTAGCCAGACAAGCTTATAAAATCAAAGCCTTCGACGGAAAAATTATCGATAAAAATACCGGTTATGCAGCTTTTGCCTCTCCCGAAGCTTTGAAAGGATTGCGATTAGCTGTTGAACAATATCAACAAGAAAGAACTTCCGCACAAAAAACAGATGTAGGGACAAATTCAGGCAGCGAAATGTTCGCACAAGGTAAAGTTGCAATGGTTATAGAAGGTAACTGGGCAATTCCTTATTTAAACGAAACTTTTCCTAGCTTAGATTTTGGTACCGCAGAAGTACCAAAGATAAATAATCGAAAAGGCACAATGGTATTTACCGTTGCTTACGTAATGAATAAAAAAGCAACGCATAAAGCTGAAGCTTGGGAGTTAATTTCTTTCCTTACAGGTAAAGAAGGTATGGAAAAATGGACTCAAAGTGGTTTTGCTCTACCGAGTAGAAACTCAGTAGCCGAGAAATTAGAATACGACAAAGATGACTTACGCTCGGCATTTATCGCAGGAGTTGATTACGCCATGCCGTGGCAAATCGGAAAATATCCGGCACCTATTGTTAACAACTTTGAAAATCAATTTACTAGCGCCATGTTAGGGCAGCAAGAATTAGAAAAAGCCATGAATAAGGCTAAAATACAAGCGAACAAGCAAATTGAAATGATGGAATATTAATTGCGATTGTCTGTCTTAAACTGCGAAAAGACATTTAAAACTCGTTATCACTTCATAAGTAGGCTGTCTGAGAGGCATTTTCAAGAATAATTTTCAGCAAACGCAAATCAAAATGCCGTAATCAAAAATACCGAAAAACAATTAATTTTGATTTATTTTATGGATTTAATTTGTTTTTACTGTATAACCCAACATTATTACTGTAACTAAATAAATATACACGATAAACATTATCTAACAAACCCTAAATAGTTAGAAACTCTATATTTTATAATTGACACTATTAATTGTATATAAATCTGTCTTTAGAACGAACGCATTAACATCATCAAGCGAATATATTGCTAATACCAATTAAAGTTTATATTGAATGGATGAGATTTTAAAGTCTATGAAAAGTAAATTTAGCCTGCATATGACTTATGCAGCTAAAAGGTTTTGTGTTGTTTTATTTATGAGTTTGCTTTCTGGTGCGGGTTGTAGCATACAGCAAACTCAGGGAGTTAGTTTAAATTCAGCAGATATAAAAACCGTTGGCTGGGTAGAAAATGGCAAAATTCTTGGAGTAGAAAAAGATATCAAATTCAAGTTAGATACCGGAGCTAAAACAAGTTCAATCAATGCCGAAATTTTAGAAAAGCCAGATGATAAATCGGAATCCGGAGGGATGATTAAATTTAGATATACCAATACAGAAGGAGTCACAAAAATTTTTGAACGCCCTGTAGAAAGATGGGTTCGGATTAAAGATGGTGAAGGTGGATACTTCCGCCGTGCGGTAGTAAAAATGAAATTTTGTGTCGCGGGTAGATGGATTGAAGAAGAAGCCAACTTAGCCGATAGAGATGATTTTAACTATTCGGTTCTTATCGGACGCAATATGTTGAAAAAAGGTAAATTTGTCATCAACTCTGCTGAAAGTTTTACTGCAAAGCCAAATTGTCAAGCAGAGGAGAAACAAAGTGAATCGTAATTTTCATGCTTTAATATTAGCTTTATTTTTAGCCGCGATTAGTTTAGCTGTTTTTTTTCATAAAATTTTTGCTACTGATGTTCCACTATTACCAAATCAAGCTTATAAGAATTGGTATGTGGAAGCTAAATTATCAATAAATTCTGAAGGAAGAGTATTAGATTCTAAAAATGCATTACCTACACAAATAGAACTACAGCTTCCTCAAACATCTCCTGGCTACGAAATCACCAGTGAAGATTTTATCAATGATAGTTATACTCGCCAAGTTAAGAAGGTAAAAGATTCATCAAATAGAGTTGCTGTATTTTCAAACAAGAATGCCAAAGGAAGCGCAGCTATTTTTTATCGAGCAATTATTGATAAAACTGATTTAGCTCAAGATAATTCTAAATCAGCTAGCGAGCCAGTTTCCATGACGGGAGAAAAATTTGTTGAGCAGCAGCTTAGTAACTTTGGTGAAGATAATGCTGTAGTTGAAGATAATTTAAAAGAAAATTTTCCGGTTGCGGAAATAGAATCTATTTTTAAAGAAGCAAAAGATTCAAATAATAATACTTTAGATTTCGCAAAACAAATTTACCAATTAGCGCTGAATCCCGATGACATCAGAATTAGGACTATCCAACGAACATTAAGAATTGATGATTCTACCCCAGAGTTAGCAGCCTTTTTATTGAAACAAGCAAAAATTCCGGTACGTGTTGGTAACGGTATATTATTCAACAGTGAAGAAGTTTATTCAACTGATTTTATTCAGTGGTTGGAGGTAAAAACTGATAGAGGTTGGCTTGCTTACGATACTATCGATGGTAATTTTGGAACTCAAAATAGATATTTAACTTGGTGGTATGGTACCGATAGTGCTTTAAGTGCAAAAGGTTCGGGAGATGTCAATTTAGAAGTAGTAGTGAGGCCAAATACCGATAAAGGAATCAACCAAGCACTATGGGAAAAACAAAAAGCGACAAATCCCTTTTTAGAATACTCTTTGTTAAATTTACCTTTAGCGACACAAAAAGTATTTAGAGTTTTAGTATTAGTTCCAATTGGTGCTTTAATTATTTCGGTTTTGCATCAAATGGTAGGATTGCAAACTTTTGGAACCTTTACACCAATATTAATAGCCCTTGCATTTAGAGAAACTGGACTTATAGTCGGCATACCTTTGTTCGTTTTAGTTGTGATTATTGGGTTATTAATTCGTGCCTATCTAGATAAATTACAGCTATTAATTGTACCCAGGTTAGCCGCAATCTTGACCGCAACAGTTTTAACAATTGGAATATTAGCAATAATCTTACAAAGGTTCGGTATAAATTTAGGACTATCGATTTCTTTATTCCCAATTGTTATCCTTGCCATGCTTATAGAAAGAGCCGCTTTAAGTTGGGAAGAAGCAGGAGCAAAAGAAACAATTATAGCCGGACTTGGTACAGTTTTTGTTGCAGTTATCGGTTACTTGTGCGTAATTAATCCTTACGTCCAACATTTGGCATTTACTTTTCCGGAACTTTTGTTATTAGTTTTAGGAATAAATATTCTTGTCGGACGTTATAACGGCTATAAATTGACAGAATATTTCCGATTCAAGTCAATGCAGAAGCAGTTGAGTCAATCATAGTGAAGAAGGGGAGATGGGGAGACAAGGTTGAAGGTTAAAGGTTAAAGGTTGTAAATATTTTATTCATAACTCTTAACTCTTAACTCCTAACTTAATTAATCCGTCTTGAAAAGTTTGCTCAACGGGACGGCACTTACTACAACGGAGGGAACCTCCCCACCGCAACTTTTTACAAAATCTAAAATAAAAATATAAGAATTAAGAATGTTTCCATTTACGTTAATGAGGGAAGGAGTTCTAGGTATCAACGCTCGTAATGTTGATTATCTTTTTCCTAATAATCCCCGCCATCTCTATAAGTTGGCAGATAATAAATTAGAAACGAAGAGAATTGCTGAGGAACTTAATGTACCGATTCCAGAAACCTACGGCGTAATTAGGTTTCAAAATGAAGTAGGAAAGCTATCAGAAATTATAGATGGACGTGATTCCTTCGTTGTTAAACCCGCTCAAGGCAGCGGTGGTGATGGAATTGAAGCAATTACCGAAGTTACCGATGATGGTTTTAAAAAGCCTAGCGGTAAAATTCTCTCCAAATCAGATTTGCAATATCACATTCATAATATCCTTGGTGGAATGTTCTCCCTTGGTGGATTAAGCGATAAAACAATTATTGAATATGCGGTAAAGTTCGATCCGGTTTTTGATGAAATTGCCTATCAAGGTGTTCCGGATGTGCGGGTAATTGTTTATCAAGGTGTTCCCGTGATGGGAATGCTGCGTTTGCCCACAAAAGCTTCTGATGGTAAAGCTAATTTACATAGAGGTGGTTTGGGCTTGGGTATCGACCTTAGTAACGGTAAAACACTTACGTCTATTCAAAACAATCGCTACATAGAAAAGCATCCCGATACTGACGCAACCTTGCGCGATCGCCAGATTCCTCATTGGGATATTATTCTAGATATGGCTGCCAAACTATGCGACAAAACAGAATTTGGCTATCTCGGTATTGATGTGGTTTTAGATGAAGATAAAGGCCCGCTATTGTTAGAAATGAATGCTCGTCCGGGACTTTCGATACAAATTGCCAATCAAGAAGGATTGATTCCGCGATTGAAAACTATTGATGCCAGTGTAAATAAACTTTCTGGCATTGAAGAGAAGATTGCCTTTGCAAAAGATAAATTTGCGGTTAATTTCTAATATGAGTAACATACAGGACAATCAGCAAAAGTATTTATACGGACGAAAGATAAATTAATCGAATGGGTAAGATAGCATATACTATTATCTCTGGTTTCCGATGTTATCCGATATTGATTTGATTAGAGAGTTTGTTAAACTATCCATACAAAAAAAGGAAGTTTTATTGGCAAACTCAGTATTACAGGGTGAAGCAGTTTATAAAAGCAATCAGTTAACAGCCAAAAAAGAAGGAATAATTGCCACTACCAAATTAGAACGTACATTAAATCCATTTTTAGTTAAACATAAATCTAATTACTGGCAACTAATCAGTCAGGTATTGGCTGAATACAATTTTCTTCTGATGGGGGATATAGATAGTCGCGGTTTTTATCAGTATGAGTACTGTCAGATTCCACCAGGTTATCAGATGCATTGTCAAAAAGCGGCTATGCTATGGCGAACTTGGTGGAAATATCGTCGGCAGATTGAGGGTAGGGTAATTCAATTAGAACTTCTGATTCGCATACGAAATACATGGTATCCCATCAGAGGTTTGACAGTGAGCGATGGACTAATATATATCGAAACATTAGGAAGCGAAATTGCACTTGGTTTAGAAGATACTGTGATTTGGTTAAGTAAAATTAAGAAAAATAAATAAGCTGCTGTATTACTTGATAAGTTTATCCTTTCAAAACATTAAATATCGGAAAACAACTTAAACAAGTTCGCCAAATCAACATTTCCACCACTAATAATTACACCAATTTTCGCACCTGGATTTTTGACTGCGCCTTGCAACAAAGCTGCTGCTGCCAAAACTCCCGTAGGCTCAACAACTATTTTTAATCTTTCCCAAATAAATAACATGGTGCGAATAATTGCTTGTTCCGATACTGTTACCCTTCGGGTTCGGCAGTCGCTCATGGGGGAAACCCCCAAGACTGCGCTGCCTCACCATATCGTCAACATATTTTAATACCAACGGGAAAGTTATTTTTCCCAAACTTGGGGTTCTCGCACCATCAGCAATAGTATCTGGATTATGCACAATTTGCAGAGTTTTGGAGTGAAAAGAGCGAGCTGCATCATCAGCTTGTGCGGGTTCAACTCCAATGATGCGACAATTTGGTAAAAGTGCTTTAGTAATGATAGAACAACCGGAAATTAATCCACCACCACCGCAGCAAACCAATAATAAATCTAATTCTCCGATTTCTTGAATTAGTTCTAAAGCTGTTGTTCCTTGCCCCGCAATTATGTGAGGATGATCGAAAGGAGGAATAATTTTTAAATCTTTTTCTCTTGATAAAGAAAGCGCTAGTTCTTCTCTAGTAATTTGTTTTGGATTATACAAAATTACTTGGGCACCATAGCCGTGAGTTGCTGTTTGTTTGACTGCGGGGGCATTTTCTGGCATCACTACTGTGGTAGGAATGTTAAGTAATTTTCCTGCAAGTGCAATTCCTTGAGCATGATTTCCCGATGAAAAAGCCAGCACACCTTTTTGTTTTTGTGATTCAGATAGTTGTGAAAGTGCATTGTAGGCACCGCGAAATTTAAAAGAACCCGTGCGCTGGAAGTTTTCGCATTTGAAAAATACTTGACTTTTTGTAATTTGATTTACCGTTGTCGAAGTCAAAACTGGGGTGCGATGAGCAATTCCTTCGAGACGTTTTGCTGCTGCTTTAATATCAGCTATTTTAATTAATTTATCCCGAGAAGTCATAAAAAATTATTTTTGACAAAATATATTAAGTTGTCATTGGTCAAAATTCCACTTTTGAGGAAGCTTCGCCTTACAAACTGAGCAAATAAAGATATTATCTTTAACAATATTTATTTGACTGCAAGCAAAACAGCGCCGAAAAATAAATTCAATACTAAATGAACGCGGGTAGGAAATCTTGATTAAATTAAGTGCTTTGGCTACATAATGCCAAGATTCTGGCTCGGAACAAAAGCCCGTTGATTGGTTGGTAATTTCAGCTACTTCTAAGTCATTGTTGAATTTTTGAAAAAATATTTCTCCAGCTGATAGCACCGGCTTACCGCCAGCACAAGCAATATGCTCCGAGTGTCTATCGGCAATTCTTAAATAACCTTCGCAGTCTATAACAAAAGTAGCTGCAATTAATCCCCAAACATCTACCTGTTGTTTGGTTTCTCTAATCCAATTGTCAATATGGTTTATTGATAAAATTCTACTTCCTGGTGGTAGATGTGCTGTTGTTTCTCGAATTTCTTCCGCACCGACGTATTTATACAATATGGTATTTATTAATCCTTTAAAATCAAAACTTAACTGGTGCGCTGCGCGATGGGACAACACACCCTACGACTATAAATATTAGGTTACATTTTTTATTACTCGCCCTTAACAGCTTTTTCTCGTTCAACAGCTTCCATCAAAGAACGAACCTGCTTGACTCCTTGAGAAGGTTCAAAATTCAAAGGAAATTTACTCTTACTCATCATTCGCAAGCCAAGAGGAGCAATACTTAATAAACCTTTGATGTCTTTAAAATAATTACCTACAACCTGCAAGCCAAATTGTCTCTCGTCAATCCAGCCACCTTCTTTAACTAAGTCTATCAATACCTTACGATGACGAATCGAACGGCTATCGCTTGCTTCTTTCTTCTGCAAAAGAGACTGCTTAATTTTGCTAATTTTATCTAAAGGTGCAACTTCCATCGGACATACACTGTTGCAATAATAACAACGAGTGCAACCCCAAACTCCTTTAGTTCCTTCGTTGTATTTTTCTAAACGAATTTCAGTTTCCGAGTCGCGCTTATCTTCTACCATTCGATAAGCTTTGGCAAGGGCATGGGGACCGACAAAATCCGGATTCACTTCCAATGCATTGCACTCAGAATAACAAGCACCACACATAATACAATTACCAGTTTCTTCTAACTGCTCTCTTTCTTCTGGTGTTTGTAAAAACTCTCGCTCTGGCACTTTTCTCGCAGCAGTGCTGACATAAGGAGAAACAGTTTCTAAGTTGTTCCAGAAACCCTTCATATCAACAATTAAATCTTTTAGTACAGGCATATTACCCAACGGAGCAATAGTAATTTCTGGAATAGAATTTTCTCGATTCTCCTCGGATATGTGTGATGCAAATCGAGCAATTTCGCTGCCAACATTTTCCTTACAAGCTAAAGCTGAGCGCCCGTTAATGCGGATAGCACAACTACCACAAATTGTATTGCGGCAATTTTTACGAAATGCTAAAGTTCCATCTTGCTCCCATTTAATTCGATTTAGACAATCAAGGATTGTATTACCCTCTTCTACCTCCAAAAGATAAGTTTGAACCGTAGGAGATATTTTCGGATTTTGTCGAATAACTTTAAAATTAACTTTCATTTTGCCCCTTCGATTTTAATTTTCTACCCTTGCTTGCCCAAGCAAATCAATTTTAATCTAGTAGTTAGCCTTCCTCACAGCAGCTTATCCTCTCACTGCTCCAATTTAAATAGCTACTTAACATCGAATAATCATCAAAGAGAATCTATTATATGACCCCGATGGGATAAGTGTAAAAATTTCCCCGGTATTCTTCTTAGGGGCAGCAAATGAAGTAGGTAACGCCCGCTATCGTAACATTCTCACAGAATATCAAAGTAGAATCTTTCTGTTTGCGGCTTATTCGTTACGTATTATCTACTTTTTTCTGTGGAACAACCCTAAAGCTGAAACAGAATCATTAATATAAGTTAACCCTTGCCAGAAGTTTTATAAGGATATTTTGCTTTCCGAAGCGTAAAAACAAGACTCTTAACAAAAATCTTTGAATCGCAGTTTTCAATATTTATTCAAATTTACAAATAGGTTACAACTGCTTCATAGTTCAACTACCGCACCATCCTTAATCACCTCTAAACTAAAAAACCTTTATACTTCCTGTTTACTAAAGTAATTTTCAAGATTATTATGGAAGACTTGAAGCAATTGATTAACACTTCCGATATCACATTTGCTTGTCAGAAGACTTGTACATAAGAGTCGCCTTACAGAGATGAATATTCTGTGAAAGTGGGATATGTAACAATCAGATCAAAAATATGAATACAATAGAGATGAATTTTTATAAAATTATCATACCAACACCTACCCCCTTTGGAACAGAACATTAAATAAAAGCATTATTGTAAAAATAATTAAAACTTAAACAATAATTTTGCTATTATTAGTCCATGTTAGTATTTAATATAAAATTATGAGGAAACAAAACTATAATAAATTGCCGTACAACTGCGGTAGCTATAGCTTTGTTTCTTTGTAATCTAGGGACATAAAAATTTTTGTCACTAGAAGGCAGTATAAAAGGGTTTATCCTCATAAACCCTGCTTCATTAACTATGCTGTCTTAAGTCATAGAGTAATGTTAGGGAAAATCCTACAACTCTTAATGTCTAAAAGACTTGAGCCGCAAATAAATTACCTGCTAACTTCTGTCGTGTCTGCTTTCTCATTTAAATAGCAGGCTAGCGTAGTTTGCAAAAGTAAATTACAGTTAATTAGCTTTGTTTAAAGCCGAGTGAAAAAAAAATTCATCTGGCAGAAGTAAACATGGGCTAAAGCTATGTAAGATTGCTGAAACTATTTGCCCTACTAAGCTAATTTATGAGTAAAATGTTGTGGAAAACCATAAACATGTTTCTTTTAGAATTAGATAAGCAGGAATTGAGGCATAGTTAAAGTCCGAAAAAGTTTGATGTAAGAATGTCAAAAAATCGCCTTTAGGCTAGGCATAAAACTGCATTATTGATCGCGAAAGCATAGATTAAGGAAAATTTGAGTGTAATGAGTGAAACAGCAACAGCGCCATTAACAGGAAAAACACTGCTTGCAAAAGTCAAAGAACTATCGAATTTACCAAGACGAGAAAGAGCAAAGCAGTGCGGTTATTACACTACTACTAAGAATGGTCAGGTACGAGTAAATCTGACAGATTTTTACGATGCTTTGTTATCGGCTAGGGGAATTCCCTTGAGTCCTGAAACACCAAAAGATGGTCGAGGACGCGAACCGACATATAGAGTTAGCGTTCATCAAAACGGTCAAATTGTTATTGGTGCTACATATACCAAAGCAATGGGTTTAAAATCCGGTGATGAGTTTGAAATTAAGTTAGGATACAAGCACATTCACCTCATTCAAGTTGACGGTGCAAGTCAAACTGATGAAGATTCTGATGAAGATTTAGAAGAAGAAGAGTAAGTTTTTCTTATGGCAGGGATAAGTTAAGAAAACAGGTTTTATGACTTGTCCCCGCACCTATAGATAAATAGTTGTTTTGGCAACTTGTCCGATTAATTTGGAACAAGAAAATATGCCGAAACTATTGTATTCATCTGGAATTTTTTGGGCATTTGATTGAAAAATATTAAGATAAGCAATTCAATTGCGAGTCTTACTTATAAGGTAAGAGAGAAGTGTTGATGCAATTGATGCTTCTCTTTTCTGTAGTTCCGTACTAAATTCGACTTTTTTTATCTCTGAAAATAAATATATAGCCTGCTTCGATTATTTTGTTGTGTTTTTTTCGTTTATTTCGACCGATTTATTTGAATATTTTGGCGGTAATTCAGTTTCAGAATGGGAAAATGCACCCGCTTTAATTGTTGCGATCGCCTTTTTTGTTACTTGGATACTATGTTGGTTGCCAATAGCGTTCATTTTGACAAAACTGTTGCATTGGACACCGAAGGAACCTTTAGAACCACAGCAGAAAATTACTTTAGTAACTTCCCTTTATTTACTGGCTCCTTTAATGTTATTTTTGACTAATTTGCTAACTGATGAATCTTTTGCAAATTATGGTTGGGTAGGAAATTTTTCAACTTTATACTCGCTTTTTTTAGGGTTCGTTGGGGGAGTTGTAAGTTTAGCTTTTATATTCGGTTGCCAACTATATTTTGGTTTGTGTAAGTTACAACTATCGAATTTAAAATCTGTTTCATCAACAATATCTTCTATATTATTAGTGGCGTTATTAGTAGGTGGTATCGAAGAACTAGTGTTTCGGGGTTTTCTTTTTACTCAACTCCAACAAGTTTATTCAGTTTGGATAGCCGCAATAATTTCCAGTTTAATTTTTGCATTATTGCATTTAGTTTGGGAACAGAAAGAAACAATTCCCCAACTTCCAGGATTATTTTTAATGGGAATAGTTTTAGTCTTAGCAAGGTTTGCCGATAATGGCAGCTTGGGCATGGCCTGGGGACTACACGCGGGTTGGGTATGGTGTATAGCGAGTATTGATACACTTGGCTTGATTGATTACACTGATTCATCTGAATGGATAACAGGCAAAAATCAAAAACCTTTGGCGGGTGTTGCGGGGATATTCTGCATGGGAATAACCGCAGTTGCTTTGTATTTAGTCATCAGTCAAGTTAGTCTCGTTTAAAGTTATAGCGGTTTTCAAGCTTGATGGAATACACGAAAATACTCCCCTTCCCCTCTCCAAAATAGCAAAGAGGGGTGTCCAGAGGACATAGGAGGGAGTAAGGTTTCAAGTGTATTGGACTCAACTGAAATTCGCTATATTTATTGATAAATAAAATAGGAATTTCATATCACGTACCAACGCAGTATTGTGAAAATTACGCCCATTCCTGTAAAAATGGGACGAGCTATAAGCCCATCCCAAAAATTCTTCAAAAATATAGAGTAGCCATAATCATCATTAAAAAAAGGTTCCTACTCAGATGCTAGGAACCAGATTGCATATATTCCTGGCTAAAAGCTAATTATCCGAAAGGAACTAAACGTTTAAGGGCACGACCTACAACATCACCGTAACGCAGTTGCCCGCATAAAATTTGACCCATAATTTGGCTACCAGTAGGACGTTTTACACCTGCTTTGTAACCAACACCTGGGAAGCGGTAAAATGCCCCTGCAAGCTTCTGCGCCCAAGCCATATCAGCGCCCCATTCTTCGTTCATTATTTCAGTATATTTTTCCAAAGCGTTAGTATCACCACCAACAGCTTTGTTAACGGCCTCAGCAGCTTTCATACCGCTAAAAATAGAGGGGCGAATACCCTCAGCTGTCATCGGGTCAACTACACAAGCTGCTTCTCCAGCTAAAACTGCGTTTTGAGCGTGCAGCGTTTTATTTCCATTCCATACACATACAGGATGGGTATACTCTTTGCAAGCATTGACATCAATGCCGAACATAGAACTACAATCTTTAAAAATTTTCGTGAAGTTACCAGGTTCTCCACCAAGGAAGGTTGTAGCACCAATAGATACACCATCAGCTTTAGGGAAGCTCCAGATATAACCGTTTTTTATCGTTCCAAATTCAAACTGAATCTTAGATTTATCTTGTCCCGAGGCAGTAGGTGCTTCCAAAGCTGCGGCTAAACGACGCTTGGGTTCTTTGAAACCAAGCCATTTCGACATCGGACCTGTCGCACCATCTGCTGCAATTAGATAACTTGCACTAAAAGTGCCATTTGCTGTATTTACTTCCCAATGGTCACCTTTAAATTCAATAGATTTGACTTCAGTACTATCCTTAAGTTCGGCACCTTGTTTCTGAGCTTGCTGAATTAAAAAATGGTCAAAAACATCTCGCTGTACCATCCATACTGGTTCTATGGTCTGTATCTTCGTTTCTACAGGATCTCCCTTTTTCCAAGTGAACTTAATGGTGTCAACCTTCTGCGAAATTGCCGGACTAAAATCAAAGTCAAACCATTGAGCGATCGCGGGGGATACTCCACCACCGCAAGGCTTATATCTTGGTAAAGATTCTCTTTCTAAAATGAGTACCGAACGTCCTTGTTTTGCTAAATGATAGGCAGCACTTCCACCAGCAGGACCCGCGCCAACGATAATACAATCGTACATATGGTTAAACTTTGCTCCTCAATAATGGTGTATGTGAATGAAGGTGTTATCCAACTAAACTATTTCCGATTCTATGACTTAAACCGTCCGCTATTTTACTCGGAATTATTTGTATTTATCTCAATAATTATTCTTGAATAACTATATTCATCCGTAAATATAACTATTCAAATTTCATTTTTAACCGATTTATTGTATTTATGCTTTTAATATTCTTTTTCTCTACTAGTAAGCCTTACATAATTTAACTTTACTTATATGTATTTAAATTTACATGAAAATCTGTATGGTTTCTATAACCGTTAATAAATTACAATTAATCGCCTTTAGCAATTAAAAAATTTTCGCTAAATATTGAGGATGTTTTATTAAGTTTAAGTAAATATAGTTTTTTATATGCTATGCCATTTGGCGGTCTCTTTGTACGATTTTTTATAGAAAATAATTCAGTATTTACGATTGTAAAAGGCGAATATCAGGGATAGTACCCGCTTTAAAATATCTAATAAAAGCCCAGAGCTAGAAGTTAACTTGAAATTTCACACTTATAACTTCCAACTCTGCGCTGATTCAATTCACATCTTAAACAGTTGTGATTTCTTTTTCTTTCTCCCCTAATAAATCATCTATTTTGCTCGTATACTTATTCGTCAATTTTTGCACTTCGTCTTGCAAATCTCGCGATTCATCTTCAGAAATTTCAGCATTTTTTTCCTGCTTGCGAACCGTATCTAAAGCATCCCGACGAATATTGCGAATAGCAACACGACCTTCCTCGGCATACTTCGCAGCGAGTTTGACAAATTCTTTACGACGTTCTTCAGTTAAAGGCGGAATATTCAACCTAATAATAGAACCATCATTATTGGGAGTTAAACCTACGTCGGACATCGAAATAGCTTTTTCGATGTTACCTAAGCTGCTTTGGTCGTAGGGTTGAATGGTTATGGTGGTAGCATCCGGCGTACCAATATTTGCCAAAGACTTTAAAGGTGTATCTACATCGTAGTAGTTAACCATAATCTTATCTAGCAAACTTGAATTAGCACGACCGGTGCGAATCGTGTTGAAAGAGCGTTGAGTTGCTTCAACACTCTTTTTCATTGTACTTTCAGCTTCAGCTAATTTCACAAGAACCTCCCACAAGGGTGCCAATGGATTCTCCCATGACTGCGCGGTGGATATTACCCCGCACGTTCAAGTCAAAGACAAGAATTGGGATATCGTTTTCTTTACATAAGGCTATCGCAGTACTATCCATTACTCGCAATTCCTTATTTAAAACATGTGCGTATGTTAGCGACTTGTATCGCTTGGCGTTACTATTTTGAGTTGGATCGGAATCGTACACTCCGTCTACCTTCGTAGCTTTAAAAATTACTTCCGCATCTATTTCAGCTGCCCTTAATGCAGCGGTAGTATCGGTAGTAAAGAAGGGATTTCCCGAACCAGCACCAAAAATAACCACCAATCCTGATTCTAGATGATTGATGGCTTTACGGCGTATATAAGGTTCGGCTACTTCTTGCATTGCGATCGCGGTTTGCAGGCGCGTAGAGACACCTATTCGTTCGAGGGATTCTTGCAGCGTCATCGCATTCATGACTGTAGCAATCATCCCGATGTAATCAGCGGTAGCCCTATCCATACCCGCCGAAGCAGCTTTCATACCGCGAAATATGTTTCCGCCTCCCACTACTATGGCAAGCTGAACGCCTGTGGCTACAACCTCTTTTACTTCCGAAGCTATAGAATTAACCACCTCGGGATCAATTCCGTAGCCCATACTGCCCATTAAGGCTTCACCGCTCAGTTTAAGTAAAACCCGTCGGTAACCTGTTCCCATGAAGTTAAGCTTTATCCAAAATTTGTATTTGCCGTACCATTTAAGATATCAGTCTTATTGACTATCTGTCTCTAGTTTCTCCATACCAAACTACTACCTAGAGCTTCTGTTTCAGTTATATCTATATCTTGACCTTTTAATAAGGAGATAACAGCATTCTTTAAATAAGCTGTTTGCGGTGAATCAACCTGTTGAGCATTACTATCAACTTGACCTTTGTAGCGTATAATACCGTCTTTATCTATTAAAAATGCCATTGGTGTTTTAGTGGCACCAAAGCTACGAGTCACATCTTGGGTGGAGTCCCATAAATAAGGGAAATTTAATTGCTGTTCCCTGGCAAAACATTTCATATTATCAAAGCTTTCATTCGGATCGTTTTGGGCTATGTTGCCGTTGACTCCAATTAAGGTAAAGCCTTGTTTGCCAAGTTCTGTTTGTAATTTTTTTAATTTATCTATATACAACCCTACGTAGGAGCAACGGTTGCACATCGAAATTACGCCAACTGCACGGAATTTTTCTAAATAACGTCTTAGATGGTGTACTTGATTGTCAATTCCTGGCAGTTCAAAATCAGGTGCGTATTTTCCTATGGGGCTATCCATTTTTTTTAGTACACTCATATTGTTGGTTGCTGGAAGGAACTGGAAACAGCAAAACACATTTTGAATGTGGTGGGCGTGCGTCCGTTTTCAAGCCACCATCTGTGTAGATGCTTAACTGATATCTAATAATTTTATAATTGGCACTCAGTAGTCGTAAATTGTGAAACTACTGAATCAAACTAGATTTATCTTTTTGGCATTGCGTCCGATGGTGTTTGTGTTTTTTCGCATTCTCCTGCACGTAGCAGAGTTATTGTCACAAGCTATTAAAAGCAGTAATAATTAATAGAAGCGCTATGTCTATTGCACTTTCCCAGGACGTACTTTTTTATTTTGCATCTCAATGTTTCATTTTTTTGTCGCCCAAAAAAATATTTATGTAAAATTAATTTATTTAACTTACATCAGAACAAATACTGAAATTAATTTATATGAGAGACACTAAAAGTATCTATATTCGGGTTACTATTAATATTTATGTTTGGACAAAATATTCACAGAATTTCTCCTTTGGATACAACAAATAAGCAAAATTTTGATAAAGATAAACTATAGCAACTGTAAATGAGTAGTAAAATATCAAGATGCTAAAAGCTCGGTTTATTGACCATCGTCCTTAAGTTGAGTCGTATTATATCTTGTCAGTAGTCTTTTCTTCTAATTATAGTGACGTTATAAATTAAGCATTTTAATAGTGTCAAGGGTAAAAATACTGTCTTTTCAACCAGCTTAATAGTTTAGTAAACTTATATTATATACAAGTAAAAATAGTTTATATGATGTGTTTTTAAAGGTAAATTTTGAAATTATTAAAACCACAAAAATGTTAGTTTCGTTATATTTTTGCGTTTATTTACTTATATATAAAACTGATTTTCTATGAGTACTTCTACTTCCACCCCAGTGTTTAGTTCAACAAAAACTTGGATTTGGCAAGGTTTTCCTATTTGCTATCAAACCCAAGGAACTAGCGGTTCTGCGGTTGTCTTGATACACGGTTTTGGCGCTTCGTGGGGACATTTTAGAAAAAATATCCCGGTGTTAGCAAAAAATTTTCGCGTTTATGCAATTGATTTGATTGGCTTTGGAGCTTCAGCTAAACCAAAACCGGGAGAAGAAATTGCTTATACATTTGAAATTTGGGGACAGCAAATAGCTGATTTTTGCCGTCAGGTAGTAGGTGAATCGGCTCATTTAGTAGGAAATTCTATTGGGTGTATTGTAGCAATGCAAGCTGCTGTAGATAATCCAGATATTGTCTCAAGTGTAGCTTTGCTCAACTGTTCTCTTAGGCTTTTACACGAACGCAAGCAAGCAGAATTACCAATGTATCGGCGTATGGGAGCGCCTTTACTACAGCGCATACTATCTATCAAATCAGTAGGGGAATTCTTTTTTAATCAAATTGCGAAACCTAAAACCGTGCGCTCTATTTTGCTACAAGCTTATCCTACCAGCGAAGCAGTAACAGATGAATTGATAGATATTTTAATGGCACCAGCAAAAGATCCAGGTGCAGCCTCTGTCTTTATAGCTTTTACAGCTTATTCTCAAGGTCCTTTAGCAGAAGACCTTTTACCCAAATTACCTTGTCCAGCTATTATTTTATGGGGAACTGCCGACCCTTGGGAACCAGTAGAATTAGGGCGAGAATTTGCTGAGTTCCCACAAGTGTGTAAATTTATACCTTTAGAAGGTATAGGACATTGCCCCCAAGACGAAGCTCCAGAATTGGTCAATCCGATTTTACAAGATTGGATTTTAGAAGTTTCTTCGTAAAGTATGGAATTATTTACAATTATTGATTCGCTCGGGTGTTAATCTTTTTTTAGCTTAGAATAGAATTAGATACAACTGATGCTTGCTGAAATATTGCAGCTTTTATTTGCATTGAAGAATCAGTTGAATAGCTACTGTCACGTATTCCACAAAATTACCTCTCTATATAAGAGAGGCAATTAATCAGTCTTTGAATAAAGTGAAAAGAATAATAGTCAAGTGACCTCGAAGGTTCAATTTTTCTACGAAATTAACAATAATTAATTAGCAACATTAGTAAAATTACGGTATAACCGCGTAACTTACACGCATCCACTTTCTATGCTGCTAGCTGTTTCTCGAAAAGCTGGCTCAAAAGTATAATTACAGTAACGGAATATCATCAGAAGATTCAGGAGCCGAAAGCTTTTCCAACCAATCTTCGCCTACCTGAATGCTGATATCAGAGTTTAAACTACCAGTGCTTTCGACTCGTACTTCTCCAAATCCTAGAAGGCTGCGAACTGATTCAGCACTGTTTTCGTCTCCCTGTTGAGCAACAACACGAGTCACTTTTAAAGGTTGGCTCCAACTTTTAGCAATGTAAATTCTACCATAACCGGCTTTTCGTAAATTCCTAATTAAGCGCCGGAAACTAACATCATCGCTGCCGGTATGATTTTGAATTGCGATGCGTAAAGATGAGGGATCTACCGGTTGCAATTCATCTTCAGTTTCCACTCCAAAATGCTGAGCCATCATAGCGCTAATACGGCGAGGACTCGGTATCCAGTAGCTAGCACTGTACTCTTTCGGAGTGCTAAATCTTCCTGGTAACATCAACATTTGCATATTAGAGCGATTGGTTCGTACTCCAAACCCTACTAGCGCTAATAATTCTTCAACTGTCAAATTAGTATCAATATGTTCTTTAACTACATTTAGAATTTTAGGTAATTGTGCTAAAGTCGCTGGATTCAGAGCTTGATCCATTAAAGCTCGCATAACCAGTTGCTGGCGTTGAATCCGACCAATATCTCCTCTACCATCATTACGAAAACGTAGAAGTTGTAGTGCTTTATCGCCATTAAGATGCTGTTTACCGGCTTTTAAATTGATGTATAAATGCTGGGAATCATCTTGATACTTCAAATCTTCGGGAACGTTTACCGTTACTCCTCCTAGAGCATCAATTAACTTACCTACTCCTAAAACATTAATCCGCATGTAGCGGTCGATTGCAACTCCTTCTAACAAGTTACTTACTGTCTTAGCGCTTAAAGCAGGGCCACCATATACATTGGAAGAATTTATTTTTTTAATTCCATACCCTTTTACTCTAGTACGAGTATCCCTGGGTACAGAAAGCATAGTCAATTTTTTATTCTGAGGATCGAACTTTATCAGCAGCATGACATCAGCAAGACCATCAAAAGAATTGACTTGAGGGAGATATCCCAAATCTCTGACTTTAGATGGAGGATTTTGTACATCAGGGGGAAGTACGCTCATTCCCATAACTAAAACGTTGACAGGGCGAGTTAATTCGGAAAAACGTAGCCCACCCCCAGCAATACTATCGCTCTCGAATACAGCCGCTTCATCTGCGCTTAAACTCGCTTGCATCAAAGGAGTACTGCTTAAAGAAACCGCTAAAAGCGCTCCTGCAGTAGCCGATATCATCGCAATACCACTCATACCGACCCAGAACCATAACCACCTTCCGGATTTTGGGTTACTGTCTTTATTGTCTTTTGATTTGGGAGGGGACGCAGAATGGTTATCTTGCGCCGAAGTTCTTTGAATGGTCACTGACTTCCTCACACTTATTGATAAAAATTCAAATTTCTGCTTTGCATCTGAGCAGACGAATCAACCCATAATAGCTAACTCTTAATTATCAGTGCTAACTATGCAACTTTCGTGTCAACCACAACACTTATAGCAGTATTTCTCCTATTTTTTTAGTTTATCCGGAGATGTTTTATAGAAGTATGGTAGCTTTATACTAAATCTAACTGTAAAGATATTAATATCAAAGCGTAATAAAAAACACTTTTCCTAAGTATTTAATCTACCCTTATAAAAATATTTCTACCTCGTTAAAGATAAATTAAGACAAATATTTATCCAGTACTTTTTCGGCAAATTGGCTGAATCCTGGTACTTTTTGGGGCTTACCTTTAACAGTGCGAATAATCAACCAAGCACTTACTACAAAATAACCGCTCGTTACAAAGCTGTTAAGAATCTGCAAACGCAGCGCGAAAAATTCAGAAGTAGAAGCTCCACTCCCCAACAGAATGTATCCTATACACCAAGTTAATGCTAATGTAATTGACAAACGAGATGTTCTTAATTGTTCCCGGCTTCCTTCACGCCGATACAGCGTCCATAAAGATGGGAAAAACCCAATTACAGGAATTAAATATATAAGCATTCCCAGAAGAGAAATGTCCTGTCTTTTTATTTTTCTTGAATTATTAGATTCAAAATGCTTCATTAGTCTGAGTAAAATCCTGAACTAGGGGGATAAAAGATTGGTCTGTAGTCGGGGATAATAAACTTATAATCGTTCGATTTCATTTTTTGTCCAACGGCAATTGGCTTTTTTTTTATGCACACACTTAAGCTTCTTAACTGGTGGCAAAGCTTAACACCAATAGCGCGAATCGGCGCGATCGCCGTTGTTGCTCCGCTGTTAGTAATTAACGGCTGGGCGTTTTCAGTAATTTTTGATTACTTCCATTCGCTGATAGTTATTTTAGCCGGAGCTTCAGTGCTAGCGTTTCTGCTCAACTATCCCGTAACCTGGATGGAGCGTCAAGGCTTACAGCGTGAACCCATAGCAATTTTAGTATTTTTACTGACTTTATCTATTTTATTAGCTTTAGGTGTTACACTAGTTCCTTTAGCTCTTACTCAAGCTCAACAACTGGTAGCTCGTTTACCAGAATTAATTGACTCTGGGCGCAGCCAGCTAATGATGTTAAATCAAAAAGCCGAGGGTTTGGGTTTACCAATTAACTTGGATGCTTTATTGGTACAGATAAACGACCGTGTCAAAGGACAATTACAAGCGATTGCCGGACAAGTTTTGAATTTAGCGGTAGTCACGGTAACAAGTTTGCTCGATATTGTTCTAACTATGGTTTTAACTTTTTATCTGTTGCAACATGGGGGAGAACTTTGGCAAAGCTTGGTAGGTTGGCTTCCTGCAAAGTTTCGCAATCCTTTTTCAGAAACAGTACGTCTTAGCTTTCAAAATTTCTTTATCACTCAGCTAATTTTATCTATTTGCATGGCATCAGCCTTAATTCCAACATTTTTATGGCTAAAAGTACCTTTTGGTCTACTTTTTGGCTTGACTATTGGTATTATGGCTCTAATTCCTTTCGGCGGCTCTGTAGGTATTGCCCTCACCACATCTTTAGTTGCTTTACAAGATTTCTGGATTGGCATGAAAGCATTAATGGCTGCCGTTATCGTACAGCAGATACTAGAAAATATTATCGCTCCCAGAATTTTGGGCAGTTTTACTGGTTTAAATCCCGTATGGGTTTTAATTTCTGTATTAACGGGAGCTAGAATTGGCGGACTTTTAGGTGTAATTGTAGCGGTACCCAGTGCAGTTGTAATCAAAACAGCTTTGGATGCTGTACGCCCTTCTATTTCTCATAGTGAAAAAGATGAAATCGCGATGGAGCCAAGTGAAGATTCTTACCATAAGCAAACAGAGGACACTAATTCCGAACTCAGCGTCCCTTCTGTTGATGTAGCTGCATCAAAAACATCTCCTCCAACAGTTTAGTTTGATGGAAGTGTTAATTTACTGTCCTATTGTTAACTATCAATTTGTTAACCATCAATCGGCTCGACAATTGAACCCATAAATAAGATGCTTTGGGTTTGATTATCGCGAATAGCGCAGAAAAAAGGACGGTTAACAATCATATCGAATGGCTTTTGGGAGGGCAGTTGTGCTGAAGTCAATTGTATTCCAACTGAAGTTGTTGCAGCAGCCTCTGTTCCTTCTTCATTCACTTCCACAAAAGTTTTATGTTTGACTTGGCTAATTTTAAGGTTATTGCCCATTTCCGAAAAATTTGCATTATTAGTAAATGCTTCTTGCATTCCTAAAGCCCAAAGCGCGTCATTCAATGTAGTTTCGTAGTCTGTTTTAAAGCGGGGTATACGTACAAAACCTTCTCGCTTAATAAACTGGGACATCCATTTCTCCCAATTAGCTGCATTCAAATTTTCATAAAATAGTTTTAGTTCGGAATTTTGTTTGGGTAAAAAGATATAAAGACTAACTCTACTATTTTCCCCATAAGGTAAACTCACAGCTTGAAATTCGTTAGTTTCATAATATTTATATTCACCAGATTGTGACATCATCGGATGTTGTTTTTCTTCACCTGATGAAAGATAAAAAGGAAATTCCGCAGTTTTATCCGGCTGAAATGCTGCTGTCCAACTACCCTTAAAATAAATAGCATTAAGTAAAAAAAGTACTTCGTCAGGGTCAATTTTGTTTATAACTTTATCTATCTTTCCTGCTGTATTTTCTTTAATCCAATCATTAATTTTATCCGAAGCCTGAGTATCCGCAAAATTTAAATTTGTTACTTGGGCTTGATAATAAGTCTGATTATTCTCAATAAATTTTGGCTTCAAACTTGTATTCCGATTTACCCATAGCGAATTAGCTATATTTAAGGTTACTTGAGGATCGGGATTTTCTAAATTCGCTTTTAATTCTGCGTAATTAGCATTTATTTGTTGCAGACTCATTCCTTGCAGTTCAAGGGCTTTTGCCATTTCTTCTTGAGTGCTACCACTAGCACCGTTATAAGTCATAGATAAAGCAAGAGCTATACTCGAGGGTGAAAAAAAGATATTTTTATTATTATCTTGTACTAACAATTGAGAAAATAAATTAAACCCAAACTTTGTATTAGCTGATACTAATGACCTATCAATTGATGCAGGCTTGTCAGAAATTGGAAGTTCTGATTGCGGTGCTTGGGATTGTGCAAAAGCGCGATTATTATTATTATTTAATTGCGAGCATCCGATTACACCCATCAACATAACGCTTGCAGCCGCTAGAACGTAACGTCTTCCCAAACTAACTGCGTAACGTCTTTGCAAAAAATTTTGCCGAGCATTGTTTAAATTCTGCTTCATATCACCACCAATATAGCCATCCTGCTTTATTTCAACTATGGCACCTGAAGCTTATTGATAGCCGAATGGTTACAGTTTTGGCAACAGAATATAAGAATCAAATATTTATTTTTAAAAAGTAAAATCTAAATATTTTTGTTAATTAGATTACAAATATAACAAAAATATTTTATACTATTCTGGAGATAGAGGCAATAGATAATGAATGAATTCATAAATTAATCAATAATTAGAATATTACAGTTAACTTTAACGATATTAAGCTATTTGATGTAATGAGCGACAATAACCAAAATTCTCAAAGCAACAATATTCTTTTTCAAGAAGTTTTGACGCTTGTTGAAAATTTAATAATGTCTAGAACCGGAAAGCATTTGTCAAATATTGAGGTATTGGTTTTACGAGGTTCTTGGCAAGGTTATAAATACAATCAAATTGCTAGTGAAGGTGGCTATACCGATGAATATCTAAAAAACGATATTGGACCAAAACTTTGGAAACGCTTGTCGCAAGCTTTAGGTAAGAAAGTTACTAAAAATAATTTTAAAGCAATTCTAGAACAGTATATTTATCAACAAGAAAAAGGTAAGTTAGCTGAGAATAATTTATTAACTAAAGATTTATTAATTAGTAAAAATAAATTCTCCAGAACACCACAACCTATATATCACAATCTGCCATCACGAGATTATACAAGATTAGTTGGTCGCGACGCAGAAACACAAAGGCTACTAAAACTAATTTCTTTTGAATGGCCGACTCCTTGTGTCAGTATTGAAGGCATTGGAGGTGTTGGGAAAACTACTTTAGCTTTAGATATTGCTTATCGTTGTTTAAAAGCCAGCAACGATATTTACTTAGGAAGAACTTTAGATGAAAATATATCATCCTTTGAATTAATAGTATTTACCTCGGCAAAACCTCAATTTTTCACTCCCAGAGGTATTTTAAATCGCTTAAGAAGAGAAAGAACATTAGCAGACATTTTTATTAGTATTACACGTACAGTTAGTTTTCAAAGCTATCAAACGGCAAGCTTTGAAGAAACCTACGAGCAAATTTATAAATGTTTGGCAAATATGCGAACTTTGCTTATCGTTGATAATTTAGATACTTTAGAAGAACAACAGCAAGTATTAAGTTTTTTATACGAACTTCCACCGACAGTAAAAGCTTTAATTACTAGTCGAGAAAAAACTCCCTTCAATACCGTTGCTTTAACATCTTTAAATAAAACTGATGCTTTAATATTAATTCAACAACAGGCAGCAGAGAAGCAAGTAGATTTAAGCTTGAGGCAATGTCTTCGACTATATCAAATTATAGGAGGAATACCTGCTGCAATCGTCTATGCTATTAGTCAGTTAGCCGCAGGTTATACCTTTGAAAACTTGACTTCTCGGTTGATACCTATTCAAGCAGATTTCAGCCAGTTTTATTTTGAAAGTTCGGTGCAACCATTAAAAGGAAAACCGGCATATGATTTTTTAATGGCTTTGTCTCTATTTGCTAAACCTCCATTGCTAGAAGCGCTACAAGCTGTTGCTGGTGTAGAGGATTCTTTAGATGTGGCAAATGCGTTAGCTAAACTACAACAACTTTCCTTGATAAGTAATCTTCAAGGGCGTTACGAAATGCTGCTTTTAACTCGTGAATATGCGATGAGGCAAATGTCTGACAATCCTGAATTTGAAAAATCATTCCGCAATCGCTGGGTGAACTGGTATATTAACTTTGCTCAGCAGTATGGACGTAAAGACTGGCGGGAATGGCAAGATTATCAGCATTTAGAAGAAGAATGGGATAATTTGACACAGGTTATTGAATGGTGCATTGCAAATAACCGCTATTATGATGCCTGCAAGCTTTGGCAAAATATGAAATGTTATACATATTCTCTTGCCTACCGGCAAAATCGTTTAAGCTATTGGGATGCACCACTTTTATGGTTAGAATGGCTTAGTGAAGCAGCACTTTCCCACCAAGATTTTAAAACTGCTGCGGAGATTATCGGCGATCGCGCTTGGAAGTTGACTTTAATCGCACAAGAGCAGCATTTAATTTTAGCTGAAAGTTTGTTTAATCAAGCTTGGGAGATGCACCATTGTTTAACATTAGATATGCGAGCAGATTTAGCGATCCATATTGGTGTATGGCATATCGAAAAGCAGCAGTTTTTACAAGCAGATAACTGGCTTAAACAGGCTCAAACTTTGTTAGATAATTCCGCTAATTTTCCAATCGATTCCGACGTAAAAACTCGTTTATCCCTACATATTCTTTATTATCAAGGTGAGATATATTATAAAAATAAAAATTACGAAGAAAGTAAAATATTGTTTAAAAAAATATTTAAACAAGCGCAATTAATTGGGTGGAAACGTGCCAGCCTTCTAGCTAAAGATTTTTTGGCAGACATTGCCATAAAAGAAGGTAAGTTTAAACAGGCACAGCATTATTTAGCAGAAGTTTTGCAGGTAGCAGAAAATAATCAAGATAAATGCAGTAGAGCATATACAAAGCGCTCTTTGGCTCGTTTAGAAACAAAACTAGGCAATTTCAATCTGGCTAAACGTTGGGTAAATGAAGCTATTTCGGATTTTGAAACTTTAGGAATGAAGCCGGAAGCTAAAGAAGCTCAGTCATTGCTTAAAACTATTCAATTTTAATTTTTTTCAAATAAATCCTGATTGCTGATTAAGATTTCAATTAATACTACAATTATTATTTTATAGATAGAGTAAAAATATTATATTTTAATTTGTAAATTGATTTATTAATTCTATTGCATTTGAGATTATAATAACTACTTTTTACTTAACTTTTCCCTGCTGACAAATAAGAGTTTTTATTTAAAAATATGAACGTGTCATCTGCTTTTTGCCTATAAAGCAGTTTGCCTTATTCAAGGTATACATAGTTGGAACACACTGATAGAGGTTTTTGTCATCGGGTGCATTTTTTCTCTGATTATTTCACCATTAAATATTAGAGGGATCGTTAGTATAACACAGTTAAAGTAAATTGAGACGGTCGGGGGTGTATTTATCTATAAAAAAAGATAGTTACTTAAACTATTAGCAAATTTACACGCTCATAACCTTCAAAAATTTGCTATCAAAATTTAGATTAGCATTTCATTTTATTATACATTTATGATATTTTTTAAATGCTTTTAATAACTTGAGAAAAGCGAATTAACGCATTTATTTGATAATTTGAGTTGAATATTAGAAATTTTTACTTCAGCGTCATGCTTTTGAAACATTAGGATGGATGATTTAATATTGCTTTATATGTATTAGACAGCAATATTAAAATCTCATGGCAAGTTATCTATTCTTCTAATTAAACTTAGCTGTGTGAATTAGCATCTTGTCTTTATACTGTTAAATCAATTTATCCAAGGATGACTAGAAAAATGACTAATAACAGAGTAAATGCTTTAGTTGTTATAGATCCTGCTATTAAGGATTTTCATATATTAGAAAAAAGCATTAAAGAAGGTATAATTCCTCAAGCAGAAGCTTTGATACTACAACCTAACAAGAAAGAAGTACAGCAAATAAGCTCCACCGTGCAAAAATTTTCGGAGCTTTCGGAGCTTCATATTATTTCACAAGGTTCTCCTGGTTGTTTGTATCTAGGAAATAGTAGTTTATCAGTGAATAACTTTAACTTTCATGCTTCTCAATTGAGAAAATGGTCAGTTAATAATCTTTATTTATATGGCTGTAACATTGGTGCTGAAGAAATGGGAAAAAAATTGCTTGTACGTCTGTATAGAACTACTGGAGCAGTTATTTCTACTTTAACTAGCGATTGGGGAATGCATACAAAAATTGGAGTTGGTATTTGGAATACAACTCAATATACATTAATCAAGCAAGACTTTACGGCTCTGACAGCATAAATAGATATATTTGAATAATGAATAATATTTACCGTTAAGGAAAAGGTATTTTTGTAAAAATCACGCACAAAAAACTACCTTTCTCTTAACTTTTACCTGCAAAAAAAATGCTTTTCGCTTAAAGGTTATAGATTAACCAGGCAAATAAATTGAATCTAATCATTAAATTGAATTATTAATATTTATTAATGATTATCTGTAAGCAATATATATATTATGTCTCACGACTGTAAAGTTGGTTTTGATACAGTTCGTACTTTAGTCGTTATTGACGAGGCTGTAGGTGACTTTCAAAGTTTAGTTAAAGTGCTACTACCTTTATCAAAGGTAATGATTATTCAGCCTAATTACAATGAAATTGAACAAATTACTCAAACTTTAAATAAATGTACCCAGCTTAAAAACCTTCATATTATTGCTAACGGTTCCCCTGGCTGTTTATATTTTGGCAAGAGTAATTTAAGTTTGTTTACTCTCAGAAGTTATGCTTCTCAACTCAAAAGTTGGACGGTAACAAATATATTGCTTTACGGGTGCAACGTAGCTGCTGGAAATGCAGGAAAGGAATTCATACGACGTTTATATGTATTAACAAGTGCAAATATTGCTGCATCTATATTGAATACTGACGATACAGCAAAAGGTGTTTGCCTACAATTAAATTATTTTCTTGGAGAAATAAACTTTAATCTAGCAATACTACCTTTAAAATTGCATACAAATTTAAAAACATTCCAAGATTGGTAGTTTTTACGTTTTAATCAATAATAGGGAACAAATTAAATTAATGGCGTAATTGTACACAAGGAAACAATATTTTTTCTACGGCTTTTGAGTAGAGTCACTATCAAGCTTAATCGAGTAGATATTTTATCCAAAAAACTTCACCGATATCTACACGCGGTCGAGTAAGTTGTGTTATCTTACCAATAGGTTGGCAGTCAACCGCTATGCTTGGTTTGTTTGCAATATCCATACTTACTCCAAAGTGTTCTTGAAAAAGTACTTGAGTTTGCTCAAAGCCTTTTTGTAAGTTTTCTCTATCTGCTTTTCCACGTCGTCCAAAATAGGGAAAATGGTGAATAAAACGACCAAATAGCATTTCGCAATCTTCAGCGTATTTCATCGTATCAAGAATATGAAAATGCCAAACTCTGTCAATTTCTTGATTTGGAACCAAATTGCTGTTTGGGTAAAGGTAAACCAAGAGCAAAAACATTAGATAGGCTGAAATAGCTTGATTAATTTGTTGAATATTCCATTTCTCTTCATTAGAATATATTAGTGTATGGGCAATTGGCTTTAAGTCGAGATGTGTTAGTTTACCGATGAACGTCCGAACATCGGCAGGTAAAGTAGATTTGGCTAATAGCATTGCTTCCACTCCGAATAAAGGAATTGAGTGAAGGAGGAGCGAATTAAATTCGACAGATCAAATTCCACTGCTTCTAATTCTCTATCCGGGTTTTTTCTAATACAAAGTATTTGTTTATACTTCCTTTATATTAGTGCAAAGTTTTTGTGAAGTTACTGCAAGTAATTTTTAAGAAAACAGGTATCGCAACAGTCCGCCATAAATATATGCAAATACCTAAGAACATTAACATATTGCACCACAAGCATCCAAGCCAGCGAAAGATAATATTTTGAATGAGTATTTTAGTAAGATGTTATCGCTAGCTTTAACGCAATATCTCAAGCAAAAGGTGCGTTAGCCTACGGCATCACACACCCTACGAAATTAATATTTATTAAAATATCATTAAAACCTTGCTTGCCGACTTATTTAGACGCAGCCCACCAAGCTAAAGCATAAGGTTGGGTTGGTTCGTTGATACTGTTTTTAAACTTGACGCGAATTGTATAATTGCCGTCTTTAGGTACACGACAGAAAATATGTTCTACACTGTCAACTCGACTAACAGAAGCACAAGCGCTACGGTTACCTTTATTTTTATCGTCTGTTTTTACTAAATATAAATCGAGATTATTCAAACCGCGATCGCGAAAATTTTCCCCTTTATCATATTTACCATTGTTATTAGTATCGCTAAGTTCTACCAATCTATCCCAAGCTAAAGTAACGGCGACGAAACTACCTTTTTGTAAAGGTTTTGCTAAAGTATAGTCTGTTGATGTTCCGGCGAAAATTGCTCGATAATCCCAACCTTTTGCAGGTACTGCTGTTTGTGGACTCCATTGTCCAGCACTAAATTGTTGGTAGGCGCGAAAAGCATTTAAATGTCCGGTTCCCATTTGAGTATGCAAAGGAATTTCTGCTTTTTTATAAGCATCAGAATCCAACCAGTTTTTATTTTGTTTATCAATGATGGTACGGCTCATTCCTAACTTTAAGCCATTGCCATCATCTTTAATTTTCTCAGTCGAATTGAGCAAAACAGCTTTCATGACTTCATGACGGCGAGAATCAATACTCCAAGCAAGTTTCTGTTGCTGCGGTAATTTTTTGGCTTTCTTGAGCATCCTATCGCCAAACTCTTGCAGCAAAGCTACAGTTCCGGTAACGTGAGGAGTTGCAAAACTCGTTCCCGTAACTTTTTTAGTTTGTCCATTTGGATTTAGCAAACTAATTCGATTTCCCGGAGCAACTATATTGATAGTACGACGGGGACCTAAATTCAGTTCTTTCCCCGATAAACGCGCAGTCATCGACTGATTAATAGCTACTAAATTGGAGACATCAAGTTTTCTAAAAATCTCTCCCCGGCGAGAGGAAAAAGCAACATTGATTCCATTGAAATTATCTGTTGGAATGGGAATTCCGCCCTTACCTTGATTACCCGCGATTGCATATAATACATTATGAACGCGACTAGACCAATCAACACATAATGTCAGCAAAGCTTTACCATCTAAAACGGGGTCTGGTCTGGGATCGCGGCTCAAAGGCTCGCCAAAACTAAAGTTGATAGCGCGAACATCATTACCATTTTGCAAAGCAATATGTTGAGCCGACAGACATTCTTCGGGTTGCCCCATGCCCTTTGTTGAGCCAACAGCAGAAGAATACAAACGCGCTCCCGGAGCAACACCTTTAAAGCCTTTATCGTTACTAACCATTACCCCAGCAACATTATAAGCATGAGGGTCAACACCTTTATTTGACTTAGCTGGCTTATTGCGCTGAAAAACACCTGCTAAAGGTATGGAACGATTTTTAGAAACAGATTTATCTACACCAAATTGACCAGGACGACCAATTTCCACTTGACCAAGAGCAATTTTTCTACCTAATAAATTGTATGGCGGTTTATGCAGTTTTAAAGCATCAATACCTGCACTACCAACAGAAGTAGTCAAAGCGAATACTGGAACACTCACACAAGAAGCACTTAATCCCCAAATCACCCAGGTCAATTTTTTCATTGGTTAGTAGTTAGTAGTTAGTGGTTAGTGGTTAGTAGTTAGGAATAATTCAGGTCAAAAGTTAAAGGTCAAAGGTTAAAGGTGAAAATTCTTTAAGTCTCCTTGCTCCCTATTCCCCATTCCCTATTCCCTATTCCCAAATATCAATATTTTATTTTCTTTTTTTTCTGAGAAAAATCTCAATATTTTGTTACAATGCATACAGAAGAAGACGCTTTAAGACCCACTAGCCATGATCAATAAAAATTCTAAAAAACCCGTTGTTATCGCTCCATCAATTCTATCAGCGGATTTTAGCCGTCTAGGAGACGAAGTTCGCGCTGTAGACGAAGCGGGAGCCGATTGGATTCACGTTGATGTAATGGATGGTCGTTTTGTACCTAATATCACGATAGGTCCTCTGATAGTGGAAGCGCTTCGTCCGGTGACTCAAAAACCTTTAGATGTCCACTTGATGATTGTGGAACCCGAAAAGTATGTAGAGGATTTTGCTAAAGCTGGTGCAGACCATATTTATGTTCACTGCGAGCATAATGCTTCTCCTCATCTACATCGCACTTTAGGACAAATCAAAGAGCTTGGTAAGAAGGCAGGAGTTGTATTAAATCCCGGCACTTCCTTAGACATGATTGAATATTGCCTGGATCTATGCGATTTAGTTCTGATAATGAGCGTTAACCCTGGTTTCGGCGGTCAAAGCTTTATTCCTGGAGTTTTACCCAAGATTCGTAAGCTACGTCAAATGTGTGACGAGCGCGGACTCGATCCTTGGATCGAAGTTGATGGTGGACTTAAAGTCAATAATACTTGGCAAGTTTTAGAAGCTGGTGCAAATGCAATTGTTGCAGGTTCGGCAGTTTTCAAAGCCAAGAATTATAAGGAAGCTATCGAGGGTATTCGTAACAGTAAGCGTCCCGCACAAGATTTACCAAAAGCTTCCTAATTCATCCTTAATCAATATTCCCATCACCTGAATTCCCCTCCTCTTCAAATTAGTGGAGGGAATTTTTTCATGGGTTATAAATTTCAAACAATTTAGAGACGCAGCAGTGCTACGTCTCCATCAAAATTTCTCAAAGCTAATTAAGCAGCGATTTTAAAATTAATCCAAAAAACCCATCAAAGAGAAACTATCATCAATTTCATTTGATGCAACCGGACGATTTCCCATGACTCTATAAGTTTCCGAAACCACTAAATCACTCTTAGCTATAGGACGAATTCCAGATAAGTTAATTGTATCGGTAACTTGCATCTTGTTTGCCGTAATGGGGCGAATCCCCATAACATTCATCGTCTCAACAACTTGCAGATCGCTGCTAGTAATAGGACGCTGTCCGGGCAAAGCAAGGGTTCCAGTCACTTCTTTTTTAGCAGGTTCGACTTTTACTGCTTTGCTATCTGCATTTACGCTATTATTTGTACTCACGCTTTCACCTTTTATATTTTCTAGTTTGTTACTGGTTTGCGCTCCAGTCTTGGCTCGTCTTTGTCGAGTACTGGTTCTTCTACCATTACTACTGACGGTCATAATCTTATACCTCTAATAGATAAATGAATTTAACTAAGTTTAGTAAACTAAAAATTTACTTTTATTCATTAAGTGTAACTTTAAAAAACTCTCTATAGGTATAAGTATCTTTAAGAATGAGACATAAGTCAAACTTAACTGTGAAGTAATGTAAAGATAAATGTATATAGATAAGATTTTTCAGATTCAGATTTCAATATCGGAAGTTGGCACTATTCGCTACCATTAAGTAGGTTAAAAGTTTTGACAAGCTGTTATGAAAAATTTTCTGGTTAAAGCCCCTTTTGAACCCACCGGTGACCAGCCCAAAGCTATCGAGCAGCTTGTGGAAAGCATTGAAGCAGGGACTCGCTATCAAACGCTTTTAGGTGCAACTGGTACTGGAAAAACTCACACGATTGCCAGGGTAATAGAAAACATAGGTAAACCTACCCTTGTTTTGGCTCATAATAAAACTCTCGCAGCACAGCTTTGTAACGAATTGCGCGAGTTTTTCCCTAACAATGCTGTGGAATATTTTATTAGTTATTACGATTATTACCAGCCTGAAGCTTATATTCCCGTTACCGATACTTATATAGAAAAAACCGCTCAAATTAACGACGAGATTGACATGTTGCGACATTCAGCAACAAGGTCTTTATTTGAACGTAAAGATGTAATTGTTGTTGCTTCCATTAGCTGTATTTATGGTTTGGGGATGCCCACAGAATATTTAAATGCAGCGATTCCGTTTCAAGTCGGCATGGAAGTAGATCAGCGGGAAATACTCAGAGCTTTAGTAGCAGTTCAGTATAGCCGTAACGACATTGAAATGGGTCGGGGAAAGTTTAGAGTTCGCGGTGATGTTTTAGAAATTGGACCTGCATACGAAGATAGAATTATTCGCATTGAATTTTTCGGTGATGAAATCGACGCGATTCGTTATATCGATCCGGTTACAGGTGAAATATTACAAAGTCTACCAGCAGTAAATCTTTATCCCGCTCGTCACTTTGTTACACCCAAAGACAGATTAGAAATTGCTTGTACGGATATTGAGGCAGAATTAAAAGCACGTAGGGCAGAATTAGAAGAAGCTAATAAATTATTAGAAGCACAGCGTATAGATCAACGCTGTCGCTACGATTTAGAAATGTTGCGAGAAGTTGGTTATTGTAACGGCGTAGAAAACTATTCGCGTCACTTAGCCGGAAGAAAAGCTGGAGAACCTCCGGAGTGTTTGATTGATTATTTTCCCAAAGATTGGATGCTGGTAATTGATGAATCTCACGTTACCGTTCCGCAAATTCGCGGGATGTATAATGGCGACCAAGCCAGAAAAAAAGTTTTGATTGAGCATGGTTTTCGTCTTCCCAGTGCTGCTGATAATCGTCCTTTGAAAGCAGAAGAATTTTGGCAAAAAGTAAATCAGTGTATTTTCGTTTCTGCAACTCCTGGAAATTGGGAGTTAGAAATTTCTGAGGATAATATTGCCGAACAAATTATTAGACCGACTGGAGTAATTGATCCAGAAGTGATTGTACGTCCAACTGAAGGTCAAATTGATGATTTACTGGGAGAAATTAAAGACCGAGTTGACCTTAACGAACGGGTTTTAATTACTACCTTAACCAAGCGAATGGCTGAAGATTTAACCGAGTATTTAGAAGATAACAGTATTCGTGTTAGGTATTTACATTCCGAAATTAATTCGATTCAAAGAATTGAAATTATTCAGGACTTACGGGATGGTGTATTTGATGTATTGGTTGGTGTTAACTTACTCAGGGAAGGATTAGATTTACCGGAAGTTTCTTTAGTGGCAATTTTAGATGCGGATAAAGAAGGATTCTTACGTGCGGAGCGTTCTTTAATTCAAACAATTGGTAGAGCTGCACGTCATATTAGAGGACAAGCTATTTTGTATGCCGATAAATTAACCGATAGCATGATCAAAGCTATTGATGAAACCGAACGCCGTCGCGGTATTCAAACGGCTTACAATAAGATGCATAATATTACTCCCAAACCAATTATTAAAAAGAAATCTAGTAATGCGATTTTATCTTTCTTAGAAGTATCCCGACGGTTAAATGCACAAGATTTACAAGTTGTAGACGAACACGTTGATGAAATTCCTTTGGAAGATATTCCGCAATTAGTTAATAATTTAGAAGCACAAATGAAAGATGCAGCGAAAAATCTGCAATTTGAAGAAGCTGCGAAGTTTAGAGATAGGATTAAGCAGTTAAGGGATAAGTTGGTGGGAAGGAGTTAGGAGTTATGAGTTAGTTGTTAGTTGATAATTCCTCAATGATGTTTCGGGTGAAGATGTTTTACCAGGATTTGAGTTGAATTTGAATAAAATTTGGTAGTTTTAATTTTCTTCTATGACCTGAGTAAGTCATTGACAGCATCAAATTAATCTGCCATCCGCAAACTAGCACTTCCCCGACTATAAAATCTAATATTCTTGGTTTGCATATAACCCTCAACCAACATGGCAAGGGTTTTTTTCTGAATCTTCGTGTTCGTCAGAAAGTGGGGAGATAATTTCGAGAATACCATCTAAGTAAGTCAACCTTGCTCCTGTTCGTGCAAGGTTAATATCAAGTTGCTCTAACTGTTCCCAACTGACATCGTACAGCAGAACCTATGAAGTTTTAAGAGGAAATGTTTTGTCGAGTACTAGGGAAATCATGAGTTAAACCACAAAGATGGCTATTCCTATCATTGATGATTGATTTTTCGCGAATATGACTTTCGGATAAACCACTATAAAACGATAAAAACCCGGCTTGCCTGACAAACCGAGTTTTATAGTTGAAAATACTTATCAAGAAATACGGAAGTACAAAAAACATTGACTGTAAGCTTTCTGGTAAATTATTGCATTAAATGTTATCCAGCTTACTTTCTATTTACATCTACTACTTCTGGTATTGCAATTTCTACTTGCTCTTTAGGACCAAAATGCTTGTCCATCAAAGTTGATACTTGTTGTGCCTGAATTTTGGTGTAGCGAGTTTTATCTGGCATGATTAAATTAGGTCCAGCTTTACATTTCTTCATGCAGCCAGTGCCTTTGATCGTGACTTGGTCTTCTAAGCCACGTTCGCTGATAGAAGCAGCTAGAGCTTGACATAGCTTTTTACCACCGCGCTTCATGCAGCTAGATTTTTGACACACTAATATGGTATTGCCTTTAACAGGTTTAGGGGATTTTTCTTGTTTTTTCTTAGAAGGTATTGCCAGGGCTTCTTGTGTAATTTCGACTTCTTGACGAGCAGCCATGACTCGCTCGGCTTTTAATTTAACCTCACCACTTTTGTTGTCATACTTCTTTTCACCTACAACCTGCAACCAAGTTCCGGGTGGTAAACGTAAATCAAAAGAATGTCTCAAATGCTTGGCTAATTTTATGTAGCGTTCGCCTTCAGAAGTCGCTAGCAATAAGCCTTTGAGTTTATAGCCATCTTTAATTACAAAATCCAAGAATCGTCCTTGCAGACAAAATTCCGATGTTTCTTTACGATGAGATTTTCCCATTATTTTTAATTATTCCGTACAACAGATGCAAATTAAACCGTTATAGTAAGGATTTATTCGGATTTACGCTTCAGATAACCCTTTAACTGAAACGACAATATTGAATTACTTAACTAATTACCTATGTCCGTGACGATAATTCAGGCACTCCTTGAGACTACAGATTAAGTCTTGACGGGAAGCATTAAGCTGCCGCGTTACACTCCAAAGTTGGATTGCAGCTTCTGTATTAGTAATTTCAACTGTTAAAGGTTGATTTCCACTACACCAAGAAGGAATATTTAGTTCCTGCAACCGTTGATAGACTTGCCAACGGTCTGCCCAACTCACTTTTACAACGTGTTTTGTCTGCGATCGCGAATCAAACGATTTCAAGATTAATACCCTCAAAGTGCAATGAACTCGCAGTAACTAGATAGCAATAGCGCTTTAACTGAGCAATCCAGATTACTTCACAATTATATGTTAAATGCAAACATTTCTCAGTAACTTTTGAAAAAAAATAAAAACTTTATCTTCAGTTAGGAGTTATGGGTTACTGGCGAACAGTCAGAAACGATTGAGTAATGCCAAGAAGCTTCTTTCCCGATCGCCTTTATTATCTCTTCACATGCCGCTTGTAATAAAATCTGCCAATTTGGCTTGAAGAAAGAAAAATAATAGCTATCTTAGAATCAGGTTTTCACAATTTTTATCTATAAGTATTTCTATTAAATCTTTGTTTGAACGGCATCAGTCGAAATTGATCGAAGGAAAATCTCTTTGTATTGATATATACAGCTTTTCAGTCTGCTGTGAATAAAGGCAGCCTTAATAAAATAATGGCGCAATTTAGAAAATATATGTCAATAACGAATAGAAAAACCTATTTATTACTAGTAATAATTAAGAAAATATTGAGTCAAAAAAAAATATAAACTATCTCATATTTGACAGAAAAAAAATTTGTTTTATGATGTTAAGATATAAATGTTAAGCAGTTAACAAAATAGACTGCTAGTTGAAGATAATAAGAGAGGAGAACAATGGCTGACACACAAACTTTATTACAAAACTTTGGTCAAGTTTACGATAATCCAGTTTTGCTTGATAAGAGCGTTACCGAGCCAGTTTGTGAAGGTTTTAACGTTATATTAGCTAGCTTTCAAGCACTCTATATACAGTACCAAAAGCATCATTTTGTAGTAGAAGGTTCAGAATTTTATTCGCTACATGACTTTTTCAATGATTGCTATGGAGAAGTACAAGAACATATTCATGAAATCGGAGAGCGCTTGAATGGACTTGGCGGCGTACCTGTTGCTTCCTTGAATAAATTAGCGGAACTATGCTGCTTTGAGCAAGAATCCGATGGTATCTATGCTTGTCGTCAAATGATAGAAAACGACCTGAAAGCCGAGCAAGCAATGATTGGGGTAATTCGTCGTCAAGCAACTCAGGCTGAGAGTTTAGGCGATAGAGCAACACGGCACTTATACGAGCAAATTCTCCTTAAAACTGAGGAACGTGCTTATCATTTATCTCATTTCCTAGCTAAAGATAGCTTAACTTTGGGATTTGTTCAGTCTGCTCGTAATTAAGATTCTTTTTTGAAACAGCTTTGCCTGGTTTCTTGTTAAAGAAAATTTATCATATAACTCAAAATTTAATTTATGGCAGAGAAAATACGATTATTTCTCTGCCATTTTTAATTGCGTACCCAAGTAATTTATTATTGTGATTCTAAGGATTATTTATATATATTTTTTTACTGTATAGATTAAATGACAATTATTCTCATTGTTATTGTTTAAACAGTGAAAACCACTTGATTAAAAATATTATTCAATTGATACAAATTAATATTTAAGTATGAAATTTAATTAGAACATATAGATGCCTGCTGATTAGTTTTTAATTCTTGATTGCTGTTAATACAGTATTTACTTAATTTTATGTTTGGTTTAGTTAGTAATAATGTATCGTTGAAGAACTTTTAACTCGATGCTGCGTAAAAAATAATACGAATTTTGACTATGTAAGTAGTGTAGAGACAAACCATTTGTTTACCGATTTTGAAAGTATCTAGATTAAGATTTTGTCATTGAAACAACAAACCTTAATAATAAAGAGCATAAATGGTCAGTAAAGAACTTAAAATGATCGGGATTCATATCCTCGTATTTAAAGGCAAAAACTATGCCCCGTCGCAAAGACCTTCAAAAAATCTTATTATTAGGTTCTGGCCCAATAATTATTGGACAAGCATGTGAGTTTGATTATTCTGGAACCCAAGCCTGTAAAGCTTTGCAGGAAGAGGGTTACGAAGTTGTGTTAGTGAACTCTAACCCAGCAACAATTATGACCGATCCAGAAACTGCTGACCGTACTTATATTGAGCCGCTAACCCCGGAATTAGTAGAAAAAGTCATTGAAAAAGAGCGTCCTGATGCTTTACTACCTACGATGGGAGGACAAACTGCTCTTAATATAGCTGTAGCTTTGGCGAAAAAAGGTGTATTAGATAAATACAGTGTTGAATTGATTGGGGCAAAATTAGCAGCTATTGAAAAAGCTGAAGACAGACAGTTATTTAGCGATGCAATGGCGCGAATTGATGTGGCAATGTGCCCCAGCGGTACAGCATCCTCTTTAGAAGAAGCTAGGGTAATTGCTAGAGATATTGGCAGCTATCCGTTGATTATCCGTCCAGGTTTTACTATGGGCGGTACAGGTGGCGGTATTGCCTATAATCAAGAAGAATTTGAACAAATGGCGCAAGCTGGTATTGATGCTTCACCCGTATCGCAAATTCTCATCGATCAATCTTTGTTAGGTTGGAAGGAATACGAATTAGAAGTAATGCGCGATTTAGCAGATAATGTGGTGATTATCTGCTCGATTGAAAATATCGATCCAATGGGAATTCACACGGGAGATTCTATTACTGTTGCTCCGGCCCAAACCCTTACTGATAAAGAGTATCAACGCTTGCGGGATATTGCGATTAAAATAATCCGCGAAATTGGTGTAGAAACTGGCGGTTCTAATATTCAATTTGCTGTCAATCCGATGACTGGGGAAGTTGTTGTAATTGAAATGAACCCCCGTGTTTCCCGCAGTTCGGCTTTAGCTAGTAAAGCAACTGGTTTTCCCATTGCTAAAATTGCCGCGAAATTGGCTGTTGGTTACAGTTTGAACGAAATTAAAAACGATATTACCAAAGAAACCCCTGCATCCTTTGAACCTACCATCGATTATGTGGTTACTAAAGTTCCCCGGTTTGCTTTTGAAAAATTTCCTGGTTCTTCCTCAGTGCTGACGACTCAAATGAAGTCCGTAGGGGAAGCAATGGCAATTGGTCGTACATTTAACGAGTCTTTTCAAAAAGCCTTACGTTCACTTGAAACTGGACGTGCTGGTTGGGGATGCGATCGCCATGAAAAATTACCATCCGGGGAGCAAATCCGCGCTCAATTACGAACCCCAAATCCAGAGCGCATTTTCGCCGTGCGTCACGCAATGCAGCTTAAAATTAGCATTGAGGAAATCTACGAACTGACTGGAATTGACCCCTGGTTTTTAGATAAGATGCAGCAATTGCTGGAAGTCGAAAAATTTATCAAGCGAAATTCTTTACATCAGTTGACAAAAGAGCAGTTGCATGAAATTAAGCAGTATGGTTTTAGCGATAAGCAAATTGCTTTTGCCACAAAAACGACTGAAGATGAAGTTCGAGAAAAGCGCAAGCAATTAGGGATTATTCCAGTTTATAAAACTGTAGATACATGTGCGGCCGAGTTTGAAGCATTTACTCCCTACCATTATTCAAGTTATGAAGAAGAAACTGAGGTAATAGCAAGCGACAAACCTAAAGTGATGATTTTGGGTGGCGGCCCCAACCGCATCGGACAGGGGATTGAATTTGATTATTGCTGCTGTCACGCTGCTTATGCTCTCAAGAATGCTGGTTATGAGACAATAATGGTCAATTCTAATCCTGAAACTGTTTCTACGGATTACGACACCAGCGATCGCCTTTATTTTGAACCGTTAACCAAGGAAGATGTTCTTAATATCATTGAAGCTGAGAATCCCGTCGGAATCATCGTTCAATTCGGTGGACAAACTCCTTTAAAGTTAGCTTTACCTTTGCAGGAATATTTACAGGTATCGAGTTCTCTACAAACTCAAATCTGGGGAACTTCTCCCGATTCTATAGATACGGCTGAAGACAGAGAAAGATTTGAAAAAATTCTTCAAGAATTGAATATAACCCAACCACCCAACGGTATTGCTAGAACCTATGAAGATGCTTTGATTGTTGCCAAACGTATCGGTTATCCGGTTGTAGTGCGTCCTAGCTACGTATTGGGTGGAAGAGCGATGGAAATAGTTTATTCGGATGCGGAATTAGAACGCTACATGACTTTTGCCGTACAGGTAGAACCAGAACATCCCATATTGATAGATAAGTTTTTGGAAAATGCAACAGAAGTGGATGTGGATGCAATTGCTGACAGTACGGGTAAAGTCGTCATTGGTGGCATTATGGAACATATTGAACAAGCAGGAATTCACTCTGGAGATTCAGCTTGCGCGCTGCCTGCAATTTCTTTACCCCAAGCAATTCTCGAACAAATTAGAACTTCTACTATTAAGCTTGCACAAGCTTTAAAAGTTGTGGGATTAATGAACGTTCAGTTTGCAATAGCAGGAGTTCAAAGCTATTCCCCTCAAGTTTACATTTTGGAAGCTAATCCTCGCGCTTCTCGTACCGTACCTTTTGTTTCCAAAGCAACCGGCGTACCTATTGCTAAACTCGCATCTTTGATTATGTCAGGTAAAACTTTAGAAGAACTAGGATTTACTGAAGAAGTTATACCATCACATATTGCTGTTAAAGAAGCGGTTTTACCATTCAATAAATTTCCAGGTACGGATACCATTTTAGGACCTGAAATGCGCTCAACCGGTGAAGTCATGGGCATAGACAGTGATTTTGGCAAAGCCTATGCAAAAGCCGAAATGGGGGCAGGAGAGCATTTACCGCTTAAAGGTACGGTATTTGTATCGATGAACGACCGTGATAAAGCAGCTGCGGTTCCTGTAATCAAAGAATTTATCCAATTAGGATTTTCTGTAATGGCAACAAGCGGAACCCGGCGAGTACTTCAAGAGAATGGATTAAATATAGATCCAGTTCTTAAGCTTCATGAAGGTCGTCCCCATGTAATCGATGCCATTAAAAATCGTCAAATTCAACTGATTATTAATACACCTTCCGGTCAAGAAGCTCAAAGTGATGGTAGATTAATTCGACGCACGGCATTATCCTACAAAATACCAATCCTAACAACTATTGCAGGGGCAAAAGCAACTCTTGCTGCCATTCGCTCGCTACAAAATACTAATCTTAATGTTAAGTTAATTCAGGACTACTGCTTGGTGCGATAAAGAAAGCTTTGCTAAGCAGAGGAAGCAGAGGAACACAGGAATATTTAGATATTTGAAATTATCTGACCAAAACACAGAATTTTATTTCTCTGCTTCCCCTGCCTTTGATATAGGACTGCGCGACCTATATTTTGAAAAAACTTATGCTTACCATTTTTATACACAATAACGCTACTTCAATTAATATAAAACTTCTAAATTTAAAAATTGTTAGACATTCTTTAGGAAAATTTTAAGTTTATTTGCCGGTGATACAGGCGACAATAGAAGGGAAGATTTATTAGTGGTCAAGAATTTTTCATAAATGTTACAATTATTCATAATATAAAATATAGATCAAATGTTTAATTGGCTACCTTTTATCTAACTGTAGGTACTTGTAAACCAAGTTAAGAAACTGCAAATATTAGCAATAAATAATTAAACTTAAGATTACTCATTATGCCGAGTTTCTGGGGTGCTGGAATTGTACTCTATAGAATCTGGGTTATCTAACTTTTTTGAAGTAAGCCCGGTTTATGCATCTATCTAATTGTAAAGCGTCAATAATTATTTTCATTATCCTTTATGCCTAGCGCTATGAAGACCGCTCAGACACCTAAAGACCTCGTGCGGACTTATCTGCGTGAGATTGGTCGCGTACCACTTTTAACTCATGAGGAAGAAATACTGTTCGGGAAGCAGGTACATCATGCAACTGTTTTGCAATCGCTCAAAGAATCCTTAGCAACTGAGTTCAATCGTCAACCAACCTTGGATGAATGGGCAGAGCGTGCGAAGCTGGAGCCTCAAGATTTAGAAGAAGCCATAGAAAAAGGTGAAGTTGCTAAACGCAAAATGGTAGAAGCCAATTTACGGCTGGTAGTTTCCGTTGCGAAAAAATATATTAAACGTAATGTCGATTTACTCGATCTGATTCAAGAAGGTAGTATCGGGATGCAGCGGGGTGTAGAAAAGTTTGACCCTAGCAAAGGTTATAGGTTTTCTACTTATGCTTACTGGTGGATTCGTCAGGCAATTACTCGCGCGATTGCCGAAAAAGGGCGCACAATCCGTCTACCGATTCATATTACTGAGAAACTTAATAAAATTAAGAAAGCGCAGCGTCAGCTGTCTCAAAGATTAGGTCGTGCTGCGACAATTTCTGAATTGGCAAAAGAATTAGATTTGACTCCTAAACAGGTACGAGAATATTTAGAAAAAGCTCGCGTCCCATTGTCATTAGATTTACGTTTGGGAGACAATTATGATACAGAACTTGGAGAAATGTTAGAAGATCCTAATGCTTCTCCAGAAGATTTTGTCATGCAATCTTCTTTGTCTTATGAGTTGGAGTCTTTGATAGCGGATTTAACTCCTCAGCAACGACAGGTTATAACTCTGCGCTTCGGTTTGAATGATGGAAAAGCTATGACGCTTGTCAAAATAGGCGAACAGCTTAATATCAGCCGCGAGCGAGTACGTCAAATTGAGCGAGAAGCTCTAAATAAGCTTCGCAAGGCAAAAGGCGATATGAATGAATATTTAGCTAGTTAAAGTTAGAACAGTTCAAAATTGAAACTAAGTTAAAGACAAAAAATTCTATATCCAATTTTGTTTGGTAAGGAAGTAAGATTTTTGAAAGCAAAAATACTTACCGAAAATTTTGGGTTTAAAGCCTCGTCCTTATAGGACGACTCTTTATTGCCTGGGATGTTTATACTGAGTATAGTAGTATAATAAGAATAGGAGGTAATACCGTATTAATTTTTGAGTTCAAAACATACGGAAAACTAAAACAGTTTTAAGCAGTTGATGAAGCAATCCGCACCGCTCAGTTTGTCCGCAATAGCTGTATAAGGTTATGGATGGACAATAAAGGAACGGGCAAGGCTGATTTGCAAAAGTATTGCTCCGTGCTAGCTAAACAGTTTTCCTTTGCTTGTGAACTCAACTCAATGGTTAGACAAGCTAGTGCAGAAAGAGCATGGTCTTCTATTAATCGTTTTTATGTAAATTGTAAACAAGGAGTAGTGGGTAAGAAGGGTTTTCCAAAATTTCAAAAAAACTGCCGTTCTGTTGAATATAAAACTACAGGTTGGAAACTAACCTCGGACCGCAAATCAATAACTTTTTCTGATAAAAAAGGCATTGGAAGGTTAAAGCTAAAAGGTACTCGTGATTTGCACTTTTTTCAAATCAACCAGATTAAACGAGTTCGATTAGTCAAACGATATGACGGTGTTTATGTGCAATTTTGCATTGATTCAGAACGTTGGGAAAATATCACACCAACTGGGAAAACAATTGGGCTGGATGTTGGATTAAAGGAGTACTACACTGATTCAAACGGGGAGGTAGTAAAAAATCCAGCCTTTCTGCGTAAGGGGGAAAAAGTATTAAAACGCGCTCAGCGTAGAGTATCTAGAAAAATCAAAGGTTCAAATAATAGAGGCAAAGCTAGGCATATTTTAGGTAAACGCCATCTTAAAATAAGTAGGCAACGTAAAGACCATGCTGTGAAATTAGCACGGTGCGTAGTTCAATCTAACGATTTGATAGCCTATGAAGATTTAAGAATTAAGAATATGGTGAGCCAGCGCGTTGGGCGGGTTCCCCGACTTGAAGCGACTGGCGAACCCGTAAGGGCGAGAAATCACTGTCTAGCTAAGTCTATTAATGATGCATCTTGGTATCAGTTTCGTGTGTGGATTGAATATTTCGGAAAAGTATTTAAGCGTGTAACGGTCGCGGTTAATCCGCAATACACTAGCCAGGAATGCTCTAGCTGCGGTGCAATTGTTAAGAAAACCTTATCTACTCGAACCCATATATGTTTGTGTGGCACCAAGATGGATCGGGATGAAAACGCTGCTAAAAACATCCTTAGTCGAGGATTGGGTACGGTAGGGCATACCGGAACCTTCATGCTAGACATGAGCAACGCTTTGGGAGAATCGACCTCTACTCCTGTTGGAGAAATCCAGTCTGAGCAAGTTGGCTCGTAGATCAAAGAATCCCTGTGCGTTAAACGCCGGGGAGTGTCAATTCCTTTTAATTTACCGTGCATAATTTTCTTAATAGGGTGAAGAAGTACCATCCTAGAGTACGGTTACACCTACTTTCAATCTATCTTTAATTTGTTACATTAAGTGTACGCAGACAAACTATCCATATTCATAGTTCTGTAAAGCATACAGTCTAACTTTTGCTAGTTTTATTTTATACTTAGATACTCTTCAAAAAAATAAGGAGGAAAAATATGAGTAATTCATCGAATCGGGTTTCAGATTTTTTTAATGGTGAATCAAAAACAGCTAACTCGTTGTGGCAATATGTTAGTTCTTTAAGCCCTGAAGCAGTCACTCAGCTATCTAAACCAGCTTCTCCTGAAGTATTAGGGGTAATAGAGCGTAACATAATAGGACTTTTAGGCAGTTTGCCTTCAGAACAATTTAATGTCAATATAAATACTAATCGCGAAAACCTAGGTAAATTATTAGCATCAGCAATGATTAGCGGTTATTTTTTACGTAATGCCGAACAAAGGATGAACTTTGAAACAGCTTTGCAAGATATTGATGCTAGCGAATAGAAAATGAGATTTAAATCTTAGAAAAACTCAATATTGCCGATTTATCGCTTACAAACTGCTATACAGGTAAGGATCATATAAAAGAGGGTGCGCCTATTTTAAGAAAACTTTTTTTATATTAAGCAAAAATAAACACGTTAATTCTAAAGTGCATAGGCAAATAATGGAATTTTTATATTAAGCAAAAATAAACACGTTAATTCTAAAGTGCATAGGCAAATAATGGAATAACGTATTTTGTGAAGCCGCAGGTGATTATACAAAAAACACGCGGTAACTGAGAAGCGATACGGGCAAATTTAGTTGCCGTGGACTTTGTATTTTAGAATGCTGATTTTTAAATGGATATAATCCAAAGACATAGCAAACCATTTAAGCTGCCTCACTCACCATTACTAAAATGTCCTTATGCAAGCAACCGGGTAAACGGTTTAAGAGATAGTCAGTAGCAGTTCAACAAGCTAGTACTCTGTCCCATTAGTTTTGATGGGCATATCGTAAATATAAAAAATATTTTCTTCCCCCATTCCCCCACTCTCCCCTTCTCTCCCTCCCTGCCCTTACCCATTAATTTTTATGGGACAGACCACTACTAGTAGTCTGTCCCGTTAGAAAGGAAGACAAAAGCCTTATTCTTCTTTTTGCATTCGCCGCCTTACCGATTCAGCATGAGATGGTAAGCCTTCAGCAGTAGCTAGTACATCTATCGCGCCAGCGACTTTATCGAGTGCTGTTTGCGAGTACTGAATAATACTAGAGTGTTTTAAGAAAGTTTCAACTCCTAATGCCGAAGCATATCTAGCTGCGCCGGAAGTCGGTAAAGTATGATTGGGACCTGCTAAATAGTCTCCTACAGCTTCTGGGGTAGAATGACCTAAAAATATAGCTCCAGCATGACGAATCAAAGGCAATAATGCCCAAGGATCGGATACTTCTAACTCTAAATGTTCTGGAGCAAATTTGTTAGAAAATTGTGCGGCAACTTCTAAGGATTCTACAATTACTACTAAGCCGTAATGAGCTATAGCTTTTTCAGTATTTAATCGCTTCGGGTGGTCAACTAATTGTCTTTCTAAGGCTACCTGTACATTCTTAGCCAAAGCAGCATCGTTAGTTAATAGTATGGCTGCTGCCATTGGATCGTGTTCTGCCTGAGCTAATAAATCTGTGGCAATGTGTATGGGATTTGCTGTTTCATCGGCAATAATTAAGACTTCGCTTGGCCCAGCTAAAGAATCAATGCCGACAGCTCCGTAAACTAACTTTTTTGCTAAGGTTACGTAAATATTTCCCGGCCCAGTTATAACATCAACTTTGGGAATAGTTTGAGTTCCGTAGGCTAAAGCGCCGATTGCTTGCGCTCCACCAATACGATAAATTTCTTCGATTCCGGCTTCTTTGGCAGCTACTAATACTGCCGGATTTATTCCCTTCTCACTTCCTGGCGGCGTAACCATAACGCGACGCGGGACTCCTGCGACTTTTGCTGGAATTGCGTTCATTAGTACGGTGCTTGGGTATGAAGCTCGACCACCTGGTACATACAAACCCGCAGTATCCACGGGAGTATATTTTTTACCCAGGACTACTTCATCTTCACCGAAGTTGACCCAACTTTTAGGAACTCGCTGTCGGTGAAATGCTTCGATCTTTGAGCTAGCCAGTTTAATTCCTTCTAACAAATCCTTGGAAATATTTTTATAAGCTTGATCGAATTCCGACTTGGTTACTCGTAATTCTTCAGCGTTAAGGATTTGATTATCAAATTCGGCTGTGTAATGCAATACCGCTTTATCGCCTTGGCGCTTCACCGCTTGGAGTACTTCCCGCACCGTTGCTTCTTTGTGAAGCACCTGTTCGTCATTAGTGCGATCGCAGATACGTTGCAATTCTGCTATAACGTCTGCCTGCTGATTAATAATTCGCAGCATGGAGTAAGGACAATGCTTTCCTAGAGACAATTCGGGGATTTGAGGGATGGGAGTATTGCCCCTTGCCATGCCGTATTGCAGGCAAAGTACGCTAACTCTCTCCTCTAGATTAACCTGTATTTTTTTAATAGTCCCACAGTTGATTATGGGATAAAAAATAATTTAATTACTTAGCAACGCCAAGAGTCTTTATTCTACCTAAGCTGGGAGTGACTGTGGCAATAGTAAGTTCTGCAAAATTGAGAGGAAACGCGATTTATAATAAATGCTTCTCCTAATTCTCTTTTACTTTTACTTACTGCTAGTAATGGGGTCTGCACGTGTGTATACACTTCTATAACCCTCCCTTGTTAAAATTTTGTAAGGACTAAGTATAATTTTTGCTTATTTTCCAGTTTACTGACTACTATAGTACAGACACTATATCGCTAACCTTAAGCCTCTACATTTAAGTCACAAACTATATTGAATTAATAGCTTTTGCTTATAAGGGATATCTACTGCTTGTCACCTGGACTACATCCAAGTAGTTTAATTGCCGAACATATATAAGGCATAGATTGGATTACTTTCGTATATATGGTATTTAATTTTAACGCATTTCGAGATTGGAGCGCACGGGATTTTGGATTTTGCACAAAAGTTGGCTGCGATTATGCTGTGAAATATTAATTTTTTGCCTCAAAACTTTGGCACGCCAAATCTGAGATTGTGGGTTAATAATTAGCAGTTTCAGAGATTTACCGAAATATTCGCCGCAAAGCCCCTAAATTCTATTTATGAGGATAATGACAACTGTTCAACTGTTTAACCGGACATCACATTATTCATTCGGCGATCGTCAAGCTGGGATAGCAGTAATTAATAGGAATTAACTGCGGCTGTACAATCTGGTACTTGAGAAAAATTGCACATCAAGTCATACTTCATTGTCGTAACTGAATGCTGTAAAAATTACACATGGAAAAAAAGTGCTTGAATGCAATTCCTGCTTGCGCTTGGAGTCGTGCTATTGGTTTAGGCTGGGATAAACCCTACACAGTTCGCAAAGCTAGTAATATTGATGATGGTCCCTGGCAGGGAATGCCCCTTGGTGGTTTTGGCGCTGGTTGTATAGGTCGTTCTTCAAGAGGAGATTTTAATCTTTGGCATATTGATGGTGGGGAACATACTTTTGGCAATATTCCCGCGTGTCAGTTTAGCTTGTTTGAAGGTAGCAGCAATAGAAATATTGCTTATGCATTATCTACACAACCAAGTAATGATTCTACTTTATCGGCTTGGGAATGGTATCCTTCCCGATTCAAAGGTGATTCAACTGGAACTTATCACGCGCTATATCCCCGTAGTTGGTTTATATATGAAAATGTATTTCAATCGAGGTTAAGTTGCGAGCAATTTTCGCCGATTTGGGCTGATAATTACCAAGAATCCAGCTATCCGGTAGCTATATTTTTGTGGAATGCTAGCAATCCAACTTCGGAGCCGATTACTTTAAGTATTATGCTGACTTGGCAAAATATGGTGGGATGGTTCACCAATACACTCAAGTCCCCTGAAGTCGAAATGCGGGATGATGGTAGTCCTGTTTATGACTATCAACCTAATTTAGGTGAAAGTAAAGGTAATTTTAATCGCTTAGCTGAAAGTTCTGAATATATTGGTTGTGTATTAGATAAAACAGGTATTGCAGAACCTGTAGAAGGAGAAGGTTCCTGGTGCATTGCAACTCCTAAACATGCGAAAGTCGAAATATTTCATCACGATCGATGGAATCCAACTAGTACTGGTGAAGATATTTGGCACAGCTTTGCTAAAACTGGTTCTTTAGCTAATATTTCTGATGAAACTCCCGCAATTTCCAACGAACAAGTTGGTGCAGCCATTGCGGTACGTTTTACTCTTCAACCAGGAGAAAATTTACAAATACCTTTTGCTGTTGCTTGGGATTTCCCTATCACTGAGTTTGTATCTGGAGTTACGTATAAGCGCAGATATACTGATTTTTTTGGCGACAATGGTAAGAATGCTTGGAATATTGCCACCACTGCTCTGCAAGAATATCAAAATTGGCTGAGTCAAATTCAAGCTTGGCAACAACCAATTATTGAGCGTCCAGATTTGCCTGACTGGTTCAAAATGGCTTTGTTTAATGAACTTTACGATCTTACTGCTGGTGGTACTTTATGGAGTGCGGCTTCAAAACGAGATCCTGTAGGTCAATTTGCAGTGCTTGAATGTTTGGACTATCGCTGGTACGAAAGTTTGGACGTGCGGCTTTATGGCTCCTTCGGCTTGCTAACTTTGTTTCCTGAGTTAGAAAAAGCAGTTATGCGCGCCTTTGCCAGAGCCATCCCCCACAGCGATGAAAAAACTCGCGTGATTGGTTACTACTATACTATCGGAGCAGACAGTCCTTTGGCTGTACGTAAGGCTAAAGGTGCAACCCCTCACGATTTAGGCGCACCCAACGAACACGTTTGGGAAAAAACTAACTATACCAGCTATCAAGATTGCAACCAATGGAAAGATTTGGGTTGTGATTTTGTCCTACAAGTTTATCGAGATTTTATTTTTACGGGTAGTAATGATATTGAATTTCTGGCAGATTGTTGGAACGCCATTGTTGAAACTTTAAACTACCTCAAAGCATTTGATAAAGATGGCGACGGCATTCCCGAAAATTCCGGTGCCCCGGATCAAACTTTTGATGATTGGCGGTTGCTGGGTGTAAGTGCTTATTGCGGCGGGCTCTGGTTGGCAGCCCTCGAAGCAGCGATCGCCATCGCTGAGGTTTTGTTAAGCAAGCAAGCGCCGATGGAAAACTTAGCGACGCAAAAATCTATTTACGAAGGTTGGCTAGAAAAATCTCGTCCGGTTTACCAGGAAAAACTATGGAACGGTAAATTCTATCGTCTCGATAGTGAAAGCGGTTCTGATGTGGTTATGGCTGACCAATTATGCGGACAATTCTACGCTCGTTTATTACAGCTACCCGATATTGTACCTCCCGAATGCACTGTGTCGGCTTTAAATTCGGTTTATGATGCTTGTTTTCTCAAGTTTAATGAAGGTAAACTTGGTGCTGCCAATGGTTTGCGCGTTGATGGTTCTCCTGAAAATCCCGATGCAACTCATCCGTTGGAAGTATGGACGGGAATTAACTTTGGAATTGCAGCTTTTTTAGTACAAATGGGGATGAAATCGGAAGCATTTAAATTAACAGAAGCTGTAGTAAATCAAATTTACGAAAACGGTTTGCAGTTCCGCACACCTGAAGCCATTACAGCGGCTGGAACTTTCCGCGCTTGTGTTTATCTCAGAGCAATGGCTATTTGGGCGATTTATTTAGTAATTGAATAAATTCTCAAAAGGTAAGAGGCTATGAAGGACGTAAGTCATGAGTTGAAGCAAAAGCAATTTCTGACCTATTACCGATTACCTTTTACCTATCTAATGGTTGTTTAGCAATGCCAATTATTAATATTTAGGCTATTTTTCCTAAAGCTAAAAAAATAAAATCTGTATTTTTAAAATGCAAATCATATCAGCTTTAATTATAATCACAGCTAATAATACTTAAATATATGTTCGCAATGAACAAGTTTCGCAAGCAGGAATCAGATTATTTAAAAAGAATGTGTGAAAAAAAAGATAATATCAATGCTTTTATCAAGAACTAAGATCCTAAAAGTATCTGATTATAAATTATTTACTCATCAGAAGTTGTACTCAAAAATACATAATCATTTTACTGGAAACAATGAACACTAATTAAAGTAGAAGTAAAACTTCGATAAAGTATAAGATGTTTATTGACGATAGGGGCAGAAATTTAATAAGAATGCATTTAATAGTAATTAATGCTCTACTAAAACAAAAATATGGGTTTTGCTAGCTGAATGTTTGATTTTAAGAAATAAGTCTAAGTACAATCACTAACAGTCAATCATATAAACGAACAAGCAATTAGTGTTTATTAATACGGGTGCAAAGAGCAATTTCAGTGGTTGACAATTAAAATAAAGCTTGTTTTTAAAATAATTAAAGCTCTTCAATACTACCTTTCAAGAAAATGAATATTGTTAATAAAGTTACTTAATTTAGAGATTAAAAGATGGACTCGTACCCAAGATTGGGAGTTCAGAAATCGGATAATGATACAAAAAATATTCCGTCATCTGCTGCTTCTAAAGCTATTTACCAGCTTTGGAAGCAAGTTGTTGAAGATACTAACTGCCCATCTGAGTTTCAAGAGGCTTGGATAGCTCGTGAGTTTGAATTAGGTGATGAAGTAACTAAGTATTATTGCGCTGATGATTTACCTGCTGAGGGTGGTGCGGTTTACTTACTTATAAAAGGGCAAATCCGCTTGCTAGCTTTTGATGCATCTTTGGAAAAGGAAGTATCAATCCAATTACTTCACCCAAATCAAGTTTTTGGAGGAGACAATATATTTTGCACTCATTATCAAGAGTATCGAGCTATCGCATCTACTCCTGGAGTGCTTTTTCAAATTTCTGTAGAGAAACTTGATGTCTGGTTGCAGCGTTACCCTGCTTTATCCGATTATTTCTCACAAAAAAGTCAATCACTTCAGAAGTTGATTTTTTTCAAAACTCTTACAGAATTTCGCTCGCAAAATACTTTTAATTTACAAAAAATACTTCCTTATTTTGCCAGCACTGAAATTGATGCAGGCTGTAGTTTGATGGCTTCATCCTTCTGTGACGGTTATTTCTGGCTTGTTAGTGGAGAAATTGACAGCATTTCGGAGAAAAATCGTCCGCCGAAAGTGGGAGAAACCTGGGGACATCCCCAGAGAATGCAGTCTAATTTTGTATCTCGAACTAATTTATCGCTGTTTTATCTACCCAAGCAATATGTTGATTCAGTTAAGACGATTGTATCGGATTTCAAAACTGCTGATAACGGTTTAGATATTCAGGAAAATGACGAGATTGAATCGAAAAGCATCCAACCGAAAATTCCCAAGTGTGGTGATGACACTTTTGCATTAACAAATCAACATCCTCCGCGAAGCTGGTTTCAAATTTACCCTTTTATTCAACAACAAAGTTCGTCAGATTGCGGTGCGGCAACTTTGGCGATGATTAGTAAATACTGGGGTAAACGTTTTAGTATAAATAGTCTACGTTCTATTGCACACATAAATTCTATGGGTGCAGAGTTAAACGATTTAGCTAATGCTGCTGAATGCTTAGGATATCAAGCTTTAGCTGTCAGAGGTTCGTTGAATCAACTTAAGTTGCAAACATTACCTTGGATAGCTCATTACCAGGGAAATCACTATATAGTTGTATGGCAAATTAAAGAAAAATCTGTATTAGTTTCAGATCCAGCTATAGGTAAAAAATGGGTTTCTTATAAAGAGTTTGAAGCCAGTTTTACAGGATATGCCGTACTTTTATCTCCAACAGAGATTTTTTTTAATAATAAGAATGAAATTTTGAGTTTTCAAAGATATTACGATTTTTTCAGAAATAATCTGTTTCTGCTGGCAATAATTACAGTTATTTCGATATTTTTGCCATTTTTAAGCATAGTTCCAGCAGTACTAGCTCAAACTGTCATAGATGCTTTTATCGCTGGCTCTAGCTTAGATTCAATAAATATTTTTGCTTTGTGTTTTCTAGTATTTGGATTTGGAAGTACTGCTTTTAAGGCACTGCGCCAGTATTTTCTAGACTATTTATCTAACCGCTTAGATTTAACTCTAACCAGTGATTTTATCGCTCGTATTCTGGAATTACCATTATCTTTCTTTGTATCCCGTAGAATAGGGGACATTTTGTGTCAAATTCAAGAAAATCCTAAAATTCATCGCTTTTTAACCCGTCAAGCTATAACTACAATTTTGGATGGGTTGATGACGGCTGTTTACTTTGGGCTAATGGCTTATTACAGTTGGCAACTTACCTCGATTGTAGTGAGTTTTATTTTAGCAACAATCTTTGTATTGGTGTTTTCGAGCTTATTTCTGAAAAAAATTGAGCATCAATATTCTTTTGATTTGAAAACACAAAACTCGGCGATGGTAGAAATTATAACCGGTATTACTACAATCAAAACTGAAAATGCCGAACATTCTTTGTACGCACGCTGGCAAAAATATTTTCATCGGACAATCGAAACGCGCCAACAAGGCAGAAACTTAACTAATTTTTCCCAGTTTGCCAGTAGTTTGATTCATTACCTCGGCAGTGCCATTGTGTTGTGGTGGGGCATCAAAATGACTATAAACTCTCAAATTTCGTTAGGTGAATTTATTGCTTTCACCATGCTTATCGGTAATACCGTAAACCCAATATTGGCATTAGTCAAGCTACGGGATGAATTCTCTGAAATTGTCACCTCTATTGAAAAGCTCGATAATGTTTTAGCTACCAACCAAGCGCCAGAGAAACAAACAGCTTCAGCCGTGCTGCCCGCTATTCGCGGCGAGGTGTATTTTGAAAATGTCAGTTTTAACGAATTAGCTACAGGCAAACTTGATTCACAAGCAGAGAATATTTTACAAAATGTTTCTTTTAGCGTTAAGGCGGGACAAACTATTGGTATCGTCGGACGTAATGCTTCTGCCAACAGTACTATTGTTAAATTGCTTGCTGGCTTGTGCTGTCCCGATAGCGGGCGCATTCTGATTGATGGACATGATATTCACAAGGTTTCTCCTCATTCTCTAAGTCGTCAATTAGCTGTGATTCCGCAGGATTTTTTCCTGTTTTCGGGAAGTATCTTAGAAAATATCACTTTGTACAATCGAGAATATTCTCTCGAACAAGTTCAAGCTGCTGCAAAAATTGCAGGAGTCCACGCTTTTATAGAATCCCTACCTTTAGGCTATAGCACCGTCGTAGGGGAAGGGGGAACAATACTTCCGAGGTTACAACTGCAAAAAATAGCGATCGCTAGAGCTTTTGTTAAAAATCCGCGTATTTTAATTTTTGATGAAACTAATAATTGTGTCGATGCGCCTTGGGGGTATCAGTTCCGACAAAATTTAGCACGTCTTAATAGTGCTTTGATTAATACTTCCGAAGGGCTTCGCACTACTTTTATATTGACCAGAAATGTAAATAGCATCAAAAATGCCGATACTATTATCGTTCTCGATGAAAGTATTTTAGCAGACCAAGGTACTCATGAAGAATTGATGGCAAGAAATACGATTTATTCAAGCTTAATACAACAGCAATTAGATATGTAATGTCAGTTGTATCCATCATTGCACTTTCAGATTAACTGCAAATTATTCGCAAATATCTTTACCTATATGCCAGCAATAAAAATTATTTTTATTTATTCACTATCTAAATTTAACTCAACAAAAATACAATCTATATAAAAGTTTCATTACATCTTTAATAATGTTGTTTTTTTGTTTTGCATATTTCTGAAAACCTAAGTTAGCAAAAATACCAAAATAATGTATTCATTACAACTGTTTATTCAAATAATTTAATATTAGCTAAACTGCACTTTACCATAACTTTAAAAAACTTCGTGGATAATTTATGGAGGTAAAACCTTTACGAAACAAGGGTTTTATCCAATAATTATTAATACAATAATTTAGAAAAAGCTTTAAAAATATTTTAATAAAGTAAATAGTTGCTCGGGCTTAGAATACTATGTATATTCGCCGATTATAAAAAGTCATATATAAACATATCGCTAATTCTTTTTAAACTAAAAATAAATTTTATTTCAATAAAAAAGGTGTTTTAGGGGGTCTTACCCCTCATTAAAACGTAGTTAAAGGACAAAATTTAAAGTTGCACAATACTTAAGTATTCGTATAATTATATTAAGTAGATTTAATCCAAGAAAGCATTTTATTCGACAGATGACATTTAAGACAAAAAATAGTATAAGTACTAATGTTGTTATCAACGATTAAAGATGAAGAACTTTTATTTGCTATACTAAAAATAAGAAATTTCACATAAATACTCCTAAAATTAAATAGTTCCTATTTATACGAAATTTTATCAGGGTAAAGTAATTGAATTAGGAGTTTGGGGAATTAAACGTTTATATAAATTGCTTCTACCAAGTACTAAAGGTCAATTTTTTGTTACCAGTCATATCAAATGACCCTGAGTAAATTTGTTAGGCATGTTAGTACTATTAACAACTTAGTGTCACCGTAATTGTTATATTTTGGCAGCCGCAACCATTCTTTCCTTTATTAGGAAAGTAGGGTTTTTGGTCAAAGGTTTAATTAATGGAAAGGATCGTCAGGTTAAATGCAGTCGAAAATCTATGGTCAGCAGGCATTGTAGGGATGAACCAGCACAGTTTGCATCCCGAAGAAGGTTTATTTTCCCAAAGCACAATAATATTTGGGGTTAATTTCATCGTCTTAGCTTTTCTAAATGCGCTAAATACAGTTGATGCTAATGGTTTCTTTACAGTTAAGATAGCCCCCTCAAATCTAAGATTCCTAGGTGTATTGTTGCGGGCATTATTAAATAAGTCTTTGGAAGTAGTTTATTTTTTAGTCTTATCGGTTAGCATAAATTTTGTGATGATTTCTGTGATGAGAAGAAAAGCAAAAGAAATTACAGAAACTTGCTTTTTCAAGAAAAGACAATTGCGTTCGGTAAAAGTCCGCAATCCGATCGAGCCTGAGTTTATGGTAGATAGTAGCCTATATCGGGTTATAGAAGCTTTCTACGATAGTACCGCTGTATCACCAACAAATTGGTCTATTTCCTGGCTTATAACTATTTTCAACCAGCAAAACAAAGTTAAAATACTGTTTGCACTTTTAACCAATCGATTTTGTCAGTTGATGTATGGAAAAGCTGCTTCTGCCTATGGAAACACGCAATTTAGGGAAGAAGAATTAGCTAAGCCTTATACAGTGGAATTACGATGGTTGAGGTAAAGGTAATTAATTACATGAAAAGGGGCGAGCAAACTGTTTTATTCAAGGTAAATAATCCAGTTAGCGTATTAGTTGACAATAACTACCTGATTGTTCGGATGCTTCTTTAACTATTTTAAACTGGTTCCAATTTTCTCACACAAATAGGCGTATAGAGGCTTTCACGAATTTATTTTAGATAAACAACACCATGAATCAAGAGTCAATAGGTATTAGTAGTAATTTAGATAAGACAATCCATTCAGAACAATTTGACCAAGTCGTTGAAGCAATTCTAGCAGGCAAGTATTCTTGGGCTTGTGTTTTAATGCTTCGCTTTGCTGGTTACAATCCTCTACATTACATTCCCTACCGCACTTATAACAGGTTAATTAAAGAACATTCTCCGAAAAAATCGAAATCACAGCAAAATGAAAATATAAAAATAGCCAAGCAGGGCTCAAGCCAAAGAAAGGATCGCAATATGTCACCAAGTTGTTTAAATAAAATTAAAGACTTGGCTTATCTAGAAGTTGTTGGTAAACAAAAAACTGAAATTCGTGGCGGAGCCAATATTGACAAATGGTTAGAAGTCCAAGTACGCGAATATCAATCAATGAAGCCCGATTTTAAGCAGCAGGAAAATCAAGGACATCCAGTTAATTCGTACAAGTTCAATTAAAACCTGGCTTATTCCGAGAGAAAGCGATCGCTATTCTCAACTATTGCGATTAACCTGTCATCATTTTGTGCATTTGTATGGCAGGTTTTACTCATTACTAACGAAAACCTTTCGATAATAATTGACTTTATCCTATAGACTTGTTAGAGCTTGTTTTTTTTTGCTTGCTGTTTATGTTTATTGTTTGTAGGTTCTATATTATAGCATCTATTTTTAGAAAATTAAACCTAAAATATCAAGATATTAATAAAAAAATTATTTTATTTATCAGCTATTTATCAGCGTATCAACAACGTAGCGTAATACCGTGATTAAAATACTCAGAAACTGCTTGTTTTGATTGATTTGCTAGCAATTCGAGTTTCTGCTGAATACTTTAACTGCATTTATTTAGTCTTATGAATACAAATCTATGAATTGTAATACCATTTTTTGATGAAATTACGCTTCATTTAGCCCAGAAAGCTAACTTTGCTTTGGTAACCCTACTCTAAAGAGAATAAGGGCAATTTTATAGTTATTGAGCAGTTTAATAAACTTTATTCCTGTATAGCTTTGCGTATAAACAATCTAATTTTAAAAGTTTTATTCAATTCGATATCTGTTCATAATATCTTTGAAATAAATATGCCAGTATGGCATACATATTTATCTTTTATACATTAAATTATAAATAGCAGCAATAAAAGTGATTGAATAAAAAGTTTATTCGGGAGGAAAAAGACAATGTTTAACTATTGATAACAGCGATTAATTTTGATTGAGCAGGCAATCTCATAATGGGGCATGTAATTTATTAGTTAAAAAAAATTTTATCGTTACTGATGGTGGTTCTTTTTTCAAAGAAGGTTAAACTGATAAATTAAAACGGCGAATTTCCCCAAGATAATTTATCTCAGCTTTTACTTCTCCCAAAAACATAAAAGCTATAAGAGTATTTCCTTCAACTAGAGCTAACAAAGTTTGCTAGCTTTTAGCCAATACGAAAATTGAATAAGTTGCGATAAAAATTTTTATTGCTGATATATTTATATGGATATAGTCAATAAAAGCTATCAATCATAAGTAATCCCAATAATTTGAATGGATTATTTTTCTTTAAATGTACGCATAACTCAAACTCTCAATTGTTGGAAGCCACGAAGAACTGTTGGCTTCCATTTTTTTTTGTATTATTTACATATTTTAAGGATTCTTAGTTATTTAACATCATATGCATTAAGCAATTTTTCAGTATTTTCTACAATTGATATTTTTTATTTTTGAGATACAAACTTTAAAGAAGGTATTTATAACAATAATAAATTTAGTACTATAGAAAAATATTAAACAAATGCAGCATCTAATACAGAATATGCAATCAATGCCAGTTAATCTATTATTTTTTAATAAGCTAATTTGTATCAAAAGCGATTTTATTATTGTTTATAACCTGTAAGCACCAGAGTATTATTACGCAAATATTAGACAATTTATTTGATTTTGTACTATTGTTTCTGATTTTTTACTGAAATAGTTTTTATTACAAACTAAAGGCATTATAAAAATAATTAAATTATATGATGAATTTTTTTTTACAATAAATCCATGAATAATCAATTAAAAATAGCTATGGAGCCTGATGAAATTATTAACTTTCTCAAACGAGACATAACACTAAAAGAAATATGTACCAAAATTTTATATCAAAGAATTATTGAAAAAACAGCACAAACAAAAGGTATAAATATTACTACAGAAGAAATTGAGATTGAAGCAAACCGCCAGCGTAGAGAAAAGCGTCTAGAAAAAGCTAGCGATACAATCAGATGGCTAGAGCAGCATATGTTAGCTCCTCTAGACTGGGAAATCGGAATTCGCTATCGTTTGCTCGAACAAAAGCTGGCTTTGGCGCTATTCGGTGAGGAAGTAGAAAAATTTTTTATGCAAAACCGTTCTGAGTTTGAACAAGTGATTTTGTATCAATTTGTTGTAAGCAATGAAAAATTGGCTCAGGAATTGTACTATCAGATCGAAGAAAGTGAGATCAGTTTTTACGAAGCAGCTCGACTTCACGATATAAATGAGAATCGTAGATATAAATGCGGCTACGAAGGCAAAGTTTACCGATGGGCTGTTACACCAGAAATAGCACCTCTAGTATTTAGTACTTCTCCAAAACAGTTAGTCGGCCCAATAAAAACCGACAATGGCTATCATCTGTTTATGGTTGAAGACTATATACCAGCAGAATTAACTCCCCAACGCTATCACGATATTCTTCATAATATGTTTCAACAATGGTTAGATGCCGAAGTTGACTGTATGTATTGCAATTTTGAACTAAGTACATAAGTAAGAAATCGTAAATTTTTTTATATTTATATTGATAATTTCTAGACAAGTAATTTTGAAGCTGCCGATTAAGCTGTTACAGAAATGATATCCTGCAAGTAGGATTGCGATGTGACGCTTGAAATCGCTTCAGGGGAGCTTAGAAAACTAATATAATAAGATTCTAAACTTTGCAGTTTTTCTAATCCCGTTTAGATTCCTCTGCTTCTATATGGTAGGAGGAAGAATAATCTTAGAGTTGCCTTAAAAACGATATCCATTGTTAAAAGCTATAGCCTTAAGGTTATGAACTTCTTGTAAAGATTTTTATTTACTCGCGAAAAAGCATTGACAATAAATAAGTGAATATACTACTAAATAGGATAGAAGCAAGAATTAGACTCGTGTCTAAACGATTCTTGCTCTAGTTGAGATTAATCTTCAAAATAATTTTATGTAGATAAATCTTTGTAGATAGTATAACCACTGATGTTATGTTAGTGCAATAATAAAAGGTGTGTTCCGGTAAAGTTTCCTATTTTTAGTTTTATTAAAACCGAATAGTTGAAATCATTTAATATAGCCAAATTAGAAGTAGTTCCTAAGCCGAAACGAATAGGCTAGATAAAATGTACTAATATTCTTGAAGCCTAATTTTAATTAAGCTTTTAATTATAACTATTAATTTCTCGCATAGTTGTTAGTAAAAAACAGTAAATATACACGGGATTTAGGTAATTGCCACAATCCTTAAATGATGCGTGACACTAACCAGCCTATTAATAAGTTCAAGATTAATCATCAAAATGTCCTAGGGCTGCCGTCACGGCACTCTATAGCAAAAATGTACCTGTTGGGTGCAGGTTAAGCCTTTAACGATAACTTTAAATAAATCACAGCATCTTATTTTATAGTTCACAATTTACAATTGAAGCCAAGATTCATAGACTTTTTTACGTATTATCCAAATCTTTAACTAGTTAAAATAATATGTTTAAACAGATTATGCTTTACTCGAAATATTACCGAAATAACTATTTGCCTGTCTTCTCTTAAAGAAAATAGGATATTAAAAGCATTTTTATGCTTCGGTGATACTCTCGTACAAAGCTCCCTGCGTTAGCACCTAGAGATAGTAAACATATCGATTAAATTATCAACTGTGAATAAACGAAATAAAGTATGTATTTTTTGAATATAAAAATTAAGTGAATACTGACTTTGTATTTAAAAGTTATTCATTAAAAATTATTTCATTTAAGCAGACGGTAATTGTATCGAATAGTATTTAAATACAGTATCAATGGTTAATGATTTATGTAAAACAGGTCGGCACGTATTAGGGAGAAACGACCTAAAACGGCCTCAAAAAGTACCAATAATAATCAACTTGGTAACTTTATAGTACCCATGTTTTAAGACATAAAACAAAGAAGAATCTTTAAATTATTCTAGCCAAGCAAAAATTTAGGTAAAGCAGTGTTTTTAGAAGCTAATATCAGTGAAACAATCACCTCTGTTTTAGGTGAATATATCTCTACCGAAGAACTACGAAGTTGCTTGGAAGCAGCAGAAACGATAGAAATACCTACTGCAAAGCTGTTTTGGCAACTTACAGAAGCCGAAAAGGGACTTTATATAGTTCTTGAGGGGAAAATTAGACTTTTAGATTATTCCGAAAACTTGATTACAACCCTATCAGTAGGAGCTTCTTTTGGTGAAGCTACTTTATTTGAAGAGCAAGATTTTATTCCTTATGCTGCTAGAGCATCTCAGAATTTAAAACTTTGTTTTCTCAAGCGAGAAACTTTGCAGCCTCTGATAGATAATTATCCTATAATTCGTCAAAAATTATTAAAGCAAGCAGAAAATTGGGATTTGATACTTTTATGTTTGGAAAATTCTAATTTTCCTCACCATTCTTCCCAAGTACCGGGTTTGATGCAGGCGTTATCGCTGTTTGAAAAGCATTCATTTAAGGTATCCGAACAAATTACCGCGCCAAAAGATTGCTTGTTATGGCTGTTGCATCGAGGTGAAATACAAAATTATGCTGGCGACACTTTAACTTTAGGTCAAATATATGCTTATACAAAACAAGATAAGTTAAAGGTAGAGCAACCAAGCGTTGCTTATTTTCTGGATCGAGCCAATTTACAAACTGCCCTGCAACATTGTCCCGAATTAGCAGAATTTATAGATGGTGAAAGGGAGATTTCTCCTAAAATTGCTTTACATCCTCAGCCATCTCGAAGAAGGTCTTCATTAGAACATTTGCACTCCAGTAATAAAATAATTCCTTTTCCAGGTGCAAATAAGCAAGTAGAAGCGAATAATAAAGTAAATAAAAAGCCATCACGTGTATATTTTCCCAGCCCAAAGGTAAAAATAGGACACTGGTGGGGACACTTAACAAAGCGGTACCCTTATTATGCTCAACAAAGTGCTTCCGACTGTGGTGCAGCTTGCTTAGTAATGATTGGTCGTTACTGGGGTAAATCTTTTAGCGTTAGTCGTTTGCGAGATATTACAAATGCAGGACGCAGTGGTGCTTCTTTACGTGCTTTGGCATCCGCAGCAGAAAGTGTTGGTTTTGCAACTCGTCCAGTCAAAGCTACCTTGGAAAAATTTGCCGAACAATCTTTTCCAGCAATTGCTCACTGGGAGGGCAACCACTTTATTGTTGTTTATCGGATTACAAGTACTCATGTAATAGTAGGCGATCCGGCCCGAGGTCAATGTACTCTGACGCGCAAAGAGTTTAATGCTGGTTGGAGTGGCTATGCATTGTTACTGCAAGCAACATCCTTACTCAAAGATGCCGAGAATCAAGATGTTGGTTTATGGAAGTTTTTTGAGTTAGTTAAACCTCATTACAAAGTCTTGATAGAAGTATTTATTGCTTCGGTAATAATGCAGCTATTTGGATTAGTAACGCCTATTTTCACTCAATTGCTGCTTGACAGAGTTCTGGTACAGCGCAGTATTCCGACTCTGAATGCCGTTGGTTTGGGGATGATTGTTTTTGGTTTGTTCAGCATTGCCATGAACGGAGTGCGATCTTATCTTCTCACTCATACGGCTAACCGTATTAGCGTTTCCCTGTTAGTAGGCTTTATCAAACACACTTTCCGACTACCTCTTTCCTACTTTGAATCCCGTTATGTAGGGGATATTATTTCGCGCATCAAAGAAAACCAGAAGATCCAAAGTTTTCTTACAGGACAAACCCTGGCGATTGTGCTGGATATGCTGACATTGGTTGTCTATCTGAGTCTGATGTTCTCCTATAGTTGGAAAATGGCATTATTTGTACTGATTACCGTACCGCCATTTTTCATTTTGGCTCTAGCCAGTACGGGTATTCTACGGCGTATTTCCAGAGAAATCTTTAATGCTGGGGCTGAAGAAAGTAGTTATATTATCGAATCATTAACGGGTATTCGCACAGTGCGATCGCTTGCAATTGAACAGACAGTAAGATGGCGATGGGAAGAGTTATTAAACAATCGGGTCAAAAAGTCCTTTAATGCCAAGGTTATTGGGATTCGTCTCAACATGCTTAGTAGCTCTATTCAAACTTTTACAAGTACTGGATTAATGTGGTTTGGAGCATGGCAGGTTATTCAAGGAGAACTTACTGTTGGTCAGTTAGTCGCATTCAATATGTTGGTAGGTAAGGTATTAGGTCCTTTCCAAAGATTTTCTCAATTATGGAACCAATTTCAGGAAATTATTATCTCTACAGAACGACTTAATGATGTTCTGGAGGCAGAACCTGAAGAAGACTTACAAAATAAACCTCGTAAATGCTTAGATAGACTTAACGGTCACATAAGATTTGATAATGTTACCTTCCGCTATCATGCCGAAAGTAAAGCTAATATACTAGAAAATATTAGTTTTGAAATTAAACCCGAGCAAATGGTAGCCTTGGTAGGGCGTAGTGGTTCGGGTAAAACAACTCTTTCTAAACTGATTTTAGGTTTATATCCACCCACAGACGGAAAAGTACTTATTGATAATCAGGACATTAACGGTATTGCTTTACAATCCCTGCGCTCTCAAGTCGGTGTAGTAGATCAGGACACCTTTTTATTCGGTGGAACAATCCGCGAAAATATTGCCATCGCTCACCCAGAAGCGACTCTTGATGACGTTATTCAAGCCGCACAATTGGCAGGAGCAGATGAATTTATTCGGCTCTTACCATTAGGCTATGAAACCCACATCGGTGAAGGAGGTGGGCTACTTTCGGGCGGACAACGCCAACGTTTGGCAATTGCCCGTGCATTGCTTGGTAATCCTCGCTTATTGTTGTTTGATGAAGCTACTAGTCATCTGGATACGGAATCTGAGCGGATTATTCAGAACAATCTTAGAACAATTCTCAAAGGGAGAACCAGTGTAATTATCGCTCACCGTTTATCTACAGTACGTAACGCAGACTTAATTATGGTCATGGATAAAGGCGTATTAGTAGAAAGCGGCACCCATGACGAATTAATTGCTCTAAAAGGTCATTATTATTACCTCAATCAACAGCAGTTAGCACAAGCAGGTTAATAAGAGATTTAGGAGTTAAAAACTAGATATAAAACATTGTTAATTCAGGAATTACAATCATGCCACATCCTTTAACAAATAGTTCATCAGCAGTCGCAAAGGAAGAATATAGCGATTCGCAACAGCATCTTTCTACAGTTGAGAATCCAGATAAAAAGTCTCAGACAGATACAGCCGGAAGAGATTTACATTACGCTACCGAGGAACTGCTCGATGCTCTACCTAAACTATGGACAAGAGGGGTACTATACGTACTAGTCGGATTTGTATTAATCGGTTTACCTTGGGCAACTATTTCCAAGGTTGATGAAACTGGAAGTGCCAGGGGACGCATTGAACCAAAAGGTGCAACTAGAAAGCTGGATACTAGAACTGGTGGAAGCGTTAAAGTTGTAAAAGTTAGGGAAGGTGATACTGTTAAATCTGGTCAAGTTCTTCTAGAATTTGACTCAGATATTTTACGAACCGAATTACAGCAGATTGAAGCAAAACTTTCAGGATTAGAAAATCAGAAAGTACAGTTAGAAATCATCAAAAATCAGCTTTTATCTACAATAAACGTTCAAGAACAGCAAAACCAATCACAAGCTCTCGAAAAAGCTGCCCAAGTTGAACAAGCTAAACAGAATTTGGATGCGAAACAAAGTCTTTATCGATTACAAAGATTAGAGAAAAAAGCTTTACTCGAACAAGTAAGACAGCAAATCAAGACTAATAGTAACGAACAAAAGTTTGCTCAAAATCGTTTGAGCATAGATAACAAACAGGTTGAACGCTTTAGCAAATTAGTTAAAGATGGAGCAGTTTCAGCAAATCAAATTGACATTATTAGAAAAGAGCAGCAAGAAAGCAAACGACTCTATGACAGAGCTTTATCCGATGGGAAACAAGCACAGTTAAGATTAACCGAAGAAACTAATCGCTATCAGGCAACTATGAATCAGCTAGAAGCTGATATTAAACAAGCTAAACTTAGATTACAAGAACAGCAAAGCAGTTATAAAACTTTGTTGCAAACATCTAAACTTGCTATATTGCGGACTCAAGAACAACTCAAAGATACTCAAACTCAAATTTCATCTATTGAATCCCAAATTGCTCAAACCACCAGTCAAATCCAATCTTTGAAGTTACAGTTACAGCAGAGAATAGTGCGATCGCCGATTGATGGGACTATTTTTGAGTTTCCGGTTGGTAAACCTGGAGAAGTAGTACAACCAGGGCAAAGAATAGCCCAAATTGCTCCTAAAAATGCCGACGTTGTACTTAAAGCCAGTATGCCTATACAAGATAGTGGTTTTTTGAAAGTAGGAATGCCTGTGAAAGTTAAATTTCATGCCTATCCCTATCAAGAGTATGGCATTGTTGAAGGTACAGTCGCTTGGGTGTCTCCCGATTCAAAAGTCCAGCAAACTCCCCAAGGAAATAGTGAAAGCTTTGAACTAGAAATCAATTTAGACCGTCAGTATGTAGATAACGGCGAAAAACGGGTTACTTTAATGCCCGGTCAAACAGCAGACGCTGAAGTTGTGATTCGTCAACGTCGGATAATTGATTTTGTATTAGATCCATTCAAAAAATTACAGAAAAACGGGTTAAACATGTAATTAGTACTCGAACAGACCAACATTGTTGGGTGAAAGCAAGAAGTAAGTAGCAAAAACCATGACCGGGCAAAGTTAACTTGGCGGACTACTAGTCTTTTGGGTTTCGCAAATATAAATTAAAGTTTAAAAAATTACTATTTAAGGAGTAAAACAGATGCATCCTATTGATTTAATGAGAAAATATAGCTGGTCTTACAATAAATTAGCTGAAGAATTTGGAGTGTCAGAAGTTGAAGCTAGACGGTGGGGATTTAGAAAAACAGCAAGTAACTACCGAAATCCGCCCCAAATGGCTTATAAACTAGCACAAAGAATAGATAAAGAATTATCACTTCTGCCAGTATCTGAATATTCATGCTTATAAATATAATTTAGAACCATTGCTACCTAGACCAGATTTGAAAGTTAGGGTTTAATAAAGGTATAGGTAAATATTTAGATTTATATTGCTTTTAAGATAAAAGATATAGGGATGTTGCAAGTCAGTAGAAATTAAATTAAAAACTAAATTAGAAATTCAATTGTCTGCAACATGCCATTATCTTGAATAGCTTAGTTTGATTATTTCAAAGGCTAGATTTTCTATAAACCGGAATGGTCGCAATTGTCACAACACTCGGTTGGTGCGTGACACTGATTGCCTTATTCCGTCCCTTAACAATTAGTCAGTGTACAAGCACCCTACAAGTAAAATGTGCCGGTTGCGACCATTCCTAATAAACATGAAAAGTTTAAAATCTTAACGGCAAAAGACTATAAGTTTAAATGACAGATGTCTTTTGCTGGGCGTGGTAGAGCATTCTTACTTGTATGCAATGCTTTGAAATTAAGATTCAGCATTTTTATAAATCGTTCATGGATGATGATATATGCCCGAAAATATTCACATTTCAACTTTAGACGTAATTAATAAGCTAAAGCGATCCTGTGATATTCCCAATGTAATAGAAGCGATCGCCTCCGAACAAATAATTACCGAAGCAGCGGAAAAAGCTGGAATTGAAGTCACAGAAGCTGAATTGCAGCAGGAAGGAGATAAATTTCGCTTAGAAAAAAAACTGGCTACAGCTAAAGATACTTGGACTTGGCTAGATAAACATCATTTGTCTATAAAAGATTTTGAAAAACTAGTTTACAACAATCTGATTTCCCAGAAGTTAGCAAATCATTTATTTGCATCCCAAGTTGAAAAATACTTTTACGAAAATCGCCTTAATTACGAAGCTGCTGTTACCTATGAAGTTGTTCTCGAAGATAGAGATTTGGCTTTAGAGTTATTTTATGCTGTAGAGGAAAGGGAAATTACGTTTCCAGAAATTGCTCGTATGTATATCCAGGAGCCAGAGCTTCGTCGCGCTTATGGGTATCAGGGAGTTAAGTATCGTAAAGATTTCCGTCCAGAAATTGCAGCAGCTGTATTTGCTAGTTCTTCCCTTGGTATTCTCAAGCCAATTACCACACCGAAAGCTGTCTATTTAATTTGGCTAGAAGAAACTATCAAGTCCGAATTAGATGATAAGTTACGCGAACAAATTATTTCAGAATTGTTTGCTTATTGGTTAAAGAAGAAAGTTCAGCTTTTACAAATATCAGTTCAGTTAGATATTGATAATAATACAGAGAAAGAATTAACAAGCCATGTTTAATTAAATTGTATATTTGGAAAAGCAGCATATTTACTGCTAAGTTTTATTACTTAATACAAATATGTTTTACTGTTTTTTTTAATATACATCTGTTAGCAGTAAAAATAGACAAGTGTTCATAATTAGTGATAATACATATTTATTTTAAATTATTGAAATTGACTTAAAATAGCTATTAATCAACAAGAAAACTATTATATTTGTAGTTAATCACATTATAAAGCCTTAAAGAATAGCTGCTATCACAATCCTTATTAATATAAAAAATATTTAACAACGTTACATGGCGGTAGCAATAATAATTGCTCCTGCTATGTAACGTTTTTTGTATTAATAAATAAATCAAATTTACACCATTTTAATAATTACTTTACGCAAACAAAATGGCAAAAACTATTGACTTTCTAGAGAGAAAAATCTATATTTTAAATGTGAGGAAAAACAAACAACTCACAACTAAATTCCCAAAAAACAATTAGTTAATTTACTGGAGAAAAGTAAATGATTATCAACGATATTAATTACTTAGAAGCTACCAACGAAGAAGTATTTGGTGGATTTCACATCAACAAAGATGTAAACATAGATGTTGAATTAGACTTAGATTTCGATGCTGACGTTGACATCGATGTTAACAAAGATATCGATGTAGATTTGAATTCTGATGTCAGCATCTCAGGTAACTTTGCTTCCGCATTGTTTGACGTAACTGCGATTGGTAACAACAGCTTCGCTGAATCTGACGTTGCTGTAACTGTTACCGGTAGTTTGTCTGAAATCTCTGGTTTAATGACTGCTGCTGTTAAATAAAAGCAAAGAATAGGATAGCCGTTTAAAAACGGCTATCAGCAAAATAATAAATGCGAGTAAAAATAAATTGCTCGCAAACCAATTTCCAAAAACAATTAGTTAATTTACTGGAGAAAAGCAAATGATTATCAACGATATCAACTACTTAGAAGCTACCAACGAAGAAGTATTTGGTGGATTTCACATCAACAAAGATGTAAACATAGATGTTGAATTAGACTTAGATTTCGATGCTGACGTTGACATCGATGTTAACAAAGATATCGATGTAGATTTGAATTCTGATGTCAGCATCTCAGGTAACTTTGCTTCCGCATTGTTTGACGTAACTGCGATTGGTAACAACAGCTTCGCTGAATCTGACGTTGCTGTAACTGTTACCGGTAGTTTGTCTGAAATCTCTGGTTTAATGACTGCTGCTGTTAAATAAAAGCAAAGAATAGGATAGCCGTTTAAAAACGGCTATCAGCAAAATAATAAATGCGAGTAAAAATAAATTGCTCGCAAACCAATTTCCAAAAACAATTAGTTAATTTACTGGAGAAAAGCAAATGATTATCAACGATATCAACTACTTAGAAGCTACCAACGAAGAAGTATTTGGTGGATTTCACATCAACAAAGATGTAAACATAGATGTTGAATTAGACTTAGATTTCGATGCTGACGTTGACATCGATGTTAACAAAGATATCGATGTAGATTTGAATTCTGATGTCAGCATCTCAGGTAACTTTGCTTCCGCATTGTTTGACGTAACTGCGATTGGTAACAACAGCTTCGCTGAATCTGACGTTGCTGTAACTGTTACCGGTAGTTTGTCTGAAATCTCTGGTTTAATGACTGCTGCTGTTAAATAAAAGCAAAGAATAGGATAGCCGTTTAAAAACGGCTATCAGCAAAATAATAAATGCGAGTAAAAATAAATTGCTCGCAAACCAATTTCCAAAAACAATTAGTTAATTTACTGGAGAAAAGCAAATGATTATCAACGATATCAACTACTTAGAAGCTACCAACGAAGAAGTATTTGGTGGATTTCACATCAACAAAGATGTAAACATAGATGTTGAATTAGACTTAGATTTCGATGCTGACGTTGACATCGATGTTAACAAAGATATCGATGTAGATTTGAATTCTGATGTCAGCATCTCAGGTAACTTTGCTTCCGCATTGTTTGACGTAACTGCGATTGGTAACAACAGCTTCGCTGAATCTGACGTTGCTGTAACTGTTACCGGTAGTTTGTCTGAAATCTCTGGTTTAATGACTGCTGCTGTTAAATAAAAGCAAAGAATAGGATAGCCGTTTTTTAAAAGACGGTTATTCATCTTAACCAAGCCTATGAAGCCTGCTTGATTATAATAATTGAGCAGGCTTTATATCTAACATAAATAGTCGTAATTGTCATAATTTCTTATTAGTCCGTAACACTAAAAAGGTTATTACTACCTTCAAAAATAATCAAATTGCCACAGGGCTCCCATCACAACACCTAATAAGAAAATATACCACTCGCATAAGTCCTATTTAAATAAATCTAGATCGCGAGGCATATAAAACCGCAAATACTCAGATTGATATTTATATAAGCTAAGGGCTGTAAAGCACAATAAACAGTTTTTTGTAGCAAACAAAATTTTTCTACAGTCAGAAACAACAATTAAATTTTTAATATTTGAAATTATCGGAGAAAATTTTATGGCTTTTGTAAGAGGAAGAAGAAGAAGAGACGATAATCTTGAGGGTACAAATTCGGTTGATACAATTTTCGGTTATAGCGGTAATGATACTTTAATCGGATTGGGTGGCGACGACTACATGCGAGGCGATGAGGGAGATGACAGCCTTGAGGGAGGAGATGGAAACGATCAGCTAATCGGAAATGAAGGAAATGACCAGCTATTAGGAGGAAACGGAAACGATTTTGTCAAAGGGGAAGAAGGTAACGATAGTCTTGACGGCGGCGATGGAGACGATCAGCTTTTTGGTAACGCTGGAGATGACGAGATAATTGCAGGAGCCGGTAATGACTATCTAGATGGAGGTGACGGGGAAGATGGACTCGATGGTGGTGATGGTAACGATACTTTACTTGGAGGTAGTAATAGTAACATTCGTACAACTAGAGAAGAAATTATTAAAGACGAAGAAGGTAACATAGTCTTTACAGGTACATTTCCCACTATTGAGTTTATTGGCGGTGACACTCTTATAGGTGGTGCCGGTGATGATTTGATTTTAGCTAACGATGGTGATGATGTTGTAGATGCGGGGCTTGATAATGATACCGTTATCGGAGGTGCGGGTAACGATTTAATCTTCGCTGGTACTGGAGAAGATGAAATTACCGGAGGCTCCGGCAACGACACAATTCTCGGAGAAAGCGGCAACGATACTCTTCTTGGTGGTGGCGGTGAAGATTTTATTATTGGCGACCAAGACGCTTTGGGTGGTCCCGATGGGAATGACGAAATAAACGCCGGTTCCGAAAATGATACTGTCTACGGTGGTGGTGGTTCCGACACTATTAATGGGGGTAAAGGCGATGACCTCTTGGATGGAGGAGATAGCAGAAGCACTGCTCTTATTAGTAAGGACAGCAACGGTAACGATCAATTGTTCGGAGGTAGAGGTAATGACATTCTTCGTGGGGGTTTAGGTCGCGATACTCTTGATGGTGGGGGTACAACAGCCGGTGAAAGAGATATTTTAATCGGTAGTGGAGTTCTCGACTCAGGAGGAACCTTTTTCGACGGCGTTTCAGATTTATTTATTCTTGGTAACGAAGAAGCTTTCTTGTATGCTGGCGGTACTGGCGATGTAATCGGAAATAATATATTCGGTCAAGGCGATCGCGCTATTATTCAATTGTTCGAGAATGGCATAGATAAAATTCAAGTGACAAATCCCGAAGCTGTAATTGCTGATACTTTAGGAACAACTAATACGTTTCTTTTGATTCCACGTAACGGTGGCTTTGAGATTATTGCTGAATTGCGAGGTTTTACCGGTACTCTTGCTCCCGGTACTTTGGTTGCACCACCAATTGATAACAGTGGAGATGACAATTTCCAAGGAACTGAAGGAAATGACTTCCTTGATGGAGGCGAAGGAAATGACATTCTTGCCGGGCTTGATGGCGACGATATACTTGATGGGGGTGCTGGTAACGATAACCTGGATGGAGGAAACGGTATTGATACGGCAAGATATGAAAACGACACTGCTGGAGTTCAAGTAAATCTAGCCGCTCAAACTGCTATAGATGGCTTTGGCGGTAACGATACGCTACTTAATATTGAAAATGTAGTTGGTTCTGGTTTTGCTGACTTAATTATTGGCGATGCTCAAGATAATAACTTGGATGGTGGAGCCGGTGATGACACTCTTGCAGGTGGCGCGGGTAATGACGTTATTGAGGGGAACGACGGTACTGACACCGTTAACTATGAAAACGATACTTCCGGTATCCAGGTAAATTTAACCGCTCAAGCTGCGATCGATGGTTTTGGTGGTAACGATACGCTGCTTAATATTGAAAACGTTGTTGGTTCTGACTTCAATGATGTAATTTTTGGTGGCAATGGAAATAATAATCTGAACGGTGGAGCCGGTAACGATACTTTAGTCGGTGGTGCTGGAAACGATATTTTAGTTGGTGCTGGAAGTCAAGCAGGGGAGTTGGATCAACTATACGGTGAAGCTGATGGTAATACAGACGTATTTGTTCTGGGAGATACTAGCAGTGCATTCTACATCGGTGGTGGTTCGACCTTCGGTTTATCTGACAGGGCTGATATTTTCAACTTTGAGAATGGTGTGGATCGAATTCAAGTTAATACATCTGGTGGTGTAATTGTTAATTCACTAGGAAGTCAAACTGATTTGTATATTTTAACCCAAGCTAATGGTAACTTTGAAATCATTGCCAGATTGGCTAACTTTACTGATACTAGTATCGCTAGCAACGGTACTTTTATATCTGCTTAATTAAAGCAAATTAACACAGGCAGTACCCTACAACTATTTATGGGAGTATCTCGCAATTAAGATGCTCCCATTACAAAATTACTCCCATTCCGCTCTAACATTTCCTATGAAAATTTCTCCCTCCCTCTCTCACTCTCTCACTCAACCCCAAACGGTAATCTTCTGCCGGGAAGGGAGTAAATGGTAGGGATATACAGCATATTTAGTTTTGGTTAATTACGTTAATTACATTTGGAAGAGCCAAGGATAATCATCCCACAAGAGTTTCAGAATATAGCTTTGTACCCGATCTAGCTGCAAAGTGCTGTATTTATTTAAAATTAAAATATAAAAATGAATAGCAAAAATAATATAGATTCTAAAATTAAGAATTTAATTAAAATCGCGCTACAAAAACATCATTCAGGTCAATTTGAAGCAGCTATATATTACTACCAACAAATCTTAGAAATAAATCCCAACTTTGCCGAGGTTCATGCTAGCTTGGCAGAAGCACAGGAGAAAAGAGGCAAGGTATCAGCAGCTATCGAATCTTACCAACAAGCCATAAAACTAAAGCCTGAATATGGCGAAGCTTACTGTAATTTGGGCAATTTACTCAAAAAGCAGGGCAAGGTATCAGCAGCTATCGAATCTTACCAAAAAGCTTTAGCAATCAAACCCGACCTGATTGAAGTTTACTGCAATTTGGGCAATTTACTCAAAAAGCAGGGAAATGTATCAGCAGCAATTGAATCTTATCAAAAAGCTTTAATTTTTCAACCTGATTTAGCTAGAGCCAAGTTTTTTATTTGCATACATCAACTGCCAATTATTTATAGAACTTTTACAGAAATACAATTAAAACGAGATAACTATCAGAGATATCTCAAAGAATTAGCTCAAAACTATAAACAAGCTGCTTCTCAAGAACTGAAAAAGGCTGCTGATGCTGTAGGTGCATCGCAACCCTTTTATCTAGCTTATCAAGGCTTGAATGACCGAGATTTACAAAAAATCTATGGGGACATGATTGTTCGTATTATGTCACATCGCTATCCCCAAAATTCTCAAAATATTTCTCTGCTAGATTTGCAATCAAATCAAAAAATTCGTATCGGATTTGTTTCAGCATGTTTTCACAGACATTCTGTTTGGAAAATTCCGATGAAGGGTTGGGTAGAAAACCTGGATCGAAGTCAATTTGAATTATTTGCTTACCACACCAATACGACTTTGAAAAATGATCAGGAAACTGTTAAAGCAGCACAAGCATTTGATAAGTTTACAAAAGGTCCGAATTCAATAGAAAGATGGACTAAAATTATTGGGCAAGACAAATTACACGTGCTGATTTTTCCAGAGTTTGGTATGGACCCGACTACGTTAAAATTAGGATGTTTGAAGTTAGCCCCGATTCAAATGACTTCCTGGGGACACCCGAATACAAGCGGCTTGCCAACTATTGATTATTACTTGAGCAGTGAGTTAATGGAACCAGAAAATGCTCAAGAAAATTATACCGAGAAGCTAGTTAAATTACCTAACTTATCTATTTATTATCGCCCACAACAAATTTCACCTTTAAAAGTTACTAAACAAGATATTGGCATTACAGATAATGCTGTGATGTTCTGGTGCTGCCAGTCATTGTATAAATATTTACCTCAGCATGATGATGTTTTTCCTAAAATTGCTCGGGATTTAGATAAGTGTAAGTTTGTGTTTATTCAAAATGAAGGTGAAGCTGTAACCGAAGTATTTCGTCAGCGATTGAAAAAAGCTTTCGGAGATTTTACTCTTGATTATGAAGATTACTGCATCTTTTTACAGCGCATGAAAGCCAGAAAATTTGCTGGCACCGCTGCTATAGCAGATGTTTTTCTTGATAGTATTGGCTGGTCTGGATGTAATTCAACCTTAGAAGCTATTGCTCATGATATTCCTGTGGTTACTCTTCCAGGAGAATTTATGCGAGCAAGGCATTCTATGGCAATCCTAAAGATGATGAATATTGAAGAAACTATCGCATCTAATAAGGAAGAGTATGTAAAAATTGCCATACATTTGGGGAAAGATGTTCAATATCGTCAATACCTTTCAAAGCTAGTTGCTCAAAACAAGCATAAATTATATAACGACCTAAAACCAGTTCGAGCTTTGGAAGAATTTTTGTTAGACGTTGTTGGTAAACCAAGAATACCCAGTGCAGATGATGTTACCGATAATTTACGCTTAGCAATTCAAAAACATAGAGCTAATCAATTAGAATCTTCAGAGCAAGCCTATAGAAAAGTTTTAGCAATACAGCCAAAGCATACTGAAGCTTTATATGGGTTGGGTATCTTGGCACAGCAAAAAAACGAATTGCAACAAGCAGAGGAATTTCTCAGTTTGTCCGCTCAAGAACAGCCGAATTCAGTTAAAATTTGGTTTAGTTTGGGTAATTTATATCAACTTCAGAAGAAATTCTATGCAGCTGAAGAAGCTTACAAAAAAGCTATTAATTTACGCTCGGATGCAGCCCCAATTCATAATAATTTAGGATATACCTTAGAGCAACAAGGTAAATGGGAGGAAGCCCTAAAATGCTATCAAAAAGCTTTAGAGATTCAGCCAAACTGTGTTGAAGCAGATGCGAATCTAGGAAATGCCCTTCATCGGATTGCAAAACTATCTTCAGAGAAACAAACTTACTACGCTAAACTAAACTACAAGCTGGGTCTAATTCGTAAAAAAGCTGGAGATTTAAAAAACGCTGAAATTTACTTTAGAAAAGCTTTAGAATTCCAGTCTGAATATGAAGAAGTCACTAAATGTTTAGCAAATATTTCTGAAACTAATTCAGCGTAATCTTAATTTAAGATTACTATTTATTTGTTATTAAAGTACTATATACACTTGTTAATAAAGTACCGAAAAGTTGATTATAAATTATGCATTATTTATAATCCAAAAATGGACAGCTAAATAAATAGCTGTCCGGAATTAAATTCCAAAAACAAATTAGTAACTTCTGGGAAAAACGTCCAATCTCCGTAACTTATTCTCAATAATGCAATAAGAGAAGCTACATACATCAAATATTACCTTCTCTTTATCCTTGATATACCTTTTCCACTGGGTGCAAATAAAAAATTGCCAACAAGGATAAACACTGCAAAAAGATACGGCTATATGGTCATGTATTACCAGATTTGGTTATCTTATCTGAAAGCAAAACTATTGTCAAATAACTGAGTGCGGTATGCAGCTTTACCAAAACTGGGCATATCGAACTCAGATATTTTATTTACAACTTAATGCCTTACTTATATACTGAACCGTCAACCTCCGACTGAGGAGTAATGAAATGGTCTGTCCTATTAAAAAAACTCTGGGTTAGGACAAGCAGGGGGAGCGGAGGGGAGCAGAGGGAGCAGGGGAGAAAACTATTTTAAGTAAAAATAAACCCATTAAAACTAATGCGGCAGACCACTACTGGTCTGTCCCATTAGTTCTGATGGGCATATAGTAAATATAAAAAACATTTTCTTCCCCCACTCTCCCGGCATTTAGGCTTATTGAAGCAGTAGGAGTATAGATTTCGTATTATCAGAATATGATTTATCTATAGCTATTTTTAGTTGAGTGTAATAAAAAGCCAGGAACTTAACTGCTTTACCGTCATTCAATTAAAGAAGACAGCATTATAAGTTGCCCGTGCTGTGAAAAGGCTGAAAAAATTTCGATACTTGAAATATTTGATTAATCTTTACAGTCCTATGTCCTGATGCTGACAACAATTTGCAGAATATTTATACATGAAAATATCATAAAATTATGTTACAAGATTCTACGAAACTGAAATATATCCTGTAGAATTACGTCGAAAATAATTTAAGAAAGGTAAATGTAACTATACAGTAAAAATACTTGTTTTTACTAATATTTTAAACTATCAGTTAAGAATTAGGCATAACATATATTTAAGAGCCATAGGCAGACCAAATTAAATCACTTTACCTCTATATAGATAGTTATTCTTCGATTTTTTATACATTGATAATTGCGTTATACGCATATAAACAAAAATTTTGTAGAAAGGCAAAATATTTTCAATAGATTACATAGCTAGGGCTTATACAAGCGTACATTAGATAACGTTGTTGCAGTTTTATTATTTTCCTATTGATTGAATTAGATAATTTACTATGAATAACAAATATTTTTACTTAAACGAACATGTTTTTACCCGTAGAAGTGATGTAGTCAATCCTGGTAAAACAATCTTCAATCCGGCATGGTCTACTGTGAAAACGTTAAAAGGCAAAGACCAAATTGTCGGTAGTTCATCTATCAGTTTTAATTTAGGAGTTTCTGTTGAAGTTGCAGCCGAAGCTATCGGTCAAGGAAGCAATCCCGCTAACTCTGTCGAGTTTACGACTAAATCGAAGCTGAATATTGATGGAATTATTAATGAAGGCAACATCTATACAAACAGAGGTCGCGATATCGTAAGCGGTACTGCAAATGCACAAATTGCTGCCATTGCGCAGACAGTATCTGAAGCAATAGCCATTGCTAATACCGTAGATGCTACTGCGATCGCTAATAGTATTGCCTCTGTGGAAATCGCTGCTGTTGCCAATGGGATTAAAAACTCTGGGAAAATTTCTACAGGTTTGGGTAGCGATACTGTTATTGGAGAAGCAACGGCTTCGGTTGCAGCGGTTGCTACAGCTACTATAGATGTTACGGCTATCGTCAGTACTATTGCTCAAACTCCAATGTCTGAAAGTCTCAAAGCCGTTGCTGGAGGATTTGCTACAAGTTTAGCGCAAGCTAAAGTCTTAGCTACAGGTATTAATAACAGATATGGTGAAATTGCAACAGGTTCGGGGGCAGATAATATTACTGCTACAGCAACTTCTTATTCTGCTACCTATGCACAAGCACAAGTATCTGCTGTCGCTGTAGCTCCTCCTGATAATCAAGCTTTAGCTTTAACAGTTGTCGAAGCTATTGCTCAAACACAGGACATTGCCATCGCTATTGATAATAAGTATGGGCATATTAATACTGGCTATGGAGCAGATATAGTTGAGGCTACTGCTAATGCTTCCGATCGAGCTATTGCTATTTACAATAGACACGGCAATATTAAGACTGGATATGGAACCGATAAGATAGAAGCTCGTGCTGCCGCAAGCGAAGCTTACGGTATTTATGGCGGCGATATTCGCACTGGGTATGGTGCCGATACACTCAAAGTTTACGTTACTGGAAGCAAAGCTTACGGTATTTATGGCGGCGATATTCGCACTGGATATGGTGCCGATACGCTAGAAGCTTACGCTACTGGAAGCGAGGCTTACGGTATTTATGGCGGCGATATTCGCACTGGATATGGTGCCGATACACTCAAAGCTTCTAGTTTTGGAGGTGGGGTTAATATCAAAATGGGTTATGGAAACGACTATGTTGAAGGTTTTGGTCAAGCTACAATATATGGTGGCGAAGATTTCGATACATTAAGCCTTGGTTCTTATAATAAAAGCGATTTTAATATACAGATTGACAATGATTTTACTGTATTTGAGCTAGGCGGCACTGTCATGAGAACCAGCGAGTTTGAGCAATATTCCTTTGCTGATGGAGATTATAGTTTTCATAATCTGATAGCTTAGGACAGGGAAGTTCTGACGTAGTTGGCAATGAAAATTATTTGATTGAATTAAATCGAATATACTGCTACCGGATTTGTGCGGAACTCAATACATTAACAACCTCACTCTCGGAATCTCTTCTTAGTAAGGGTAGAGAGATTCCGAAGACAGGTACAATGCTTTGTGTTTCAAACAAATTAAAATCTCTGAATTATTAAATTACATCAAATAGGATGGTTAAAAAGTTTGTAATAGCGCGCCTCAATTCATACCATCTAAAAGGATGCTTAACTATAAACCCAGCTAATTTGTCAGACTTTGTCGAATAAAACAACATTCTTGATCGTTACTATTGTAAATCTGAAATCTTATGACAAATTCACCATCTACCTCAGAATCGCTTCAGCTTGCAGTTAAGTATTTTAAAGCTAACCGCTTGATAGAAGCAGAGCAATGTTATCGTCAGGTTCTTAAAGAACAACCCCAAAATCCGGAAGCATTATACGGGTTAGGTTTGCTGGCGCAACAAATGAACCATTTAGCAATTGCAGAAAAGCTTTTTAATTCTGTTGTATTGGTAAAACCAGATTTACTCAAGGCATGGTTTAGTTTAGGCAATGTGCGTCAAGCTAACGGAAAATTGCCCGAAGCAGAGTTAGCTTATCAAAAAGCCATTGAACTGCAACCGAATATAGCGCCACTCTATAATAATCTGGGTTATACCCTCCAAGAGCAAGGAAAATGGGATGAGGCTATCAAATGCTATCAAAAAGCTTTAGAAATTCAGCCTACTTGTGTTGAAGCCGAAGTTAACTTGGCTAACGCACTTTTTACCCAAGAAAAACTTCCTTTAGATAAACAATCGCACTACGCAGCAGCAAACAATAATTTAGGTCTGAATCGCACTAAAGCCAAAGATTTTCAAGGAGCAGAGGCTTATTACCGACAGGCGATCGCCATGCAGCCGAATTTGGCGGAAGCTCATTACAATTTAGCGGGTGTTCTCAAACAACAACAGAAATTGCCAGAAGCTGTAGATTGCTATTCAAAGGCTTTAACTCTCAAACCTGACTGCATTGAAGCTTATAAAAATTTAGGTGATGTGCTTCAGCAACAGGATAAGCTCGAAGAAGCAGCAGACGCTTATCGTAAAGCTTTGCAGCTGAAGCCAGACTATGCTCAAGCTTATTCTAATTTAGTAAGCGTTCTTGGCAAGTCGAAGTCTACAAGTATTTGGCAGCGATTTGGTAAAATTCGTCAGGCTTCCGGAATCAAAGGCGTGCTTGCAGATGCCTGGAAATTATTTTGGATGCGCTTTGCTGGATTGAGCATCATAGGACGAATCGCGACTTGGCTGGCCACATGGTTTACTCCTCCTTTTTGGGGCCGCTGTCATTTATCTTACTATCATTCCCAAGGCTATATATCCCCTAAAGCTGATATTTATCATCAGAATTTAGAATTAGGCGCAAATGTTTTTATTGGCGACCGGGTTACTATTTATAATGACAGAAATGGCGGTAAGGTAGAACTTGGCGATCGCGTGCATTTATACGGAGATACTTGCATTCAAACTGGGAAGGAAGGTACCGTACAAATTGGTGCCGATACTCATATTCAACCCCGGTGTCAATTTTCAGCCTATAAAGTGCCTATTAATATTGGCTGTAACGTCCAAATTGCAACTAACTGCGCTTTCTATCCCTACGACCACAGCATGATACCCGGTCAACTTATACACCTACAGCCGCTACAGACTAAAGGTGGTATTACAGTAGACGATGGTGCTTGGCTGGGCTGTGGAGTTATCGTTTTAAGTGGAGTACGAATCGGTAAGGGAGCCGTGATTGGTGCCGGTTCGGTAGTTAATCAGGATATACCAGATGGCGCAATTGCCGTCGGAGTTCCGGCTAAAGTCGTGAAAATGCGTGCCGATTTAGTTTCTAAAAAACACAGCCGAAAACCACTATCTGCAAAAGCTTGGTTTGATTTAGGTAATTCGCATCAAGCCAAAAGTCAGTTTAAAAAAGCCGCAGAAGCTTATCAACAGGCGATCGCTCTCAAACCCGATTTTGTAGAAGCTCATTATCGTTTAGGAATGATGCTCCAAAAGCAAGGGGAGTTAGAAGCGGCTAGCGATAGCTATCAAAAAGTGTTACAAATTAATCCCGAATTCTCAGATGCTTATTTGAATTTAGCTAAGATTCGCCAACAGCAGAACAATCTTAAACAAGCAATTTCTGCTTATTGTCACTGGCTCAAACTGATTAATCCCCATTATGCCTCGGCAATGGCAACCCAAACTTGCAACAAGCAAAAAGAAGTGCAAATAACACCGCCAGTTTCTCAAGAAGAGGTAATTGTAGGAGGTTATGGGTTTCCATCAATTCCTGTAGTATCTAATCATACAAGCGAACGACCTTTTTGGAGCGTTGTACTGCCAATATATAGTACAGACAAACGCAGTGATTATTTACTTGAATGCTTAGTCAGCGTACTCAGGCAGTGGAAAGAAGACATGGAAATTATAGTCGTTGATGATGCTAGCCCTTTGTCCATAAAGGATTTAATTAGTGAAATTGGTGGCGGAATAATCCAGTACTATCGCAATTCCCAGAATAGGGGGGCATATCAAAACTTTAATACGGCAGTTGCAATCAGTCGAGGACATTGGATTCACTTACTTCATGATGATGACTACTTACTTGAGGGATTTTATCAACGTCTTCAAGAATCTTTGGAAAACAGTTCATCTTCTGTAGGAGCGGCTTTCACCGGCTACGAAAATGTCAACGAGCATGGACAAGTGATTTTTTCTCAACAACTCTACAAACAACAGCGAGGAATAGCCAAAGGTTTTGTAGAAAGAATTGGCATTGCTAATCCGTTAAATATGCCCGCAGTAGTGGTTCGTCGTTCGACTTACGAACACTTGGGAGGATATTTACCCGAACTTAATTATACTGGCGATTGGGAATTCTATAAGCGGGTTAGCGCCTTTTATGATTGGTGGTATGAGTCAGAAATTTTAGCTCGTTATCGCCAACATTCTCAAAATATCACAACGGATTCTACGCTCTCAGGATCGAAGGGAACTGATATTCGCAGAGCTATAGAAGTTTCCGAACATTATTTACTTGATGAAATAACTGTAAAATCTAGACATTATCACTTTTCTTGGTGTTTAAATAATGCCATAATTCCTTTAAAAGCTGGCAAAATATCCGGCGCACTTCTTTTAATACAAGAAGCTTTGAAAATTGATAACTCTCCACAATCGGTGACAAAGTTATTTTCTTGGCTCAAGCAAGATAATTTATCTGGTTTGCGAGATGAATTAATCAATCGGCTGCTTTTAATAAGTTTAAAGGCGTAAGTATTTTGACAAAGTTAGTCTTTGGTTCCCATCGCTAACTTTGGGCAGTTAAACCAAATTACTATATGTAAATTTGGCGTTGCTAATTTAAAGGATGAATTTAATTAACGGATAACTGAAATTCTTATAGATAGATAAAGCGCATACAGCACAAAGTTTCTAAATTTAAATTCATGCCCGAATTCAGCAACGCCATAAATTTTATCAAATAAATTTTTATCAAATATTTCGACTATGGCAACCATTTCAGAAGCCTTAAAAACAGCAGTTGAATATTCTTCTGCCAATCGCTTAAATCAAGCAGAAAAAATATATCGTCGAGTATTAGAAGTTGAACCAGAACAGCCTGATGCTTTATATGGATTAGGATTACTCAAGTTACAGCAAGGTGAGTCTGCAAATGCTAAGAATTTCTTAGAAGCAGTTGTACGGGTACAGCCAAATGCTTTTAGAAACTGGTTTGTTCTCGGTAACTACTATCAATCACAATCGGAATTTTCTTTAGCTGTGGATGCTTATGAAAAAGCTTTCGTAGCGGGTGGCAATACTGCACCGCTGCATAATAATTTTGGCTATGCATTACAAAAATTAGATCGGTGGGAAAAAGCCATAGCATTTTATCAAAAAGCTCTGCAACTTCAACCTGACTGTATGGAAGCCAAGGTGAATTTAGGCAATGCTCTATATGCTCGCGGTCAACTTTCTCAAGATAAACAATCTTATTATGCTCAATTAAATCATCAGTTAGCCGTTGAGCGCCAGCAAGCAGGAGATTCAAGTAATGCAATTGCCTACATTCGGCAAGCCATTATTCTACAGCCTGATAACTGGGAACTTTATTACAGTTTAGGAAAGTTTTTGCACGAAGAAGACAAATTTGAAGAAGCGATTGCAGCTTATTGTCAAGCCCTCGAACTTAACTGTGAAAACTGGAACATTTATAATTGCTTAGGTCAGATTTACCAAGCTCAGAATAAGTTAAAAGAAGCAGTTTCTATATATCGTCAGGGATTGAATAAGCTTAATCCTAATTATGCCGCTTCGATCTCAAATCTTCAGAATTGCACTATACAAACAACCCCTACGATTATTCAAGAGAAAATAAAAGTAGGCGCGCATGAGTTTCCTAAAATTCCTTGTGTAACAGAGCCAGAGAAACCACGACCTTTTTGGAGTGTAGTAATTCCAATATATAAACGCAAAGATTATATTCTTGAATGTCTCGCCAACGTGCTTTTACAATGGCAGGGACAAGCAGAGATGGAAATCTTAGTCATAGATAATGCTAGTACATCACCTCTGCATGAATTAATCAATTCTTTGGCTGGAGGAATAGTAAACTACTATCGCAATCCTGAAAATATCGGACCTACAAACAACATGAATATGGGAATCTCTTTAAGTAGAGGTGAGTGGATTCATGTTCTACATGATGATGACTCTGTTTGTCCTGGATTTTATGCTCGTCTTCAGCAGAGTTTGCATAATTGTCCCGATAAAGTTGGCGCTGCTTGCACCGGCTTTGAATATGTAAACGAAAAAGGTAACAGTGTCTGTTTTGGAGAAATTAGTTCGGGTTCCCGACAAACCAAAGGTATTTTGCAAAATTGGTTATCGCGCATCGGAGTATGTGGTTTAGTGATGACACCAGCCTTAGTGATTCGTCGGAAAACTCACGAGCAACTAGGGGGATATAGTTGTGAAATACCGAATATAAATGATTGGGAGCTTCATAAACGAATTGCTGCTTTCTATGATTGGTGGCATGAGCCAGAAATTTTAGCTCGCTTTCGCGTTCATTCCCGCAGCGAAACTTCTGAAAGCTGGAACACTGGAAAGATGGCAGTACAAGTTAATCAAGCTATTGAAATTTCCTATAGCTATTTGCCTGTAGATAGCCGTGCAGTAATTACAGCCAAAGCTCGCATCAACAATTTTAATTACTGTTTAAATCATGCTTTTATCGCTTTACATAACGGTAATTTGCAGGCTACGCTAATTATTATTGAGTCAGCGTTGAAAATCGATAGAACTCCTCAATCGATGGCTAAATTATTCAACAGATTAGCTCAAGATGATGCATCTTCTGTAAGGGAAGTTGTAGCTGCTAAAATAATGGCTCTCAATATCTAATATTTCTGCTTATATATATCGAATTCAAGGGTTATGGAATCCAAAATTTAATTATGCGATTAACAGCTAAACGCCTTAATCTGGGGGTGCTAAGTGCCCTCAACCGCTTCTAACTATACTTAAGACAATGTATTACCTAACAAATAGATAGTTTAAGTATTTTTTCTAACTATAGATCGCAAAGAGTTTTACGATTAGGCAAGCTAATTAATGCTTGAGAAAAAAAGAATAATAACTTTTTATATTTACGTACATCCGTCATAACTAAAGGAATGCACCGATCTAAATAATCCACCTCTATACAAGCAAATAACCGTATTTACAAGGTTATATTGCTGTAGGTCGCAATCACAAAATTACCTTACTTCATGTAAATATTATATCTTTCACCAAGTTTTTTTCTAATTTTATTACTTTTTTAGATTACTTATTGACCACTTGTGACAATTAAAAAGTTGGCTATTCCCAATGCTTAATCATTGCCGATTCTCTGCATTTACTTCTCTACACCATTACACTTACACAGAGAACAATCATCAACTTGTTACTTCAAAATAATCCCAGCAATAATTAATAAAAGTAATTTGCATTTGCAACTTGCAATTACAGAAAAATTTACAACTAACTATCGAACAATGATTTTTTTAAATCGATTTACATTTCTTTCAAGTTTATAAAAATAGATACTTAACCGGAATACAAAACTTTACTATGTAACTATATCGTTACATAACTAATTAGCTTCTAGTTGCTTTGATCTACTACTTGTGACAGATGACAATCATAAAATAATCACTGTAACAATCTAATGATAGTTATTGCTACCTGGGGCAGATGCCAAATATACAGCTACTTGCTATGCAATTATTCTTTTTACAGAAAATAAATTGTCAGTTTTCATTATTGAATAAAAAGGTATTTTATGCATCAAAATATTGAATTGTTATAATTTTTAAAATTTAACTAAATTCTTAATTAGGCAAAGTTAAAATAAAGCAATTCATGGGACAGCTATTATTTTTAATCATAAATTAATGTTTGGTATATTTTTAAAGTTTTCGTAAAGATACTGTGGTTTTTCGATAAGAACCCTTTTTTTTTATGGTAAACTCTTGACAGAAGGTTCAATAATTTATTAATAAGTACAGTGGTCTCGATAAAGGTGTGGGGGACTACTGTAATCCAGGAAAAATTGTTTTCAATGTTATGTTGATAACTATAAGAAAGTTATTGAATATATAATTGCTAATGTATAGGCAAGTTCAGTAATATACCATTAACAATATTTTGTGAATAGCTCGAACTTGTAGCATTCAAAGCGTAAATATTTGTTACTGTTTTCGATATCAGAATTGATTTTTTGCTTTAGAAGCATTAGATAGTTGAAAGTTATGATGTGCAATTGTTTACAGTAGTGACATTTTGCTTCAACTATTTGTATTAGATTCAGTAAAAATGATTGGAATATAACTTCATACATCTTAGTCAACCGACTCTCCGGACTAAAATTTATGAATCATGACAGTCGATGAGTACCATTTAAATTAACTATGCTTGCTGTCAAGCAGATTCAGGCTGTGTATTAGCCTCTAAGATGGTCTTATATTGACTATTTTAAAGCTCCTATCCGATCCAGAAATTAGGTTTTATTTAAATTTCATAAATAATTCTTAGTCTCTGAAATCCTTATATTCAGTACATTGCGACTGTCTGTAGGTCATAAAACTGTACAATTGCTCTAAAAGATCCTGCATAAAAAAAGAAAAAGGAGTCCATATATTTATGAAGGAGGATTGAAAGAATTAAGATGAGAGAATAAAATCCTTGACAGAATATGAAAATAAAGGCTCAAACCCTTCTTGGTAAAAATTAAGTTTACAGGTTTAAATAATTCTAGGTTTTGTTCTTGATTAAAATAAAAAAAATCCAAAACTTCAAGATTAAATCTTAGAAAAGCCGTAAAATGCTTATAAAATTACGAAAATATATTAGTCTGTCAGTTTTTCTATAGCTTTTTACATTAAAAACGAATTTAGAAGCTAATAGCGATCGCTAAATTTAACAATACTTTGTCCGATTAAATGGTGAAATTGATCTAATGCAGCAAAATCGAAATATATCTAGTCGTAAAAGAATGAACTCATCCGTTAAAACCTAGGACAATCCCCCTAAAGTCTGGCAACTATAGGGGGAAGCCACTAAGGTTAGTTACACATCATATAAATAATTTAGCAAAGCTGTAGAACCTTGGCGGGGATTTAACCTACAGCAATGCTGGTTCACTGACGGCAACATATACAAATTATGTCACATAAATTTAGTTTCCTACAAGTATTTGCAGGCAACAACTTTAACTTCAGTAAGTTGTTGGGTGCTTATACGCAAGACAGAAGGTTAAGAGAGAACCAAGCCGGTCTGCGTGTAGATGATTTTCGGCGAGTTAAAGATAATGCCTTATTGGCAAATTTGAGTAAATATTTGATTTCGATTTGGCGTATAGCTGTGATAGTGCCTGAAGGTTTAGCTTTTAGGTGCTATGAGCCAACTACTGGTATATTCAGGAATTAAAAATAAGTATCCGCTCTACTTACAGTGTTTTCAGCGTAAGCATTTAAAAAAATATGTAGAGTTTTCCAGCGGGAACAGGATTGAAAGGCAAGGCAAGCAAAGCTTATTTGCATTCTCACAGAATAATCATTAACAGAGTTGGAGTGATGGGAATAATGCAGAATGTAATTCCCCAAAAGCAGCTATACGAAAATATTATTGCTACCTTTGGTGAAAATCTTACCGAGCAAGAGGTACAAAGCTGTTTAAAGGGATTAGAAATTATTGAACCAAAAGTCACCAAGTTGTTTTGGCAATTAGTGGAAGCCAAACCCGGTATTTTTATAGTACTTACGGGTAAAGTTAGACTTCTTGATGATGCGGATAATTTAATTGCAACTTTGTCGTCAGGTGTGTCTTTTGGAGAACAGAGTTTATTCGGCGAGCAAAACTTTATCCCTTGCGCTGCGAGAGCTTCAACTTCTTTAAAACTTGGTTTTATTAGTCTTGAAGCAATAGATGAGCTAATGGAAAAGTATCCACAAATCCGACAGCGGCTCTGGAAACGAGCGGAATTATGGGATTTATTGCTGCTGTGCGATCGCAAGTTTCAATTGTCGCGCAACTCTCCCATAGAGAAAATATTCAAAGCTTTATGTTTATTTGAACGATACAGCATCGAAGTTGGAGAAAATAATCTTCAACTATTGAAAGATAATAAGTTACTACTGCTGCGGCAGGGTGAATTGAGAAATGCCGCGAATCAAACATTAGCCCCAGGAAATATTTATACAGACATTCATGGCAAATGGGAAGTGACTCAACCGACTATCGCCTATAGTCTAAAAAGCTCGAACTTGCGATTAGCTGTTGATGAATGGAAAGAATTGGCAGCTTGGATAAATTCTTCAGAAGAATTTCTGGATAAATTGCATAAAGAAGCTCGCCCTAGCAGACAAATTAATAAGACACTTCCCAAAGCAGAGGCACATGCTAGCAGTAAAATTATTCCGTTTCCTTCACGGGAATCCCAAAAGCAAAAGCCAAAACCATTATTTCCTAGTCCGAAAACTAAGGCTATACATTTTTGGCAGCGCTTTACTAAACAGTATCCTTTTTACGCTCAGCAAAGTGCCTCTGACTGCGGCTGTGCTTGTTTGGTAATGATAGCCAGACATTGGGGTAAAAAATTAGCTGTTAACCAGGTGCGAAATATTGCCAATGTCAATCGAAGTGGCGCGTCTTTAAAGAGTTTGGCTGCTGCTGCTGAAAGCATTGGTTTTGCAAGCAAGCCGGTACATGCCAGCTTTGATAAATTGGCGCAACAATCTTTACCGGCAATTGTTCATTGGGAAGGCAAACATTATATTGTCGTGTATGAAATAGCTCCGAAGCACGTTATAGTTTGCGATCCCGCTATTGGGCAGCGTCGGTTAACTTACGAAGAGTTTAATGAAAAGTGGAGTGGTTATGCATTATTGTTGCAACCTACCATAGGGATTAATAAAGTCGAAGAAAAAGCAACAGGAGTTTGGAGATTTTACGAATTAGTTAAACCCCATTACTGGGTACTATTTGAAGTCTTCATGGCTTCAATATTGCTGCAAGTTTTTGGATTGATAACACCGCTATTTACGCAACTTTTATTAGACAGGGTAATCGTTCAAGGCAGCATATCTACTCTAAATGCTGTTGGTTTGGGACTGTTAATTTTTGGTTTCTTTAGCATTTTGGTTAACGCCGTGCGGCAATATTTGCTATTTCATACAGCTAACCGCATTAGTGTCTCCATGCTCGTAGGGTTTCTGAAACATACTTTTAGCTTGCCTCTGTCTTATTTTGAGTCGCGCTTTGTAGGTGATATAACTTCCCGAATTGAGGAAAATGAAAAGATTCAGAGTTTTCTAACTGGCGAAACACTTTCAATACTTTTAGATTTAATTACTATAGTTGTTTATTTAGCCGTAATGTTTTGGTACAACTGGCAGATGACATTGTTATCGCTGTTGATTGTGCCACCGTTTTTTATCTTGGCTTTTGCAAGCACAAGTATTTTACGGCGAATGTCTAGAGAGATTTTTAACGCTGGAGTCGAGCAAGATAGCTATTTGATTCAATCCCTTACGGGTATTCGTTCGGTGCGAAGTATGGCGATAGAGCATACAGTGCGCTGGCGTTGGGAAGAATTGTTAAATGATTTGATTAAGAAAAGCTTCCGAGCGCAAATTATTGGTACTCGCTTGCAAATTATTAGTGGCAGTATCGATACCGTCATGAGTACGGGATTGCTTTGGTATGGAGCTTATTTGGTAATTAATCAACAGCTGACTATCGGACAATTAATTGCCTTCAATATGTTGATGGGCAACGTGATTAGTCCTTTTAAAAGACTTTCGGGAGTATGGAATGAATTCCAAGAAATTATGATTTCTACCGAACGCATTAACGATGTGTTGGAAGCGAAACCGGAAGAAGATTTACTCGCATCTTCCCGCAGACATATATCTAGGCTAGACGGACACATTCGTTTTGAAAATGTCACATTTCGCTATCATTCAGAAAGCGACAATAATGTCCTAGAAAATTTGAATTTTGAGATTCAGCCAGAGCAAATGGTAGCAATCGTAGGGCGTAGCGGTTCTGGAAAAACTACCCTATCAAAATTAATATTGGGCTTGTATCCTCCGTCAAACGGTAAAGTACTAATTGACGGACATGATGTTGCTAAAATCTCGTTAAAATCTCTTCGCAGACAGATAGGTGTAGTAGACCAAGATAATTTCTTATTCGGCGGTACAATTCGAGAAAATATTAGCATTGCTCACCCGGAAGCAACTATTGAAGAAATTATTGAAGCAGCAAATTTGGCTGGAGCAGATGAGTTTATACAGGCATTGCCGATGGGTTACGAAAATCAAATCGGTGAAGGCGGTGGTATGTTATCTGGAGGGCAGCGCCAACGTTTGGTAATAGCTCGTGCTTTGTTAGGCAATCCTCAGTTGCTAATTTTTGATGAAGCAACTAGTAGTTTGGATGCCCAAACGGAAAGAGTAATTCAAAACAATTTAAAAACTATTCTTAAAGGACGTACTAGTTTAATTATTGCTCATCGTTTGTCTACAGTGCGTAACGCCGATTTAATCCTGGTTTTAGATAAAGGTTTATTAGTAGAAAGCGGTACTCACGAAGACTTAATTGCTAAGAAAGGTCATTATTACTATCTCAACCAGCAACAATTACCGCAGGCGGGATAAATCAAAACTGAGCTTCGGCAATTGGAGAAAATTATTAATTATTAACTAATAACTAACTTTTGATAACTATGCCTTATACAGAACACAATTCATCGTCTTTAGCCAGGAAGGATGAATTTGAAAGTTACACTCCTCCTGAAAAGGAATATACGAACAACAACTTATCGGAAGATGTTGTCGAAGATTCCGAAGACTATTTTTATGGTACGTCCGAACTTTTAGATGCTTTACCAAAAGTTTGGACTCGCTCTTTACTTTATGTTTTAATCGGTTTTGTTGGTTTTGGTGTACCTTGGTCAATGGTTTCTAAAATCGATGAAACTGGTAGTGCTAGAGGGCGAATAGAACCTTTAGGCGCAATTCGTAAATTAGATAGTATAACTGGCGGTAAAGTAGATGTCGTCAAAGTTAAAGAAGGTGATACTGTCAGAAGCGGACAAATTCTTTTAGAACTAGATAACAGTACAGTTAAACCAGAATTGGAACGAACCAAAGAAAAACTAGCTGGTTTAGAAAAACAGGTATCGCAGTTGAATTTGCTGAAAAAACAAGTAGATTTAACCCTTAGTACTCAAGAGCAGCAAAATCAATCTTTAATTGAAGAGAAAAAAGCCCAAATTAATCAAGCTGCTCAAAATCTTAACGCTAAACAAAGTACTTATAAGCTGCAAAATTTAGAAAAACAGGCATTAGTCAGCCAAGCAAAACAGCAAATTCAAACTTTTCTTAACGAACGTAAATCGGCAGAAGTACGGTTAGATATAGATAAAAATCAAGTCGAGCGCTATAGCAAGCTTCTGAAAGATGGTGCAGTCTCGGCTGCTCAAATAGATAATCTTAGAAAGGAACAACAAGAAAGCAAACGACTCCACGAAAAAGCTAAATCGGATATCAAGCAAGCTCAACTGCGTTTAGCTGAAGAAAAAAATCGCTATCAGACAACAATGAATCAGCTAGAATCTGATATTGAACAAGCCAAACTACAGTTAGCAGAGCAAAATAGTAGTTATCAAAGCGCAGTTGATGCCGGAAAACTTGCTTTACTAAAGACTCAGCAGCAAATTGAGGAATTGCAAAATCAAATCAATTCCACAAAATCGCAAATTGCTCAAACTAGAAGCGAGATAACTTCACTACAAATTCAAATGCAAAATCGCATAGTGCGATCGCCTATTGATGGAATTGTTTTTGAGTTACCCGTTTCTAAACCTGGAGAAGTGTTACAACCAGGACAAAGAATTGCCAAAATTGCTCCTAAAGGGGGCGGTTTCGTACTTAAAGCTCAAATGCCCGTTAAGGAAACTGGTTTTTTGAAAACAGGGATGCCTGTAAAAGTTAAATTTGATGCTTATCCTTTCCAGGAATATGGAATTCTGCCGGGAGAGGTTAGCTGGATTTCTCCAGATACTAAAGTTGAAGCGAAGGCTGGGGCAAGTACGGAAAGTTACGAACTAAGAATTTCACTCAAAAATCCTTATTTACAAAATGGTTCTCGACGCATTCCTTTAACCCCTGGGCAAACAGCGAATGCTGAGGTAATTGTTCGCCAGCGACGAGTAATTGATTTACTTTTAGATCCATTTAAGAAACTACAAAAAGGAGGTTTAGAAATTTAAACATAAGTACAATCCTTCTTTTGTTAAGAGGAGATTAAAACAAGACGAATAAGCAGATAAGGGTAAGGGAATAATTCTGTTTTTATCAACCCATTAATCCGGATTTATAACTCTCGATTATTTTCTCAATACCTCATTCCCTATTTTCAATAATCAATTATGAAAAATATCTTATCTATATCTTCTCAAGAGATAATCCATCATTTGAAAGTATCTTGCCAAGTTCCCGATGTCATTGAGGGGATAGCCATCAAGCAGATTATTGCCGATACTGCTCAACAAGCAGGTATCAAAGTTAGTGAAGATGAGTTACAGCAGGAAGGAGATAGATTAAGGTTTGCCAAAAAACTTGTTAAAGCTACCGATACTTGGGCATGGCTGAAAAGACATCATCTTGCTCTCGATGAGTTTGAAGAATTAGCTTACAACAATGTACTTTGGGACAAAGTTGCTCATCATTTATTTGCTGATGCTGTCGAATCATTCTTTTATCAAAATCAACTTGATTTTATGGCGGCAGCTACTTCTGAAGTTGTTTTAGATGATTATGATTTGGCTTTGGAGCTATTTTATGGAATTCAAGAAAACGAATTAACGTTCCCTGAAATTGCTCGCGAGTATATCTCAAATCCGCAATCCCGCCGTGCGGCTGGATATCAAGGAATTAAAAGACGCGATGATTTTCGTCCAGAAGTTGCCGCAGCCGTATTCGCTGCTAAACCTCCAGAAATTATTAAACCTGTTGCGACTAACAAAACTGTTTATCTGATTTGGGTTGAAGAAATTATCCAACCCGATTTAAACGATGAATTACGCGAGCAAATTATCACAGATTTATTTGATGGTTGGTTAAAGCAACAACTTCAACAGATGGAAATTTTAACTTCACTTGATTCAAATAACGAGAATCAACCATCTCCAGATTCGTTAATTCAGGCTTAGGTGCCGCTTTCAAGTTTTTACTAAATACAATTTGTTCACAAGAGAGGTAAACGCAGTTAAATATCACAATATATTTTATTTTTTTTAAAGGGCGGACAGTTATTTCAATTGACAATAGTTAATTGAAATTTGAAGATTATTCTGTTAGAAATAGCTGTCTAAAAACTGTATTAATAATATATTTTTCGCAAGGCAAATGCTTTATCTGCCTTGTTTTGTCGCGACTATTTATAATATTTCATTCATAAAAAATACTACGCAAAAATGAGGGTTTTTGGGTAAAAACATAAAAAATAATTATCAAATAAATCTCAAAAAAACTTGCTTTTTTCTAATAAAAGAACTATATTATAAATGTGAGCGAACAAAAGATGTATCGCCACAGAAAATTCCCAGACATGTGTTAATTAAATTCCCAGGAGAATCAATCTCATGAATATTTTTGATTTAAATCAAATTGAATTAGTTGAAGGAAATGAAGTCGTTGGTGGCGGCGGCTACAAAGGTTATAAGAAATACTATAAGAAGCCTAAGAAGTACGAAAAGGCTGTTGCTAAAGCTGATGCTGATTCTATTGCATTCGGTGACAAGGCTAAGGCATTCACTTATACTTCAACCACAGCGGTTGCTGGTGAATTCGCTGCTGCTGAGTCTAGTTCTTTTGCTGCTGCTAAGAATAAGAAGTACTATTATAACGGTCACGATCATCACTAAACGTTTATTAATTTCGTAACCTTCTGCATATAATTTCTTGAAGAAGGTTGCTATAAATTGACAAGTTGTCAAAAATATCGCTGAAAACTTATAAGCAGTTTTCAGCGATACGAAAATCTCAATAGGAGGTCTGGTCTTATGAGCAGATTAAAAATTACCGACCTCAGCTTTTGTAAAACAGAAATTAATGATAGCGAAAAAGTAATGGGAGGAGCTTCAATTTCGGAGTCTCTTGAACCTTTTTTTAGCTATCATGAAGATTTTTCTTTTCCTAGTGCAAATTCAGGATTTAAACTTGCGGAGAAATCCTTAGCTAAGTATGGCTATAAAACAAGTTATTTCTATGATGATGCAACAGGCGATTTCGCTGTTGTAGTATCAAAAGCAAGTGGTAATGGTAAAGCTTACTCTCAAGCATCAAAAAGTTATGACGGTAAAATAGTTCGTGCGAAATCATTTGCATCCGTCTAAAGTCTCTGAAATGTCCATCGCTTGGTTTTAATTTAATAAGCTATTAGAAAGATTTAGACAAGGCTTTTTAATAGCTTATTACTTTTTGAATTTCCTCGAATTTTATTAGATATTTTGTCTGTAAAGGCGGTATAAGTTGAAATTCGGGTTTTATGAAGATGATATAACCATGTTGAATCAAAATTAAGATAGTTATGACTAATTATCAAGTTATTACTAAATGGATTGTATCCCCTGATGGTAAGGTAGTTGCTGAAGCCAAAAGTGTAGCCTCAGCAGTTGGCTCCCGCACCGAAATGCATCAAAGTGTTTCGGTAAATCAGCACGATGGTAGTTGCAGTAGCTCCTCATCATCTAGCTCTAGCAGTTACAGTTCCTCAAGTAGTTCGGTAGCTAGAGATAGCGAATAATTGAAGTAACTTGATGGCACTCACAGTATTGTGTTTGCTAAAGAGGATGCTGCAAAAAACTCCGTACTGTTTTTCGCTATTTATTAAGAAAGAAAATACCTTGCAGAATTATCTGAGCTAGAAATGGATGAGGTACGAGGAGGTATTGCATGGTGGGTATAAGCTTCTCTGGATACAGTGCCAACTTTAAAATACTAATCTGATAACGAAAGTAGCAGTTCTAATTATGATTGGGTTAGTGGGAATTATGTTTATGATGGTTATAAGAACATTAAAAAGTACAAGTCTGATATTTACAACGCGATTGTAATCATCCATAAGCATCCATCAGACACCAATGATTTTGGTACAGACTTTTAATGCAATAATCTCAGATATAGCTGTAGAGTCAAATCTGATGATTTGATTTATTAAAACCTACTAGTTATTAGCTTTGATTTCGGAAGCACCGGCTCAATTTGGCGCATCTTCAAATCAAAAGTACTAGAGAATGCGTCGAAAAGTTAAAATCTAAAATTTAATGACAGTTTTGATTATTATGGCTGTGGTGGCTAAAAAATAATACTAACTTCAGATAATTAAAAGCTTGATTTGAATCAAGTTGCCTGAGTTTGGTACCGCCGAATTGTTATTAGAGCTAAAATTCTACAGAATATAGATAAACAGCTTAGACAAAATTCCATAACAGAGAATCGGGCTACTATCCAAAAAGCTATAGCAAGTGTTAAAGGGTTTCATGTTGATAGAGTTAGCAATTTCGTTTAGCTAAAAACAAGCAGTTGCAGTTGCAAGTCGCCCAAGAAGTTGCTTTAGAAATTCCTCGCACTTTTATCGCAAATAACCCGCAAGCAGTCAAGCAATTTGATCTAGACTGCGAGCAGGGTATGATTGCAAAAATGTTGTCTTCTTTTGCTATCGTTTATTTCTGTCGGCGACGTTTCATGATTACGCCAATAGCGCTACTAGATAGCAGCAAAGCCAGACTTGCCGAAGGCTCGGGAGCTTTAACTAAAACTCTGTTTTGTTTAAACTCAACTAATGCCAAATTTGTGTCGTCAGTGAAAACACGCTTGTAGGAGCCTTCTACAGCAGCTTCTAAAGATTCTTCCAATCCACCAAAATTAGGATTCACAAATTCTTGGTTGAACTTTACATTATTGCTAGCTTGCAGTGCAACAAAATCGTTATCTCCTTCGGTAGTTAGATTTCCTATCAAATCGAAAGTATCTAAAACAGTGTTGTTGTCAATATCAAACAGAAAGAAAGATATTTCTCCAGCAGCCCTCGCATTTTCAGAAGGAGGATTATCAATCGATGTCGCTAAGTCTAAATTCGCTATAAAGTCAAAAGAAAAACTCTTATCTGCCTTTATTTCAAAACTACCTATCAATTCAGATTCACCTTCGGCAAGAGCTAGATATTCTTGATTCTCACCAAATGCTTCAGTGAAATTAAAGTTAGCTCCACCCTCTGTAGATTGTAAAAAAATTGCATTTGCTTCGGCTGTTGCCTGTGCAATTCCATTTTCCTCGAAACTAAAAGTATCAGTATCTGTAGAAGCTAAAACACCCGAAGGAGGCTGGCTAAAATTTTCAAACTCAAATCCAGCAGTAGAAGAAGCAAAACTCGCCGCTCTACTTGGTGAAATAGCTAAAACTGAACTGGTTAACACGGGAGCAGCAACTAGAATCAATTTTTGAATCAATCTGTGTTTTGTATTCATACTATTTTCTTAAAAAATTTGCACCATAAATTTTGCTGACTAGCAAGCATTGACATTGATAAATTTCTGCATAAAAGAAATTTTGCTTCCTGCCTTCTAGTCACCCTGACTCCGCCATGCAACGACGGAGCGTATGGAGTTTCTCGGTAAAAGCACCATATATCGCTTCCGTAAAACTATTCTTTTACGGAAATAATAATTACAAGTCAGTTAAAGCCTTTAACTTGTAACGAAACACCCAAACGCTTATAAAAAACTACTTAAGTAACAATACTAAAGTATAAATTAGCATATAAAGTAAAGTTACTATGAATACACTTTAAATTTTACATCTCTCAGTATATAACAAGATTTTGTAAATCGCAGCTTGGTATGCGAATACAAGCGATGAAACAGTCAAAAAAAAACCTTGGCTTGAAATTAAGCCAAGGTTTAAAAGTATTTGATTGAGAAATTTCCATGCTTGGTTTTATTTTGACAAAACTGATATCAAGTTTTTATTATTGCTCTGAAATGCTTGAACTACCTGTTTTGTCTACTTACACATCTATGATTTGTAAAAATTAAATCTTATTTTCTGACAAATATGTATTTAATTTTTTCAAGATATAGTTCGTGCAAATAATTTAAATTGAAAACTAGTGTTTTCGTATTTTTTTACAATACTTTTGTATTGTGATTTAGACAAGATTTAAGTAACTAAAAATGTTACTATTTTGTGTGAACTATTAGTATGATTTAGCTGCATAGTCTGTATCATAACCAGTTTTAAAAGAAACATTAGTTCCTTTTCTGGCTGTGGCGTAAGCCCCGTAATAAGCAGCGCCATACTTCGGAGATACACTAGCGCCGGTATAAGTTCCAGCACTGGTACTATCACCAACGCCTAAAGCAAATGCATCTGCCTTTGCCTTCCCTGGTTTAGCTTTAGCCCTTCCTGCTACAAAAGCTATAGGCTTGCCTCCAATAATTTGATTGCTAAACTCTACAACTTCGCAAATTTCTAAATCATTAATATTCATGGACTTTCTCAACCTAATTTTTTTTGATTGAATTTCTATAATAATTTTAGCAATAAATATATAGCTAAAGCAACTAAAATATTTGCTATATTTACAATATATTTTAAATATAAATAAGTCTTATAGCTGAATAGAAAATATGATTATATTTTTAACGTAATAAATGTAAATTCTATGAACTAGTTTGCATATATATGTAAATTACTTTTGCAAAATATTTTTTTTAAAGTTTATTAAATTAATTTAACGGGAGCTTTTGTAAATTAAAATACAATGATATTTACTATTATTTTATTATTTGATAAGCGGAAAACAGAAATTATGAAAGTTATTAATTTACGTGTATTCATACATAAGTAATATAAATAATAAGCGTATATACTTAAGTGTTTATACTAAAAATAAATTTAAAGCACAGTAGATTTATCACAGATTTATATACATTTAATGAAATAAAATATTTTTAGTCCAATGTATAATTTTTACAAATATAAACTATAGATCCTGTGATTTTTCTGTTAAAACACGAAAATGCACTTTTATCCATTTTTTGTCGATTAATACTCGAACAAGCCAACATTGCTGGGTGAAAGAAAGAAGTAGCAAGTAGTAAGTAGTAAGTAATAAATAGCAAAAATAATTACCGGGCAAAATTGAGTTGGTGGAGTACTAGTTACTAAAAAACCCTCTCGCACAAGCAAAGAGGGTTTGTAGTTTACCTGTATTTATTCGCAAACTTTTTTATGGATGTCTATTGACTCGCTTGCGGTTTAGGAGTACCGGGAATGGTAATATCTATAGGCGTTACCTGCGATGCAAGCCTTGTAAGCGGTGGCTTGATTGCGGTTTGATTGCCTACTACTAAAAATACTAAATCATCAAGTTTGAGATGTTCTTTTGCTACTCGCTGCACATCTTCTACCGTAGTATTTTCAACCTGCTTTTGATAGGTAAACAAGAAATCTTTGGGATAACCGTAATATTCGTAGCGCATCAAACGCGATAAAGTCTGAGCAGGATCTTGAAAATTGAAGACAAAAGAGTTCAATGTAGACTCTTTAGCAAATGCTAACTCTTGAGGAGTTACGGGTTGGGTTTGAATCCGCTTAATTTCTTGCTCTATAGCTTTAATAAACTGGACTGTAGCATCACTACGTGTTTGTCCGCCAGAAATGAACATTCCGGGATAATCGAAGCGGGGACTCCAGTAACCGTATACCGAGTATGCTAAACCTTGACGCGATCGCACTTCATTGAATAATCTTCCACCGAATCCATTCATTACCCCATTCATAACATCCAATTCGGGATAGTCGGGGCTAGCAAACTTGCCGCCGATATGTCCGATAAGCACGTTACTTTGAGTTAACTGCGGTTGACTAACGAAGAAAACTCCACCGGTTTTAGCTTGAGAGACTTCTGGTAATGTTGGTTTTTTAAAGTTAGAGTTAGCTTTCCAACTGCCGAATGTTTTCTCAATCAAAGATTTCATCTTAGCAGAATCGAAATCCCCTTCAATACCCAAAATCATATTATTAGGATAATAATACTTTTGGTAAAACTTGATTAAATCCTCGCGAGTAATATTATTCAACGATGAATATTCGGGGATGCGAGCGTAAGGACTATTTTCACCGTAAATCAATTTTTTGAACTCGCGACGGGCAATATCATCGGGGCTATCGTTACGACGGGCGATGCTACCCTTCAACTGGGTTTTTGCTAGCTCTAATTGGTTTTCGGCGAAAGCTGGTTGTTGCAATACTTCAGCAAATAGCCCGAAAACTGTATCCAAGTCTTCGCTAAGCGCTCCAAAAGCAGCACTGCCAGCAGTATCCCCAATATTAGTTTCTACCGAAGCCGCTCTTTGTTCGAGCATTTGATTGAGTTCGTCAGGAGGATGTTGCACAGTTCCTCCAGTACGCATTACTCCACCCGTCAACTGAGCCAAACCAGCCTCATTAGCAGGCTCAAATCGAGAACCAGTATGAATTAGCGCCCTACCATTCACCAACGGCAACTCATGATTCTCCATTAAATAGACTATCATGCCGTTGTCAAGTTGATACCGTTCGTATTCGGGTAACTTGATTTCACCTACCGGCTCAAATTCCAAGTCAGTATAATGCTTGGGCGTATACTTACCTTGTGCCGTTACTTGCTGTGCCATTGCGCCAGAAAAGTTAAAACTTACCAGTACAAAAGCAAAACAAACCAGTAACGAGTAAAGCAATCTTTTCACTTTCTTTCTGTACCTTGTTCTTTTAATCTTCATTCTCTCTCCTAATTGGAAATAGGGCATAGGGAGTAGTTAGGGGTTAGGAGTTAGGAGTTAAGAGTCAATAAGTTTAAATTGTTCCTTGTCTCCCTTCGGGTTGCGCCACTTGCTACAACAGTCGTGTTCCTCCCTCCGGGTATCTCCCTTCGGGAGACGCTCCGCGAACGCTAGTTTGGGGGACGGAAACCGACACCCCCAACTAGACTCACCGCAACGCAGTGGCTTACCTTGTCTCCCCCTCTCCTCATCAACTTCCTGGCTTCTTTGGTAATAATTTACCGACGGTGCGATTTTCTGCGACAAAAGTCTCTTTTGCGACACGCATTATATCTTCAGGGGTTACAGCTTCAATTTTTTCGAGCTGTTCAAACAAATTCTTCCAAGAGCCAGTTTTGACTTCGTATTCTAATAACTGCTGCGCCATACCCATATTAGAATCTAAGGAACGTAACAAAGACGCACGGGCATTAGTTTTTACCCTTTCTAATTCTTTTGCGGAAACCGGCTGTGTTTTCAAAGCTTCAATTTCCTCTCGCAATGCTTTAGCTACCTCATCAACATTACGTCCCGGTGCAGTCAAAGCATAGAAAAGCATTAAGTTAGGATATTTATCTCCGGGAAAACCGCTGAATCCTTGTGCGGCAAGTGCTAGTTGTTTCTTCTCTACCAAAGATTTATACAGCCGCGAAGTCCGCCCATCGCTGAGCAAACTGCCGATAATATCGTAAACTGCGTTATCTGGATCGTTGAGATTTGGACGGTGATAACCTTCTAAATACCAAGGCTGAGAAGGTAAATTTAAGGTAAATTCTCGTTCTTGAGTTTGTTTCGGCTCTACTGCTAGTTTTTGCTCTGGTTTGGGTTTGGCTTCATAACGTCCAAAATAAGCTTCAGCTAATTTTTTAACTTCATCAGGTTGAACATCTCCCACCACAGCAACCGTAAGATTGCTGGGAACGTAATATGTATCGAAGAATTGCTGTACATCTTCGGTTGTCAAATTACGGATATCTTTGTCGTAACCAATCACCGGGCGTTTATAAGGATGCTTTTGAAAAGCCGTATCGTTGAACTTTTCAATCATTTGTCCGATGGGTGAATTATCTACCCGCATTCGTCTTTCTTCAAGAATTACATCTTTCTCCTTATAAAATTCGCGTCGCAACTCGGGATTAAGAAAACGTTCCGACTCCAAAGACATCCAAAGTTCTAATTTATTAGAAGGAAAGCTGTAAAAATATTTCGTAGCTTCGGTAGAAGTGGTAGCATTCAAGCCCACACCACCCGCTTGTTCGACAATTCTACCCAACTCATTTTGCTTGACTGTATCGCGAGCCAGACTTTCTACTTTTTTAAACCTAGCTTGTAATTGAGCTACTTTATCTTTTTGTCCCGCTGCTTGTGCTTGTTGAATTCGGGCTGCTAATTTATCTAATCTATTAAGCAGCCTTTTTTCTCTAGCGTAATTTTTAGTACCAATTCTGTCAGTACCTTTAAAAGCTAAATGCTCTAAAAAGTGTGCGACACCGGTTTTACCCTCGGGTTCGTCTACACCACCAACATCAGCATAAGTAACAAAAGAAACTACAGGAGCTTTTGGTCGTCTTAAAACAATGAACTTCATACCATTATCTAGCTTAAACTCCGTCAAATTTTGGGTAACCCCATCTAAATAAGGTTGAATTGAAGTTTCCCCAGAAGATGAAGTTTGAGCAGATGCAGCTGCGGGTAACATCTCCCAACAAAAAACTAATGCTAAAAGCAGTGCAAATAGCCGACGTAAGATATTTCCCATAATTTTCCTTTTAAACTGTGTAAGAATATCGCTTTGAGGCAATAAACTTAGAGAATTGAACATTTTTACATCTCTCGCATTCCAAAACAACGAAATTGTAATGTCTTTTAGCTTCGCCATATCACCATATATTTTCATCTCCGATAATTTTAATTACGCAGTTCAATTTGGCACTTAAGCAACGTATTATAAATTACAAATTACCGGTTTATCTTCTGGCTCCAGCGAAAATTTGAATTCTCAAGGCTTAATCTTATATTAAAGATTTGCAGCTTATAGTACTTAACGTTAGACAATAATGCTACAGATGCAGTTCCGGAACAATCACTATTACTAATACTATGCGAGCTTTTAAATCTCCTCCTCCAGAAACACAAACACGCGATCGCATTTTGCAAGCAGCACAAAAGTTGTTTGCTTCTCAAGGATTTGACGGTACGACTACCCGCGACTTAGCACAAAAAGCAGGAGTTGCCGAAGGAACTTTATTCCGTCATTTTTCTAACAAAAAAGCAATCTTAGTGGAAGTTGCAACTGCTGGCTGGGTAGACATTCTCACCGATTTACTCACCGAATTAAGTGAAATGGCTAGCTATAAAGCCGTAGCCCAAGTAATGCGTCGTCGGATGTGGAATTTGCAAAAAAACGCCGACATGATGAAAGTTTGTTTTATGGAAGCCCAATTTCATCCCGAACTTCGCGATCGCATTCAAAAAGAAGTAATTGATAAAATGACTGATGTTGCTGAAGCTTTCTTTCAAACAGCAATGGAAAAAGGAATATACCGGAAGACAGATGCAAAACTCGTAGCTCAAGTATTCCTGGGGATGTTTGCTGTAGCTGGGTTTTCTCATAATACACTTATGGAACCAGATGCTTCTCCTCAAGAAAAACAAAAAATGGCAGAAGGGCTGGCTGACATATTTCTTAACGGTGTACTGGAGAAAGAGTAAAAGTGGAGGGTTAGAAGTAAGGAGTTAGGAATGAGGAGTTAGGAGTTAATAATCTATAATTAGGATTTAAAAATCTGTAATTAAAAAAGTGAATTTGCCGTCTACTTAGTATATGAGATGCAAGTTTAAAAACTTCTAAGAAACACATTTTTAAACCCTTGCCCAATAAAGATTTGAGATTTAATTAAACGTGTTAATTTCATTCGTTGGGAGGAAGGTTTAATACCTTTGACTTTTAACCTTTAACCTTTAACCTTGCCCTCTTCGGGCGCTCATAACTTATAAATCATAAGTTCTTAGCTTGCTCAACCCATTCATTTACTTGTTCAACCGCAGGGCATAAATCTCGTCTTTGTAAAGTTGCTACTTGCAAACGTAAAATTTGCTTGTGTAAGCGATGGGGGGGAGTGGTTGTCAACTGCATCACTGAAGCAATGCCAGCATGAAGCAATAAACCGGAATATTCGGTTCCTACGCTGGGGATTCGAGCTAAATCCGCTAAAGCAACCCACTTCTTTACATACTGGACATGAACCTGTAGCTTCTGTGCCAGTATCAATTTTTCTTGAGGAGTTTTCCCTTGTTTTACCAAAGCTAAAGTAGTTGTAAAACCATTCTTTTTCAAATTATTAATTTCATCTTGGCTTAATCCTGGCAATTCTTCAATCAACCAGTTGCATTGTTTCATCTTAGTTAACAGTGAACAGTGAGCAGCGAGCAGTGAGCAGTTAACAGTGAGCAGTTAACAGTTATGAGTAGCAAGCACTAAGGTACTAATTTTCTATTACCAATTACTAATTACCAATTCCCAATTTTTAAACAATGACAATAATATCTACGCCTAACTCACTTGCAGATACTTTACGTAAAAGAAGAGAAAAATTAGCCGATTTAATCGATTTTCCGGCAGTATTCTGGTCTGGTAATCCTAGCCCTCGTAATTTTGCTGCAAATATCTTTCCACATCGTCCTAGCAGTCATTTTCTCTACTTTGCCGGATTACCTTTAAAAAATGCTGCAATTCGCTTGCAAGCAGGTAAACTGCAATTGTTTATGGATAATCCCTCACCAAGTAGCGCTCTTTGGCATGGAGAAATGCCGAGTCGCGATCGCATTGCAGAACAAATCGGTGCTGATGAAGCTTACCCAATGGCTGAGTTAGAATCCCATTTACAGGATGTGGCAACAATTGCCGTACAAGATGCAGCTTCATGGACGCAACAGTCACAATTATTAGATAGATGGGTTTTACCACAACGTTCACCTGAAAATATCGATTTGCAATTAGCTAAGACAGTTGCTCAACTGCGTCTTACCCATGACGAAGCGGCTTTAAGCGAAATACGTCAAGCTGTTGCCGTTACTATAGAAGCCCATAAAGCTGGTATGGCTGCAACCGCAACAGCTAAAACAGAAGCACAAGTACGAGCGGCAATGGAATCAGTAATCATTGCTCATAACATGACAACATCTTATAACAGTATTGTTACCGTGCGGGGGGAAGTATTGCACAATGAACATTATGAAAACTCCCTCAACTCAAATGATTTGCTACTTGCTGATGTTGGCGCGGAAACTCCTAACGGTTGGGCTGCGGATGTAACTCGTACTTGGGCTACGAGCGGAAAGTTTTCATCAACCCAAAGAGATATTTATGATGTTGTTTTAGCCGCACATGATGCCTGTATTGACAAAATCACCCCAGGTGTAGAGTACGAAGATATTCATCTTTGTGCCTGTGAGGTTATTGCTGAAGGTTTAGTTAGTTTGGGTATTTTAAAAGGTAATCCCCAAGAGTTGGTAAATGTAGATGCTCATGCCTTGTTTTTCCCTCACGGAATAGGGCATTTACTCGGTTTAGATGTACATGATATGGAAGATTTAGGAGATTTAGCAGGGTACGAAGAAGGAAGGCAAAGAAGCGGACGTTTTGGCTTGGGTTACTTGCGTTTAAATCGACCTTTACATGCCGGAATGGTAGTTACAATTGAACCGGGTTTTTATCAAGTACCGGCGATTATCAATAATTCAGAGAATCGTGAGAATTTTAAACAATTTGTCAACTGGGAACGTTTATCGCAGTTTGCAGATGTGCGAGGAATCCGAATCGAAGATGATGTTTTAGTTACGGATAATGGAAGTGAAGTTTTAACCGCAGCTTTACCGACACAAGCTGATGCTGTGGAAAAATTAACAGTTAACAGTTAACAGTAGCAAGTTAGAAATTACCAATCACCTATTACCAATTACCCATGTTCAATTACCTATTACCATCCCTCACAGATACGATAAATATTTAAACGAGCTTGATACTTGCTGTATCAAGGATTACTGACTTTCTGAAATTTTCGTCAATTCGTAATTTCCATCTTCGATAGAGGTAAAATCACTACCTCGCTTCTTAAATCAAGCTATTGAAATTATTCGTTGAAATAATTTACATTTCTTAATGAAGGATAAAGTTTAAATAATCAATTGCTTAAGAACAGGAATGGCCGCAATGTCACAATGCCGGTTGGTGCGTGACACAGCCTGCATGTTATTACTACGTTCAGAATTAGTCAAAGTGTCACAGCACCCTACGAGAAAAACATGCCAGTTGCGGCCATTCCTAAAGAAGTTGTATTTAGGAAAAGGAAGCGAACATGAAAAAAGTAAGATGGCGAAAATTATTTATCCAAACCTCTGCATGGGTAACTGCTGAAGTCATGCTAAATGTGGTTGGTTTAGATAATTTAGCAGACTACAGCGAATTTGTTTTTCAAAGTAAAGTCTTGACAGATGCAACCGAAGCGTTTTCTAATTTGATTACTTTGGTTTCATGATAGTTTTGCAGCTATTCATCTTCAAAGATAGCTCCCTCTCTTTTTAGATAGAGCTTTGCTTCTTCGCTGATACCTGTATTTTCTCCGAAGCGAGCATTTTTAACTTTTGCATTGGTGAGATTAGCGTTATTTAAGATTGCTTTGTGAAAGTTTGCGCCATTTAAGATAGCTCCTTCAAGGTTACTATTTTGCAAATTGACTCTCTCTAAGCAAGCGTCGCTCAAGTCGGCATTCTTTAAATTAGCATTGTCTAATTGGGCTGCATTCAAATTAGCTGATTTGAGCTTGGCATGTTTTAATTTAGCTTCAGAAAGCTGAGCGTTTACAAGGATTGCACCAGTTAAATCAGCATTGTTAAGCTTAACATTGTTCATATAGGCATCTGTTAAGTCAGAATTGATCAACTGAGCGTTGTTGAGGTTAGCATTCCACAAGTAAATTTTCTGAAGTAAGGCATTATTCAAATTCGCATCAGTTAGTTGGGCACCACTTAAATTCGCACCTAACAACTGGGCAGCGATTAAACAAGCATGATTAAGTTTAGAAGTGCAAAGGTTCGCATCTCTTAAATTAGCGTTACTAAGATTAGCTCCAATCAACTTAATGCTGTTGAGATTAGCTCCTGCTAACTGAGCGTTAACCAATTTGCTGTTGCTCAAATCGGCTTCGCTTAAATCAATTGCTAATAACTGAGCATTTGTTAAATCAGCGCTACATAATTCAACGCCACTAAGATACATATTATTCAGGTTAACCCCGATTAACTTAGCTTCCTTTAAATCGGTAAAAATTAAGTTTAAACTGCTGAGGTTTTCACCTTTGACAACTTGGTTAATAATTTTTTCTCGAATTATTTGCTGCTGTTGACTTTCATCTTGATTAACTTCCCTGGCATTACTGGAAGTTTCAACTAATTTTTTAATTTCTTTTTTCATATGTTTGTTTTTGAGTTAAAAGATATTTTGGCAACACTAAGTTTTAACTGGCTAAATAGATTTTAAAATTCTGAAAAAGAATAACATTTTATCTATTTTTATAGTTAAGATATAGAGTTTACCTAGATTGCAGTTATTTACTTAAAGATAAATAAGAATATGTTTATATATTGTTCTCACGAACAGTATAAGCAATATTTTTATCAATATATTAACATGCAAAAAACCGAGGACGTTAACATATATGATTCATTATTAAGTAAATGAGTTGAATAAAATATAAAACCTAACTCTCAATCTCTCTTTTTACTAAGGAGAGGGAAATTAGAGCCAGTGTAAGGTCGTATCTTATATTTAATTACGCCTACCTACTTAGAATTAAATCCAATCATCTACAGGTGAAATTTAATTATTAATTTAGTTACTACATATACTAACATCTTGATTTTTCATATTGAATTGTTACAAAAATATTCATAGTGTTCGCAAAAAATTAATTATGAAATCAAGCGACCCTATTTAGATAATCGTAAAATCGGTCTAATAAAATAATAGCTTGCCTGTAAGTAATTTTCTACACAGGAATTTTCAAGTTTTAGCAATTATTTTTTAAATAGAAATTATATTTGTATAAATTTTTTACAGAAGGTCTTTTTGAAATTGCTCAAAAATGTTAAAAGCTTAGATATAATTTTTGGATAATTGTAAACAAATATTACTTTTGCTGTTTTCACTGATTTTGTCACATAAAACCCGAGCAATCAGTAGGTTAATGTGTATTTAATTTATTTCTCAGAAGTAGACAAGCTTGGGAGACTCCGAATACAGTCATAAAGCTCGTAATTGCAAGCCGTAACAGGTTCGTACAAGTTCCAAAATAGCAAAGTAATCTAACCCGAAACTAAACTATAAGTATCCGAGAGAGCGATCGCGCTCAGTCAAGCAGCTTGTATTCTAGTATGCTTAAGAGATATATCCACGCTTTGTAAATCGCCGTCTTCTAAAAATTTTCACCTGTTGGTAAAACTGTGTGGAAATGAGTACGGTTTTGCTTGGCTTGAATCCTTCTGGCTTCAAGATGAGTCGTTAAGCTAAGAATCCCCCGCATTATTATAAGCGTGGGGTTAATTAAGATAATTGTATTATGTTTGATGCACTAGCCGACCGTTTAGAATCGACCTGGAAAAAACTCCGGGGACAAGGTAAAATCTCTCAATCCAATATTCAGGAAGCTTTACGAGAAGTACGACGCTCCCTATTGGAAGCCGATGTCAACCTGCAAGTCATAAAAGAATTTATTAGTGAAGTTGAAGCCAAAGCACAAGGTGCTGAGGTATTGAATGGAGTGCGCCCAGGGGAACAGTTTATTAAAATTGTTCACGATGAATTAGTAAACGTAATGGGGGAAACTAATGTCCCCCTGGTACAAGCCGAAGAAGCACCCACAATTGTTTTGATGGCTGGTTTGCAAGGTACTGGTAAAACAACTGCAACAGCTAAGTTAGCGTTACATCTAAGAAAATTAGAACGCAATTGTTTGATGGTAGCAACAGACGTTTATCGCCCTGCTGCAATCGATCAGTTAATAACTTTAGGTAAACAAATTGACGTACCGGTATTTGAACTGGGAAGCGATGCAAATCCAATTGAAATTGCCCGTCAAGGTGTGGAGCGTGCTAAGGCAGAAGGTATAGACACGGTAATTATTGATACTGCCGGTCGTTTGCAAATTGATGAAGACATGATGGCGGAATTAGCCAGTGTCAAAGAGACCGTCCAGCCGCACGAAACGCTGCTGGTAGTGGACGCAATGACCGGTCAAGAAGCCGCAAATTTGACTCGTACTTTCCACGAAAAAATTGGTATTAGCGGTGCAATTTTAACCAAGTTAGACGGTGATAGCCGTGGTGGTGCAGCGCTATCGGTACGAAGAATTTCCGGCGCACCAATCAAGTTTGTTGGTGTTGGTGAAAAAGTTGAAGCCCTACAGCCGTTTTATCCCGATAGAATGGCATCGCGAATTTTGGGCATGGGAGATGTCTTAACCCTGGTTGAAAAAGCCCAGGAAGAATTTGACATGGCCGATGCCGAAAAAATGACAGAGAAAATGCTGTCGGCGAAGTTTGATTTTACTGACTTTCTCAAACAACTACGTTTGCTAAAGAATATGGGTTCCCTCGGAGGCATCATGAAGATGATTCCGGGAATGAACAAAATTTCTAACGAGCAGCTCGAACAAGGACAATCTCAGCTTCAGCGCTGCGAAGCGATGATTAAGTCCATGACCAAACAAGAACGGACAGATCCCGATTTATTAGCGAGTTCTCCCAGCAGACGGCGACGGATTGCATCTGGAAGTGGCTATAAAGAAAAAGATGTCAGCAAGCTGATAAGCGATTTCCAGAAAATGCGGAACATGATGCAGCAAATGGGACAAGGTAACTTCCCTGGAATGGGAGGCGGAGGAATGTTTGGCGGTAGAAATCCGATGGCTGCCGGAAATGCCCCTGCACCAGGATGGCGCGGCGCTTCTGGCGGTAAAAAGAAGCAGAAAAAAGCCAAGAAAAAGAAAGGTTTTGGTACGCTTTAACAGTTATCAGTGAACAGTTAACAGTGAACAGTGAACAGTTAACAGTGAATAGTGAACAGTTAGCAGTTAGCAGTTACTAATCAAAAGATGGTGAAGAAAGGCATTCATGGTGAGTATTAAGGTTTAAACTCTGACCTTTGAACTTTAACCTTTAACCTTTGACCTGGAAACAAATAGCGCTTCATGCCGTGCAAGTGCTAAAATTATCATCTGCTACTTGTGGGAAATTTTATCTTCCCGCATTCGGGGGAGCATTACCTTTTTCGGTGAAATGCTTTCATAATTTCGGATAGATTTGTCACCGACTCTAGTTGTAAACTAACATCTTACAAAGTAGGAGAATTACCTTTTTATTATGATTAAACTGCGCTTAAAGCGAATAGGCAAAAAACGAGAAGCAAGTTACCGCTTAATTGCCATTAATAATCTATCTCGTCGCGATGGTCGTCCCCTCGAAGAATTAGGATTTTATAATCCTAGAACCAAAGAAGTAAGATTAGACGTAGACGGCATTGTTAAGCGACTACAACAGGGCGCTCAACCAACTGACACAGTGCGTCGCATTTTAGAAAAAAATAATGTTTTTGAACAAGTCCGTGCAGCAACTGCATCCTAGTAAAGTAACAGATACGAATTCCCGTACAACTCCCGATTACGTTGGTTTAGTTAATTTTTTAATGCAGCCGTTTTTGGAATCACCAGAGTCTCTAAGCGTTGATTGTGAAATTTCTCGTAGCACCAAACGAGCTTGGATTCGCATTGCCTTTGATAGTGCAGATAAAGGTAAAGTGTTTGGTCGAGGAGGACGCAACATCCAAGCTATTCGCACTGTGATTTCTGCGGCTGCTCAAGCTGCGGGACAATCGGCATACCTAGACATTTACGGTAGTAATGAAAGTCGGGAGGATGCACCCGCATCTTATAGCGAAGGAAGGGATAGAGAATTACCAATGCCTAAGCCTAAAGTAAGACGTGGTGACGGACGTAGAGATTTCACCAAACCCCGAACTCGCATTTAAGTGAAACAATTTTTATTGTTTCTAATTTTATTCGCTATCAGCCCTATGGCTGATAGTAAATAGTTAAATAGGTGATTCATTAAATAGGTGGTTAATTAGTCGGTTAAATTTGGTTAGAAAATAAGATTAAACTCCTGAAAACGGAGTATCTTTGTAAAAAGTTATTCCTTACTAATAAGAAATACATAATTAATACTATGGCAGAAGCCATAACAATAGAATTGCCCGATATCCCTAGTGCTATGGCTTTAGCGGGAAGCCAGGAAGAAAACCTCAAACTCTTAGCTCGACAAACTGGAGCCACTGTAGTACTGCGGGGACAAGAACTATACGTTAGCGGTACCGAGAAACAAATCGACTTGGTTAGTCGGTTGGTAAAATCTTTGGAAGATATTTGGACGCAGGGAAATATACTATCCGTTGCCGATATTTTAACAGCGCGTCAAGCCCTTGATACCCATCGAGAAGATGAACTGCAAACATTACAAAAAGATGTGCTTGCTAAAACTCGTCGGGGAGAACAAATTCGTGCTAAAACTTTTCGTCAGCGACAGTATATTGAAGCAATACGCAAGCGCGACTTAACATTTTGTATTGGTCCTGCGGGAACTGGTAAAACATTTTTAGCGGTTGTTGTAGCGGTTCAAGCACTGCTTGATAACAGGTACGAAAAACTAATTTTAACTCGCCCTGCTGTAGAAGCCGGTGAAAAGCTAGGATTTTTACCGGGAGATTTGCAGCAAAAAGTTAATCCTTATTTGCGTCCGCTTTATGATGCTATCAACGAGTTTATAGAGCCGGATAAAGTCCCATCGCTGATTGAAAGAGGGATAATTGAAGTTGCACCATTAGCTTACATGCGCGGAAGAACTTTAAACAATGCGTTTGTAATTGTGGACGAAGCTCAAAATACTACGCCAGCGCAGATGAAAATGGTTCTAACTCGTTTGGGCTTTCGTTCCCGCATGGTAGTAACCGGTGATATGACGCAAACCGATTTACCTTTACAGCAGAAATCCGGACTTGCAACAGCCTTTCAAATTTTAAAAAACGTGGAAGGCATAGGCTTTTGTGAATTTTCTCAAAAAGACGTAGTTAGACATGCTTTAGTGCAGCGTATTGTTGCAGCTTACGAGCAGTATGAGAAGTGAGAATTGATAATTGGTAATTAGGCATTGAGCATTAAGCATTGGTAACTGCTCACTGCTCACTGCTCACTGCTTATGGCATTTGTTGAATTTTAATTGGGAATTTTGAATTATAAGCTCCGCCTCCTTCACCTATAGCAATGGTTTTACCATCGGGGCTGAATGCCGTACTAGTAGGATAAAGCTGGTCGTAATTCTGAGGATTGTTAGCAGCTTCTACTAAGGTTTTTATTGCTTTTCCGGTGGTTAAATCCCATATTGTTACTGCACCGTCTAATGTAGTGGTGACAATAGTTTTACTATCTTTTCCTAAAGTTGCAGAAGTAACTCCTTCGATGTCAGATACCTGAAAACGATTTACTAATTTACCAGTACTCATATCCCAAACATTGATTTTGGGATCTGTAGAATTAACAAGATATTTACCGTCGGGGGTAAAGCCGATAAAGTTGATAACGTTATTGTTTCCTTTGATATTACTAGCTAATTCCCCCGTTACCAGATTCCATAATTTAACTGTTTTGTCAGAATCGTCGTTAAGCGAACCCCCGCCGCTTGCTAAAGTTTTTCCATCAGGACTAACTGCAATTGAAAGTATGGGATCGCTATGTCCGGTTAAAGTACGCTTGCGTATACCTTTTTGGGGGTCCCATAACCTAATGGTTTTATCGTAACTGCCGCTGATAAGAGTTTTACCATCAGGGGTTATAGCTAAGGAAGTGACTCCTAAAGTATGTCCTTTAAGGGTACGAAGTAATTTTTTAGTTTTCATATCCCATACCTTGATTACCTTATTGGTATTGGGTTCTGCCGTTCCTCCGGCGGTGAAAAACAGTTTTCCGTCGGGACTAATAAGAACGTCATTTACGCCGTCTTCATGCCCATCAAGGGTACGGATAAGTTTACCATTTTTTAGATTCCACACTTTTACGGTATGGTCGTAGCTACCACTGACTAAAGTTTGCCCGTCTGGAGTAAAATCTAAAGCCTCGATAGTCCATATGTGTCCCTGTAAGGTTAGAGCAGGTTTGGTTTGGGAAGAATTTGCTGTAGTTGAATTTTTACTTGGCGAAGATTGAGCAAAGGTATGATTTAAATGACTTCCAGCGCTAATGACTGTTGCTGCTGTAATCAAAGCTATAAAGCTTGTGTAGAAATTTTTTTTGTGAATCATGTCAACTCAAATTACAATGACTAAGTTGTAATAATTGCGTTTATTTACTTAGCTTTTATCATATTAGCGATACATACATACTCTCGAACCGAAAAAAAACATGAAATTTTGGGTTATTTTTTCCCCGACAGCAGAAGATAGAAGAAGAATTAAAATTAGTAAATAAACAATATATCTCTCGATGAAAAATAAATGGCTGGCTTGAAACTGAATTAGTTTTTAAGTTTAGTTTCTAGACGAATCTAACTTATCTAGTTCTATTTCGAGAAAAAAATACTTACAATCAAAGTTTTTTAAATTTATATTGCTTAACTTCTAATGCCCAATGACCAATTCCACCTTCCCGATTCCCCTTGGTTAACGCTTTTAAAAAAGCATCGTGCCATCGCAGTTATTCGTGCCCAAAAAAAAGATTTGGCGCGGCAAATGGCTTTAGCTGCGGCATCTGGCGGAATGCAGTTAATCGAAATCACTTGGAATACTCCTCAAGCTGAGGAGCTAATTGCACAATTACGTGTGGAATTACCTAAGTGCATTATCGGTACGGGAACGTTATTGAATCTAGAACAAATGCATCGGGCAATAAACGTAGGGGCACAGTTCTTTTTTACTCCCCACGTTGAAAAAACGATAATTCAAGCAGCTGTCAACTTGAAGGTACCAGTAATACCCGGAGCGCTGACTCCCACCGAAATTGTTACAGCTTGGACTTATGGCGCTAGCTGCGTGAAAGTTTTTCCCGTGCAAGCTTGTGGTGGTGTTGGATATATCAAAAGTTTGCAAGCTCCTTTGGGACAAATTCCCTTGATCCCGACTGGAGGAGTGACTATAGAAAACGCCTCGGATTTCCTCAGAGCCGGTGCGATCGCCATTGGATTGAGCAGCGAGTTGTTTCCCAAACAGTCAGTTATTTCTGAAGATTGGGATTTAATAACTCGACAGGCAGAAAGGCTAATTGAGAAGATAAAGTAAGATAAAAAGAAAGAAATTCATAGATTGTGACAGAAATAAGTCGTTAGATAGAGTAATAAAAGTAAATAAACAAGCTTACGCTTACATTTGAGAGTATTTATCATGAAAGCCCGATTTTTCCCTCAGTATATTCGCTATCTAAAAGTTTTAGTGGCAGGAATAGCACTCTCGGCTAGTTTTGTCAGTCTTCCTACGAGTAAAGCAGAAGCTCATCACACGCCAAAGTCTCAGCAAAAAGTTACTGAGAAAGTTAAACAGCTGAAAAATTCCAATAGACGCTGGATTCAAGTAGATTTATCCGAACAAAGATTAATTACTTGGGAAGGGAACAAGCCCGTGTTTGGAGTTATTGTTTCTACTGGTAAAAAAGATACTCCTACTCCTACCGGCGTATTTAATATTTATACGAAATTGGAAAAAACTCGGATGAAGGGTGAAGATTACGATATTGAGGATGTTCCTCATACAATGTATTACCAAGGCAGTTATGGAATTCACGGCGCATTCTGGCATAACAATTTTGGTACGCCAGTTAGTCGCGGTTGTGTAAATGTAGCGCCCAATCATGCGAAAAAAATATTTAATTGGGCATCTGTAGGAACAACAGTAGTCGTACAAAAATAAGAACTTAAAGTCTTATCTATAAATAGAGTCTAAGTTTACAACCAAATACGGACTTAAGATAACTCGGTATTTTGAAAATGCCGGGTTATTTTATTGGAAAAGTTTAGCGATCGTTCTTAGAGGATGTAAGGATGCGCTATAGATGATACTCAAAACTTTTAAGATCCCCCTAAATCCCCCTTAAAGAAGGGGAACTTTAACCCCCCTTTTTAAGGGGGAAGGGGGGATAGTCCGAAACTTAAGCTAAAAACTATACTTTTCCGCCCATCTTCTTAGGGAATACCCTTAAAAGTGATTAATCAATGTATGATTTTCATTCTTTGTTTGTAGAAATTGTGATTACAATAATAAGAATTTGAAAGCTCTCTGTATTGTAAACAATGAATGATATTTAAATCGCAATTGTTCCTATATCTAGAGAAAATTTAATTATTTTCAAGCAAGTTTGACAAGCTGTCTTTTGTTAAATGTATTAATCATTTGATACGATATCTTCCTGTTAAATTACTTATCTAACAAACGAGGCTTGTAAATTGAGATTAAATTCTTATCTATTTAGCTTGACTATTATTAGTATTGTTTTATCTCCATTGGTAGCAGTTGCAGAAATTATACCAACATCAAATATACAAACCGATAAAAGTAAATTAGTTGAAAAATTAATTCAATTTAAACAGTTAGAGACACAGTTAGATAAATCATCTTTACAAAAAACTCAGCAAAAATCATTGATTTCTACTTCTGCTGCTGATTTAGATTTAAATCAGCCAAACTTTAATCAGCTAAATTCAAATAAATCTGCTGAGTCTTTTTCTAATCCATCATTAACTGAATTAAACAGTGAAAAATCAATAATTGCAGATAGCGCTCATAATAGCGATCCTGATAAATGGTCTGCTGCTCGTCCTGACGGACATGCACCGATTGGTGTAATGGGAGACCACGCTCACAAAAAAGGAGAATTTATGTTCTCCTATCGCTATATGTTTATGGAAATGGACGGTAATCGCGATGGTACCAATAGTATTAGCGATAGTGAAGTATTGCAGGATTTTATGGTCACTCCGGTAGACATGTCCATGCAAATGCATATGGTTGGAGCAATGTACGCGGTTAGTGATGATGTTACCTTGATGGCAATGGTGCCTTATGTTTCTAAAGAAATGGAACATCTTACCCGCATGGGTACGCGCTTTACAACAAATTCTGAAGGATTTGGGGATATTAAAACCTCAGCCCTCTATACGGTATTTAATAAAGATAAACAGCGCGTACATTTAAATCTTGGGGTTAGTTTTCCCACAGGTTCAATCGATGAAAGAGACGATACTCCCGCAGGTGAAGATCAAATTCTTCCTTATCCAATGCAAATCGGTTCGGGTACTTTTGATTTGCTACCGGGGATAACTTATTTAGGTCAATCTGGAAAAGGTTCTTGGGGAGCGCAAGCTTTGACAACCTTGAGATTAGGCAAAAATGATAATGGTTATCGTCTGGGTAATAAATATCAGTTAACGGGTTGGATTGCTCGTAATTGGACGGATTGGTTGAGTACTTCGTTGCGTTTAACTGGCAAAACTTGGGGAGATATTGACGGTGCTGATGACAGATTAAATCCGATGATGATTCCCACAGCAGATCCCAATTTAAGGAGCGGTACTCAAATTAATTTGGGTTTCGGAGTTAATTTGTATGCTCCTGAAGGTAATTTACAAGGTTCTCGTTTGGCGATGGAATTTGAATTACCTATTTTACGGGATTTAGATGGACCTCAGTTAGAAACCGATTGGCAATTTACACTTGGATTACAGTCGTCGTTTTAAGCATTATTTATAGCTTTATAGCGTTCCTACAGCAACTGAGGTACAGCTTTACCTCACCCCCCAACCCCTCTCCTTATTAATGAGAGGGGAGATAGGTTTTGAGTTATACCGAGTGGAGACTGGAAAACGCTATAAATGGGTATTCTATCTAAGGAAAATAATCAGGCTTTGCTAATTAAAAGTATGAATAGTCCTTATAAAGGAGAAGAATTTTTTCTTATTACTAATACTAAAAAACAAGGTAAATTAGTATTGCATCCTTCCGATCAAGTTTCTCAATCTTGATTAAAATCTTTGCACAATCGAGATGTTCAAGTAATAGCTATATATAAAAAGGTACTCGCCTTGATCTTTCAACAGTTGCTTGTCCGGTTGAATTTGATAATAATGGGCTGCGGCAATTTATGATTCAAGGATAAGGTTATCAAGTTTTGTCTGTAGAAGCGCCATGATTAATTTATAATCGATAGCTAACTTCTAATTACCCTTATTTTTAAGGGTTTTAATTTCCATTTTTATTCCTCTTGTAAGGATATAACCTAATGTTGGTGCTGAGTTACTCTATTTCCCTCTACAAGATGCTGAGCCGCACGCTTTGTCTGAAGAATGTTTACACTTGCTTTAACTCAACCTAGGTTATAAGTCATAAATTTAGCTGTCAAAAACAAGCAATTGAAACTACTTATATATTATAAGTTTGATTTATTACGAATATACACTATATAATCCCGTCTATAATGAGATAATTACTTACTTTTGCGCTATTTATGTATATATAGTAGCTTAATAATCATCAAAAAAATATTTTTTTATTAATAGCGATTTTGTAGTATTATTTATTGTATATAATATTTTTAAATAATGGTGAGGCTTGGCTAAAATAAAAATTTTTATTATGTTCCCATTATAATAACTAGTAAGTTATATTTCTCATTGTCTCATATTTTTGTAATTAACAAAAATTCAGTCTCATAAAATTGTAAATTAAAAATTAAAAAACAATTTGATTTCTTTTTTGTATAATCATGAGGAAGAAGATGCGGATAAATTTTAGAAGGAATTTGAAAAGCGAACTCGGAGTAATTAATAATCAATTAACAAATTTCAATTTCATCTAATTTATTAATTACAACATCTGCACCTCGAACATTATCCGACTTACCAATCCAAGTAATGCCAATGCAGCCAGCGGCTTTAGCATTGCGTGCCATTAGCATATCACCTACAGAATCACCTACCATCAAAGTCTTACTTGCTTCTACTCCCAATTTTTCGCAAGCTTGCAAAAATAAAGCTGGATCTGGCTTAAAAATATTACCATCTACTCCCATTTCTAAGTTTAAATATTCACTCAGTTGATAAGCTTTGACAAACTGATTTACTTGTGGGGTTGTAGCAGCTGAAAGAATACCCAATTTTAACCCAGTTTGAGAAAACTTTTGCAATATTTCTAAGCTACCAGCAAACAAAGGTGAAGGAGAATCACCAACATATTTATCTGCTTCATCTAAACTTTCGCGAGCTATTTTTAACGATTCAATCCAACCTCTTCCCGTTTCAGCAATGTAAGCTGCTGCTGCAATTTCTGTTTCCCGACGACTAGCTACAGCTATTAATCCCGCAGCGTCTAAACTATCAGCATTAACACCAAAAGCCATTAATAAAGGTTCGCCGATACCGGGAATTTTTGCGTCTATAATTCTGGCAGCTTTTTGAGCAAAATTACGTAAATCTACTTCAGAATCTTCTAAAGTACCGTTTTTATCAAATAAAATTGCTTTGATATTAGAAAAAGTTTTATCTTTACATTTGATATTTACCAAAAGATACTACCCCGCTTCAGGTTAAAGGTCAAAGGTCACAGGTCAAAGGTGATAAATATTATAACTGGTTTTGTAATTGCTATAAATAATTCGGCGTTGCTCAATTGGAATCTAAATTTATTATTACTATTAAACATTAGCCCCCTAAATTTACCAAAATTGGGGGTTGGAGGGCTATTCATACTTTTAATCTGCAAGATTAATAATTTTGCTTAGTTAATAATAATTCTATTAAAATTATACTGGTAAAGAGTAGTATTTAAGGGGAGTTTTGTATGGGTATCACCGAATTATTTAATATTGCGAATCTTTTTGTTTTACCTTTTTGGATATTAATGATTTTTTTACCAAAATGGAAAGTAACTCAAAAAATAATGGAGTCATATATTCCGTTTATACCTTTAGCTGGACTATATTTATACTTATTCATTAGCAGCGTTACACCGGAGAATGCAGAAGCTCTATCCAATCCCCAGTTAGCAGATATTGCCCGATTTTTTGGTGATGAAACTGCTGCTGCAACTGGATGGGTACATTTTTTGGTAATGGACTTATTCGTAGGGCGCTACATTTATTTAGCTGGTGTAAAAACAGGTATTTGGACTTTTCATTCTCTTGCCCTTTGCTTGTTTGCTGGTCCCCTTGGTTTACTTTCTCACATTTTTACCTACTGGATTTCTCTGAAAATGTTCTCTAAAGACTCAAACGAAAATACAACAGCGGATGCAACAGCATCGTAGTCTGTCCCATTAGTTTTGACGGGTTAGGTTAGAGAGGGGATAGGGGGAAGAGGAGCGAGAGGGGGTAGAAAAAAATGATTTTTTATTCTTTTCTCCCCCTGCTGCTCTGCTTGCCCTAACCCCGGTTACTCTGCTGTGAGAAATTTCAATTTTGCACCGGCTTAACTTTTGGCTAACTATAAAATTCAACTGATTGATTTGCTACCCTAGAGATAGTGGCAGTACTTTGTGCTTGCTGAATAAATTCTCTATTAAAAGTAATAGAAGAGATTATAAGTATGGCGAATTCGGGAGATAAAATTAGTCGTTGTTATAGCCAAGAAGACGTACAGCAAATTTTGCAGTTGGCGATCGCTCGTCAAGTGGATGATGATAAGGAATTTTCTCATGAGGTACTGTTGGAAATCGCTGCGGAGTTAGATATCTCTCCAGAAACTCTACAATTAGCAGAAGCCGATTGGGCTGCGAAGCAAGGTGAAATTCAACACAGACAAGCTTTCAATTTGCATCGTCAAAGAAGATTCAAAAAGCGTGCAGGTAATTACGTTATCATTAATACTTTTTTGGTATCAATGGACTTGCTTACAGGTGGTGGTATTAACTGGGCGCTTTACGTCGTACTTTTTTGGGGTTTATTTTTAGGTTTAGATGGCTGGAATACTTTTCAAACTAGAGGTGAAGAATATGAGGCAGCTTTTCAAAGATGGTATCGCAAGCATCAGTTGAAACGTTCTGTTGATAATATTGTTAATAAATTTTTGAAATTTACTTCTGGATAAAACCAATTCCAGATAATAAGTTAAGAATCGGCTGTAAAGATAAATTTGTATTAATTATTTGTTGATTATGATTAGTTTTGATATCTCCTAAAAAACCCTTTTTTAAGTAAATATAGAGGAATATAAAATTCTGCGGATTTTGTTTATAACTTATGAAATATTAAAGTTTACCGTGAGAACCATCGCAATCAGGTGGATTCCTGATATGTTTACTTTAAGCTGTGTAGATGTATGATGAAAAGTACGCACTTAAAACTCAGGTACTTACACAAAAGTAACTATGAAAGCAAAAGCGGTAAATCCTAAAAAAACAGTTAGCTGTGAAGTTGAAACTACACTTCAAGTAATAGGAGGACGCTGGAAAGTATTAATTATTAGAGAATTATTATTAGGTGTAAAACGCTTTGGAGAATTACAGCGTGCTTTACCAGGAGTTACCCAGAAAATGCTAACTCAGCAATTAAGAGAAATGGAACAGGATGGAATCGTTCATCGAGAAGTTTATCCGGAAATACCTCCGAAAGTTGAGTATTCCCTAACATCTTTAGGGGAAAGTTTGCAGCCAATTCTTAATGCAATGCACGAATGGGGAGCAAAACGGTTATCAGTTAACAGCGAGCAGTGAGCAGTGAGCAATGAGCAGTTAACGGGAAAATATTATATTTTTTAATTTAATATTAATACATTTTTATACTATTAGGACTTACTCAAATCAGACATTTAATTTGTAGGCTACTGTGACACATAGAGAAATTTTGAACGAAATAATAATGCTTGTGGTGTCACACACTACCTACTTATTATGCTCATTGCGTAAGTCATAACTATATTTATTAGTCTTTTATAAGACGGTTTCTAATTATTAACTAAACCGATTTTTTAGGGTGATAACTGTTTACTGCTAACTGTTAACTGCTCACTGCTCGCTGTTTAAATACTCAATTGCAGCTTCTAGTTTGGAAGGATAGTTTTTAGAAAAACTTTCAAACCATATACCTTCAGGTGATAGTGGTTCTAATTTATCTAACCATTCTTGAGCTTGTTTTTTTAATGCTTCTAACTTTTTAGCTTTAATCCTTTGTTTCTCAATTCTTTCTTCTTCAAGCTTTTGCTGTTTTTGTTGTTCTTCTAGTAATTGTTTTTCTTTAGTCTCTTGTTTAATTTCAGCTAAAATATTATCTATTGCATCTCCTTTTGAGGATGAAGATGCGAAAGAGGAAGGTAAAGGTGAATCAAGTTTTACTTTCTTTACTTTCTTTGCCTTCTTTGCTTTCTTTGCTTTCTTCTCTTCCTCAGTTTTTTCTACTGGAGAATTAACTGATTGCTGATATTCAGCTTGAAGTTCCGATAACAATTTATCAATGGAATCCATTTGTTTAATTACCATTAATGGGAATAGTTAATCAATAATTGCATTAAGCAGTACTTCTGAAAGACTGTAGTCTTCCATATCATCCATTGTAATCGTGTCACAGATATCAAACTTGGCTCCAGCGCTTTGCATTTCGTCATCTAAAACTTTAAGAAACCTAGTTGCATGTGGATCTTTACCAACCTGAATAAAGGAAATTGCTAATTCCTCGTCTTTATCCATACGACGAGAAGTTTCAATGATTACTTTCATCACCGCTTTTCTATCGTCTGGTTCACCGTCGGTAATTACTAAAATTGTTTCACCATTGAGCTTTGTTTCGCCAGCAGCTTTGCGTTGAAAATAATTATCCGTGGCGTGTTTTAATACTGAAGCTAAATCAGTAGTTCCAGAAGGATCATTTTCTTGAAAAACTTGTGTTACTTTGCTTGATGTGACATTCTCATATCTTTTAAATCTACCGGAAAAAGTATAAATCGTTATACCATCAGGGTCAAATTGCTCGCATTTACTCGCAAGAGCAAAAGTTGATTCTTCTGCTGCAACCCATCTTGTTCTACCACCTTTCTGATCGGGGGTTGCCATACTACCGCTTTTATCAATAATTAAGGTATAGTCGCGATTTTCTAACATTGATTAATTCTCCTGCGATTTATTTATTAGTATTAACTTTGTTGTTTATTCCCTCTTCCCTACATTTAATCAGTAATTGCATTAGTTAATATCTCTGCAAGACTCATATCTTCCATATCGTCGAATGTTACAGTGTCGCAAATATCAAACTTGGCACCAATTGATTCCATTTGGTCATCTAAAGCTTTGAGAAACTTTTGGGCTTGAGCATCTTTACCAACTTGCACAAAAGATATCCCTAATTCTTCATCTTTTTCCATTTGATGAGAAGCATTGACAATAACTTCAAAAACTGGCTTTCTATCGTCAGGTTCGCCATCTGTAACAACTAAAATTGTTTCGCCGTTGGGCTTGGTTTGTCCTGCGGCTTTACGTTTGAAATAGCTATCTGTAGCATCTTTGAGAACTCCTGCTAAATTAGTAGTTCCGGCAGGATCGTTTTCCATAAATATTTGCGCTACTTTATCTGAAGTTACATCATCAAAGCGCTTAAACTTGCCGGAAAATAAGTAAACTGTCATCCCATCGGGGTCTAATTTTTCGCATTTTCTAGCCAAAGCAAGGGTCGATTCTTGCATTACTTCCCATCTGCTTTTACCATTTGCTTGGTCGGGAGTTGACATGCTACCGCTTTTGTCAATAATTAAGGTATAGTCGCGATTTTCTAACATAAATTATGACTCCTATACATTGATAATTTTTTCTTCAGTTAATCAATTTAATTAATCAGTAATTGCATTTGTAAGTATTTCTGAAAGACTCATATCTTCCATGTCGTCAAAAGTTACCGTGTCACAAATATCAAATTTGGCCCCAATTGATTCCATTTGGTCATCTAAAGCTTTGAGAAATTTTGTTGCTTGAGCATCCGTACCAACTTGGACAATAGAAATTGCTAATTCTTCATCTTTTTCCATTTGACGAGAAGCATTAACTATTACCTCAAATACTGCTTTTCTATCATCTGGTTCGCCATCTGTAACAACTAAAATTGTTTCACCATTAGGCTTAGTTTCTCCTGCTGCTTTACGTTTGAAATAATTATCGGTAGCATCTTTGAGTACCCCTGCTAAATTTGTAGTTCCGGCAGGATCGTTTTCCATGAATATTTGCGCTACTTTATCTGAAGTTACATCGTCAAAACGTTTAAATCTGCCAGAAAACAAGTAAACTGTCATTCCATCTGGATCGAACTGCTCGCATTTTCTGGCTAAAGCAAGGGTTGATTCTTGCATTATCTGCCATCGGCTTTTGCCACCAGCTTGATCTGGGGTAGACATACTACCGCTTTTGTCAATAATTAACGTGTAGTCGCGCTCTTGAATCATTTAATTACTCCTTTAATTGTGAATACGGTACTAGTTTAGCTTCTGATTATTTACACTGCATCTACAAAAAATGCTTTGTAATAATCGTTTAATTTCCCAGCTTAAAAAAGCTATTGTAAATTTATTTACTAAAAAAATGACAAGTACTTTTACTTAGGCTTTTTATCAAAAAATACATTTTAATTACATATAATCTGCGTAAAAATCCAAATGGTTAACAACTGGATGCTCCTGCATCGGTAGTTTAGTATGAATTGGGGCATTTCGCAGCTTTGGTTTATTATTCTTCGTCATTACTAATGTGGTTGAACCGCCGTAATCTAAAATTAAAGCTGGATGTACGTCCAAATTTTTAACAATATCTCTCAACTGTGCAATCGTGACTCCTTCACTCTAAAATGGCTGTTTCCCTGAAGGTTTAATTAAAGCAAAATAAGTTATAACAGGTGAAAAAAGTTGATTCGGCTTAAAGATTAATACACGAATTAAAATAAAATAGTAGATAAAGCTGTGAATGCAGATTGCGGTGCAGACTTAGAACACTTATAATTCCAGGATTTTACAGCTTGATTAAGGCGACTAAGTATTTATGTAAATCAATTGCCCTTGGAAATTTTATCTTATTATTCGGATTAGATTTATTGTTCTAGGATTTTTCTACGATGGTACTGCCACTTGAGGAAAAACCCGCAAATAGCAATAGCATCTGCCACTATTGCAGCATTGATAATAGCAATTACCAGCTTTTATTTGCAAAAAGCATGTATGCCAATTATTTTGTCTGTCGCAAAAATTATTACCTATGGATTTGCTTTTTTATCAGGAACCAGAGCAATTACTTTTCTAAGTACGCAAAATATGATGTGAGGAATTATTATAACTTTTTTATCATTAACATACATATTTTATTAAAAAAATCACAAGCTTTTATGTAACATGCTTCCGAGGTTGCGATACTACCAATGCTAGCTTCAAAAAAGCAAAATCAAGATTGAGTAATTTTAGCAATGCAATCGCAAAAAAATAATACTTAATCAGTAAATGGTAATTGTTAATTGCTAACTGCTAACTGTTAACTGGTAACTGCTTCTTGTGTAATTACAAATGGTTGAGCCGAATTTAACACTGCTTCTAATAATCCTGGAAATAATTCTTCTAAATCTTCAGTTCGTAGAGTGTTGATGTGCTGGGTTCCTTCTTTACGAGTCAACACCACTCCTGACTCCCGCAATATCTTGAAGTGGTTCGACATTGTTGACTTCGCGATCGCAAAATCAAAGTCTCCACAGCATTGCTCTTTTTTCTTTGCTAACTGTCGCACAATCTCCAATCTGACGGGGTCCCCTAAAGCATAAAGCACTCCGGCTAAAGATATATTTTTTTGCTCTGGATGATAAAGAAATCTCATTGTTGCAGGTTGTCTTAAAAAGGTCTATATTTTAATTATTCGATTTTATCGAATTATAGAAATATTATTAAGAGGAGGACGACTAGTATGTCATCCATTACGAATGTGACAGAAGCCACCTTTAAACAAGAAGTCCTCGAAAGCGAAGTTCCGGTGCTGGTTGACTTTTGGGCACCTTGGTGCGGTCCTTGTCGAATGGTTGCTCCGGTGGTAGATGAAGTTGCTGGAGAATACGAAGGACAAGTTAAAGTGGTGAAATTAAACACAGACCAAAATCCCACTGTTGCCAGTCACTACGGTATTCGCAGCATTCCCACGCTGATAGTATTTAAAGGCGGTCGGCAAGTCGATACGGTTGTAGGTGCAGTACCAAAAACAACCATTGCTAAGACTTTAACACAGTATCTCTAACGTAGAAAGGGGAAATCAAGAAACTGAAAGTTGAAAAGTAAAAAGAAAAAAGTCTTTTGATTTTAAGGCGATCGCTTTTTACTTTGAGAAAACTTCATGCTTCAAAGCTTTCCCGCAGGGGCAACTGTGTACGAACAAGTCTTCTAAGTTTGTTTTATCTGACATGTTGTACCATTCTCAAAAAGCCCAAAGGAAACGGGTTGCCGATGGTGAAAACAATCCGTATGTGGTTAAGCCAGAAAGAAACTCGGTTTCTGATACTGCTGCTAGATATGAGTTTCATCATGTTTGGATACCCTAATTCTGCTTGCAAGGGGGAATTAGAATTAAGCTCCCCCTTTCTCAAGAAATTAGGAATTTGCTCGAATTTATCTGCTAGAGAGTTTGGAATTTATAGTAGAAAGAGTTTGGTTGAAGAAATAGCGAAAGTTATTTGCAGTGCCTTAAAAATGATATTTTAAAAAATTGGTGGCATTTAGCAAAAAAGTAATGAAAGGTAAACTAATTGTTTTTGAAGGGGTGGAGGGTTGCGGTAAAACCACACAAATGCAGCTTTGTTGTGAATGGCTGCAAAGTTTAAGTATACCTGTGGTAACAACTCGCGAACCGGGAGGAACTGAATTAGGGTTACATCTTCGTTCTTTATTGTTAGAAAACAGCAAAGACAAAGCAATTAGTGCGACTACAGAATTATTATTATATGCTGCCGACCGTTCGCAACACGTAGAACAAGAGCTACTGCCTAACTTGGAATTAGGAAAAATTATATTGTGCGATCGCTATATTGATTCGACGATAGCCTATCAAGGATACGGTCGCAATTTAGACATGAATTTGATTCACCAACTTAATTCTATAGCTACATCCGGATTGAAAAGCGATTTAACTTTATGGTTAGATTTAGACGTTGAGCAAGGAATGGCACGCAAACGAAAAAGTGGCGAAAAAGCAGATAGAATTGAGCAAGAGAAAATAGAATTTCATCGTCGCGTGCAGAAAGGATATAGAGAACAAGCAGCTTTATCACCTGAAAAAACCTTCAAAATAGAAGCAGGTTTAAATCAACAGCAAGTGAAAACACAAATTCAGCAAATATTAACTTCTAAATTGCAAGAATGGGGAATTGGGAATTGCTAATTGGGTATGGAGGATTGGGCATTGGGCATTGCGGATTGGGGATTGGTAATTGGTAATTGCTCACTGCTCACTGTTCACTGTTAAATGTTAACTGTTCGCTGAAAATGGATTTTTTCGCGCCGCTTATAGGACAAACTCAAGCAGTAGAATTATTGAAACAAGCTGTTGCAAAAGATAGAATTGCGCCAGCCTATTTGTTTGTGGGTTCTCCTGGAATCGGAAGAAGTTTAGCTGCAAGATGCTTTTTAGAGTTATTGTTTAGTCAAAATAATCAAAATATCGCTGTAGTTAAAAGCAAATTAGAAAAAAGCAATCATCCCGATTTACTTTGGATACAGCCTAGCTATCAACATCAAGGGAAATTGTTAAGTGCAAAAGAGGCGGCAGAAAAAGGATTAAAGCGGAAAGCACCACCGATAATTCGTTTAGAACAAATTCGCGAAATTACAGAATTTCTCAGCCGCCCACCTTTAGAAGCGTCGAGGAATATAGTAATTTTAGAACAAGTCGAAACAATGGCAGAATCGGCTGCAAATGCTTTACTCAAAACCTTAGAAGAACCCGGAAAAGCAACGCTGATTTTAATCGCACCAACACCCGATTCTATATTGACAACTTTGGTTTCTCGCTGCCAAAAAATTCCTTTTTACTGTTTAGATACAGCCTCAATGTCTCAAGTACTGACATTATCGGGACATAGTGAAATATTGAATCATCCTACAGTTATAAGTATTGCCGCAGGAAGTCCGGGAAAAGCGATTGAAGCATACGAACAAATGCAAAATATTCCCTTGGATTTACTTCGCTCCTGTAGTCAACCACCCAAAACTTACCGCTCTGCATTGGAATTAGCAAAACAAATTGATAAAGCATTAGATAATGAAGCTCAGCTATGGTTAGTTGATTATTTACAGCAGTCATATTGGCAGAATTTACGACAACCAAATGTTATTCAACAGCTTGAAAAAACCCGTAAAGCTCTGCTTTGTTATGCACAACCGCGTTTGGTTTGGGAATGTATGTTTTTGTCTTTAGTTGTTAGTAGATAGTATTGTTTCGTGATTAATAGTTTCCTGTTGCTTTTATAGCGCTACGTCATGGTGATTAGGGCATTAATAAAGCCAAAAACGTACAATTAACTCATAAACCTTTGACCTTCACGTAGTGATATATTATTGATTCCGGTTCGGAATCAGAATTTAATTTTTTACTGAATGCACTTTTCCGTTATCAGAAGCTGTTTTTGCGTTATCTACAGCTTGCTTGCGAGTTATGATAAAAGAGTTGATTTCCATAGCAAGTTTAGGATATTTCTCTAAAAGACCGACAATGCTATCCGGTTCAATTGCAATAGCTTTTAAATCATCAATTACTGTTACCGATACTTGAGAAGGTTCTCCCTGTAATAATGCGGTTTCACCGAATAGGTCATTATTTGATAGGAAAAGTACTTCCTGTTCGCGATTATTGCTATCTTTAACGGAAAGCAAAACGCTACCTTCTAAAATAATATAGATTTTCCGATCAATTTCTCCGGCTTGGATAATTCTTTCGCCGATGCCAAAATGTTCTACAGATGCATAGGCAGCTAAATTGTTTAAGGTATTAGTGTTTAAAAATGTGAAATAAGGTAGGTTTTTTAAAGATGTGGCTATTCTTTGGGTAGTAATATCCTCTTCTGCGGGAAATTTATCTATTTGATATCCGGTTCTATCAATATAAGGTTGATGAAATTTGTAACGTTTGGCAGCATAATAAACGCGGGTCATAAATTCCGATTGTATTTTTTCTAAAGCAAAAAAGTCTTTAATACATACTTGTACTTCATATTCAATTGCAGTATTTATATAATTTTGAGTATCTACACTAGGTGGTGGTTGGGATACAATTCCTTTAGTAGCAATAGCTGTCTGGGTGAGCATCTGGATGACTCGATTAGGAGGGTCAAAATACGAAAATCGCAGTTTCATTCTGACAACATGTAGCGGGTCTATAATCGTATAATTTTGAATTGTATCTTTTCCTAAATTCCCGTTAGGAATTATTACTACATCTCTATCGCGAGTTTTTAATCTTACCGCACGCCAGTTAATTTCAATTACTTCACCTTCTATTTTTCCTACCTTAATCCAATCACCTAATTTAAAAGGAGCTTCTAAAATTAGTAAAAATCCCGAAACAAGATTGCTTAAGGTATCTTGTAAAGCTAATGCTATTACTAAGGAACCAATTCCCGCAGCAGAAGCAAATTTAGTTAAATCTATCTTCCAAACTGTTGCTAAAACATAAGCGCTAATGCCTAGAATAACAGCAGCATTTATTACCTGTAATAAAAGGTTGGGAACGTGTATTTGCCATGTTTGATGAGGTTTTAAAGTAGTAAATATAGTATCAATAAATAAAATGAAAACGTAAATTATTGCGATTCCTAATATTGTTTCCGTAATTCGTAATGATATAGCCCTGTGGGGTACAGCAAAAATTTTTTGCATTACTAGCAAAGCTGCTAGGGGAGGTAAAAACCAACGGCGGATATTAATTAAAACCTTTGTAAAAGGATTATTTTGGCGTTTTAATTGTTCGATTAATTCTCCTAAAGCAATAGCAATAATAGGAAATCCAAAAATCAAAAACAATCCCCAAGTAAAAAGCGATTGATTGAGCATAGGTTTGAAATATTAGTTTAATGAATTTTCATAGATATCTGTATTTCTGAACTTATAGCACAACATAACCGAAGCCTATAACTTTAACCTTTAACCTTTAGGTAGCGTTATATTAATATTTTGAATTTGTCTGTGATTGTTCCTGAGTTTGACTATCAATAACTGTATCTTTTTCAAATCCCACACTTTTAGATAATATTGTTTTATGCAGTATCCAAGTAGGTAGCTGATATTCATCTAAGTAAACCATCGAATTTGTAGTAAAAGAGTAAAGTTCGCTAAGACGTTCGTATACTGCTGTGGTAACTAAAATTGTATTAGGTTCGGCGTTTTGCTGTAAAAGATTAGCAATATCTAAGGTTTCACCCCATAACTGATACCTAAATTTCTGTTTTCCTACAATTGCTGCCATTACAGCACCTGTATGAATGCCAACCCGCAAATTCAAACTGATATTATGTTTTTGATTAAAACGTTTGACAATATTGAGCGCTTCCAAAGCAAATTCTACGACGCAATTAACGCTATCTAACCGCGCTTTTGTTAATCCGCAACAAGCGATATAAGAATCACCGAAAATAGACAACCGTTCCACATAATTTTTATCTGCAATTTCATCCAAGGCATTAATTAGTTCGTTGAACCAATTAGTTTCTGTTAAAGCATCTCTAAAACTATTTTTTGTTAAACTACCGATACGGATAGAAACGATTGTTAATTGCTGTAGATAATTGATAACGTGTTTATCATCTTGCTGAAATCGCTTAAAAACTGGCTCCGGCAAAATACTTAACAACAGATTTTCATTTTCTTGAGTCTTTTGTTCTACTAATGCATTGAAGCCGCGTAGTTGACCTACCATACTATTAAAAATCTGCGCTAATTCGTTAAACTCATCTTTGCTGTTAAATACAACCTGCGTATCTAGTTTCCCTGCTTTGACTTTGGAAGAGCTAGCAATTAAAGTGTCGATAGGTTGGATAAACCGTTGGGCTGCAACGATAGCATAAAACAGCACCAATAACACTAAAATGATGCTTGAAGCTAGCAGATAAAATTGCAGTTCGTTGATTGGCTCATATGCTTCACTCAACTGCATATCGGCTATAATTCCCCAGTTAACACCTTTAATATCCACTGGAGAATAAGAACTTAAAGTCGGTTTATTCAGATAATCCTTAGCTTTCTGAGTTCCAGATTTACCAGATATTGCCGCACGCGCCACTGTATTATCTACTTTCTGTACTAAAATTGAGGTTTTTAAGCGCTTTATTTGGTCGAGGGTATCTTTATTAACGTTGCTATTACTTAACTCTGTTAAATAAGCTTGAGGATTTTCTAGAAGGGGACGAGCAACTGAGCGCATTAATAAATCGGAACCTATTAAAAAGGTTTCTCCTGTATTACCCAATCCATCCTGCTTCCATCTACGGTTTCCCGTAAGGACAATATTAATTTCATCTACTGGTAACTGTACCGCGAGAATTCCTACTTCTTTATCGCCATCATAAATCGCACCGGCAAAAAAAGCCGCAGGAGCGTTATAAGAAGGTCTGTAGAACTTGAAATCAACAATTTGCACTGCACCTCTATCAGGATTAGCTCGAACTTTTCTCACAACCTCTGCTAAATTACTGCTGCTTAGTGGTTTCTCATCCAAGCTCATACCGAAGTCTGTTTCTTTGTAGACCGAATAAACTATATTACCGGTTTTGCTATCAATTAAAAATAAATCGTAATAACCAAACTTTTTAATTAAATTACGGAATAAACGATGATATCGAGCGTGAATATTACTATATTGGCTGCCATCGGCTGCTTGTCTTAACTCATCTTTTTCACCTACAGGGTTGGGATTACCAGCAATGTAGTGATACTGAAGATATTGGGATGCAGTAGTTTTAGGACGATAAGTTGCAAATAGGGGGGTACCGGTAGTATTTTTAGCGAGTCGAGGTAGAAATTCGTTGTTGTAATAAGCTGCTATTTGCTGGTTCCAATCAGGAGCAATTGATTGTTGGTTTAGCTGCGTGTATGCTTGGTTAAACTCGCTCATGGCTTCAACTACCATACGGTCTTCGCAAAGTGTTTCGACGTGGTTGCGAAGAGTTTGGAAATAGGATTCAATTTGATAAGCTTTAGAAGCCCGGACGCTGGTAAGCTGGTTGAAAATACGCTCTGTTAAAGTTTCCTGGGCTTTATTCCAACTAAGATATCCTACTACTACAATCGACCCCAGACTCGCAACCAGCATCATTATTTGCAGCTTAGATTTAATACTGAGGCGATTGATTCCTAACATAATAATATTTTTTTACTTAACAATTCATATAGATTTACTTAGTTATATTAAAAGAAAATTTACAAAATAGTAATTTGATATTTTTTGAAATCAGGAATGTAGCAGTTTTATCTCTATGCAAGTATTGTATTACTTGTTAAGTATTTATTGTGACCTTACTTTTGAACTAGAATATAAGTCAACCTAAGTTCTTCCTAAGTGTCTTTTTGGCTCATTGATTATCGTTTTCCTTAAGTGTATTTACGTATATATACTATTTAATTTAATTATTACAGATTATTTGCTGTATCAAAAACATAAAATTAATATAAATGATTTGCAATCGGGAAAACCCTCCATTTCAGTAAATGAAAAGGATATCTAGTTATTTTTATAACTAATTTATGAGTGAATATAATTCCATATAATAGTGATTTGAATCACATTTTATATAGCAATGATTATGGTAGACGTATTTTGGGTAAATTTACCAATAAAGCAACGTGAAAAAAACATTTATATTTACATTAACCGCTGTAACTATTGTTGCTTGCGGAACTTCTACTTCTAGCAAAAAAAACGTCGAATCATCTCAATTACAAGAGCCAATAGCGGAAACTACTCCTGTATCTCGCATCGTACCTGAAGTCACACCATCATCAATACCAACTTTACAAGCAGTACCCGAACTCGATCCAACAAACGAATCTGTTGCACAATTAACTAAACCATTGCCAACCGAAACTTTACAAGCAGTATCTAAAGCTAATCCAATTCCTCAATCTGCACAGAAACCAGCAAATTCAACTAAATCCACGAAAAATTCTCAAAAGCCGGTGTCTATTGACAACTTAGTTGCAGATATTAAAGGTAAACTTGGCTGCGGCAAGGTAAACGAAAACTATAAAATTAAAGTCGCAACAATTGCGATCGCAAACTACAATCCTCAGAGTTTGCAGGGTTTGAGCAGAAAGCAAATTAGACAAGCAGTTAAACAAAGTATTGCTGACTATCCCGAAAGAGCAGAAGGTTTGGTTGCAGAATATAGAAGTCAAAATTGTACCGTTGCTAATAATTCAACAGCAGCCACTTCTATAGATGTTGGTAGACAGCGTGTGGTAAATAACTCTAATCAAGTTATTCCTTCTCCTCAACTCAATAGCTGCAAGCAGTTAAGAGCGCAAGGCATCAAAGATATTAACGTGGCAACTAATCCTTGGGCTAAGAGGTTTGATAGAGATAATGATGGCATCGCTTGCGAATCAAAGTAAAAATATCTTCCCACCATAGATAGATATTTCCATAATGCTGCGATAGCTTGTTTACATTCATCTAGTTTGATGCATGGTCGCAGAATATCTGCTTATATTTAGTAAGTGACTGAGATAATGAGGTGATGGGTATGGGAATCAAAGATAGATTTTTTGGTAGCTCTAAAAAACAAGCGAATGAAATAGAGAACCCTACAACTACAGATATCCAACCATCACCTCTTGAAGAAACATCCTCAGACGAAGCCCAAAAAGGTTTTATTAAGCAAATGTGGAATAAATTCCGCAAAGATTCGCACTCGCAAGAAATATCAACAGCAGAATCTGAAGCACAAACAAAAGAAGTTACGCCAGATATCAAACCAATTAATCGCGAAGTAGAAACGCAGAATAATCAAGAAATCAATAAAGAAACCAATAAAAAAAATAGATTGCAATCACTTATACAAAATGTCTTTCAGAAAAATTCAGATGATTCTAGTGAATCATCTGCTCAAAGTACGATAGAAGAAACCAAGCCGCAAGTTATTAAACAACAACCGGTAAAAATTAATTCAAATAAAAATCCTAATAAAATCAAAAAGCTATTTAGCCAGCTAACCCAGAAGGAAAAAGAGCAAATTAAAACCGAAGAAATTCTTGAAGAAGTAGAAGGTAAATTAGAAAAAACAAGTAATTCTGGCAAAATCAAAAATATATTTCATAAACTGGTAAAATCGGTAAATCCCCAGGATATACAAAAATATATTCAGAAAATAACAGATAAATTGCCAGAAATGAATCGAGGGCCAATAAAAGAAATTTGGCCGAAAATTCAATCATTATTTCAAATGGTTTTAGATCCTAAAGCCGCTTGGACATCAAAAGCATTAGCAATCGGTTCTTTGCTTTATCTTATCTCTCCCTTCGATGCTATACCCGATGTAATTCCTATTGCTGGGCTTACCGATGATGCTGCGGTAATTGTTTCCGTTGTTTCTACCTTAGCTTTTGAGTTAAGTAAATATGCAAAGCAATCAGCCAATAAAGGAATTGAAGTAGCCGAAGAACTAGCTGATATAGAAGTTAGAAAATATAACCGTATCGTTAGAATTACATTAACAGGTAGTATCATCGCTGCAATACTGGCGATCGCCGTAAAAATAATCCTCAAACACATCTAATGGAGAACTATTTTAATTTATACACTATATTCCGATTAGGGCTTTTTGGAGTCACTATTTACGGTACTTTCCAATTAATCGCAAATCTACTGCGCTACAAACCTTATTACGACAGAATACCCAAACCCGTCAAAGGATTTTTATTTGCTACCGGAGGAGCTTTAATAGAAAGAAAATTTAAACAGCACAAACATGATTTTGTCATCAACGGCGTACTTTTAGCTGTTTTAATAGCTTTGAATGGGATATTGTTCTTTTTTGCTTAATAGCAGTTAGTTGTTAGTTGTTAGTTGTTAGTTGTTAGTTGTTAGTTGGTAATTGTTCATTGGTAACTGATAACTGTTCACTGTTCACTGTTCACTGTTCACTGTTCACTGTTCACTGTTCAACACCCATATCTTTCAACTTAGCTAATAATTCATCTACTCGTTGCTGTGCAATTTCCTTTTGCTGTCTTTCTTCTTCGGCTTGCTGCTGTGCTGCTTCGGCTTGCTGCTGTGCTGCGACTGCTCTTTCTTCGGGAGTCGCAACCAACTGTTTTTCTTGAGTAAAATACCTCAATTTTTTATCGGCAACCCCTAAAAACAATTCTAACTGCTCGCTCCACAACCAACCTTCGTCATTTGCTTCTATCGGTTGATATTTACTAGACATCAAACGAAAACCCTGAAATTCTAAAGTTTCTGGATGAAACCAAAAGTATTCTGGAGTGCGGAAAGTATCTTGATACAGTTCTTTTTTCGTAGTTTTATCAACTTTTTGAGTACTGTTGGAAAGTAACTCCACAATTACATTCGGATATTTACCTCCTTCAGCCCATAACATCCAGCTACGACGGGGATAATTTTGAGTACCTAGCACTACAAAAAAATCTGGTCCTCTGAAATCCCGTGTAGTGATATGCTCTTCGCTGTAGTAAATTGTCAAATTACCGCTAGCGTAATAATCATTACGCTCTTGCCATAACCACTTCAGACAAGCTAGCAATAAGTCAATTTGATCTCTATGTAAGTCACTTTCCAAGGGTGGTTCATCACTATATAAGTCACATGGTGGAATAATAATATTTTCTGGTTCCGCTTGTATAGTCGATTCAGCAAGCACTTCCGGATTCTTGGCAGCCGTCATAATAATAAATGGCTTTTGTTACTAATTCTAGCTTAGAGGATAGTATTAGTACTCGTTTTCATTAAATATGATGGGAAGCAGGCAAGCAGGGGGAGAGGGGGAGAGGGGGAGAGTGGGAGAGTGGGGGAAGAAAATATTTTTTATATTTACGATATGCCTGTCAAAACTAATGAAATGAACCAGTAGTGGTCTGTCCCATTAAAATTGACGGGTAAGGGCAGGGAGGGGGAGAGGGG
>JAHCMI010000140.1 GCA_019192545.1 Rivularia sp. MS3 | reverse complement strand
CTGGCTTTAGAACCTTTCTTAAACGAGCAGAAGCCCCAGGAATTTCCGATTAATTCTAATGGTAATTATGTTCTGGCTTTAGAACCTTTCTTAAACGAGCAGAAGCCACAGGAATTTCCGATTAATTCTAATGGTAATTATGTGCTGGCTTTAGAACCTTTCTTAAACGAGCAGAAGCCAAAACAATTCCAAACTCAGAACATATCAGAAAAAGAAGAAAACGTCACAGAATTACTTTCTGAATTTGGTTCCCAATTACTCGCAGCAAATGTATTTGAATCACTTCCGAATAATCGGAAAGCTGAAACTGTACCAACTTTAATTGCTAAGAATTGGAATACTCAAAGTCTTAACGATAGAAGCTATAAATTTACATCATCGGTTGCGGTTATACCTTCATCTTTGATGAATAATTCCGAGCAGAACTCATCTGAAATGAGATTAGCAGCAGGATATAACTCATTTGATTCTGGAAATAATCGCACTCAAGGATTGAATAGCAATAACTTTTTAGCAGCTTATTCTAAATCTCCTTTTGCTTTACCAAATCCCGATAACTTAAACGCGAATTTAGCCCCGAATTCAACTCAATATATCTCCCAATTCCCCAAGAATACTAACAATTCTTCAAAAGTAGTTATCCTTTCACCCACACCTCAAGCTCTTGTAGATGTGGCTGCGACTCCAATTATCGTACAATTTCCTGTAGGTAATGAGGTAGAATTACGAGTTAACGGAGAATTATCTGACCGTTCTTTAATCGGACGAACTGAAACCGATCCAGAAACCGATATGGTTACGCAGACATGGTATGGTGTTTCTCTACAAAATGGAGAAAACGTCATTTCTGCTCAGGTACTCGGTTCTAAAGAACCCCCCGTTACCGTAACAATAATGGTAAGGGGTGGAGCGCAGGAAATGAAAATCGATACCGTAGAATCTCGTATTCCTGCGGATGGAAGCTCTACTGCTACCCTCAAAGGTACTTTACTTGACGAAAACGGTAATATCTCTAATCGCGATGCTGTAGTGACTTTAGCATCCACCGCAGGGAAATTCCTCGAACCAGATTACAAGCCAGGACAACCAGGATTTCAGGTACAGGCAAAAGACGGACAATTTACGGCAACTCTAAAATCCGATTTAGAAGCTAAGACAGTACGAATTAAAGCTAAAACCGGTAAATTAGAAGCTTATACTCAATTACAATTTCAAACTGCTTTGCGTCCAAGCTTGATGACTGGTGTTATCGATTTACGTTTGGGTGCTAGAGGTACGGATTTTTACAGTAGATTTAAAGATTTTCTTCCAGAAGACGAAGATAACGATACCGAAGTTAAGTTCCGTTCTGCTATTTTTGCAACTGGTGCAATTGGCGAATGGTTGGTAACTGGTGCTTATGATAGCAGTCGTTCCTTGAATGAAGATTGTAATTGCGATAATCGTTTGTTTGGTAGCTATCAATTTAGCGAAAATAATTATCCGGTTTACGGAGATAGTTCTACAGTCAATCAAACTACTCCATCTACTGACAGCGTATATTTACGGTTTGAACGCTCGTCTCGTGTTCCTGGCGCTAATCCAGATTATGCGATGTGGGGAGATTACAATACTGAAGAATTCTCTCGCTCGTCGCAACAGTTTACTTCTTTGACTCGTCAGCTACATGGTTTTAAAGCTAATTACAATATAGGTAAACTACAGGCTACGGCTTTCTACGGAAATAATATAGAAGGTTTTCAGCGAGATACTATAGCTCCTGACGGAACTAGCGGTCTTTATTTCCTTTCTCGGAGATTGACTGTACCTGGTAGTGAAAGTGTTTTCATTGAATTAGAAGACCTCAATCGTCCCGGTACCGTACTGCAACGGGAACGCTTGAATAGAGGTGCAGATTACGAAATTGATTATGATAGAGGCACAGTTTTCTTCCGGGAACCGGTTCTACGTACTGATGTGAATGAATTTGGTGATGTCTTGGTAAGACGTATCGTTGTTACCTATCAGTACGAAGGGGAAGATGGAGCAGACGACACCGATATCTATGCAGGACGTTTGCAATACAATCTATCTCGCGGTGCAAATAACGATAGCTGGTTAGCAGCAACTTACGTTCAAGAAAATCAAGGAGTGCGTGATTTTGAATTATATGGTGCGGATGCTCAAATTTCTTTCGGAAAGTTAGGCAAATTTGTCGCAGAATATGCACGCTCCCGCAATGATTCCGATGAAATGGGAATGGTGGAAGGTGATGCTGTAAGAGCCGAGGCGGAAGCTGAATTTATCAAAGGTTTGCGAACTCGTGCTTATTACCGTTTCGCAGATACCGGATTTTCCAACAACGCTACTATTAGTTTTGTTCCAGGACAAACTCGTTACGGAGCGCAAGTTAATGGAAAAGTCACCAAAACTACTAATTTACGCTTTCAATATGACCAAGAAAATAATTTTGGTATTGCACCTCAACCATTAGACACTTTTGAAGAGTTATTTACACCACGCTCGACTGCTATTCCGGGCGATCCAGTTGATAATTCCTTAACTACAATTTCTGCTGGTGTAGTACAAAAGATTGGTAAAGCGAATTTGTCTGTAGATTGGATTAAACGAGAGCGCGACGATAGAATATCACCCGAAACTTTCAATACAGATTCGAGTCAATTACGTTCTCGTCTTAACGTTCCTATCGCCAAAAAACTTTCTTTCGTAGCCCAAAACGAAACTACTTTATCCGACGATACAGACGCAGTTTACCCAGATAGAACTGTTTTTGGAATCAACTGGGAAGCAATTAAGGGTATTAACCTTTCGCTAACGCAACAGTTTTTCACTCAAGGACAGTTTGACGGTAATTCAATTACTAGTTTCAATGTCAACGGAGAACATAAATTTGGAACGGATACTACAGTTACCGGACGTTTCTCTGTATTAGGAGGTTCTAACGGGCCGACTACCCAAGGTGCTTTAGGTTTAAAGCAGGGTGTAAGAATAGCTCCTGGATTGCGTTTAAATCTAGCTTACGAGCGCGTTTTTGGTGATTTCTTCGGTAACAATGCCACCGGACAACAATTTAGACAACCTTTTGCTGTCGGTCAAAGTGCTGCGGCTTTAGGTTTCAACTCCGGAGATAGTTACAGCATCGGCTTAGAATACACCGATAATCCTAACTTCAAAGCTAGCGCTTTATTTGAACGTAGAAATTCCACTAATGGCAACAACACCGTAATTTCCGCAGGTGCTACCGGTAAAATTTCATCTTCTCTTACTGCCTTAGCTCGCTATCAACAAACAGGTTCGAGCAATCAAAGTTTGGCTGCACTTGGAGACACCGCGAATTTAAGAGTGGGTTTAGCATACCGCAATCCTAAAAACGATAAATTTAATGCTTTAATGCGTTACGAATATCGTAAGAATCCTTCAACAATTCCCGATACCATTTTATTCGGAACTGGTACTGGTGCAGAAGACCATACTTTTGCTTTAGAAACCATTTACGCACCAAACTGGCAGTGGGAATTCTACGGTAAATATGCTTTACGTAACAGTACTACTTATTTAGCTAACGATTTTTCGTCTAGCAGTACTACCAATTTAGGACAGTTACGCGCTACTTACCGTTTGGGTTACAGTTGGGATTTAGTCGGTGAAGCTAGAGTCATTAGTCAATCTGACTATACAGAAACAGGTTTTGTTGTCGAAGCTGGTTATTACATTACACCAAACTTAAGAATGGCTGCGGGTTATGCTTTTGGTGAAATAGACGATCGCGATTTTGACGGTAGCCGTTCTGCTAGCGGACCATATTTAGGTGTGACAATGAAACTTAATCAGCTATTTAGCGGTTTTGGTTTACAGAAAAGAATACCCCGCAAAAAGATAGAAGCTCGACAAAACTTGTTGAATAATCTTAAAAAGGGAACTGGAAACACCCAACCTATTTCCTTGGAAGGAAATCAGCAGAAGAAGAGAAGTTTGGAGAAAGATGTTTTAGATGCCAGCAAGAATCCTTTGGAAAGCTTAGCTGAAAGAATCAAACAAACAAATAAAGCTGAGAAAGTCGAAAAAACGCTGTTGCAAAGACTGATGACAGGACAAGGAAGATGAAGAAAGATATATGAAGCGAAATATACATTTCCTTTACAATCTCTTTCCCTCGTATTTCCTCTGGGAAAGAGCTTATCACTCTACTGTCATCAGTAAAAAAACGGCTATTCAAATGTATAAGAAAATTAGAAAAAATCTCTTTTACCAATTCAAGCAGTCTAGTAGATTTCCGGTTAACATTAAGCGTTTACTGACAAATTTACCAATTTTATTACTAACGACTCCGAATATTGCTTTTGCTCAATCGAATACAGCTTTAAGTTTAAGCGTAACAGTTAACAGCAACCAAGATGGAGCAATTGAGGCTGATAGTAATCTGACGTTAAGAGAAGCAATTTCCATAGTTAACGGTAGTCTATCTCTAGAACAACTTAGTAATGCTGAAAAATCTCTTGTCTCATCCGGAAGCAATCAATCTGAAATAAAATTCAATCTTCCTCTCGGAGAAACTACAATTCGTTTAGAAACGGTTCTGCCGCCATTAATTAATCCCGGAACAATAGTTGACGGAACTTCTCAACCAGGTTACGACGCTAGTAAGTCAGCAACCGCAGAAATTGAGATTCCTATTCCAGTTGTTGAAATAACTTCTGTTCCCGATAAAGAAGTATTTCGCGGTTTAACCGTAGCTGCGGATAATATTACAGTTCAAGGATTGAGTGTATACGGATTTAGTTCTAAACATACCGATACCGCTAGTTTACCTCCAGGAGATATCGTTGTTGTACCATATCGTTCTGTAATCGTCAGGAAACAAGGGGATAATTCTTTTCAATCTACTAAAAACGCGATTATCAAAAATAATTGGTTGGGTATTACCTCAGAAGAAAAGGTTCCCGAAAAAACTTCGGCTTTTGGGGTTTCGGTATTTAATGCAACTGGTACAAATATCAACGGTAACTTGATTGCAAATCATGAAGGTAGCGGAATTATTACCGGAAAACTTGCTGAAAATACTTTAATTCAATCAAATATCATTGTTGGTAACGGAATTGCAGGTGTTCCCGATGCAATTCGCTTGGAAGGACAAATCAATAATTCTCAAGTTACTTCAAACTTAATTTGTGCCAACGATGGTAGCGGCGTGTATTTGTTCAAGCCTGATGGTTCAGTAAAAATACAGTCAAATAATATTAAATATAATGGTAGACGCTTGAGACGTGCGGGCGTTTACTTGATGGGTAATAACCACCAAGTACTTAACAATCAAATCAGCAATCAACCCGGTTCTGGAGTTGCAATTACAGCTTATCCCGACAGCAAAAGAAACATTATTAGAGATAATAGCTTTGCTAATATTGAAGGATTAAGTATTGACCTCAACTACAGAAACACCGCAAGCATTCGCGATTTTCAACGAGGAGACGGGCCAAACCCACCGCGTAATTCCAGAAACCGTCGTTTAGATACCGCTAACGCTGCTATCAACGCTCCAGAATTTCTCAGTTCGGAATTTATTATTATTGATGGTAAAGTAAATATCGACGGAAAAGCGGACCCCGGTAGCGAAATTGATATTTATAAAGTAAATCCGTCGAGCAAACAGCAAATAGATTTATACCCAGCTTATTCCGCACTCGGGGAAGTAATAGGTAGAGTTCAAGCAGACGAAAAAGGTAGATTTAAAGCCACCTTTACAAACCTGCAACCCGGAGAAATGATAAGCGCGATCGCAACTTTATCAGAATACGGAACCTCAGAACCAGCAGCAAATGCAATAGTTAAATCTGTTAACCGTATAATTCAACTTCCGACATCCGAAATTCAGAATTTTGAAAATCCTAACTGTATAACCCGCCCAGTAATACCAGAACCAATACCAGAACCACCAATCCCTCAACCACCAATCCCAGAACCACCAACACCTATAGAACCACCAAAACCAATTACTTTAAGCGTACCTAGAAACGTCCATTTTGCACTAGACAAAGACTTTATCAGTCAAAAGAGTGGAGAAGTTCTAGATAGAATCGCTCAAGTATTAGAACAATATCCCAACATCGTTATCGAACTACAGGGACATACCGATTCTCGGGCTAGCGTCGCTTATAACCAAGACTTAGCAAGACGACGAGCAACAAACGCCAGAAATTACTTAATTAAAAAAGGTATCGCACCAGAAAGAATGACAATCCGTTCCTTCGGTGAGAGAAAATTAAGAACCCAAGAGAATAATGTTGTTGACTACGCACGCAACCGTCGAGTTGAAGTGTTGTTCTTTGATGTTAGGGGAATAGATATTGAATTTGAAAACCAGGAGCGGGATTTACAGATAGAAAAATAGTTTTCCCTAATGTAGAGACGGGGCGCAGTGCGCCCCGTCTTTTATAACTGGGAAACCACACAGACAACCGTTACTAACCCCAGCATTCCGAATAACAACCTAGTACTTCACCACATAAGTTATGCGGGGTAAAACAATGAAAGAAGGTAGGTTGGGTGAAACGTAGTGTAACCCAACTCGGATGTTGGATTGCGCTTCGCTTCACCCAACCGGAGCGAATAGCTTTCTCCCCCTGCCTGCATTTACCCGGCAATTTTGGCTTGTTCGAGTACTAGATGACCCCAATCGATAAATGCTAGTTACTCCCCATAAATACGGAGACGGGGCGCAGTGCTACGTCTGTACAACAGTACTGAAAACAACCTAAAACATCATTAATAATCCCGCGAAATGGGAACAGGATAAAAACAATCCCCCGATTTATGGATGTAGCATTAACCTACTTAAAATATCTAGTTAATTTCACTCGTCAAGATTTATTTAAAATAGTAATTTCACTGAAGTCAAAACACCTTTATATAAGCTTTAATATTTAAGTGAAAGTACTTTTATTTGTTTTGTATCTCGGCTAATTTTTCATTTACTTTCTGCTAAGAGTTAGTTTTCTAATTTTTTGTTTGCTTTTGAGTTCAATATTTCGCATCGGCTATAATTTCCTATTAATGTAAGAGTTCGTTTCAGTTTTATAATCCCTACTAATTCAAAAGTTAGTACTGGGAATAACTCCCTATTAGTGTAAGAATTCGTTTCAGTTTTATAATCCCTGCTAATTCAAAAGTTAGTATTGGGAATAA
>JAHCMI010000139.1 GCA_019192545.1 Rivularia sp. MS3 | reverse complement strand
ACGGCATTTTGAAAATGGTAATTTTAACCGCAACATAGTCAAGCCGTAACACACCTTACAAGAATGTATATTTGATTTTAAATTTATTAACAAAAACGTTACCAAACTTATAAATTATTTCAAAAATCTGGAATTGTTAGAAAAATTAACTGTTAAATCAACTTCTATTAACTTCTCTGTTTCATAACTACTTATTTTGCGACAATTGAGAACGTTAATAAATTAAAGCAATTATAGTCCTAATCTTCGGACAACTTTAGTTCTATAAAACGGAGAATATTTTTCATGAAATTAGCTTACTGGATGTATGCAGGTCCCGCTCACATTGGTACTTTGCGCGTTGCCAGTTCTTTTAAAAACGTTCACGCCATAATGCACGCTCCTCTCGGGGATGATTATTTCAACGTGATGCGCTCGATGTTGGAGCGGGAACGCAATTTTACTCCGGTTACAGCTAGTGTTGTTGACCGTAATGTTCTTGCTCGTGGTTCTCAAGAAAAGGTGGTGGATAACATTACCCGCAAAGACTCTGAGGAAAATCCCGATTTAATCGTATTGACTCCCACTTGCACTTCTAGCATTCTCCAAGAAGATTTAGAAAATTTTGTTGAAAGAGCAAGTATGGATACTTCATGCGATGTGATGCTGGCTGATGTGAATCATTATCGCGTCAACGAATTAGAAGCGGCTGACAGAACTTTGCATCAAGTTGTTAAATACTATATTGAGAAAGCCCGTAAAAAAGGCGAACTTCCAGAGGGTAAAACAGAAAAACCTTCTGTAAATATTATCGGTATTTCAACTCTCGGTTTTCATAATTTGCATGACTGTACTGAGTTGAAAAAGTTGATGAACGATTTGGGAATTGAAGTTAACGCGGTTATACCAGAAGGTGCTTCGGTTCACGAGTTGAAGAACTTACCCAGAGCTTGGTTTAATTTAGTTCCATATCGCGAACTTGGGGTACTTTCAGCCAAGTATTTAGAAGCAGAATTCGGAATGCCTTACATTGATATTGCTCCGATGGGTGTTGTAGAAAATGCTCGCTGTATCCGTAAAATTCAGCAGGTGATTAATCAACAAGGTGCGTCGGTAGATTACGAAGAATTTATTAACGAGCAGACACTACACGTATCTCAAGCCGCTTGGTTTTCTCGTTCAATTGACTGTCAAAACTTGACTGGTAAAAAAGCTGTTGTATTTGGTGACAATACTCATGCTGCTGCTATCACAAAAATATTAGCCAGGGAAATGGGAATTCATGTAGTTTGGGCTGGTACTTACTGTAAATATGACCAAGATTGGTTCCGGGAGCAAGTTAGCGAGTATTGCGACGAAGTGCTGATAACCGACGATCATGGTGCAATTGGAGACGCGATCGCTAGAGTTGAGCCTTCAGCAATTTTCGGTACACAAATGGAGCGTCATGTAGGTAAACGCTTGAATATTCCTTGCGGTGTAATTGCTGCACCGATTCACATTCAGAATTTCCCCATCGGTTATAAGCCTTTCATGGGTTACGAAGGAACCAACCAAATCGCCGACTTAGTATATAATTCCTTTACTTTGGGAATGGAAGATCACCTATTAGAAATCTTCGGTGGACACGATACCAAAGAAGTAATTACCAAAGGAATTTCTGCCGAATCCGATTTAAATTGGACAAAAGATGGATTAGCAGAATTAAATAAAATTCCCGGATTTGTTAGAGGTAAAGTAAAGCGAAATACCGAGAAATTTGCACGGGAAAGAGGAGTTAAAGATATTAACGTTGAGGTGCTTTACGCTGCTAAAGAATCAGTTGGTGCTTAGTTGATTGACATCATACGCCCTCAGACTATAAGTCTGGGGCTACAGAAACAAAGCCCCTCCGGGTTCACCATTCCCCTCAACGGAGGGATGACGACCCACGGGGATGGGTTCACCACCTCCGTGGGCTAAAAATATACTTTTTCAGTCCTCTTAAGAGGACTTTCGCTATTAGACAGGGATTTGCAATCCCTGGCGGATGGGAAAGCAACACAATAAGATATGGTAATATTTAAACTCATAAAGAAAATACGTATTAAAAAGCGACGTAAAGAAATTGCTGAAAATGCAACTGAGACGCTAAAAGAATTTAAAGCTGGGAAAGCCAAGCGCGGTAATTTTTCTGATTTGAAAGCAGATTTATTAGATAAAAAATAAAACCCTCAGATACTTTTTTTATTATTTCCTCAGTCCTTTTAAGAGGACTTTCGCTATTAGACAGGAATTTGCAATCCCTGGCGGATGGGAAAGCAGACTCAAAATGTATGATTACTTTATTATGCTAAAATTTTATTAAAATCAGTTATTCGCGGCATAATTACCGCAATATCTCATGTTAACTAAAGTAAAATTAGTCACGAGCCAAGTCGCTCTGAAGGAGGATGTCTCGTGATAATATTTCTAATCAAACTCAACCGTTAAAAATTGATACTAATGCAGCCAAACTCAACGAAATCCGCAAGCTGCAAACTCATCGAACTTATCGCGATTCAACAAAACAATTCTATGTAGAAGGTGTTCGTAACTTTATTAGAATTGTTGATAATAAATTCGATATTTCCACCATTATTTATAGCGAGAGACTGCTGACATCTGTAATTGCTCGCAAACTAGTACGTCAAAATCGCCGCGCCGGAATACCCTGTCTCAACATTTCACCAGAAAAATTTCGCACTATTTCCCATACAGAAAAAGCTTCCGGTGTTGGTGCAATTGTGCGTCAGCATTGGACGAAGCTGCACGATATTTCCCTGCAAAAACGAACTTGCTGGATAATATTAGAAACAATTCGTTCTCCAGGAAACCTCGGTACATTAATTCGCACCTCCGAAGCATTTGGGGGTGCTGGTTTTATTCTTCTGGGAAATAATATAGACCCTTTTAACCCCAATGTTTTAAGGGCTTCGATGGGTTCAATCTATAACCAGAAATTTATCCGCACTGGTTACTCAAAATTACACAAATGGTTGCAAAATCATAATTGTCATGTAATTGGTGCTTCACCAGATGGTGCAGTTGATTTTCATAAATTTGAATATCCAGCAACAACAATGATTTTTCTAGGAGAAGAAAGAAAAGGATTAACTCAACAACAAAGGGATTTATGTCAACATCTCGTTCGTATTCCCATAGCGCCTACATGCGATTCTCTTAACTTAGCTGTTGCCGGAAGTTTAATGATGTACGAGATTTATCGAAAGCAAAATCTAGTTAACTATTAACATTTTGCACCATTATCAACACCACCGGGGAATGCAATTCCCCGGCTAATAGCAAAAGTCCTCTCAAGAGGACTAAATAAATAATAATTTTAGTCTATATTAGTTGTAGTTGTAGGGTGCTGTGACACTTACTTTAACTTTGAACGTAGTAATAGGTTTCATCTGTGTCACGCACCTCAAGGTTTTGTGACAATTGCGTAATTCCTATAAATAATAATTTTAGCTATTTATTGTAGTGTGCTTAAAAAGGCTAATTGAAAATAAAGCAAGATATGAATACATAAATACATAAAGTTTAAAAATCCCCATGTGTATCCTTAACGAAAATTCCAATTATTCATTTCGCTCTTACTTTGAATTATCCAACGATACAGATGAAATTTTAGCTGAGTTTGATTACTTTTTCACTCGCAAACGTCTGCAACTCCCCAAAACTAACCGCGAAATCGGTGGTTTAATTCAACTGCGTAACTCACTTGAAGAAACTATTCCTTATGTAAGTCTCAGTAGCGAAGCAGCAAAAAGAGAAATTTTAATTGCACCCGTTTTAAGTCGAGTCGCAGTGATTACTAAGCGACTTTTGAGAATTGAATATCCAGTAAAGGTAAATAACTTACTTCAAGGAAATCTTGATTATTTAATTCAATCTCAGCACAGTTTAATTGTAATTGAAGCCAAACGCGATGATTTGACAAGAGGTTTTACTCAGCTTGCAGTAGAAATGATTGCCCTAGCAACTTTAGAAAAATCACCAGATATAATTTATGGTGTTGTCACAATGGGTGATGTTTGGGTATTCGGTATTTTAGAAAAAGCTTCGCGTACTATTAGTAAGGATATTACTTCCTACACTTTGCCTGATGGATTGGAAGAGATAGTTAAGATTTTGGTTGGGATTTTAGAGTAATATTGTAAATTCTGACAGAAAAAGTTTTATTTATGTCTACCAAACTAACTAAAATCCAAGGCGACGACGGCGAAGATATTTATATTCAATACGACGATGAAGAAGCAGATGAATTACAAGCCGTTGGATATATAGATGATATTCAAGAAAGAACTGAAAAAATGAAAAAAGCGATGTTGAGTACAGTACGTGGTTATTCACGAATGGTACTTGATAGCGTTAAACAAGGAATGACAGATAAATTAGCTCCCAGCAAAGTAGTGATGGAATTTGGTTTGCAAGCTGGCGGAGAAACGGGAGTTCCTTTTGTCACTAAGGGTACGACACAAGCTAATGTCAAAGTATTGATTGAGTGGGATTTGAGTCAGGAGAAGAAGCCTTAATTATTGAGTTGGGTTTCAAAATCGCCGTCACCCTAGACAGGTGCGGCAGCTACAAAGATGTTGGGTTGCACTTCGTTTAACCCAACCTACGCTCTGATAATTTTCCTAAAAATTACAGAAATATCCCGAAATCCCATGTATAAGAATAGGAGATAATCAATTTGTTAACTACTTAAACCATGAGTAGCTATTCCCTCGATAACCTCAGAGAATCAATGGTAAAAATCCTTAACCCCAACAATAATAACGTTGCGGGTTCGGGTTTTATTATCCGTGAGGATGGTTATTTAATTACCTGTCATCATGTAATTTATTTATTAAATTCGCTGACTGTTGAATATCTAGGGAATATTTACCAAGCTGATTGGTGTCAAGAATTTTCAAATCCAGAAGTTGATATTGCTGTACTCAAGATAAATGTAGATAATGCTAAAGCTGTACCGATAATTAACCCTCCAGATTTATCAACATCGGTAAAAGTTTATGGATTTCCGCCGAAACAAAAGAAATTCTTTCCCGAAGGAATTGATGTTGATGCAGCAAATATTAGTCACAGTGCGCCAGTAAATATTTTATCAACATATCGCTCTACGCAAATCAACGCTAATAATCCTTGGAATAAACTACCCCAAGAAAATTCTACATTTCTTTCTCACCGGATTAATACCAAAGTTGATTCTGGAAGCAGCGGTGGTGCGGTGTTTGCTCCAGATTTGGGTGGTGTTGTCGGAGTAATTCAATGCAGCAAGAGCGATACTAGTTATGTGATTCGCTGGGATAATATTCGGCATGAGTTAGAAAAATTAAATTTAGAACCCGAAAAGAATGCGGTTTGCGATTTTTTAGAAGATATCGAAAATAATTTTAAGTATATTCAGCTTTTCCACAGCAAGCAGCAAGTGGTTTTAAAAGAGCAATATATTCCCATTCAAGTTAGTTTGGAAACCAAACGTAAAGATGTGGAAGATTTTTTTATTAGAGAAATTGAATCTGGGAAAGAATTGAAACGTGTTTATGCGATGAAAGCGATGGGTGAAGAAACCCAACGTACCCAAGTTGACTGGCAAGAAGCGAAAAATAAACACGAGGAAATCATGGTGCTTGCCGACCCAGGTATGGGAAAATCAACTTTATTACGGATAGAAGCGGGTTTAAAAGCTGCTGAAGAAAGATTGAATCTCGCTTCCAACTCTTCTTCGCAAGCTAAAACAAGAATTGAGAATGTAATTTTTCCGTTGTTTGTACGTTTATCGGATTTAGACGAACAATCCGGTGAAGTAATTGATATTATCCCCGAAATAATTCAACGAAATTATCCTAAAACTGCGCCGGGAATTTTGCATTTACTAAAACAGAAATTAGAACAAGGTAAATGTTGGTTGTTTTTGGATGCTTTAGATGAAGTACCAAAAGAAAATCGCAATGATTTAAAAGATAAAATCAACCGCTTCACTCGTAATTATCCTTGTAAAATTATCTGCACTTCCCGAATAGTCGGTTATGGTGGTGCTTTTGTTGATGGTGCCAAAGAAGTTGAAATTGTCCCCTTTAGTCAAAAGCAGACAGAAGAATATATCCAAACTTGGTTTACCAATGCTGCCAATTATATTGAAGATGATTCCGTTTCAGCAGAGAAATTAATTACCGAATTGCGTGAGAAACCCCAAATCAGTGGGTTAACCCAAAATCCCTTACTCTTATCATTAGTTTGTAGTTTATATCAAACAAAAGGATTAGAACTTCCAGCACGAAAAGCCCAAGTTTACCAAAAAGCCGTAGATTATATGTTGCGGGAGTGGAGTCAAAATAGAAATCCGGTTTCTGAAGGGGATATTACAAAAAAGAAAAGATTGCTGGAAGATTTGGCATATCATTTTTCCTGCGAAGGTAAAGAAGTTTTTGATAGCTATGAACTTTATAATTACCGTCATGGCAATGAAAAATTAATCGACGAACTTTGTGAAGAAGATGGGATTATCCAAAAATTAACTAGAGAAGGAGAGCAATATTTATTTTTACACCGGACATTTCAAGAATACTTCACCGCAGCTTATTTAAATCGCGAAATTGAAAAAAATCAACGTGATGGAATAGCTAAAGCTCGAAAGCTGTTTTGGAAATATGACTTTCATGAAACTTTGATATTGCTAACAGGTTTGATGGAAAATCCATTTATTTTAATTAAAGCTATTGCTCATGAAAAAGATGATATTTTTAAAACTCAGTTGTTATTAGCGGGGAGGTGTCTTGCTGAGTGTCAAAGCGATGGGGAAGATAATCAAAGCTTAGTTAAGGAAATAGTTAATAGGATTTATAAATTTTGGCGGCGTTATAATTATCCTAGCTTTATTGAATCAACGGTTGTGACACTTGGGCAAAGTCATTCTCAGATGGTTGATAAATTGATTTTTCTCAATTATTCCGATTCTATTGTGAGAAGGGAAGCGGCAGAGGCTTTGGGTAAAATTGGAAATCCCATTGCCACTCAAGGATTAATTACTGCCCTCAATGATTCCCATCCTTTTGTGAGAATGAAGGCGGCATTGCCTTTGGGTAATATTGGAAATCCCATGGCTACTCAAGGATTAATTACTGCCCTCAATGATTCCCATAATTTGGTGAGAATGAATGCGGCAGCGGCTTTGAATAAAATTGGAAATCCCATTGCCACTCAAGGATTAATTACTGCCCTCAATGATTCC
>JAHCMI010000138.1 GCA_019192545.1 Rivularia sp. MS3 | reverse complement strand
CTAACTCCTAACTCCTAACTCCTAACTCCTAACTCCTAACTCCTAACTCCTAACTGATTACTGTTCACTGTTAACTGAAATAGATAATCCCCCGAACTCTATATACTCCAAAGCTCGGGGGAAGTTCAAATGTTGCAGCAAAAAGTGAATTACTATTTAAGTTAACATCTTATGGCTTAAGTTAGAGCTAAGAAAAGGTTAAATTTAGTTTAAGACATCAGAAAAATTACGGAATAAGGGAAAATATACTTTCTCACTACCGTATAAGAGGCTATATTTAGTTTTTGCTAATTTTGCACTAACTGTTTTGGGTCAGACAATTAATTAGCTATGTTTATATGTTTATTCAGATAGTACACTTAAATGATTTGATTTAGATCGGGGCTCAGACCCCTTATTTGCCGACAATTATTATTTTTCTCTTGCAAAACAAAATAATGGATAGCATCACTACCCACTATTTGTTACATAAAAATATGCAATACATTTTTAATTTATTTTTTATATTTTGTTTTTCTTCTGTTCCCTTGCCCAATGTAGAAAATTATTCCTTGAAAAGCTTCTTGGGATAGATGGGAATGCTCTTTCGAGTCTCCTTTGTACGTGTCGGAGTAGTACGAGGACGAAATTCGACAACATCGCTTTTGATGGTGATATCGTAGTTGCCAAAAAAGTCATGTCCTAGCAATCCATTTTGTAATTCCGAACCAGCGATCGCTACGGCAACTTTCTTAACTTTCACGCCACCGGCTTCCATAGAATCAACATAACCAATAGGAAATTCTACAGATTGAGCGCTCGCAGTATTGGCTTTTGCTTTGCCAACAGTAATAACACCAAGTGATTTAGCCATGCGCTGGGTAATTACAGTACCGCTAGCGCCGGTATCGACAATCATCTCAAATGTTTGTTTGCCGTTGAAAGTTACATTAATAATTGGCGTACCTCCAATTCGGCGTTTGATTGGAGCGCGAAATGCCACCTCTGCACGGCTCTGTTTCGGTTGTTGAACCGGTACGGCAGCAGCATATACTTCTTGGGTTTCAACTGGTATGGGTACCGCTTGAGGAGACTTTGGCGGAGGTTGTGGAGGTTCAAGGGGAGGTAATTGCCTGGGCGCACTGCCAATGGGAGACTGTAAATTCTGCTGTAATATTTTTTTAACTGCTGGAGGAACCTGCATCTTTTTTTGACGCGCAATAGACTCTTGCAAAGGCGGTACCGTTACTACTATTGTTTCAGGTTGGGGTTCGGCTACCGGTTGTGTGAGTGCAACAGATTTTTCCACAGCATAATCGTAATGACGTTGGTATTCTTTGACTTTTGCTTTGGCTATGGAATAATAGCGACTTTGAGAGCCAACTGATTTCATCAAGTTAACGGCATCTTGGTAATAATCGGCTACTAATCTCCAATCATCTGAAGATTGAGCCGATTGGCTGATACTAAAACCGCCGCTTGCCTTATCCAGCGCCATTTCAAAAGGAGTTGGTTCCGTATTTTTTCGCTCAGTTTCATCCAACGCCGCTTCCCTATTAGATTTTTCTTCATTTGAAGTAGGTGCTAAATCCACTGTAGGAGAGGCAGTCGGCACTACTTGCTGCTTCAGATTCTGACTAATTTTGGTAGTTTTTTGTTCTTTGCTACAAGCGACACCAACTATAGCTAGTATGCTCCATAGTAAAGCCAACACTGTACGGGGAAACAAAGGCTCAAGCATAATATGAATGTGAATTTACCAAGCCCTTTGGGGCAAAATCTACTTTTATGATTTAACGTCGTCGCTCTACTAGCGCCACTACCTGCGGGGGATTTTCATATCAAGGACAGTTTTTAAGGTCAATGGTTTGTATTTCCTCATTTTATATAGGATACCCTTTTAACTATTTTAGTCATTAGGGGGTAAAGCAGCTTATCAATTAGTAGCTGAATTTTTCCAGCAGTTTCTTAGATACAAGACTTACGCAAGATCGATTTGTCATTGCAACCAATCTCATATTTTTCTGTAGGAAACTAAAATAGCGCGATCGCACTTTATTAAAGGATTATTGCGCCTATATTCCTTTATAATTATTTTTCGTTCGCGCCCAATAGATAATAAAAATTATCTACTGTTGCTTTACTGTTTTATTGCTTATGCCCCTGTTTGACGCAACACCAGCTCTACTTGTCCTAGCAGATGGAACCAGCTATCGGGGTTGGTCTTTTGGTGCTACCGGCACCGCTATCGGAGAAGTTGTTTTTAATACCGGTATGACAGGATATCAAGAAGTACTAACCGACCCCAGCTATTGCGGACAGATAGTCGTGTTTACCTATCCGGAGTTAGGCAATACTGGTGTCAATCCTCTTGATGCCGAGTCAGAAAAGCCTCATATCAAAGCTTGTATCGCTAAAAACATTTGCGATCGCCCAAGTAATTGGCGATCGACTCAATCTTTACCCGATTATTTAAAAGAACATAAAATACCAGGTATTTACGGTATTGATACTCGCGCTTTAACTCGTAAAATTCGCAACATTGGAGCCATGAATGGCGGTATTTCTACAGAAATGCTAGACCAAAATGAATTGTTAGAACTAGTAAACGCTGCTCCATCTATGAGCGGATTAAATTTGGTCAAAGAGGTAACAACTTCAGAAGTTTACGAATGGTCTCAACCAACTACTCCCGCTTGGGAATTTAAGACAAATTCTCAAACGAGTCCGGAAACAGAATTTACGGTTGTAGCTTTAGACTTTGGCGTTAAACGCAATATACTACGTCGTTTAGCAAGTCATGGTTGTCGAGTAATTGTTGTCCCAGCAGATACTCCAACTCAGGAAATTCTCAAACATAACCCAGACGGAATATTTCTTTCCAACGGGCCAGGCGATCCAAGTGCGGTAACTGAAGGAATTGCTACGGCTAAAGCACTTTTAGAATCCAAGAAGCCCATATTTGGCATTTGTATGGGACATCAGATTTTGGGTCAAGCCTTGGGGGCACAAACCTATAAACTAAAATTTGGTCATCGCGGTTTAAATCAACCCGCAGGCTTAGAGAAACGAGTTGAAATTACTTCTCAAAACCACAGCTTTGCCATCGATGCCAATACTTTAACTAGCAGCGATGTAGAAATTAGTCACCTGAATTTAAATGACAGTACCGTTGCTGGAGTCAAACATAAATCTCTACCAATCTTCTCGGTACAATATCATCCAGAAGCTTCTCCCGGACCTCACGATGCAGATTATTTATTCGAGCAGTTTGTGCAAGCGATGAAAAAAGCTCGTCAAGCCATAACTGCTTGAGTCATAATCATCTTTAATCTTCTCACCGTGATAGTATAAATTCCCGTTTATCTATTTAGAAGGCAATAATTCACAAAAAAAATTCCTTTGTTTATATAAGGAATTTTGTACAATCTGCCCGATTTTTTTCGCAATGGTCCGGTTAAAGTAAGGTAAAAATAGAGAAAGCGAAAAATTGGAACAATATTTTAAGTTCCAATATCTCACTTCCGCTCTCTTTTGTTAGAGTAGCGGTTAAAGTAGACAACAGACACAAAAAACATCTATACTTGAGCGTTTGCTTTCACCATGAGGAGGGAATTATTGCTGAACCACTGAATTTAACCGTTAGCCTGCGAGGTACTCGCGAAGTCCGGGATAACTGTCAGCTATTCCGCCTCACAGGTTTGTTAGACGCATTTTCCGAACCGACATTTCGTAAGGTACTTAGTAATAAAATTGACGATGGACCCAGACACGTAATTCTGGATCTTTCGCAAATTGACTTTGTAGATAGTTCTGGTTTAGGAGCTTTGGTACAGTTAGCAAAGCAAGCCCAAACCGCCAAAGGTACCTTTCAAATTGTCACTAACGCCCGCGTTACTCAAACAGTCAAGCTAGTGCGCTTGGAAAAGTTTCTCGCCTTGCAAACTTCGGTTGATAAGGCATTAGAAAACGCCAAGTCCTCTTGACGGATTGATTGGATTCTAATTAGCTATCCGATGTTTTAATCTGGATAGCTAAATTTTTTTATATGAGAAAATTAAGAAAGTAGGAAGAACCAGAAATCTCACCAATCATTTTACTTTTATGAAGGTATAAAACCGGGTTTTTTTTGGAAATTTGGTAGTATTTAAGATATATTTTTCTAGGTATATTACATGCAATGACTAAAATTTTTAACTAAAAACCAGCTTGCAAAAAAAATTTCTTTATATTTTTTTTATTAGTAAAATGAATTTGTTTCGAGATAATGTCTGGTGTAGCAATGATTGGTAGGATAATTGCAGCTGCGAATAATGGCGTAAACAAAAATTAAAATTCATGCCTTTAGCCCAAGATTACAAGCTAAAATTATCATTAAACTTTTGTAGCACAGCCATAACAAACGTGAAACAACATAACTTGAACAATCTAGCAGCAACCGAACCTCTAACAGTAATCACTCCCCGATAATTATTAACTATTACATTAGGGATTAAGTTGTGAAATCAAAGGAGGAAAAACAAAAGCGTGCAGGTTCTAACACTGTTCCCCAAGATTTATTTGACTTTCCCGAATCAAGAGAGCCAAATGCAGAACAATTATTACCGAAACTTTCTGTGTCCCAGTTACAGCAACTTTCTCCTACCGCTCTTGCTTATTTAGGCGACGCGGTTTACGAACTATTTATCAGAAGATATTACTTGTTACCACCCCAAAAAGTTGATAGTTATCATCGTTTGGTTGTGGCACAAGTAAGAGCCGAAAAGCAAGCACAAATGCTAAAATTACTAAATCCGCATCTTAATAGTAATGAATTAGAAATAGTTCGTAGGGGTCGTAACGCCGCTACAGGTTGCCCCAAACGTTTAGATCCCCAGATATATAGACAAGCAACAAGCCTAGAAACTTTAATTGGGTATTTATATCTCACTAATACCGAAAGATTAAGCGAAATTCTACAAAAATTACTTCTAGAGTCGTAGTAGAATATCTTACTGCTGAATCTCAAAAATAGTAACGCTCATCGGTTAAAAAGAAGTGAGAGAAGATGCCTTCACCATCTTAGCTCTACCAAATACTTATATGACTAATCAACCAAAAAAAATTAAAGTCGATGGCGAAAAAAGTCGTAAGCCTTCTTTAAAATTAAAAGGAAAACGCTTTTCATCTCCATCCGGCGGTGGTCAATCTAAAGATAAAACTTATAGCTCAGCAAATAATAAACATTCTAAAAGTCGTTCTAAATTTGAACATCCTTCTTTATCATCTTCTACCGAAGTCGAAGAAAGTAACGACTTAATTTATGGTCGTCATTCGGTTTTAAGTAGCTTGGAAAACCAACGCTCTTTGAATCGTATTTGGATTACTCCTCGTTTGCGCTACGATCGCCGTTTTCATAGTTTGCTTCTGCAAGCCAAAGGAAACGGCACAGTTATAGATGAAGTTGAACCCAGACGCTTAGACCAAATTACAAGAAATGCAAATCATCAAGGAGTAGCAGCACAAATTGCTCCTTACGAATATGTTGATTTACAAGATTTGATCGAACGGGCAAAATCTGTTACAGATTCACCGGTAATAGTTGTTGCCGATGGTATTACAGATCCCCACAATTTAGGAGCAATTATTCGCACGGCTGAATCTATAGGTGCCCAAGGTTTGGCGATCCCTCAGCGTCGGGCTGTTGGTATTACCTCTACTGTAATGAAAGTAGCAACCGGAGCTTTAGATCATTTTCCCGTAGCTAGAGTAGTCAATCTCAGCCGTGCTTTAGAAGACTTGAAAGCTGCCGGTTTTTGGATTTATGGTACTGCTAGCTCGGGAAGCGAACCCATACATACTGTAGATTTCAACGGACCACCAGTTGCTTTAGTAATTGGGGCTGAGGGCGAGGGTGTGAGTATGCTTACACAAAAGTGCTGCGATGTTTTAGTATCAATTCCTTTGCAAGGCAAGACTCCTAGTCTCAATGCCTCAGTAGCAGCAGGTATGGCACTGTACGAAATTTATCGTCAACGCTGGAATAATACGCTTTATTCAAAAAAATTGCAAAAAACCTCTTCCAAAAACCATATGTAAAAGAGTATAAAGAAGTGTAAAGAGACATAAACTAACATCAAAGTTCTTTAACAACCACTATCAACTTTAGTAATCGGCGAAAACCATGAACACTATCGGAAATCCTTTCAAAGAATTTGTTACCAACATATTTGAAAACTTCGGCTTAGCTTGGTGGGTAGAGATTACCACCAAAAATCCTAAGTGTACTTACTATTTCGGTCCCTTTCTCGGAGGCGCGGAAGCGAAGGCTGCTGTCAAAGGCTATGTCGAAGACCTTGAACTCGAAGGAGCGCAAGGAATAATGGTTGATGTTAAGCGTTGTAAACCAAAAGCTTTGACAGTTGCTGAAGACTTGGGGGAATGGTTTGACCGTAAAGTAAAGCCTGTCTTTAGCGGTCAAATGTAGTTGAAAGCTTTAAGGTTTTAAATTTAAAATTTAAAAGCTTTCCGTGTTAGGCACCATTAGAAAAACAAAGTGTAAAGTATGGATAAATTAATTGATTTATTTCATACTTTATGCATTGTTTTGATTCAGATCGCAGTTTCAACGACGTTTATAAACGTTCTAAAGTAGAACTTATAGAAGAGTAGAAACGAGCGGTTGAGTTAATCGAAAATTAAGACTGTATAGCTTGGGGATTATCTTTTAACCAGCAATCAATATCATTTAATAATTGATGGGGAATTTCCCACGGAAACAGATGAGCTGTATTTGGATAGCAGTGGAATAGAGAATTTTGGAGACTTTCAGAAGTTTCTAAGCTGCATTCAGCCGTTATATGCCTGTCTTCTTTACCTGCAAGAACCAAAGAAGGACATGAAATTTGGTTTAAATCGCCAACTTTATTGTAGCCAGCCCTAATGGCTGAATAAAGAGCGCGAGTTGCTTTATCTGAAGTTTGTAAATAAGCAGGTATTGCTTCTTTTGAAATATATCCGTAGGCAGTAGGAGTATGTTGTTGAATTAGGTAGCGAAACAGAGAACGCTTGCCGAATGTATCAATATTCCATTGCCAGCCGGGATTTATAACGCTTAAAAGAGCAGCTATACCCGTGTAGAGATTATCTTGCCACGTGATAGGTGGATGATTGCCGTGAGGTCTTGCAGCAGTAGCGACTAAAATCAAACCGCTTACTCTTTGGGGAAGTCTTAGCGCTAGCTCCATTGCTAAAATACCACCTAAAGACCATCCTAATAGCAAACATTTTTCAATTTTAAATCGGTCTAAAAGCCTTTCCAAGTCCTCCAAATGGTCAGTCATCGCAAAATTTCCATTAAAGCGGCTTTTACCGTATCCGCGCAAATCTGGAGCGATAGTATGAAAGCGCTTCGATAAATGATTGGTAAATACAGAAAGACTTGAACCCGAACCCGGATGTCCGTGCAAGCAGAGAATTGGGAAACCTTGACCTTGAGTATAAACGTTGAGGTGCATTGGGGAGACAGTGAATAGTGAACAGTTAACAGTTAACAGTTAACAGTTAACAATTAACAATTAACAGAAAAAAGATTGGGTTTAAATTTAAGTGTCAGTTTTTTACTAGGAGTTAGGAGTTAGGAGTTAGGAGTTAGGAGTTAGGAGTTAGGAGTTAGGAG
>JAHCMI010000137.1 GCA_019192545.1 Rivularia sp. MS3 | reverse complement strand
CGTAAATATAAAAAATATTTTCTTCCCCCACTCCCCCACTCTCCCCCTCTCCCCCCTCTTCCCCTTCCCTAACCTCACCCATCAATTTTTATGGGACAGACCAATATTTATATTTATATTGAAGGGATTCGTAATCCGAGGAGAATTGAATTTTTCCGCAGTTGTTACAGCAATAGAACACTAAACACTGGTACTGCCGCATGTAAGTTACTTATTGTGCATTCCTCCCCAAACAAACTTAGAAACCCCTATCCTCCTTATAGTTAAGAAGTTAGGGGTTGAATCAAAATTATGGAATAAATTTAAACTGACAACAATTAATAATTAAATATTTGCTCTATACTGTTGACGATCAAACAAAGCCTGAATTATAAAGAAATAATTAAGAACGCTGTCCGGTCACAATATATGCCACTCTTTTGCCAATGTTGGTTGCGTGATCTGCCATACGTTCTAAACAACGAATGGCTAACGCTAATAGCACAATCGGTTCTACAGAGCCTTGGATATCTCGCTGATTTGCCAAAATATCGTAAACTCTTTCGTATGCTTCGTCTACGGCATCGTCAAGTGATTTTATGCTGTTTGCCCCAATTTCATCCAGATCGGCTAACGCTCCTAAGCTCGTTGCTAACATTGCTTGAGCATGACGAGACATTACTGCTATTTCTGGTATGCACGAATGTGGTTCGTAGGGAAAGAGCTTCACAGCTATTTCACTCAAATCTTCGGCATAATCACCAATGCGTTCTAAATCACGCACTAGCTGCATAAAAGCACTTAAACAACGCAAATCTTGCTCGTTAGGCGAATGTAAGGTCATAATCGCCGTACATTCAGATTCGATTTGTTTATAAAATCGGTCTATTTTCTTATCAAGTAAAGGCAACTGCTCAACTACTGATAAATCGCGAGCAAATAATGCCTGGTGCGAGAAACGGAAGGACTGTTCCACTAAAGCACCCATACGCAAAATATCTCTTTCTAACCGCCTGATGTCGCGTGCTAGTTGAGGTCTTGCAAAATTAGGACGAGTTAGGATAGCTTTCACGCTTGTAGTCTCAAACATGAAGTTATTTTCTTAAATATAATCTTGAACGACGGATTTTGCCATAGCTTGGGGAAGATGGATTTGTAGCCATGCACCACCTGTTTGCGGATGATTCATTGCTTTAATAGTTCCCCCGTGAGCGCTTAAAATTTGATGAACAATAGCCAACCCTAAGCCGCTTCCATCCAGAGTTGAATCTCCATCTCCTTTTATAGAGCGAGAACGTGCTTTATCCCCTCGGTAAAATCTCTGAAATATATAGGGCAAATCTTCTTGAGCAAAACCTACACCAGAATCTATAATGTTGATTTCTAAGAATGGTGAAGTCTCAAGCTCTTTTTGATTTTTATTTTCTAAAGATATATTAACATTAACTTCTACCCGAACAACTCCGTTAGGAGGACTGTATTTTATACTGTTATGAATTAAGTTAAAAAATACTTGGTGAAGCCGGGATTTATCGGCATTTACCCAAATATTTTCGATGGTGGTTAAAGAGAGTTTAACTGTTTGGCGTTGCGCTATCGGTTCTAAGGTCTCCCAAACCGAATTGATTAATGCCTTAATTTCTAAAGGCTGACAATTTAATTGAGTCGAAGGGTTGCTCTCAAGTTTAGTCAGGTCTAACCAACTTTGAACTAAGTCAATCAGTCGGTCAACTTCTTTGAGAAGAAGATTAACCCAGCGTACAATTGATGGCTCTACACGGTCTTGCAAAGTTTCCACAACTAAACGCATTGAAGTTAGGGGCGTTCTGAGTTCGTGGGCGAGGTCTGAAAAAGCTCTATCGCGTGCTTGGCTAATTTCCAATAGCTGCTGGCGATTTTCCAAAAACACTCCTACCTGACCTTGAGGTAAGGGTAACCCGGTAGCCCGTAAAACTACAGACTTTTGTTCTAACATGGCTTCAGCGTTCTCACAAGAGGGGTGAAACACCCACTCCTTCTCTTGAGAATTATGGCGATCGCGAGTTTTTTCAATTAGACGGTCGAGTTCGTAAGAACGTACTACCTCTAATAACAAACGTACTTGTCCGGGTTGCCACTTTTCTAATGACAGCATTTGACGAGCTTGTTGGTTACACCAGAGCAATTGATTTTCTTCATCAACTTGTAAATACCCAATAGGTGCATTTTCCAGCAAATTTTGTAAAGAAAAAAGTTGCTGTTCCAAGCATTGCTGCCGTTCTCTTAGTCTGGCAAATTTATAGCGCCACCCAATAACGAAAGACTTTTTACTTGAAGAGTCATAACGTCCGAAGTAGCGATGGAACTGTATATTATACCAGAGCCATAAGCAGATACTTACCCCTAAACCAATAAAAATTCCCAGTAACAGCATCACAAAAAGGCAAGTTGTTTTGGGACAGATGATAATAATAGCGAAGAATCATCCAAAGCGGTACCCGAAACCTCGAACTGTAACAATATATTCGGGGCGGGAAGGCTCCTGCTCTAGTTTTTCTCGCAACCAACGAATATGAACGTCTACGGTTTTACTATCTCCAACAAAATCAGGACCCCATACCTGGTCGAGCAACTGCTCTCGGGACCATACGCGACGAGTGTAGCTCATAAATAATTCCAGCAGACGGAATTCTTTCGGCGATAAATTAACTTCGTCTCCGCGAACTAATACACGACATTCTTGAGGATATAAAGTAATTTCTTTGTAATTTAAGATTGGAGGTTCGGTAGTAGTAATTAAACGCTGACGACGTAATAAAGCTCTACAGCGTGCTACGAGTTCCCTCATACTAAAGGGCTTACTTAAGTAGTCATCTGCTCCCACCTCTAAACCTAAAACCCGATCCGTTTCGCTTCCTTTAGCGCTCAACATCAATATCGGTACCGGATTTCCTTGATGACGCACTAATCTACAAATGTCTAACCCATTAATTTGAGGCAACATTAAATCTAAAATAACTAAATCAAAAGCAGCCTCATTATTATTCGCGTCAAAACTTTGGAGTTGCTCTACAGCTAAACGCCCATCAGTAGCAGTTTCGACTTCGTAACCTTCTCCTTCCAAAGCCAAAACCAGCATTTCCCTAATTAATTCTTCATCCTCTACTACCAAAACACGACTCTTTTGTCCGATATCAGTCGCGCGAGCATACTTAGTGGATTCGTTGGTATACATTGACTTACAAAATACGGGGTTTTTACTTGTAGCTGTTTAGCAGTGCTTTATGAGTATATTTACTTTTATTCGATCCTAGTTACTATCTTTAAAAACAAAAAATGTAACATATGTAACAGCACCTACATTATTATAAAACACTACCGTAAAAATTACCTAAACACCAGTGGCTTCAGCGACTCTTTTGAAACTTTTATAGCAGAATCCGATTAATCCTTGACAAAAGTATTTTGATTCGATTACTATTTTTATAGTACAAATGAACTAAATACATATTTTTTGAATCGCAATCTTTTGATATTTATGCGTAGAAAGACTATTTAGGTGTTTTTACTGCGCTGACAATAATGTCTCAAAGGCTACTCTAATAAACAGCAAGGAGTATGTCTTTGTGATATTCGTACATTTCGGAAATCATCAAACATACTGAAAAAGGAGTCAAAAGGTGAATACAGTTGCATTCAATAATAGTAAGCAACAATTAATGCAAGCATTTGAGCAAATTCTCGCAGAAAAGCGAAAATTAGATTCAAAGATTGCCACTAAGCAGGAGGAAGCAGAAAAGGAAAAAGACAAAGAAATATCGGCAGCAGCTTCAGCTTATACGGTTGATGGAATTGTCAAAGGTTTAGCGGATTTACAATTAGAGTTTGGTACTATCATCAACGAGCTTTCTGAAAAGCTAGCTAAAGAAAACTCTAAGTTAGACGAGTTAAATCGTGCTATAGAAGTAGAAACCCAATATTTACAAGAATTACAAAAAATTAGAATTGTTGCAGATAGTTTGGACGTTTTGGCTCAAGAGCATCAAGAAAATTTGAGCAAAATAGAAGCAGATATTTCTCAGAAGAAAGAAGCACTAGAGAAAGAAAAGCAGCAAGTACTAAAAGATTGGGAAAAACAGCAGGTTAAATTTGAGGAAGCAGAGCAAGAATATAACCAGTTGTTAACCAAAAATCGCGAGAAAGAAGTAGAAGAATATCAATATAAGTTAGAAAATTCTCGCAAAATCAACGAAGATAGCTACCAAGAAACAAAACGTCGGTTAGAAAGGGAACTTGCTTTAGCTACTCGCGAGAAAGAAAAAGATTGGGTAGAAAGAGAAGCGGTTAATCAACAGCGTCAATCTTTATTAGAAGAATATCAGAAAAAAGTTGCATCTTTTCCGACTGAGTTAGATGCAGCATATAAAAAAGCCAAAGAAAATGCGATAAAAAATACTTCTCAAAGAGCTAAAGTTGAAGCTGACTTGTTTGAAAAAGAGTGGGAAGGCAGTAAACAAAGTTACGAGTTAAAAATTTCCTCTTTAGAACAAACTATTGAAAGACAGAAAGAGCAAATTGAAAGTATTTCGACTCAGCTACAGGAAACTTTGAAACAAGCGCAAGATTTATCTATGAGAGCTTTTGGTAATTCTAATAAATAGGTTATTAGGCAATAGTTAATAGGTAATTGATATCAAATTTGGTTACACCGATTTGAGATTAAAAAACCGCAGAGAACGCTAAGAGCGCAGAGTCAGAAGGAAGAAGAGGAATCTTTCAATTTTCTAATACAAACAAATTAGATATTATTCCTTTTACTGTGAAAACAATTAAAAATTTTTTGGAGAATTATTATGTCTGCGAAGAAAATTAACCAAAGAAATACTAAAAATGAGATTTTAGAGGCTTACGACGAATTAAGCAAGGAAAGGCTGGAGTTAAAAAAGCAAGTGGATCGTCTGGTTAAAGCAGGAAACTCTGTCAAAGCTGAGAATTTTAAGAAAGTTGACAAAACACCAGCTAGCCAATACTCGAAAATGCAACAAAAGATGAATTTTACTATTGAAAATTTAGCAAAAATTCAGTTAGGATTTGGTAGTGCTGCAAATGAATTATCAGAACAGTTAACCACAAAAGCCTCTAGACTTGCAGAAATTAAGCAAATAGTAGAAGAACAATTAGAGCAACTGCAACAACTGCATGATTTAGAAGTGGTTGATAATACTTTAGATAATTTGATAGCAAGCTACGAAGAAAACAACTCGGCTTATCAAGAAGAATTTAATCAAGTTTCGGAAAGATTAAATCAAGAAATACAAGATTTAACAACAGCTTGGACAAAAGAGCAGGAAGAATATCAAGACAGCACTAAAGAGAGAAACGAAAACTTAAATAAAAGTCGTCAGCGAGATATTTCTACATATAAATATGATTTAGAACGGGAACGTAATCTAGAAGTAGATGAATACGAACAGCAACAGAAAGAATTGTATCGCGCTTTAGATGAATTTCAGCAAGAAACTGAGAAACAATGGAACGAACGAGAAACAGCAATTTCAGATAAAGAGAAAGAATTTGAGGAATTAGAGGCTAAGGTAGAAGCTTTTCCGCAACAGAAAGAAGCTGCTATCAAAAAAGCTGCTGAAAAGGGAAAAGGTATTGCAGAGTATCAAGCTAAAATTAAAGCTAATTTATTCGCAAAAGAAGTAGAAGGTGAAAAAGCTTCCTACGAGCAAAAAGTACAGTCTTTGCAACAGACAATTGATAGTCAAGAAGAAAGAGTACAAAATCTTGCTAAGCAACTTGATTCTGCGCTCAAGCAGGTTCAAGATTTAGCAGTGAAAGCTATTGAAGGTTCTGCTAACGTTAATACATATCAAGCAATGAAAGAAATTGCTTTAGAACAAGCTAAAAATCAAGCTAAAAATAAATAATTGATTAGATAATATTAATCAGAAAAACCCGGTATCTTTTAAATACCGGGTTTTTAGTTTCTTGATGAAATAATAAGAGATACTGCACTGCCAATTCTTTTAAATAAGAAAGCAGATATTAATATTTTTTATTAATTAAGCGATGCTGTTACTAGATTTTTTAGTTTTTTTTCTATTACTGACATACTGTGCAAATCCCATTTCTCTTCTTCTTGGTCTACCGTAGTCGGGTACTCTTTTTCTTTTTCTTGCCCAAGCCATAGTTTTTCTCCTTGTTAATTTGTTTGATTTATGTGTAGTTTTTTTATTGCTGTATTTACCTACATTGTCTTTAATTTGATTCCAGAAATAACATAATATCTTTTTGGCTTTTATTTTAATTTAAATATTGTTTCTAGAGATGAAAACAGAGACGCATTCGCAGCCTCTCTGTATAGGAAACCCATTTTTTTTAATTTCAATATTGATAAAAAGTTATCAAAATTGATTCATTAATATAGATTTATTTAGCGTTAATTACGAGTTTTAGTATATGCGTACTTTATAGAAGTAATTCCTTACCACTTTGAATACAGCAATAAGGATGATAAATCCGGAAATATAGTCAGACAATAATTAATTTGTTATTTTTCTTAACCTTTTTATTATTAAAGATGCCTAACCTCTAAATTTTCTGCAAAATTAAGGAGCTAGTACTGCTTCGCGGAAGTAAAGAGTAAGAAGTAAGATTTTTTAGGCTTTTCAAGCATTAAAAGTAGTTGTCTTATTTATGCCCACTTGTACTAAAGTAAATAAAAAACCCGGTTTTTTGGAAAAGCCGGGTTTATAAACTTTGTAAATTAAGAATATTTTTATATATAGCGAATTTCGCTTGAGTAGAGTACAAATCCGACCTTATCCTATGCTGACGGATATCTCTTTCCTTCGTCAGCAGAGGAAACGAGGGTGGGGTTTCGAGTATGTTGGACTCAACTGAAAACCACTATACTCATCAAGCGAAAGTAGAAAAACCGTGAGGGGGTATATCTTGAATGCGCCCATCACCTACCGCTCTTACAGCTTCCCGAAGAGAAATATCGCCAGTATACAAAGCACGTCCGACGATCGCACCAGTTACACCTTGTGGTTCCAAGGCTAACAAACTTAATAAATCCGTCACCGAACTTACTCCACCAGAAGCAATAATTGGTATATCAATAACAGCAGCCAGTTCTCGTAAAGCGTCTAAATTTGGTCCGCTAAGAGTACCATCACGATGAATATCGGTGTAAATTATCTCTGCTGCTCCAAATTCCTGCATTTGTACCGCGAGTTGAGTTGCTAAAACCTCCGAAGTTTCCAACCATCCGCGAGTTGCAACTTTACCATTACGAGCATCAATACCAACGATAATTTTTTTGGGGAATTCCTGAGCTAATTCCTGCACTAACTGGGGTTTTTCAACCGCAACAGTGCCTAAAATTGCCCATTCTACACCAATATTAAATAATTGTTGCACGCTTTCCTTACCGCGTAACCCACCACCAACTTCCACAGGTATGGAAACTGCATTCACAATAGCTTCAATTGCCGATAAATTGACGATTTTACCAGCTTTCGCACCATCTAAATCAACAACATGTAACCTGGTGGCACCTTGTTCAAGCCATTGCTTAGCAGTATCGGCAGGATTTTCGCCAAATACCTCAGATTTATCGTAGTCACCCTGGAAAAGCCGTACGCAACGGCCTTCTAATAAATCTATCGCTGGAATTACTTGCATTATTAGATTTTGGATTTTAGATTTTGGATTTTAAAAGTTAGGAGTTAGGAGTTAAAAATTAGGAGTTAAGAGTTTTATTTTCAATGCCCTATTCCCTATTCCCTATTCCCTATTCCCTATTCCCTATTCCCTATTCCCTAT
>JAHCMI010000136.1 GCA_019192545.1 Rivularia sp. MS3 | reverse complement strand
TATTTTCCCCTCTCCCTTAATAAGGAGAGGGGTGCCCGGAGGGCGGGGTGAGGTTAGAGTGTATTCTACGCAACCCAAAAGTGCTGTATTAAGCAACATATTGATTGGTGCGTGACGGTATTTTCAAATTTTTATGTGAAAGTTTATAAGTTATCGTAACCGTCACAGCACCCTACATGATATATAAATTAAATTTATTTTCCCCTCTCCCTTAATAAGGAGAGGGGTGCCCGGAGGGCGGGGTGAGGTTCGAGTGTATTCTACTCAACCTAAAAATGCTGTATTAAGTAACATATTGATTGGTGCGTGACGGTAGTTTCAAAGTATTGTGTAAAAGTTTATAAATAATCGTAACCGTCACAGCACCCTACGAAATAATTATATTCACACGAACACCCCTCTCCGATAACTTGGAGAGGGGCAGGGGGTGAGGTTAATTTCATTTTTATTAACAACCTTTATGTTTTATAATACTAAAACCTTAAAACTTCCCGTTCCCAATCTTCTGCTACAGGCTCGGTTTCCCAAATCAATCCTTCACCTGGCTCTAAAATTACTTCTACATACAATACGTCGGTGGAAACTTTTGCGATATCTTGATTATTTTCAAATTCTTCTAAGTCTTCGGTTAACAATCGCAGTTTGAAACCGGCAGGAATTTTACCACCGGCAACGGGATTTCTTAATTCAAATTTCCATATGGTATCTTCTCCTTCTTCTCTTGGGAATATCCGCAGTTCATATGTATTATCTGCTATTATTAATTCTTTAGATAATCCTTGAACTGCTGCGCTACTCCGCATTCCGGAAGAAGCCATTGCAAATTCTTTTTTCTCCCATCCCCACATTTGCGATAAGTTGGTGATTCCCTCCTGCAACCACTGAGTCATTGATTGTTCAACCGGTAAACCTTGACGCTTTGCGTATAGTTTTTTTTGCCAGCTTGACTGTGCAATTAACGAACCCCAAACTGAAAAGGGAACTTCTAAACGGGGAAATTTAACTTCGGAGTTTCCCAAACGTTCTAAAAAATTTTTTGCTTGGGCTTGGGGAATTGATTCTAAGGGGGTTATTTCGGCTCTTAGAGTTTCTGAAGTATTAAATTCCCAAGCAACAGCTAATACATTAATATCGTCAATTAAATCTTCGCTTTCTAAACTGTAGGTTCGGTCGTTATTATCTAAAAATCCTTTATTATTAAGCTTTTCATGAGTTGTATAACCGAATATTTTGATAAAACTATCATCGGGGTTTACCTCAACTCCAATGTAATAATCGGCTGCGAATTCGGGAATATCTACCCATTCCTGGGGTACGCGCAATTCATCATTGTCAACTGCCAAAGTGGGAATTAATACCAAACGGTAATTATCAAAAGTTATGGGTGTTCCGTTAAATAATTCCCAGAAACTTGGTAACGCTGCATGATTCACAGACACTTTAGCATCGGGAGCCATTTCTGATTCAAACCAAGGTAAAAATGCTTCCAGACAAAGTTGATTTATCCAAGCACGTCGAGAAGCACCCGGAGTTGAGTAATTTTGTTCCGACACTTGGGAAGATTGAGAAATTTCCAAGTGCAAATGATGCGAGTCGAGAATTAACGGAATGTCTGTGTTGAACATGATGAAAATGGCTCCCTACGGATTTTAACTTTTGATTTTTAACCTTGCTCGGTTTGACTGTAGTGAAACTTGAGCCATTCCTCCAGGCTAATGTTTATAGAAGCTATTACGACGGAAGTTGGAGAAATATGCAAAGTGTTTTGACTCCATTGGGTAAGAGTTTGCAATAATGACTTTCTAATACTGCTCAGAAGACGGGATACCTTATATTGCTTTATTTCTAACTGTTTGGCAATTTCTGTTTGGGTAAATTGCTGACTGTAGTAGACTTGCAGCAATTGTTGCGATTTACTGTCTAGTGCTGCTATAGCTTGATTTAAAACTTCGTTTAACTGGGTTTGCTGACTTTTGAAACTATCTGCCTCTTCCTGCTCTACCATTTGGGCAAGCAAAGAATCTTGCACATTCCCCGGCAACATATCTAATAAACTAGTATCCCCATCATCTTTGAGGGGAGTATCGGCAGAAACAAATTTGGGATAGAGAAAATTACGAATAGCTTGAGCGCTTTGTTTCAGCCATTTTTCAATTGTTTGCGAATTAACTGCTCCAGAAGATAAACCACGGGTTAAACGTTGAGTATTGTAAAGTTTAGCAATAGCTTCCCAAACTGCGACATCAGGTTTGCGGCGCTGACGAATTTCTGTATTACCCGAGGTGTAAAGTTCTTCAAAGCATTCCCAAGCTAAAACATAATTTGCGATATTTTCTTCGTTTAAGCCCATATTTTGCAATGATTTTATCAACCTTCTACGGCTGACTTTATGTAACAGAGCGATGTCAGAGCAGATATCGGCTTCCCGACGCACCCGCAAAACATCGCGAATAATTCGCTCAAAAGATAATTCCGCGTAGCTTTTGAGATGAGAACTTTGTTCGGGATTAAAAGCTTTCAATATTTTACCAAGTTGCGCGATCGCAATTTGAAAGAAGTCTGAAATTGAAGAATGTCCCGAGGAATTGAGTGCTGATTTTCTCGCAGCCCAGTAGCAAGTTTCTTGTAAGTAAGCACAAAGATGGGAATAAGCCAAGGAACTGTAATTAATTGTATTTTGCTCGCTAGTTTGAGCAGAATTTTCCCATACTTTATACCAATAAAGCGCCCAGAAGCTATAAGAATCTTGCTTGGAAGATTTTTCCAAACAAGTCTTCATGTTGCGTCTTAATTTTGCGTCAGTTACCCAACCATGAAATTTATCTATATCAAATTGTATAAAGGTAGAAAAAATTTCCACCGTTCCTTGTCGGCGTTGCATGTAATACTCGCACTCTAAGTATATAATCAGTAATTCTAATTATATGACGATGAAATAAAAAAGAAAAAGCGGTATTGCCTGTGACGCAAGGATTTTAATGATTCTTCAATATTTAGTTGATTTAGATCTGCATAAAAACTTAAAGCAATCGTACAAGCTGACATATAGATAAAAACACGAACGAAGGAACCCAACAATGCGTTTAAACTTAATAACTTCTTTGATTGCTGCAACCTCTATTTTCACTTCAGTTTCGCCAGCATTAGCACAGTCTAATCCTGCTAATTGTAATGACAATATGGTTCAAGATAATACCTATAATAATATTTCAACCGGTTCGCATAGCCAAAATTTTATTCAGCAAATACCTCGAAATTTGATTGGAGCAAATGTGAATGCAGGTTTATACTATGTCAGTATCGACGCTAATCTAGCAGGAATCCAGAAAAAAATTAAACTTGGGAATGTTCCAACAAATAGCGTTGATAGTATACAAAATACTTTGAATCAAGATTCGCCTATTAATGGTGATGATACAGCCGTCACAAATCCAACTTCTAGTCAAAATTGTAGTAATCCCGTCGATGGTGCTGGTTGAATAAAAATTAACTGCTTTTATTGTAGTCAGGTAATATACCTATTTCACAACATTTTGAAAATCAATATACCCTCAATTTAGCCCATTTTATTGGGCTTTTTAAATGTTTATTGCTTTAGCATTTAAAACTGAATTCAGGGTAATCGCATACAAAACTAGTAAAAAAAGTTTCACTTAAACTGCATAAACATAAAAAACTATCGTAGAAAGTGACAACAGATTCATAAAAGAATTGAAACTAATGCTCAATAACTTTCGCAAGACATTTGTTTTAGTTGCCGTAGTTGCAACTTTATCAACTGGTTGTCGCAGTAGCAAAGAATATACAAAACTCACTGAAACAGGAAATAAATATACAGATGCTGTAGATACATTATTAGAGGAAGCAAAGGAACTACACATAGAAGCAAGTTCGGAAACTATGTTAGCAGATGATAGAATTTTCAACCAAACAGTAGAGCAATATCAAGAAAATGCCGCTAAAGATAGAGAAATTATCCAAGTAATTAACGAAATTAAAAATCATAATCGGCTATTAAAAGATTACTTTGACAAATTAAAAGAACTCGCTACTAACAATGCACCGCAAAGAGCTAAAGATGAAATTACAGAAATTGCTACAAATTTAAAGACAGTTAGTGAAAATCTCAAGACAACCAGTTTCTTTCCAGAAGAAAGTGCATTACAAGGGATAGGAAATTTAGTTATCAATTCTCAAATTAAAGGTGCTTTACGAGAAGAATTAGAAAAGCGCGATGAATTAATTTTGACAGAGCTAACTATTCAGCAAGAAATGCTCAAAAAATTGAGTGAATTTATGAAGGTAAGAAATGAAATTAAAAGAAATGCTCAAGAACTGCATTTTGTAATTCGCCCTTTAATCAAGGAAGGCTACATGCAATATCAAGAGGAGAGAAACTGGATTCAACGAAGAATAAAGATATTAAAATCCGATAACCGAGTAGAAAAGTTAGAGCTTGCTAGTAATGCTTTGAAAGAATTTAAAGGTGTTTTTAAAGATACTGTTGCAGGTAAAATTACCGTCGCCCGTCTTAACAATACCTTAGAAGATATCGATAATTTTTTAGCGATTTTAAACGAAACAGAACAAACGGAAAATCCACCAGCAAACCCAGAAAACCCAGCAAATCAAGCAAACCAAGCAAACACACAGAATAAATAGAAAAATGCCAACAACTAATAACTTATTAAGTCAAATGAGAACAAGAGTTTTAGAACTTTATTCTCCAGCAATTCAAATTGCATTTGAAACCGAAACCGATGAAGCAAAGAAAAAAGAATTTCTCGAACAGCGAGAATCCTGTCGTAATTATCTTTACGAATTAGAGTTACAAGATTTACAAGAAGTATTGGCAAAAATGCAACTTTTAAAAACAGAACTTCATTCGGCTATTCAATCTTTAGGTAATGCAATACAAAATGTAGAGAATACAGTGGGGATTATTGAGAGTATTAAGAGATTTTCTGGTATTATAGCGAGATTGTTTACTATCTTTTAATAAATATCTTATTTTTGACGAATTCAAGTTTGGTTATTTAATCATAGACAAGCAAACTCACTCCTAGTTAAAGTTATAAATGCTGTAGTATACAAGATTCATAGAGAGTATCCCAATGGCGGCAAATCTATCAAAATATTTCTTGTGATTGCGAATAAGCTAAGCGGAATGCTTCGCTCCATTTTACTCCGCTCGTAATGACGAAATATATTTTTTCACATTTGGGATGCTCTCGATTCATAAGACTTTAGTTATTACTGAGACGTAGCATTGCTGCGTCTTTTTTATTTAGCCTGATGTGAGTCTCTTTTGTGAGTCGAATGTAAGCGGTAAAGACAGCATATTTCATCTTCATGAACTATTTAACCGCATAATCAGATAAAAACATCGTAGTAATAAATAACCAAAAAATTACAATTATCAAATAAGGGTGAAAAGGATGAAATTGTTAGCAACTGATAATACCTTAGTTCAAATGCAAGAACAATTATATCGGCTTTATTCACCAGATATTGAAATTAATTTCAAAAAAACGCTAGATGAGTTAAATCAACAAAACTTTCTGCGTCAGCGAGCATACTACCGAAACTTTTTCTACGAACTCGAATCCGAACAACTAGAATTTACCTTAATAAAGCTTAAGCCATTTTATATAGAGATAAATTATGCAATCGCAAATTTAAATATTGTCTTGCAGAATGCAAATAACGCTATGAATATTATTCGCTGTTTAGAAAATGTTTGTTTTTTATTAAATAAAATGTGAACAAACAGTAATTTCCTAAGCTGTTTACTATATTTAAACGTGCATTTAAAGCATGTTTTTTTGAAAGTATTATAAATTATATATTTATATATGCTCTAAGATTGCTATTAAATACTTTTTCATACAAAAATCTGCTTGAATTTGCATAAAAATAAAAACTCATCGTAAAGGTTTATAGAAATAAAAATTAAAAAAATCAAATTATGCGTTTCCTAACTGTTAGTAATTTAATCACAACAATCATCCTTATCGCTTCTGTTTTACCAGTATCAGCACAAATTAGTCCTAATTATTCAACTGCTGAAAACTACGGTGAATTCAACAGAGTGAGAAATCAAGTCAAAGAAATAGTCAAGGATTCACAAAGGAAAAAAGATTTTCCGCAATTCAAAAAAACGACTCAAGAAAAAAATATTAGTAAATATAACGTTGATTTGAATAGAAAAATAAAACTTAATTGTGATATTCGTTCTAAATTAATGCAAACTCAAGATTGTTCTACTGGTGGTTATAGCGGTATTGAAATTCCAGAAAATAATATTGAATTAGAAAAACAATCTGCACCTGACTCCAAATAAACATTTGATACTATTTGAAACTAGCTTTTAAACAATTTAAAAAATATAATATACAAATGACAAGGAGCAATTAAACCAAGATATATAATTATAAAAAATGAGTCGTAGCTGTAGCTATGGCTTATTTTTTACTTGATGGATTGCTTGGATAGAACCAAATATGTAAAACAAAAGCGTCAAATATAATTACTATTTTACTTCATCCTTCTGCATAAAAATCAAAACTTGTCGTAGAAGATAACAGTGAACTCAGAAGGTATATTAAATATGAAAAACATCATCAATCCACAAAAAACAATCTTGGCAACATTCATTTCTGTTTCATCTTTACTTGCTTTTGCTAATCCATCTTTAGCTGTAATTAGAAGCTACAGAGTCGGTCATGATTATGGCGGAGTTCATCGTTGCGGTCATGCTCAAGAAAATCTCGCCGAAGCTCGTAAAGCCGCAGAAAGAAAGGTTAGAAATTTAATAGCTGATACTGGATTTAGAGTAGTTTTGAAAGATTTTAAAGTCTTATCACAAAATACTCGTAGATGGAAAGAAAAAGATAGATTCGGTTTTGTAAAAGGACGAAAATGTAAAACACATCTTGAGGTTAATGTTGTAGTTGATATGCAACCATAGCTGTAAGAGATTATTTTTACAGCCATGTCATAAATAATCAAAATGCTTAGGAGTTATTCGTAATTTCTAAGCATTTATTTATGATTGGTTGCAGTAAATCAGCCAATATTTTCTATTTACTGCATAAAAATCAAAACTCGTCGTAGAAGCAGGTAGCAGATAAAATCCAGAAGGAAGAAGATAATGTTAGATTCTGGCTTAAATACTCAATATAACTCGCAATTTGATTCTCAATTCACTCTCGATTCCAGTTCTATTATTGGCAACGAGTCAAATTATTTAGATAAAGATTTATTCGGTGGTGAAAGCAAGGAAGTTGGTGGAATTTTAGTTACTACTGATTTAGTTAATTTAGATAATTCTAATAATGGCTATTTTGCTAATGATTTATCTTTAGAATTAGACATTACGGGAAAAGCTGTAGAACAAGTACAAAATTTATTAACTGGTTTAGAAACAGATGCCGCTCTCAGCGATAAATTAGAGCTTGCTTTTGGTGAAACTTTTAAAACTGAAATTGCTGATAAATTAATTGATAACTTTAGTAAAGATAATTTTAGCGATATTCCTGAAATTAAAATTGTTTCTGGCGATAAAATAAATGGTGCTAATGGTGGATATGATAGTTTAAATGGATTAATTTATTTATCTAGAGATTTTATTAATAACAATCAAAATGATATTAATGCTATCACTGGCGTAATTTTAGAAGAAGTCGGACATTTTATTGATTCTCGTATTAACGATATAGATGCTGCTGGAGATGAAGGAGAATTATTTAGTGCCTTAGTTCGAGGAAAGACATTATCTGATGCAGAAATTATCGCAATTAAAGCAGAAGATGATATTGATACTATAACAATTGATGGACAAAAAATTGAAATTGAATATTCTCAAGATTATACTTCCAGAGCAAAAGAACTTTGGGAAACTAAAACAACAGATTTTAGCGAGCGAGATTTAGCTAAAACTCTCCAAGAAGAAGGAGCTAGTGTAGAACAAATTGCTCAAACTTTAAATTCAAGTCTGGGTTTTAAATTAGAAACCATTGCAGATGCTCTTGATAACGGTACGACCTTTAATTATTCTGATATTGCCAAAGGATTGTGGAATAGCGGTCATCAAATTGATGCTAGAAAATTAGCCGATTTGCTTTGGGATGAAGGAGCAACCGAAATTGAAATTGGCAAAGCATTAAAACATGTTGGTTCCGATCTATCTACAATCGCTGATGCTTTGGATGATGGAATAACTAAAAGCGATGGAACCAAACTTAATTACAATAGCGTAGCAACTGGTTTATGGAATAGTGGTCATAAAATTGACTCCAGAAAACTGGCTGACTTGCTTTGGGATGAAGGAGCTAATCAAGCTAAAATTGGTCAAGCACTCAATAACGTAGGTCTTGGTTTAGCTACAATTGCAGATGCTATTGATGATGGTGTAACTAAGAGCGATGGAACTGGTTTAAATTACAATAGTGTCGCAACTGCTTTATGGAATAGCGGTCATGCAATTAGCACCAGAAAACTGGCTGACTTACTTTGGGATGAAGGTGCGACTCAAGCTGAAATTGGTAAAGCCTTAAAATATCTTGGTTTTAGTTTGCCTACAATTGCCGATGCTTTAGATGATGGTGTAACTAAGAGCGATGGGAATGGTTTAAATTACACTGATGTTGCTATTGGGTTATGGAATAGCGGTCATAAAATTGGTACCAGAAAACTTGCTGATTTGCTTTGGGATGAAGGAGCAACTCAAGCTCAAATCGGTAAAGCA
>JAHCMI010000135.1 GCA_019192545.1 Rivularia sp. MS3 | reverse complement strand
GATTAATTACTCTCCCCATCTCCCCCCATCTCCCCATCTCCCCATCTCCCCATCACCCCATCTCCCCATCACCCCATCTCCCCATCACCCCATCACCCCATCACCCCATCACCCCATCACCCCATCACCCCATCACTTTATCAGCCAATCCCCAACTTACCAGCTAAACCGGGACTCAAGGGAATCAAAGTTGCAACCATCAAGAATAAAGCTACAAGTCCCAATACGGCGCGTGTATCATCGGGTTCGGTGATTTCGTTTAAACTCGGACGCTCTAAGTCTCTTTGTAAAAACAAAACTACAATTGCCCAATATAAAGCTAAAGCATTACCCAAGCCTACCAATCCTAAAATAATTAAAGTTGCGAATGTAGTGCGTCCAGCTATTTTACGTCCATAAATTGCTTGGACAATTCTACCGCCATCTAACTGTCCCGCTGGCATCAAGTTCAAAGCAGTAACTACCAAGCCCAACCAACCAATTATTACTAAAGGATTTACGTCTACCAAAGGTGATTGCAGTGTATTGCCTAGAAAAACTTTTGCTACAATTCCGACTAAAATCGAACCTTGAAAAAACTCGTTTGGTAATTGAAATAAACTACCTTCATGAGAAAGCAGCAATCCCAAAATTAACATCATTAACGAGACAATTCCTCCAACGGCTGGGCCAGCTAAAGCAATATCGAACAAAACTTTACGATTGGGCAGCAGCGATTCAAACCGGGTAATTGCGCCGAAAGAACCAATTTGCACTGAAGGCAGCAGGTAAGGCAAACTCAACTTGACTCCGTGACGACGAGCAATTACCCAGTGTCCCACCTCATGAGCTAATAAAACCGTGAAAAAACCCAATGTAATAGGTAAAGATTCCTGATATCTTCCTGGATTAGCAAAGAAATCGAAACTTAATAAAATTCCTCCCGCTTCCAAACTTGTAGCGATACTTGCTAATAAAAGGATACCTGCAAAGGCTTTTTGTGCCAAACTCATCGGACGAGGATCGTTGCGGCTCGGTAGAACAATTACTGTAGGTCTACCTTCGGGATTTTCGAGTAAAAATAAACGATATTTATCGCCCATTTTTTCTTGCAAGCTCGCACTCAAACGGTTGTGAACGTCTTCTGGTTCTCCTCTTAAATTACCTTTAAAGATAGCCCCTTCTTGATAGGCAATAGTTTCGGTTGCAAAATATGTATCGATGCCGAAAATACTTCTAATAGTACTTAAATCTTCTTCCGGAATCGGGATTATTTCTGGTTGAGATGGTGTATTACCTACAATTGATGGGTCAGTTTTTTCTTGGGATGCTTCCTGTGCAATTCTTTCGGATGCTTTCTTCTTAATCATTTCTTCCTGCCCCATCGCCCGTAACTGTCTGCCAATAGCAATATATAAACCAGCAAAGGCGATCGCTAGAAATAATATACCTGCAATGTTGATATAAATCCCCGCACTAAGCAAACCAAAATACAGCAGCCAAGGGGTTATCAACACAACCGACTGAAACCAAGCTAGAATCCCCAACTTTCCATAAGGCTTTGCGCGAATAAAACCCCATGCCAAAATTCCAAAGGCAATCAATGCAATCGCAGCTATAATTCCTGTTTCTGATGAATTTAACATATACGCAACCTTTTTACAGTTATCAGTTTTCAGTTATCAGCTCTACAGATAACTGTTATTCCACCGCCTTCACCTATGGAAATCGGTGGGAACGGCTATTAATAATTTATAACGATGCTTGTCTAGGACGAAATTTATATCCAGGGCATTGACGGATTTTTTCTTTTATAGTAATCTACTTTTATAATGGGAATAGGTGCGCGCATATATAGGGTTTTTTGCAAAGAATAAACTCTTGTAAAAGCGCAAATTCTCAAAATTTTGAACTACTTGAGTTAATTGAGATAGAAGTATTGTTGTTGGCAGCTTTATTTTTGTCAGGTGTGCGCCGCTTGAATAAATTTAGTAATTAGTGATAATACAGCAGTTTTTGGTGTTGCTGAATCCGGTTATTTAAATCAGTAACGCCGAAATTTCATAATTTCCTATCGGTGTTCCATCTAATTTTGTTGATACCTCCACTTGTGATTTTCATTAGGGAGATTCAATTGCTTGCTGTATAGGGATTTCGCAGATTTTTAAAAGATTTTTACTAAATAAGTGCATAAAAGCTAAAACCCATCGTAGAGGTTGACAGCAGATTAAACATCATAGGAAAAAACAATATGTCTAGCCAAACTAATAATGCAATTACCTCTAATAATGCTGTTAAACAACAGGAAAACAATCAAGTAAATAAAGATAAAGAAATGGTTAGTAAAATTAAAAAAGTTATTCTCAAAGCTGGAGCTTTAGGTATCGCTTTCGGAGCAATATGTTCTAGTATGGCTAGCCCTGCTTATGCAGGTTGGGGTATCAAAGATTTAGATATCATGAATAAAAACTCTGGTATCAGAAAAACAGGAAGAGAAATAGACCAAAGACGATTAGATGCTGGAGCATATCAATTTTACTTAAATAACAATTGTCCTGCTTACCTCAATGTGAAATTAGAATATATTCCTCGTAATTCATCTAAATGGAGAACTCGTAACTATACTTTCACACCCGGAGAACGTTCTTATCTTGTACCCACAAGAAACGCTATCGTATACGTATCGGCAAGAAGCTCTAATAAGTCTGCTAGAAAGTTCACTTGGTCCAGAAAAAAAATTAATATGGGTAGAACTTATGTTAAATATACTTACACATTAAACTGCCGCCGTCGTTAAGCTTTAGCTGTAAAATTCACATCTATATTAAAAACATCACATTCAAAGGACAATGTTTAAAATAAGAAGTTTGTGAATAGATGTTTCTTTAAATTTTGTTAACCCGGTTTTTGAAAGAACCGGGTTTTTGATATATTATTTTGCAATATTTATATAAAATACATTTATATCAAATACGTTTAACACCTCAGAAATAAAAATATATTGAGTTGCACTTTAAAGCTAATTGTAGGAAACCCTAAAGTGCAATTATTCACAATCCAGAGTTAATACTATACAAAATTTATACATTGATAGAATAATCAGCAATAGTACGTACAACAATCCTAATTACAGTCAGTTAACATTGACTCAAAACAAATTTTTAATCAACATCTGTAGTTATCGGGATTCCAAGGTGCAAATATCAAAAACAACAGCAATTGTGTTGGCATTAGGAGTAGTTGTTTGTAGCTCCAAGGCTAATGCAAGTTTACCTGTAAATAATCAACTAAAATCAGAATCTAAATTACAGCTAGCTCAAATAAATCCTCAAGTTGCTCTAACATACTTTAAAAATGGTAATAAGCGTTTAGAGCAAGGGGATTATCAAGGAGCAATTGCTGATTTAACTAAAGTCATTCAGATAAATCCCCAACTAGCCCCTGCTTACTACAACCGGGCTGTTGCTCGCGCTCAACTACAAGATTATCAAGGAGCAATCGCCGACTTTACCAAAGTCATACAGTTTAATCCTAACGATACCGAAGCCTACTACAATCGGGGTGTTGCTCGTCATCAGCTACAAGACAATCAAAGAGCAATAGCAGATTTTACCAAAGTCATACAGTTTAATCCCAGCGACTTCAAGGCTTATAACGAGCGTGGTAATGCTCATCTGAAGTTAAAAGATTATCAGACAGCGATCGCTGATTTTAGCAAAGCTATACAGATTAATCCCGAAATAGACATTGTCTACTACAACCGAGGTATTGCTCGTATTCGGCTAGAAGATTATCAAACAGCAATTGCTGATTTTACTAAAGCTATCCAAGTAAATCCTCAATCAGATATCGCTTACTACAATCGCGGTGTTGCTCGCCGAAAGTTAAAAGATTGGCAAGCAGCAATACCTGATTTTAATAGAGCCATAGAAATTAACCCCAACTATGCCGATGCTTACAGCAACCGAGGAATAGCTCGCAGTTTTTCGGGAGACGAAGCAGGAGGTATAACTGATGTGAAAAAAGCTATTTCTATGTATCAGCAGCAAGGCGAAACAGCGAAAGCACAAAAGTTAGTTGAGTTTATCAGGATAGTTAGTAATAGGTAAGTTTATTCATATTCGGGAAACATTATTTTTTTGATTTAGGAATAGCCGCAACTGGCATATTTTTGTGGTAGGGTGCTGTGACACTTACTTTAACTTTGAACGTAGTAATAAGCTCCATCTGTGTCACGCACCACCGAGGTTTTGTGACAATTGCGTAAGTCTTGTAATTAAAGCCTTTTCTCTAATTTTAGGGGGAAAGCTTTTTTTATTTCAATTAGTCTGATTCAAAATAAAAAGATAATAATTAATGTAACTAAAATATTTATTGTATGAGCAGTATCGCTTAATAATGAAAATACTCTTACATACAAATCATTTTATAGTAGTTGTATATTTTTCAGTAATAGCGCGCATCTAAATGTTAATTAAAGTCAGGTATACTTATTTGAAAACAAACTTTTAATAAACATTGATATCAATTAGGAATTCAAGGTGCAAATATCAAAAATAACTTCAATTGTATTGGCATTAGGTGTAATTGTTTATAGCTCCAAGGCTAATGCAACAGGTTTACCTTCCACTAACAAATTAAAACCAGAAGCTAAATTACAGCTAGCTCAAGTAAATCCTCAAGATGCTATAAAATACTTTAAAAACGGTAATAAGCGTTTAGAGCAAGGGGATTATCAAGGAGCAATAATCGACCTGACCAAAGCCATACAGATAAATCCACAGCTAGGTTCAGCTTACTACAACCGGGCTGTTGCTCGCGGTCAACTACAAGATTCTCACGGAGCAATCGCTGATTTTACTAAAGCCATACAGTTTAATCCTAAAGATGCCGAAGCTTATTACAACCGAGGCGTTGCTCGCGGGCAATTAAATGATAATCAAGGAGCAATTGCTGATTTTACCAAAGTCATACAAATAAATCCCAAGTTAGCTATTGCTCACTACAATCGAGGTGTTCTTCGCGGACAATTGAAGGATAATCAAGGAGCGATAGCTGATTTTACCAAAGCCATACAAATAAATCCCAAGTTAGCTATTGCTTACTATAATCGGGGTGTTACTCGCAATCAGTTAAAAGATTATCAACAAGCAATAGTAGATTTTACCAAAGCTATACAAGTAAATCCCAAATTAGCTGTTGCTTACCACAACAGAGGTGTAGCTCGTGGGTTGTCGGGAGATAAGCAAAGAGCAATTGCAGATTTAAGGAAAGCTGTTTCCCTGTTTCAACAACAAGGTAATAAAGCTCAAGCCCAAAAAACACTTGAGTTGATTGCGAGAGTTAGTAGTAAGTAAATCCATTTCTCGTATTCAAAAATACCAGATATTTATAAACTTCTTCTTTGTTCTAAAAGGAGAGGTTTTCTAAATTTATGAAGGTAATTTAAAATTTTTAATTTTAGTAATTAAGTCCACGAAGGTGGACTTAGTTTGTACCGCAGCGAATTACATTCGCCACTTATCTGAAAACAACCAACCTCATACCGCATTACTAACAACCCTCAACCCAATAAAAACATCCCGCAAACTCGTTTCACCTTTATACCTCAACGCACTCCGACAAAACCGAGGTACGTTAAACCACGAGCCACCACGCATTACTCGTAAATTATCATCTCCTCCCTGTCGCCAAACTCTACCGTCATTAGGAGCATAATGATAACTATCATGCCAAGAATCGGCGCACCATTCCCAGACGTTACCGTGCATATCGTATAATCCAAAAGCATTGGGGAGAAAACTTCCTACAGCAGTTGTACCTTGACGATATTTTCCTTTGGGTGCCGATGCATAGGTATAGTTACCGTCGTGGTTTACCAAGTCAGAAGTGATGGTATCCCCGAAATGGAAAGGTGTAATTGTATTGGCTCGACAAGCATATTCCCATTCTGCTTCACTGGGTAAACGATACACTCTTCCGGTATATTTGGACAAACGAGCGCAAAACTCTATCGCTTCATTCCAAGATATTTGCTCTACGGGGTGGGAATCACCTTTAAAATATGATGGTTCTGGATTTAAATAATGTTTAATTAAAGGAAGTTTGGCTACCGTTAACCATTGTGCTTGAGTAATCGCAAATTTACCCATAAAAAAAGGCTTGATAGTCACAAAATGTTGCGGATGTTCGCTATCATATCCTTCGTATTCCGACGAACCCATCATAAAAGTGCCGCCGCAAAGGTATACCATTTCTAACTTTGTGCGGTTATCCAACTCTTGTATAAAATACTGTGCCTGGTTGCGATCGCGATTAACTACTTTGGCATATTTATCTACGGTAATCGTCTCAAACACAAAGCTGTGCTGGGAATCGGCTTTATCTTTCTCCAAAACCAGGGAAGGAAAATTATTGTTGATAACCGGTAAAGGAATAGCATCATATGAACTTTCTTTAACATCAAAAAGTACATCAGCAGCCGATTGATATCTTTCCCGCACAAAATGCTTGAGCAATTTATCAAGGATTAGCGTCAGCTTATGACTGATAGTAATGCCATTATTTATCAAATATTCTCGCCACAACCATTTTCCATTAATTGGATCGTAAATTGGATCGTAAAGATTTCCATACTCATCATGCTTTACCAAACAGCCTGTTAATAGCCGCACGCAGGTAGCACCCAAAGCATACAAATCGCTAGCGGCACAAGCATAACCCGCCATTTGTTCTGCTGGTGCATAACCTAGAGTATAAATCCCCGTACCCTTCTGGGCTAAATTATGTTGGGTAACTTGTTTTGCACCACCAAAATCAATCAAAACCAATTTACCATCACCAATACGACGGATGATATTTTCCGGTTTAATATCGCGATGAATTACCTGCCGTTGATGAATAAATTCCAACACCGGCAGTAAATCAGTTAAAACTTGCCAAATTTCAGATTCATTAAAAGCTTTTCGCAGTAACTGTTGATGTAAATTATCTCCATCAATAAATTCCTGCACCAAATACATGCAGCTACCTTGCTCAAAATAAGCCACCAGTCGGGGAATTTGCGAATGATTTTCCCCCAACTCAAACAAACGCTTGGCTTCCTGACGAAACAATTGCGCTGCTTTCGCACGGGCTGTAGTTCCCTGTGATTCCCTGATAAACTGCTTCACAACGCAAGCAGCCTCAAGTCGATCCAAATCTCGGGCTTCATAAGTTCTACCAAAACCACCCGTACCCAATAACCTTTTGACGCGGTAACGGTTTCTTAATAAGTCGCCGAAATTATCGGCACCGCAACCAACACAAAACCGATTACCGCTGGAATTAAAAGGATTAGAACAGTTAGGATTCTGGCAGATTTTCATAGTTATAAGAATACCGCTTTCTAACTTACCCGAAGTTAGCTTCAGCATCAGGAAATTCAACAATAAATATACGATTAGGAGTGTTTTTTTGTATTAAGCAAACAGTTTAAAAAATAGAGTAGGAACCAGGAAATAGGGAATAAAAGATAAAATATTTCAAAATAATTCCGAACAGATTCACCACTCAGAAATAAATACACTAAGTGCAATAGCAAAATTACAAACTATTTATCTCACAAATAATGATGGGTAGATACAAATATTACAATAAATGCATGTGAGATAATCACGACTTTTTTATGTTAGAAAAGAGACAGAAAACAGCTTCATATTGATTTTAGTATTTATCTGTATTTATCTAAACTAAATATGAGTATTTTCAGTATACCGAAAGTTAACACCAACCATTAGATTTTGTCAAGCGATTATTAACAGCATTTTGTAGGGTGATTGAGGGTTTATTATGGCTTCAGTTTAACGCAACATTTTATAAAATTTAGAGATATTCCGAATTAATAAATATTTTTTTATGTGCGATTAAAATGATACATGATGTTACTTGATAGATATAAACTCCAAAAAATAAAATAAAAATACTCATTCATAGGATAATTATTAAAATATCGAAATTTCAATACAATTTGGAGAAAAAATTGAGAAGAGATGCGATTTTTTATACAATCTTTCAACGTTCCCCAGAATTGATTTTTGAATTTATAGAACCAAGAATCACCAGTACAATAAATTATCGTTTTGAATCAGTAGAAGTAAAAGAGCCAACCTTTAGAATCGACGGAGTATTTTTACCACCACAAGATACTTCACCTCGTATCTTCTTGAAAAGTTGTTCATGGGGGAAACCCCCAAGACGAACACTTTTCGCTTTTTGCAGAAGTGCAGTTTCAACCGGATGAATTGCTATACCATCGTTTCTTTGCAGAATCTCAACTTTATATGTACCGCAATGCTTCATCGCAGGATGATTGGTACGGTGTAATTATTTTTCCCAACCGTAACTTAGAACCAAAAAACATCACAATTCACCAACCACTACTTGAATGCGATAAAGTCAGAATTATTTATTTAGATGAATTAGATAATTCTGAGGAGCAAAGCATAGGTATAAGCTTGATGCAGCTAACCATTGCTTCAGAAAATCAAGTAGTAGAATCGGCGAAACGTTTAATTGAGAGAGTAAAGGAGGAAGAAACAAGCATTATTTCTCAAAAGAACTTGTTAGATATAATTACGACAATAGCAGTTTATAAATTTTCCAACTTGAGTAGGGAAGAGGTGGAAGCGATGTTAGGAATCAAATTAGAAGAAACCAGAGTTTATCAAGAAGCGAAAGAGGAAGGAAGAGAAGAAGGAAGATTAGAAGGTAAACAGGAAGCAAAATTAGAACTTGTACCGGCAATGTTAGCTCGTGGTATGAGTATTGAGGAGGTTTCTGAATTATTGGGTTTAACTATCGAACAAGTAAATCAAGCTGCTGGGAATCAGTCTTAGAAACTATTAACAATATTGGTTCTTCAGCACTTGGTATGCTATTTAAGTAGTCGTTTTTAGGCAGTCGG
>JAHCMI010000134.1 GCA_019192545.1 Rivularia sp. MS3 | reverse complement strand
AGATGGGGAGATGGGGAGATAGGGAGATGGGGAGATGGGGAGATGGGGAGATGGGGAGACAAGGGGATAAGGAGAAATCAAATTACCAATTACCAATGCCCAATCCCCCATCCCCAATCCCCAATCCTAGTTTGTAGGGTGCGTTATAAACGGAACGTTTTAACGCACCGCGAGTATTAACTGGTGCGTTACGCTCCGCGATAACACACCCTACGAAAGGAAAGATTGGTTATAAAAAAAGAAATTTTGATAGGTAATTTCAGAGCGGCAGGGGATTAATAAGTAGATGGACAAAAATATTTATGTCAATTATCCGAACATGATATTACTGTTTCCCATGCCCTATGCTCAATCCCCCATTCCCCAATTCCCATGTTAGTTACCAGTTCATTTTGGGAACCCTGAAACAGTAGCGCACGAACGGAAGTTTATTCATGTGGGTGAAGCTCAAACAGCTAATATGGCAGTGGCGTGGTGTTTTAATTGCTTCTCCTAGCGTTGGTATTTTATTAATTGGATTGCGTATTCTTGGTTTATTACAACCTTTGGAGTTAGCGGCTTGGGATCAATTTTTTCGTTTGCGCTCCTCGGAAGCGGTTGATTCGCGCATTGCGATTGTGGAGATGAATGAATCGGATATACAAAAGCTGGGATATCCTTTATCTGATGAGAAGCTGGCGAAGTTATTATCGATTATCAAGCAATATCAACCATCAGTTATTGGGCTTGATATTTATCGCGATTTACCTGTAGAGCCAGGATTTAAGCAGCTTGAGGAAATTTTTGCATCCACACCCAATTTATTCGGAATTCAGAAGATGACGGGTAGTGCTTCTACTTTTGTCAATCCACCACCAAAGTTAAAGGAATTGGGACAGGTAAGTGCTTCTGATATAGTTGTAGACGAAGATGGTAAAGTTAGACGAAATTTATTATCTATTGATACGGAAGATGGGGAAACTATCTTAGGTTTGGGAACGCAGGTGGCTGTTAGCTATCTGGAAACCAAAGATATTTATCCGGAATTTGTGGGGGAAGAAGCTGAAAAGCTCAAACTTGGTAAAGGTATTTTGGTTGAATTGGATGAATCCGATGGTAGCTATGTGCGAAATGATATCGGTGGTTATCAGATTTTAGCTAACTTTCGCAACCTCCGCTCTGGCTTCCCTACAATCTCCATGAGTCAAGTATTGGCGGGAGAAATGCCACCGGAATTTGTTCGCGATCGCATTGTTTTAATTGGCCCAACTGCGGCAAGTTTAGATGACTTTTTTTATACTCCTTATAGTCAGAGAATCAGCGGAGTTACGCTTCATGCGGATATTGCCAGTCAACTAATTAGTATGGCATTAGAAGGTCGTCCGCAAATTCAAATATGGTCGGATATTTATGAGTATTTGTGGATTTTTACATGGTCATTTATCGGAGCGATTTTCAGTTGGAAGCAGCGCTACAGAAAACAAACTGTTTCAACTTATTCTGCTAGTTTTCTGATTGTACTTTTTGCGATTGGTTTAATCGGTGGAAGTTATTTAGCTTTCTTGGTAGGGGCTTTCTGGATTCCGGTTGTACCGGGATTATTGGCTTTATTTGGCTCCGCAATTACCATTACAGCAATTGTGGCTCGCGATACATCAACCATGCGTCAAACTTTTGGACGTTACTTAACAGATGAGGTAGTTGCAAGTTTATTGGAAACGCCAGAAGGGTTAAAAATTGGCGGAGAAAAGAAAAATGTGACAATTTTAGTCTCGGATTTAAGGGGATTTTCCGCAATGTCGGAACAAGTTTCTCCAGAAAAAGTAGTTGAAATAATTAACCTGTATTTGGCGGAAATGACCGATATTATCAACAATTACAAAGGTACAATTAACGATTTTATGGGCGATGGTATTTTTGTAATGTTTGGTGCGCCGGTGTCGTTTGCAGATAACGCCCAACGTGCGGTAACTTGTGCTGTTGCCATGCAGTTAGCAATGGATGGAATCAACCAAAAATTAGCCCAAATGCAGCTACCACCGTTAGAAATGGGTATTGGTATTCACTGCGGGGAAGTGTTGGCAGGAAGTATTGGTTCAAAAGCCCGTGCGAAGTATACCGTAATGGGAAGCAACGTTAACCTAGCAGCACGAATTGAAACTTATACCGTCGGCGGACAAATATTGGTGTCGCGAGAAACGGTAGATACGGTAGGAGAAATTATTCAATTGTCAGGAGAAATGCAGGTACAGCCCAAAGGATTCACCGAGCCAATTACTATTTATGAGGTGGGGGGAATTGGAGGGCAATATAATTTGAGTTTACCTGATGAAAAAGAATCTTTGATGGTTTTAGAAAACAAAATACCTATTAAATATAGAATATCTCAAGGAAAACATATTTCAGAAGAAGAATTTGCAGGTTATTTTATTGAATTATCTTTAAACAGCGTTCAGCTATATACAGAATATCCTTTAAAAGTTTTTAGCAATCTTCAGATACAGCTATCCGTAGAAAAATCAGAATTCAATCAACAGCATATTTATGCGAAGGTTATTAAAATATTGGACGATAAATCAAATTATTTTCTGCTGCGTTTTACAGCTTTACCTTCAGATATCAAAGTTTGGTTTGAAGAATTATGCGGGAAACAGTGAGCAGTGAGCAGGGGTAAATTATTGTTCGTAGTTGCGCTTTAGCGCCAAAATACTTCATCAGGAAACGAAGACGTAGCAACTAAAAACCTTGATTACCGCTCATAACTTATGTGGTGGAATACTAATACTTCGCTGCATTAATTTTGAAGAGCCAGAAAGTCGTTTCGTAGTTTCGTAGGTTGGGTGAAGCGAAGCGCAACCCAACATCCAAGTTGGGTTACACTCCGTTTCACCCAACCTACAACGGCAATTTTGTTACCCTTCATAACTTTTGTGGTGAAGTACTAGGATATAAGTGTTGGGTTACTCGTAGAGATTGCTCCGCTTACACTCCGTTCAACCCAACCTACAATTATAAATTTTGATGGGTAAATCTATTATTTGTACGTAAGGGTTTTAGCCCTAAATATTTGGCGCTGAAGCGCAACTACAAACCAATTATGATTGACAATAAGCTTGAGATATTCCCCCAGAATTAGCTACAGCTTCCGGTACTTCTGCAACAAATTCGACGTTACCTTCGGCATCTACAACCCATCCCTGTGCTTCAACTATTTCTTTTTTTGTATTTATTGAAGATTTAGAAGATACAGAAATATTTTGATTTGCAGAATTAGAAACCACATCAACTAAATCAACCATTGGATTATTGACTGCAAACATTTCATTTGGGCTTTCTGGTAATCCTCCCCTTCCTGCAACTGTAAACTTACCAGTTTGATTTTTACCGCATCCGGAAGCAATTTTTTGACTGGAATCAGCTAATCCTGTGGGTAGTTGAACTAATCCAGAGTTAGGATCTGTTCCAATAGTATCTATTTCTACAGCACCGCTAAATTCTGCTCCTAATTCAGATGATGCTGTAATGTCGCTTTCTGGGGTGAGAAATTCTCGGAATTGAGTACCAAAAATACCTTGAGCATTAATTGAAATCTTACCGCCAAAACTTTCTTCGGCATTGGCGGTAATATCGCTATTCTCCAGCGCAACTAAAGTTAAGGTATCGATATTGATATTACCTCCTGTCGCTGTTTGAGTTGCGTTGGTGGTGATGCGACTGCCATAACGTAACTGAATATTTGGTGAATTTAAATTAATATTGGCTTGGTTTCCGGCTACAGTATCGGCGTTGAGAATACCTTTATCAAATAAAGCTTTTTTGGTAGCTAAGATACTCAAATTACCTGCTGCACCTTCGAGTTGACTGCTAACAGAAACTTGAGCATTATTACTAATATTAAAATTTGCTGTTTCTATATTCAAATTACCAGCGTCGCCGATTCCTGGGGAACTGCTAAATATTCCACTGGGGTATAAAGTACCGGTTTCGTCTGTGACAATTTCTGTATTTTTTTTATCGCTATTAATTACGGAAAAACCTTCTATATTTACTGCATCTCCCACTAAAACGTTGATATTACCGCCTTTACCATTCCCCAGATTACCAGCGGAAATTTGAGAACCATCTCTTATAATTAATTCTTGAGTTTCTAAGAGTATATTTCCTCCATTTCCGCTACCTTTATCCCCAACTTGAGCTAATAAACGACTGGGAACACCATTTGCTGTGCCGAATAATTGAATTGACTCGCTAGCTTTTATATTTACATTACCGCTATTGCTGCTGCTATCGGTACCCGCATTTATTTCCGCACCGTCGCGTACAATTAAATCTTTGGTTTCTATAGTGAGATTACCACCGCTTCCAGTTGCTTTTTCTCTTACTGCTGTAACTAGTTGAGTGGTTATACCTTCTTGATTACCGATAATTTCAACTTTATCTCTAGCAAAAATATTGATGTCTCCTCCTTCTCCACTTCCTTTGGTATCTGTTGTTAAAAATGCTCCTTCTTTAACAGTCAAACTTGCGGTTTCTATACTAATTTTGCCACCATTCCCCGCAGCGTCTCTACGAACATCTGCGATTATTCCTCCTGGTTGACGTTTAATATCAGCAAATTCAGCATCACTAATTTTATTACTGACTTCGATAAAATCGGATGCTTCGATTGATATTTCACCAGCATTACCTGAACTATTAGTATTGCTGTATACACCCGCACCTTCAATGATTCTTAGGCGATCGCCATTGATAATTACTCTACCGGCATTCCCCAAACCGCCGGTACTAATATCGATTCCACCCAAACCTGAAACAAGTATGTCTTTAGCGCTGACAATAATATCACCAGTGTTACCTGTAGCATTCAGTTCTACTTTAGAAAATAAACCTTTTCTAGCTTCTGCTCCTTTTAAATTAAAATTGCTGGGACTAGAAATTATTTCAACTTTATTATCTGCTTCTACTATCAAATCACCAACGTTACCAGAGCTATAGGTATTAGTTAAGATTTTTGAATCCTTGAGAAATAGATTATTGGTTTTAATATAAATTTCACCACCGTTACCAGAAGAATTAGCTCCTAAAATATTATTGATATTGCTTTGTTCAATAGTCGTATTTCCCGTAGCATTAATTCTAATATCTCCCGATACTGCGTTAGAGTTTCCCAATCCTTGTTTAATTCCGGCGCGAAAGTTACTATCATTTAAAGAAAAATTATTTGCATTGATAAAAATATTTCCGTTGTCGGCAGCAGCAACGTTAATACTGGAATTATTAACTATAGAAATATCATGAAAATTTGTATCTTCTGAAAAACTCAAAGAATTTAAATCGTTTAAATTAACGGTTCCGGTGGATGACAAACCAGCTAATTCAACCGTTCCCCCTGGTGCTGTCAAAGATGAATTATCCGAGTTGATATTTCCACCAATTAAACCTAAAACTTGTTTGGGTTTAATTTTTAAATCAGCTTGGTTTAATGTTATTGGAGCGGGATTATTGCCGTACTGCAAACCCAAAGGAACGTTTATTTCGAGTAAAGCTGGATTATTTGGTTCTACAGCACTAAATATACTACCATCGGAGAAATTAATGCTTTCAGCAGTCGCACCGATAAAAGAACCCTTGATATCAAGACTAGAACCTTTACCGAATATAATACCGTTAGGATTAATTAAAAATAAATTAGCCGCACCGTTAACTCCTAAAACACCTTTGATATTAGAAGTATTATTACCAGTAACACGAGTAATAATATTATTTATATCTTGAAAACTTTTAAAATAAACCTGCTGTCCGTTATTGACGTTAAATTCTTGAAAGCTGTGAAAAATATTGCTATTGTTTCTAACACCTCCTTCAATTGTTAAATTATTTAGATTTTGTTTAACAATAGATGGAGAATTACCCAAAGTATTATCGGGAGTGATTTGAGCGGAAGCTGAACGAGCGAAGCAAAATTGTAGCAATCCGATTAAAGCTTTGTAAGAGATTATTTTTAAATTACAGTTGATTTGCTTCCGTTCATTCATTTTCATCTCCCGAGATAATAATTTAATATATTTGCTTGTAATTTATGATTCCCGGTTTCATCTAGTAAATAACAGTATTTTGACAAAAAGTAGATTATTCATTCTTATTTTTAAACTTGATTATTACATCACAAACTATATAATTGACAAGAGGGAATAGAAAAGATATCAACTTTTATCAACTTTTTTGGCGCTATAAGAATTTGTAGGTTGGGTTGAACGGAGTGTAAGCGAAGCTTTCTCGAAGAGTAACCCAACATCCGCGTTGGGTTGCGCTTCGCTTAACCCAACCTACGAAAAGTCTTATCAAGTCATCATAATTAACGAGACAAACCATTACAACAAGAAAAGCACGCTCAATTAAGAACGTGCTTGAGAGACATGGTTTAAATTATCAACTTTAGCTAATACCGTTAACTTAACCAAGCATTATCGACTGCAACGGTTAATTCTTCCTGAGATAAAGTACCAGCATCGAATTTACCCCAAGCGTCAACCAGTTCGTCAACTTCAGATTTCAGCAAACTAGCACCTTGACTAATTACGAAGCTATCAAGTTGTGCTGATTCATCAGAATACCAGTCTTCTACAACGATTTGTCTGACAACATCTTTGCTATCGTTGAGAACGCTAACTTCTAAATCGGACTCACCAGACTTACCAAACTTGAGATTTCCTTCTATCATCGCACCACCGAAGAGTAAAACGTCTTCAGCTATAGCGTCACCGACGTTTTGAATGTAGGTTGTAGCTACATCACTTACCACGTCTTTAGCATATTCCTTCATCTCGTCGGCAATCAAGTTATCAAAGACATAGGTGTCACCACCAACACCACCTTTGAAAGTATTGTTTTTACCAGCGAGAACAAAGGTGCTTTTACCAGTTCCACCGACGAAGGTATTACCGCTACCACCAGCTAGGAATAGGTTAGTACCTCCATCACCTTTAATATTGTTGCTCTTACCAAAGCTGAGAACTATATTTATTCCTTCACCCGCGTTAATTGTATTTGATTGTCCTCCAGCTAAGATGAAATCGTCACCTTTACCAGCTTTTATTTTATTAGTTTTACCAAAGCTGACTACAATATCGTCTCCACCGTCGCTAGCGATAGTGTTCTTTTCTCCTCCCACAAAGATTTTATCGTCACCGCTACCACCGTCAACAGTGTTGCTTTTACCGATACTAATTACGACATCATCACCGTCGTTACCCCAGAATTTGTTAGATTCACCACCAGCGAACAACCAATCATTATCGTCACCACCGACAACAGTGTTGCTCTTACCAGCAGCCAGGACTATATCGCTACCATCGTCACCGTAGAATTTATTAGATTTACCCGCAGCTAGGAGAATATCGCGTTCGTCACCACCCCAGAGTTTGTTACTTTCACCCAAGCCGATAACGATATCTTTTCCGTCATTTGCTAGCAAGGTGTTGGATTTACCAAGTCCGACAACTATATCTGCACCATCTCCAGATTCTACTTTATTTGTTTTTCCGGCTGCTACTACCGTGTCGTCATCGCTACCGCTAAATACTGTGTTAGATTCACCAGCGGTAAAGATAAGGTCGTTACCTTCGTCACCGTAGATATAGTTGCTCTTTCCTGCTCCTAAAACTAAATCGCTACCGACTCCACCGAATAAAGTATTAGTTTTACCGGCGCTAACTAGGATATCATCTCCTAACGAAGAATTAGCAATGTTGAGTTGACCGCCAGCAACCATGACATCACCGTTATCTTTGAGGAAATCAAAGCTGTAGCGCTGTTGTAAGTCGCTGAGGAATCCGTCAAAATTGGGTAGAGAGGGGGTAGGTATGCTCAAATCCCATCCCGAGAAATCAAAATCGATTTCGGGTAGTTGAGGTATGGGGAATTCTCCGAAGTTTAATTCTGGTAGGGAAAGACTGGGTAAGGATAAATCGGGTATAGGTAAACTAGGTAAGGAAAAATTTGGTAAGGATAATTCCGGTAAATTTAAATCGGGAACTTTTAAGTCTACTACCGGGAGAGTAAAGTTTGGTAGAGATAGTTTTGGTAGAGATAATTCCGGTAAAGAGAAGTTTGGCATAGATAGAGAAGGGAAACCAAACTCCGGTAGGGAGAATTTGAAATCATCTAGGGAGAAATCAAAATCAAAATCAAAGTTTAAATCCGGAAGTACAGCATTAACATCGGGAAGTTTAATTGAGTCGAGACTGAAGTCAAATAAATCATCACCGAAGACAAAGTTATTCTTACCTACTGCAACGATAATATCTTCACCTTTACCACCGACTGCTGCATTATATTTACCCAGAGTGACTATGATATCATCTCCAGCAGCAGCACCGGTAAAGTCTACACTACCAGCATTTTCCCAATCGCTACCAGCATTCATATCATCTGTCTTAGCATCGCTACCAGCATTACCAGCTTCTTCCGCTTTAAAGCTGCTCAAATCGGTACTACCAGTTACCGAGTCACCGAAAGCGATATTACCCATACCAGCAGCGACCATAATATCATCAGCACCACCACCGATAAGAGCGTTGATTTTACCAACACCGACAATCGTATCCTTACTATCACCCCAGGAAGTCAGGACATTGTACATTGCTCCAGCAACCATAGTCGAGCTACCGTCACCGACTTTAGTAATCAGATTACCTTTACCCAGAGCAATCAGAGTATCGTTACCGTCACCCACCTTGGTCATAGCGTTATAAAGACCACCAGCGACCATCGTAGTATCACCGTCACCGATTTTGGTCAAAACGTTTAATCCACCAGCAGCATACATCTTGTCGGTACCGTTTCCAGTCTTGAGGAAAACGTTACCACCAAGACCAACACCCAACATGGTGTTACTACCACCGGAACTGTAGATAGCGTTTGCTCCACCAACAGCTTTTATGTTGTCGTCTCCCGAACCAGAAGCAACAACGTTAAGTCCACCTGCTACATGAATAGTATCTTTCCCGGAACCGCTGATAACAACGTTTACACCACCAAGAGCAGTGACATTGTTATTACCGTTGCTAACATTTATGACATTTCTCAAACCACCAGCAACAACTGTATCGCTACCGTTTCCAGCATTGATTACATTTTCGCTACCAACAGTAGTAATTTTGTTATTACCGTCACCAGCAATAATTACGTTAGCACCACCATAACCTTCAATAGTATCGTTACCGGAGCCAGCGTTAACTACGTTTGCACCACCATAAGCTTCAATTTTATTATTTCCTCTGCCAGCATTAATTACATTTGCTCCACCATAAGCTTCGATATTATCGCTACCGGAGCCTGCATAAATTTCGTTAGCACCACCAGCAGCAGTGATTGTATCGGCATATCCATCGTCATTGGCATCTATGATATTCCAACCACCACCAGCATTAATTGTATCTCTACCCTTACCGGCATTGATTTCGTTTTTACCACCTAAAGCTTTTATGGTGTCATTACCGTTTCCTGCATTGATTGTGTTGGAAACAGCGGTTGCTTCAATAGTGTCATTACCCGAGCCTGCATGGATTGTGTTTTCGGCTCCAGTAG
>JAHCMI010000133.1 GCA_019192545.1 Rivularia sp. MS3 | reverse complement strand
CAAGTCGGCTCGTAGATCAAAGAATCCCCGTGCGTTTAACGCCGGGGAGTGTCAATTCACTAAAACTGAATATGCTGTAACTATTTTTTAGACTTATTAACTTGTTTTCTCCACTTACCCCTAACCAAGCGGATTTCATCAAAGCTGTAATCATCGCCTAAATATTCTTTAATAGGTGTTAAAGAAATGTCTCCTAAAATATCCAAAACTTGAATAATTTTTTTCTGCTTATCGGTAGTAACTAATAAATTTAAATCTACTGGTTTATCTTTTTCAATCAAATCTGAAAGATGACGAGTAATTGTAGTTGAACGAAGGTTGCGCTGTTGAGCTATTTCTTTAATACTTAATCCTTCTTTGTGTAATTCAAAAGTTTGTAATTCTGTATATGAGATATCTGCTTTTGAATCGGCATATTCTTGTTTTTGAGGACTTTGTGCTTGTAAATAAGCTTTGATTACTGCAATAAACTTATCGCCATATTGAGTTAACTTGTGACTGCCAACCCCTGCAAGCTGGCTAAATTCCTGCTTTGTTTTCGGTTTCATCTGCGTCATTAGCCTCAGAGTAGAATCACCGAAAATAACGTAAGGTGGTACTGATTGAGCATCGGCAAGCTGTTTGCGAAGTTCGCGCAATTTTTGAAATAAAATATCTGCTTGCTCTGCTTTCTCGCTTCTACCTTTCCAAGCTACTTTTTCTTTGGCAGGAACAACAATAGAAACGGAACGCTGTTTCTTCATTACTTCTAAACTCAAAGAGTTAAGTTTTAACACCGCATAACCATCAGTAGTTTGTTCGAGTAAACCTTGGTGCAGTAAAGAACGTCCCAACATGCGCCATTCATCTAAGGTTCTATCCTTACCAATTCCGTAAGTAGAAAGCTTATTATGTCCTTTACTAAGAACTTTTTGAGTTTTACTTCCCCGTAGGACATCTATAATATGTTTCATGCCAAATCTTTGCTTGCAGCGCGCTACGCAAGACAAAAATTTCATGGCTTCAATTGTCCAATCTTCAACTGGTTTGGGATTACAACAGTTATCGCAGTTACCACAATTACCTGCAAATCTTTCCCCGAAATAGCTTAATTGAATTGCACGGCGGCAGTCTGTACCTTCTGCATAATCAATCATTTGACGCAGCTGATGTTTAGCAATCATCTGCTCTTGTTCTTCGCTTTTTTGATCGATCAACCATTCAATGGTTTTGACATCGCTGTAACTCAGGAAAAGCATACACCGCGAAGATTCGCCATCTCTACCCGCTCTTCCCGATTCTTGATAATAGCTTTCTAAATTTCGTGAAATATCATAATGAACTACAAAACGCACATCGGGTTTATTAATGCCCATGCCGAAAGCAATAGTTGCAACAATTATTCTGGCATCATCTCGAATAAACTTAGTTTGATTTTCACTGCGTTCGGCATCGCTCAAACCGGCATGATAGGGTAAAGCAGAAATTTTATCGTGTTGTAGTTTAAAAGCTAATTCTTCAACTTTTTTCCGCGTTAAACAGTAAATAATCCCCGAACCTTCATTATCCTGAATCAGCCCTAAAAGTTCGACATAAGAATTCTTCTTTTTCGGACGAACTTCGTAATAAAGGTTTTGACGATTAAAACTAGCAATATGAACGCTGGGTTGCTTTAATCCTAGTTGTTTGATGATATCTAAGCGGACTCTTTCTGTAGCGGTAGCGGTAAGCGCCCAAATTGGTACATTCGGGTAACGTTGTCGCAGCGATATCATTTGCCGATATTCCGGACGAAAATCATGCCCCCATTCGGAAACGCAATGTGCTTCATCAATAGCGAAAGCAGAAATACCGATTTGATGATGGACTAAATCCAGCAAAGGAAGAAATCTTTCACTGAGTAAACGTTCTGGTGCGACATAAAGTAGTTTAATTTTTCCGGCGAGAATCGCTTGCTCTCGCGCTCTAACTTTATGAAGGCTGACGCTACTATTAAGAAAAGTTGCCGGAATTCCGTTTTTTCGCAATCCATCCACTTGATCTTGCATCAAGGCAATTAAGGGGGATACAACTACCGTCAATCCTTCTTTGATTAATGCAGGAAGTTGAAAGCACAGCGATTTACCCCCACCCGTCGGCATAATTACCAGTAAATCACGATTTTCTAATGCCTCAACAATAATTTCTCGCTGCGGAGAACGAAAGCTGTCATAACCAAAGTGGTGTTTGAGGGCGTTTTCCAGATGGGGATGCACAGACATATTATCTAGTTCGTTATCAATTACCGATAAGCCTTTAGGGATTAGAAAAAATTCGTCAAAAATTTTATTTCTTAAGCTTTACTATTTTAATCAAGACTCAAGATTTTTTGTTAAAGAATTATTTTTCTAAAAGTATTACAGATTCGCAATTAATAAATTAGTTATATTTAATATACTAAATATACGTTTTTATACTGAACTAATTATAGGTATAAAGCGTGTTAAATATTGTAATATCAGGGAAGAATTTAAATCGCTGATTGCTATGAATTAGTTAAATAAAAAAAAATAATACAGGTAAGCGACTACAAAAATAGATCGTTCCAGAGATTATTAAAACTGCTGTTTTGCAAGTAATAGGCAGAATGTTTTTGATTGTGCTGGTATCGGTTGATTTTTCCGACTTAAGTAATAGCAACATTTTTAACTAATTCAAAACCCTAACCTATTAAAACTGATTTTAGATCGCCTTCATATACATGACACAAACTCCACAGCGTCCGCCAACTAATACTGCTGCAAATCGTGGTGCCCCAAGTGCCCCTCCCCTGCCACCGCCACCTCCAGCCGCATCTACACTCAGTACTCAGCGTCAGTCTACTCAAACTATGGAAATGCCAAACGGTAGCCGTGGTTTAACGAATCCCGCCGCTCATCGTCCGGGAGCGCCACCACCTATGGCTCGAAATATCCCTAACCCCAAAAGTTCGCAACCAACTTTCAAGCAATTAATTATGGAAGCGAATGAAAAAGGGTTTTCCGATATTCACTTAGGAGTTGGTGAAGTACCGCGCTTCCGCAATCGAGGAGAAATAGACGCAACCGATTACCCAGTAACCGATAAAGAAACCTTCATGAGTTGGTTGCATGAAACCCTCACAGAAGAGGAAATTAAGCGGTTTCAAGAAACTTTAGATTTTGATGGAGCTACTCAGTTTGATTTTGCTCGCGTCCGAATCAATATTTTTGATTCTCTAAAAGGTTACGCGATGGTATTGCGATTGATTCCAGTCAAAATATTATCAATGGAACAGTTGAGATTACCTCCAATTTTTAGAGATATTTGCCACTACCACAAAGGGTTAATTCTAGTTACAGGCCCCACCGGTTCTGGTAAATCAACGACTATGGCAGCAATGATTGACTATATCAATCGTGAGATGTCAAAACATATTATCACCATCGAAGACCCAGTTGAATTCGTTCATCAAAGTCGAAAATCTTTGGTGAAGCAGCGAGAAGTAGGTATGCATACCCGCAAATTTGATAATGCTTTGAAAGCAGCTTTGCGGGAAGATCCAGATTTGATTCTGGTAGGGGAAATGCGGGACAAAGAAACAGTGAACACTGCGATGAAAGCCGCTCAAACAGGTCACTTGGTAATGGGAACCCTCCACACCAACAGCGCGGTTAAAACCATTGAACGTATTCTCAATCTTTTCCCTGGTGAAGAACAAGATCCAATGCGGGTGGCAATATCTGAGTCCTTAGTCGCAGTGATTTCTCAAGGTTTGTGTCGCACGACAGATGGTAAGCGAGCTGCATTTCACGATATCCTTATAAATACCGAAGCAATTAAAGACTGGATTAAAGACTCGAAATACGACGAGATGACTGAATTAATGAAGCAAGCCAGTTTTGATGGCATGATTACTATGAATCAGTCTCTATTTAATCTTTACCAAGAAGGTCGGATTACGGAAGAAACTGCATTAGAAATGTCACCAACTCCTAACGAGATGGCGCAGATGCTTCGAGGTAGAGTATAAGTATAAGTAATTGGGTTTTGGATATTGGCAATAAGTATAATGCTGTCAGCCTTTATCCTCTTCCCTAAATCTTTAGCATGATTATTTAAAAAGCTGTAGTACAAGATAGTTTTGTTTGCCACCAGGGTTATACTAAGAAAAATATTTGTTTAATTAGAGTCTTTACCTTTGGGTTAAATTAAGGTACATCATCAAAAGTGGCAAAACTGCTTAGCAGAGTATCCTTAAAGTTCAAAACCCCATAGTCCTTAGCTCGGTATTTGATCGATGGTATGAGTTGTAATGAGCATAAGGCATTGAATTCAAACAAATCACCTTTACCAAAATTATTCAAAGGTATTGCATTATTTACACCTGGAGGAGACTTAGTTTACTGTATCGATTCCAGTAAGAGAGGTCGATGGCATTCCCATTTATGCAGTGCTTTACAGGAAATTTTGGATTTACCCGAACCTCCCCATTTTTTAGTTCCACTGTACACAGCTACTATCGATCATTGGTTAGATCCACGCACTCAACAAGTGAGAACTTTTGCAGAAGCTTATCCAGCAGTTATACGTTATCAAGCTTTATTAAACGCTGTTTTTAATACTGGCAATTTAACTTGGCAAAAAACTCCTTGGCATGATGGTTTGTGTGACAGCATCGTATTAACAACTTATCGTTCAAATTTTGAACAATTATGGAAAAACCATGATTTGATTGTGCGTTTAGAGATTTCAGGAAAATTAACTGCTGATTCTGCCGTATTTACTCCACAGCAAGTTGTTCCTCCAAGTCAACCTTATATTCTTCGTTTATTTGTTGCAGGGCACACTCCAAATACTGAAAATATCCTTCAAAGCCTCCACGAACTTTTAGAAAAATATTTGGGAAGCCCTTATACTCTAAGAATTATTGATATATTAACTCATCCCGAACAAGCAGAAATTCACCAAGTGAGCGCAACTCCAACTTTGGTTAAAGTTTCACCTAAACCTACAAAACGAATAGTTGGAGATATGAATAATAGGGATAGTATTCTAAATTTGTTGGGCATCTTGAATAAATCAAATTATTCAGATAGATTTAATGAAGGTAATTCAAATAACCCGTTTTGATTCGCTTCAAAATTAATTACCTTAAATACTGCATTAATATTTAAGGCACCATAAATATGGGGAAACCTCTCCTTATTTAAAACCAGATCGTAACGAATTTCTGATTCTACTTTATCGGTATTAATAAAAAGCAGTAGTAAATCAGTTTGATTTTTAAAAAAAGTATTTGCAACTTTTACTACTTGTGCTGAAGTTGAACAATGAATAAATCCTTCTGTTTCTAGAGATTGGGCGCGGTAAACTCCTATAGCTTTTGCTTTTTCCCACTCTTGACGCGGAGTAATATGAAAAATGGTTTGCATGTATTAGTTATTAGTTGTTAGTTGTTAGTTGTTAGTTGTTAGTTGTTAGCTGCAAGTGATTTGGGTAACCAAGGTTGAAGCCTTATTAATCAAAGAAGTATCAATGTCGATATGAAAATTTTCTAAATTTACAATTTCTCGTACAATTGCTTCTAAATCTGCATTGCCTTTTCTTGCACCTAAGCCATTGATAGCACATTCTATTTGCTTAACTCCATAATTTAAGGAATTAACAGAGTTTTCTATCGCTTTATTTAAATCGTTATGACAGTGAACGGAAATAGTTGCACTGTTAATATTCGGTACTCGATTAAAAATCATTTGTAGAAGTCGGGAAAATTCTTGGGGTGATGATAAACCTAAACTATCAGGAATATTCACAATCGTAGCACCACTATCAATTGCTGTTTCAATAGCTTTACATAAAAAATCTGGCTCGCTTCTCGGTGCATCAAATGCACTCCATTGGACTTCTAAACAATTATTTCTTGCTAAAGATACGCTATTTTTAATACTCTCTAACTCTTGTTTTAATCGAATTTTATCTTTACCTTTAAAATTTACATTATTATAAGTATGAATTCGACCTCTTTTAGCTAGCTTAATTGCTTGAGCCGCGCTGATAACTTCTTGTTTTTTTGCACCTGCTAAGCTACAAATAGTACAATCATAGATTATTTTTGAGATTTGCAAAACTTGCTCAAAATCTTTTGATGAACCGGCTGGATAACCAACTTCAATGACATCGATTCCTATTTGTTCTAATAATTTTGCTATAGAAATTTTCTGCTGTAGATTGAATTCAATACCGGGCATCAACTCTCCATCCCGCATCGTTGTATCAAAGAGAGTTATTTTGTTCATGAAAATTTATCAATAAACAATAGACAATAGAAAATTATTAATTATTTAAGCATTAATTAAACAATTATGGTGCGTAACGGCAATATTTACAATTTTCTTTATGAATCATGATTTGTTGTAACCGTCACGCAACGGCAATATTGCGGGAAGAAAATCTACACCGCAATTTGCCTCCCCTACATAATTATTGTCCAATGCTCAATAGCCAATGCCCGATAATTAATTAAGCTTCTTGATAAATTATCTCTTGGAATTGAATGATATCTTTTTGAGGATCGGAGTGAGTAACTTTTACTAAAATTTCTTCACCCAAATTTACCGCTCGTTTGAAGAACATTGGTAACTGTAAACCTAAATCTTCTAATAAAATTAGGGCTAAATTGCTATCTTCTCTTAACCACATCAAAACAGTGGTATCCCATGCTTTATCTAAATGACGGCGGAGGTATTCCAATGCCCAATATCTATTGGTTTGCCGCTCTACCATTACTACTTCTTGAGTAATACTGGTAACGTTCATCATCACTTCCTTAAGCCCTTCTGCTGAGAAGGGTAAAACATCACCTCGAAGATGAGCTTTAATTTGAAAATGAGTCAGCAAGTCGCTATAGCGACGAATTGGAGAAGTAGCTTGGGTATAAGTTTCTAATCCTAAACCTGCATGGCGCAACGGATTAATGCTCATTTCGCTCTTTGGCATACATCGGCGCATAGCACAGGCACGGACAAAACCTGCTGGTAATAGTAGTAATTCTTCTTCAGGTGGTAATTCTGGCTGCGGCTGTCCCCGGAAAGGCAGGGGAATGCTATGAGTTTTTCCGTAACGAGCTGCGACTTCACCGGCAAGAATCATCATTTCTGCTACTAATTGCCGTGAATGAGAATCATCTAGTAAATCTATATTAACTTCGTCATCTTTTACTTTAATCATTGCCTCGGGCATATTGATGCTGATGGCTCCTTGCTCGTAACGCCATGACTTGCGCTTCTTTGCCCATTTCCCAAGAGCTGCAATTTCGGGTTCTTCCCGTACTCCCGATTCCAAAATATCGTTTACATCTTCGTAGGTAAGACGATAAGTCGGTTTAATTAAACTGGCATGAATGCTATATTCTTCTACAGCACCAGTTTCATCTAAAACAATCCCGAAACTTAAAGCACAACAGATTTCTCCCTGTATCAAACTCATCGGTCCGGTTGCCAATATTTCCGGGAACATAGGAATCATCCCTGTTGGCAAATATACCGTACTACCGCGCTTTCTGGCATCTAAATCTAACTCATCTTCCGGTATAAGCCATCGCGTAGGATCGGCAATATGAACCCATACCCTTTCTTTATTGTCGGGAAGCATTTCCCAACTCAAACCATCATCAATTTCTGTAGTTGTTTCATCATCAACCGTATAAACTTTCAAATGAGTTAAATCCAAACGGTTACGATCTGGATCTGGAGGAGGAGCGTTCAAGCGTTCATGCGCCACATCTAGTACCTTAGTAGGAAATTGAACGGGAATTGAAGAACGACGTAAAAATAAGTTTTGATTTGGACTCCACCAACCCAAATCAACAAGCAACTCAAACGCTCCTTGAGGGGTTGCAGTGCGTCCGAGCATCGTCATCGTTTCTAAAACTTGCGCGGGTGGAGGATAAGCTTGAGCCAAAGATTCGTATTTGACTCCACCCCGCGTTACATCTGCCAGCAAAGCGGCATATTTTTCTAATGCTTCAAGTCTGTGACGGTCGTGCTTCTGCCATTCTACAGTTTCACCATCAAGTGCTTGCTTTACCCTTGTTAAAAATTCTTGCTGCCCTTGGGCTTTGAGGGCTTCTACTTCCAATTGGTGCTTGCGCTCTGCAACGGCATTTGCACTTCGCGGTTCGTAACCGTCGCCCTTTTGCTTAAAATAAACTTTATCATCCGATAACAAGCAGTGAGCCGCATAAACTTGAGGGGGTTCTGCCTGGGAAAACAGTAAATTAGCCATTTCTTCTGGAGTGGCCGACGTGCTGTCTTCTATCAATAATTCCCAAGCTACTTCTAAACTAGAAGGATCTAAATACGACTGCACCTGCTTCAGAAAATCTGGTATTTCTGATGGCTTGTAGGTTTCTCCGACAACTTTGTAGGTAAATTGTCTTGGCGCAAGAGAGGTGGATTGTCCTCGTTCGTCTAATACAATCCAACGGTTCTTTCCATCTGGGCGCTCTACTACACCCAAACGACGTTCGCCTTGATTTTTAAATTCTACCAGCGTCCCCTTTTCCACAAGCCTTGTAATTCATTCAAATTTTCAGTTTTCAGATTCTGGATTATCCAACATGAAAATTCCAAAATCAAATCATCTTCAATACAAAATAATCCAAAAATATGGAGTAACTTTCATCATTAGCGATCGCCGCTGACACCTAGCTGGGTTAAATACGGCACGCCGACAAAGTGGCTTGGGAGGCAGCCCACAGCTTTTATGCTTAAGAGCCTCCCTACTTGTTTGTATGCCAGAATACTTAGTTTAAGCTTCGGCATTCACAAAAGGCAATAATGCCAAAATCCGAGCGCGTTTGATTGATGCAGTTAGAGCGCGTTGTTGCTGAGAAGTTAAACCTGTAATACGACGTGGCAATATTTTACCGCGTTCGGTAATAAATTTGCGTAACAAATCAACGTCTTTATAATCTATAGGTTCTCCGGGTTTAATGGGAGAAAGACGACGACGATAGTAAGCCATTTTTACTTAATTTCCTTGTGAACTGTATGCGTGTTGCAGTGGGTACAGAACTTTTTAAGTTCCAAACGATTAGTTGTATTTCTACGATTCTTAGTACTCGTATAACGAGAAACTCCTGGCGAACGCTTGTTAGCGTTGCTGCGACACTCTGTACATTCTAGTGTCACTATTATACGAACACCTTTACTTTTAGCCATGATTTAGACAAACAATTTAAGCTAGCAGATAATAACACAAATAGCCATTCTCTCATATTCATTCGCCTAATTTCAACTTTGCGGCTTAATGCCGATCCAAGCAGAAATAGTTTTAAGGCAATGAAAATATAATAATTCCAGAATCGCGATGATGCAGCGTGGTGCTTAGGGTTTCACCTACGAGCCACTGGCACAGGTTCCCTGATGTAAGCCGGAGACTTCCTTGCACGGTGCGACTGCTGTTAACGCAGCTTCTCCCGAAGGATGATGCAAAATCTGCACCACTATCAATTGCGATAACGGAATCACGCTTAAGTATAACAGCCACTTTGCAAAAAATGTTGCCTCAAGCAATAGATGTTTAAAGCGTTGTAAAAATGAGTTATCGCTTCTTGAATATTTTGATTACTCTTTACCCATTGCCTATTAGGCATTGCTGGCTAAAATATGAATTTATTTTCTTATATTAAGCTGCATGTAAAATCCTTGCGAAATTGGGGCTAATGGTCTGTCCCATAAAAATTGATGGGTAAGGGCAGGGAGGGGGAGAGGGGGAGAGTGGGGGAGTGGGGGAAGAAAATA
>JAHCMI010000132.1 GCA_019192545.1 Rivularia sp. MS3 | reverse complement strand
CAGGCTTAACAAAGCAGCGGCTTTCTTTTCGCCTTCGCACAGGATTATGGGGATTGAGGGGTGTGCGAGTACCCATTCCCAGAAGTTTAGCGGACGTGACCTGTCCTGGAGACGCAAGGCTAATGGGGAATTGTACCGCTTGATTCCGTAGCGTTTGGCTACTTTATCCCAAATGCAATCGGGTACGTCAAAGTAGGTGACGCGGTTGGGGATTTTGGGCGGCGATTCGTATTTGATGAATCTGCCTTTTGAGTCAATTCGCGGGTGGGAGGGCTTAAATCGTCCCCATTCCATCCGCTCCCAGTTTTTGTAGGGGTCTAGCCCGCTAACCCACCATCCACCGAGTTCGGCGTGTTGGTAGCGTTTTAGGAACCCACTGCTAATTCTTCCGGGATTGGTGCGGGGTAAAGCGTTTGAGATGAATAGGTAATCGTAGACTGTTGTGCCTGCGATGTGTTTGAAGTTCGCTGCGATTAGCGCAGGGTGGATGGCGCTATTTATGGCGAGTTCTTGATATTCGTTGGGCGTTAGGTTGTTGGGGTGTTGGATGTTTTTCGACATCAAAGCACACCCCAACAAGCCTGTTGGGTAAAGATTATTTGCATTTTCTGACTCCTTTTTTGGAGCCAGTTAGCACTCACAGCTTCTCCAAGAAGTTTGAAATAGTTACAAAGCTTTCAATGTTATGCCTTGTAATTTGCTAAGGTTCTAATGTGTAATTTGTTGGTTGGTACTTACTTAACTGAACTGAACTGAACTGAGCTGAAACTGACTGTAGTAAGCTGTCCTTAGCGTTTAACTGACTGGAACTTCTTTTTAAATTTGAGGAAGTAACTTTCTGGTTTTGTTGGGTTCCTTCTTGGGGAACCTGTGCTGGTGACTGACACTTCCACTTCTTGGTCTTTCTTCCTTCCTTCTTTCTTGGTGAAGCTGTGCAAGTACTAACTGACTTTTTCTAATGTGAAGATATTTTTGACGCGAACAGCAGTTTCAATCCGGGTTGTGAGTTGATGCAGCACTTTAACTGGATATGAAACTTGAAAGAATAAAAGTAAAAGGGTAGTGATTCTCTGCAAGACGTTAGATGCCCTTATACCTTCTAAAGAAATTTTCATGGTGGTTATCTTTGCATAGAACAACTACCACTAATATCACGCCGCTTTTTTTGCCCCTAAAAACTGGCATCAGTTAACTTAATTAACTTAATTAAGGTTGTCTACCAAGCTGTATCTCTTGATTCACACTGCTTTCAAAAAAAAGGCGTAGGGGGATTCTAGAGGTAACGTAGGGGGATTCTAGAGGTAACGTAGGGGGATTCTAGAAAAGTTGTCTACCTATTCAACGATATATGGAGTATGTGTTTGAGCCGTTTCATTCTCAATAAGCAGAGTAGACAAACGATTTATCAATACTTACAGCGTTTTGCTTATTGAGAATGGCTTGTGATACAAAAGTAGACAAGACCCCAATCCTTTTAATGGTAGGGGCTTGGGGCTGTTAAGTGAATTTGAATGTAGGAATTAGTTTGAAGAAAAGTTAAATAACTGTTACCCGATTCTAGAGAAGTAGACAGCTTGGGTGAGGCGATTTTAGAAAGGGTAGACAAGTAGACAGGTATGGGTGTGGTTTCATTTGCTCATAACTTGGTTTAATTCTGGAGCTAACCACTCCCAAAGCCGTTTTAGATGAAGAGGTTGAATTTTACGGGTTCCATTGATCCACTTGCCAGGAAGCGATTTTTGCAATCCCAATCGTTCTGCTAGATGCGATTTAGTCCATCCTTTTAGTTTTAAAGCCTCTTCCAACGCCCATCCAGGAATTTTTTTTCGGCTGTCTACTGTGAATTTTTGTTTGGTAGAGCGCGAACGCTTATTCTCAGTGACTACGGTTTTAATCTTTGGCTCGGAGTGGGATTTGGACTTACTAAATGGAAGTACAGGTGCGTTAATCGCTTCTAGCTTCTCCTGAATTTTTTCTGTAGGTTTGATAATTACTTTGGCTTCTAGCCAAATATTTAGCCACCCGTTAGGTCGTCGCTGTTCTTTTTTAGCTTCTGGTAATACCCAAATTGGTTGAATTGATGCTGGGTAAGTAACTGAATCAAAACTAATTTTCCAACCTAAATCCTGTAGAGTTAGTAAGGCATTATTCCACTGTTCAATTAGTGCTTTTCTTTTATAACGATTGCCCTTTATCTGAAGTTCTTGTAATTGTGTTTCGGAAAGATATCCTATCCGTTTTAGTAATGTTTTTACCTTATATTCTCCATCAATTTTAATTCGGCTCATAATGGTTAACAATACCGCTAACCTTGCAGCAATTGGATTTTGATAGGGGTTAATTTGTAAAGTACTTTTAGCTAAAAGTCCGTACTCATATAGTGAACGGTAATTATCTAAATCTTGAAATGGTCGAACCCAGTCATTAGCACTAACAGTGATAAATAACTCTGTAGGGTCATCAAATTCATGGTCAATTTTGTGTGGATTATTATGCTCTAAAATTAAAGACAATTGACCTGTATACTGAAGTTTTAGTTGCCACATAGCTTGAATTTCTGCTGAATATTTCATCCGCTTTAAATCAAGCTGATTAATAGTAATACTTAGGTGGGCTACTTGCTGGGCAAGTATACCGAGTTTTTTCAGCTTCTTACCTAAACTTAAATCGGTTCTATTGCTCCAACCAAAAGTTTTAATTAAATCAGTTCCTTTGATAGTAAATGCACCCAACCAAGGTTGATCTAAATCCGTGGCACAAGACGCAAAAACTAAAAACATATAAGCAACTTCTGGGTTAAACTTCTGAATAATCTCCCACGCTGCATTCCCAGCTATAAGTTCTAGTCTGTTGGTTTCCGGGTTTTCTTTGATGATGTTGTGTTCAATAAAGCCTTGACCAAAAAAGCGCCGGAAACAAGGAATACCTTCAATATCATCCCAAAGATTTTTTCCTAAGCAAGCTTGCGCTCCTGATAAGTAAGGGTGAGAAGTCATTACGGGAGCATCATCAGTTATTTGAAATAATGGTGGTTGTGTAACGGGACTTGGGTGCGTAGCAACCGTATTAGTTTTTTGTTGAAACTCTTTGGCTGACGCTGATTTTGATTGCTTATGTTTTTCTTTCCTTGTGTTCATCAAGTTACCCCACGAAGGAACATTTATCTACAAAATTTTTTACAAAAGAACGAGCTACGCTATGTTTTTAAAAGTTCATGCGACATAAGCCCCAAAAAGAAAATCTTTTTCCGAGCAGTACAGCCACGGAAAGTTTATGGATGAGAAAGTGGTGGGTTTTATTGTCTAATCAAGTTTTTGGTTCTTGTTTTTTTCTACATACTCTTCAATAAACTTAGTCAGCACGGTATTCATATTAGTTTTGTTAAGGACGCAAGTAGCCTTGAACTGGTGTCGAAGCGAATCCGGCAGAACAACTTTAATCATTACGTTTTTGTCCTCATCATTTTGATTCATTATATTGACCGCTAAAAGTCTACGGTCAACCATTTTGCAGTATTGCACCATTAGGTCACAATGGGAAGTATGGGAAGTATGGGAAGTTTTATGCTATTTTAATCGACAGATGGTTTTTATTGCCAACCAAGTAATTGGCATTAAAAAAAAAATCATTGCCTTAAATGCTTGCTTGCGGGTGTGCATAAATAGTGCAGCTCAATTTCCAGTAACTGAAACCCCAAAAACTGCCCCACCAAGACAATCACGCACCCAATATCTATAGCCTGCATGGGACAAAGGATGCTGCATGACAATCACTCAGTAACAACCTGAATAATGCGAGGAAGTCACGCAGAATCAGCGACATCAAATAATGACAGTCACCCAGAGTACAAAAACTATGAGGGAAACAACACGACCGCTAAAAGATTTCTACGAATCAAAACTAGGCAAGACAATCAGCGATTCATCTTGGTATCGAGTCTGTGATTGCCTTCGAGGAACTTGTGGAGAAGTTACCAGAGAGAACCTAGAAGTGTACGCCAAAATGCGTAAAGCTTGCGCTAGATTACCAATCCAGCTATCAGAATTTATTCAAATATGGGAAGAAGTACAAACATTAAAAAATTCACATTCAGAAGTAATAGTTGGCAGCCAATTCAGAAAAACGCTGACTAAAAATATCCCATCACGGATACCAGACATTACATTTTATCGGTGGTTTATTCGTGCTGGCTTGAACTTCAGGAAGAGAAATGAATACACACCAGAACAACTTATTCCAGTAACAGTAAGTGCTTGGTGTTGGTACTTGAGAAAATCAAAGGAGCGATAACAATGGCAGATTTAGTAAAGAGAATCCAAAGCAGATTATCTAGGAAATCAATTTCATTATCAAAGCAAGATTTGACCAGTGAGATTGCTGCACTGGGTTACTCCCCTCAAACTTTACAAGACGGAGATGTGGATACGATTACTCAACTGCTTTTGAATAAGCATCTTTCCAGAGAATTGACAGTATCAGAACCAGAAGAAATTACAGTTAATCCATCAAACGAGCATCACGCAACTACAACCAATTCAACTGCTATTACCAACCAACAAAAAGAGCAATTAATAACAGTACAAGCCCAATCTATGGGCATTGAACTGAATGAATCAGAAATCACAGATATTTCTCAAAACGTTAGCGATTCATTTACCGACTTTGTGAGTGCTGTAGAAACTATCAACTCATTAATCAAAGATTACGCCCAAAGTAAATTTGATGAAGTTGAACAACGAATTGATGATAGTAACAACAATCTTCGTGACTATATTGATAATAGAACTAATAGCTTGCAAAGAAAAAGTGTAGAAGGAGCCATAACAACAAAGGAGGTACTAGAGCAAAAAAGCTCTAGTCTTAAAAGCTTCTCCAAAAGTCTCTCAGCAAGATTCAAAACATAGTAGAGAACTGCATTTTAAAAATGTATTTCGTCTTTTACTAATAATAATTCCTGCTTTATTCCTAATAGATTACTGCTACCAATCAATCAACTATCACTTCAAATATCAAGCATATCTAGAAAGGAAGAACAGAATAGAGCAATACCAACAGTGGATGCACTACCAATGCACAGAAATACTAACAGAAGAGAGGGTTAATCGTTGTGAAAAATACTGGCAAGCTGAAAAATCTGGTTTCTTCAAAATCGCGCCACCTAGAAAAACAACTCCGTGGAAAATTTAACGCTTCCACAAACCTAGTTTATAGAGCATTAATGGGCGATAAAAAAGCATTAAAGCTAATAGGACAAATGGGTAATGATGGAGCCAAAATAAGTGAATTTGCACCAAAGGTTAAAGATAATATGCTAGCTGCTATTAAAGGAGCAGAAGATTTAAACACAACTCTTGCAGCCATTTATAAACAAGCTGGAGTAAGTGGAGAAAGAATCGAACGAGAAATACAATCAGCCACCCTCGCTGACGATAAACTAGCGAATCAATTAGAAGAATTAAACCTTGACTTTGAAGGAGCTAAAAGTAGAGAAGAATTGCGCCATAAACAAGCGGAAGAACATATTAAATTAAAAGCTTGGGTTGATAGACATATGATGACAATCGACGGCGAATACAAGATGCTTCAGGAAGAATTAAAGACAGAAGTAAGACAGCAGACAATTGATTTACAACACGATAAAGAACTAGGTAACTATTATCTTGATGCTGGTGATAATGCTAGAGATGATTTAAAACCCAAGAAACAATATGCAGGTCGTTCAATAATTCAAAAGATTAAAGATACAATTCTTGGATTTTAATTTCTCAAAAAAGAGGAAATAATTGCTGATTAATGGATTAATAACAACACTACCGTTTATTTAATTTTCTTCCTTTTTAAATTATCCAACTTCGTTCCTTGTCCCAACATTCATTAACATATGATTGAGCAATTTAATGATTTAGAAGAACAAGAACATTCAGAAACTACACCAGATACTCAATTACCCAAAGACTTAACACAGCATTTAGAAGAACGCAAAAAACACAGAAAGCAAGTTATTCAAACAACAGAATTAGTTCAGAAATATTTTATAAGTTGGTCATTAAGTGCTAGCGGATTTTTTCTTGCACGACTACTTTTATTAATCAACGGTGGTGCATCTCTGTGGCTTGCAGCAGGTTTATGTTTTTCTATTTGTTCAATCAGTTCAATAGTTGGATTATCTGGGTTTAGAGCTAATTATAACGACGGATTTGAGGTTGAAGGTATGGAAAAACCAGTAAAAACAATTGGTGGATTTGTAATAGCTGCTGGAAGTACTTGGCTAGCAATTAAAGACTACCAATACTTCCAACAAGTTACCGCAGATAGTGCATATCAAATCAGCGCCGATATCCAGACTATCTATCAGGAAAGACCTTGGTTAGACCCCTGGCTATCAATTGGAATTGCAGCAGGTATAGTACTTGGTTCTTTATTTATTATTAGCAGGAGATGAGTAGAAATAAGATTGAACTATCAGCAATTACCATATCAGCAGTTGTCGGTCTAACCGGCTTCTGCTTTTCTCATTCTCGCCAACCTTACCCACTAGCACAAATACAATTCTGTCCAAAATCAGCCAATAAAAAAGAGAATATCTTAGCCGATAAAAAGAAAGCTAAAAAGCTGAAACATTATGACTTAAAAGCGCAACAAAAACTAGATAATAAATACTGCCATCAACCAAGATATGTTCTTACAGAAGAGTGGGATAAATATAACAGCTATGGCTCAATTATTCCATACATGGGAAGCACCATAAGCTTAGTAAAAATTATCCCTAAAGATAATCCTTATCAAATATACGGTAATGTAGCTTCCGTTCTCGGATTGTGGGGTATTTCAATAACCCTAGCTTCTCGTGTTTATAGACTTAAAAAAACCGATTATCAATTAGCAGAAGAAGAAAAAACTACAGCTTATTATAATTGGCAGCAACACCGACGTAAACGAGATATTAAACAACATTCCAATCAATTACATACAGATATTTTAAAAGACGGTTTAACTCAAGAAGACATACAGCAAAGAAAAGAATTAGGGCTAACCGACGATGAAAACGAAGCTATCAAAAACCAACTGCAATTAGAAGATTATCTTAAAGCCAGAGCCGTAAAACATTCAGAAATGGACAAACAAATTGCATCTAATCTACTAGATAAACACAAAGCAAAAAAAGAAATAGAAAAACTACGAAATAAAAAATCATCTCAATCTAATATTACTCAACCAAGCGATAAACAGTTAGTTAATTCCCTAATAGAAGCCCTAAAATCACATGAAGACGGTTGGCTATATTCTATTATTAAAAATGCTAAACCTCTATGGCTGATAGGTTCACAGGGTAGCGGTAAAACTAATACCGCTGGTGCAATCGCATTAATTCGTAAATACTGCTTCGATGCACCAATCTACCAACTGATTGATAGACACGCTACCGGGGAGAATTGGGAAGTATGGAAACTACTTGATGCTACCTTAAAAGCCGAATCAGAAGAAGAAATCGGACAGTCTTTGGAAGATGCGACGGATAGATGGTTACAACGAATTAAAGAAAAACCATCTACCAAACAGCAAATTATTATTGATGAATTTACCAACCTAAAGAAAATTGATAGCTGTAAAGATGCTGCAATGAAATTCTTCTCAATGCATCTTACAGATACTCGTAAAGCCAAAGAATACTTCATTGGTGTTAATCATTACTTCACTAATGAAAGCACCGTAGAAGGAACATTTGAAGCCAGGAAATCAGGCACAATTCAACTTAAAAAGTTTTCAGCAAATGGAGAAACACCATTATCTAGAGTACAAATTGTACATGGTTTAGTAGATGAAAATGGTAACGAATTGGAAGAAGTAGAAAGAACATTACCAGCGTGGATGAAAGCGAATAATATTTATCAACATTTCAACGGTAAACCAATAGATTTTAGTCATGAATAGAATAAAAAATCAATTACAAGAATTCCAAGAAATAGGAATTTGGTATTCGTTAGCTTGCTTATCATCCTGGGCAACAGCTATAAGTATTAGCATATTTATTATTTCTGGAGTTGGATTAATAGCCTTGCCACTAACAGGAAATAAAACTCCACAAACACTTAAAAAGGCAAATTATGGAAGCTGTGGATTTGCAATTGGGCTTATTTTATTTGGGACAGGAGCAGCATTCCAAGGAGATAGAAATGCTTCATATACGCTGGTAAGATTAAGTAGAAATTATGATTTATATTTAGTTGAAAGTGGAGGCTATTTATCCTGTCAGTGTTTGGGTTGTAAATTTGCTTCGGGCGATTATTTATTACCTTGCGCTGTTAATCCTAATCTTCAAAAAGATGAGCATTGTATTTACTTTGAAGGGAAATCTGAGAATACTATATAATTATAAATTTTTAACTAATTTAACAAGCAAGCGTGTTTAGCATATTTAATAATTGTCAAAGTAATTAGTTGTAATTGGTATTTAACCTCTAATTTGACTTGGTGTCCCAGCAAAGCTGTAATCAAAATGCTGATTTATATTCTATTAATTATCAAATATTGGGACTATGCATGAATTCTTGCTCTCTTGCTTTTTGATACCACTTTTCGCACTCGATTTATAGGTATACCTTCATACCCAGAATAAAAGATAGTTCCGGTCATTATTTGATGCGACACCATAACCTTATATTGGATAATAAAAACTGATTTTTTAGTATTTTTTAAATGTTTATTACAACCCAGAAAGAGGAGTTTAGTTATGCTTACATTAGCACTGTGGCTTCTGCCGCAGGATATTCATTTTAAATAGCACCCAGACCATTAGATCTGGTTGGAGTTGATGCCATAATTACAGGAATTATCTCACCAGGTTCCAGACGAAGGACAAGGCTTGATTTGCAGCTTAAATGCACTTCCCAAGCTACCACCTCCGAAGTCAAGAAGAAGGCGTTTTGGCTTCCCGCTCGCTGCCGTCCTCAATTTATTCGAGAGAGTGATAACGCCGGGGTTCACCGTCTTCACATATATACACCATCTATATACTTGTCTTCACCAATTAAAGATAAGCTATCTATACAAGGTGTATTCCAAATATAGACATGGCAAGAATTGAGCGGGAATCAATGAACTTCAAATTGCCCAAGCAATTAGCTAGTGCATTGCGTAAAGCAGCTTCTCCCCAACCAGGTAAAACCGCCACGGATATAGTAATTGTGCGGCTCGTTCTAGCTAGGAGCCTCTAGAAATTAGAGGGGTATGAACTAGGTAGATTCGCGGGAGAAATCCCAAAATCTATAACTGTTTCAGAGATGTAGGTGAAAGACCTACCCATCCGGGATGATGTGACTCCCTATCTGCCCACACCGAGCGGCAACAACCGTAACCGTAGAGTGAAGCTGGGAACAGGGCGCAATCAGGAGCCAAGCAGGTAACTACTCTGGCGCTAATGGGGATGAAATATGGGTAAACTGACTCTAAAAAAGTGTCTTAATATCAAGCCGCAACCTGGATAACAAATGTGGACTTTAACATCTTCTATCCCCGCAGATATTAATTACGAAAGCTGCAATCCTGGGGAGATGTTAGGCAAAGTGAGTCGCCCTAAGTTTCAATAATATCTTTGTTACGGAACGAGTAAAAACACTATAAGGGTCTGGGGAGAGGTCGAAACCCCGGTAAGCTAGGTTGAGCCGAATTCCCGATAGTGGGTAGGATGACAGCGGAAACTGCTGTCGGGTATTCAGAAAATATTCATTTTAGCAGAGCATGATTAGACACAGTAAAAACACTAGTGAATCTTGGAGTGCGGCTCGTTCTTACTAGGAGCCTCTAGAAACTAGAG
>JAHCMI010000131.1 GCA_019192545.1 Rivularia sp. MS3 | reverse complement strand
GTAGGTCGGCGTTGAAAATTGTAATTAGGGCAAGGCAGTCGGCAGTCGGCAGTGGCAATAAGAGTTTAAGGCTAATTTACATTTTGTTATATAGTTCTGTTTTTTTTCTGCCGACTTACTTAAATGCGTCGTAACCCAACATCCGAGTTTTTATTTGATGAGAAAATTCCAAATACGTTTATATCTGAATTTTTATATTTGATTTTGTATTTAATTCTTCTAGTTATTGCTGATGTTGGGTTGCACTCCGTTTAACCCAACCTACAATATATTTTGAGTTAAAGAATTAATTATAAAGACAATGAAAAATGATAACTAGCAATTTTCATTCTTTGCCTAAAATAAAATCGATGAGCATCAAAACGCTGAACGCCAGAATCTAACCTTAATGCCTGACAATCTTTTGATTTAGCATAATCAACCAACCACTCAAAGATATGCTTCCCATAACCTTTAGAACGGACATTTTTGTCCACAACTAAATCATAAATATACAAAAATTTTCCATGAGCTAAAGATTCGGAAATAAAAAAACCTGCAACAGCTACAACTTGATTATCAACATTTATAAAAGCAAGTTGATAGCCATCTTTTTGTTGACGACGAACTTGTTCTATAAAGTTTTCCTTTTTAAGGTGAGGACGAAGCTGAAACATCGTAGAAAAACATTCAATAATTTGTTCGTCAGATTCCGCTAAATTAACTAACATAAATTAGCACCTTGATAATTCAATTGTATTAAATTACAAAAATATCCTAAATTTGTCTTCTTAAGATAATATCTAACTATCTGTTTGAATCAAAATATAATTTTCATCTTCTTCTAAAGCTTCATAACTTTGCTTAAAAAGCTCAAAAGCATTTTCATCAATCCATAGCGAATCATTTGTTAAATTACTGTTTCTCTTCGCAACACGTTTTCGTATCACTTCTTCCGAGCAGGTTACAAAATAGAATTTGACCTCAGCATTAGCAATTTTAGCTTTGTAACGTGCTTCATCGCGAGATTTTCTACTCCAAAAACCGAAATCTAAAATTACATCTCGATCTAAACCAAGAAGTTGCATGGTAAGATTCCAAATTAAATCGGAAATTCGATTGTAGTAATCTGAGAATCTTTCTTCATCTGGATTATGACCGTAAAGTTTTACCATCCACTCATCATGAGTAAAACGTATAGCAGAGATTTCTGCTTCTAATTTTCGAGCAAAAGTTGTTTTACCTGCTCCCGCGAAACCGTAGATTAAATGAAGATTTGCCATTGATAAGTCTCATACCATCTTCTTTATTAATGTAGTTAGTAGGTTGGGTTGGACGCACAAAGAATTTATGTTTGTAACAAATAATATAAAAGCGTCGTAACCCAACATCCGAGATTTTGAATTAGATAAGATTATTTCAAATTATTTGTTTGAATTTAAATTATGATGTTGGGTTACACTTCGTTCCACCCAACCTACAAACTACAAACTGAGGGTGAATTTTCTTGTGGGATGGGCATCCCTGCCCGTCCGAATACGATTTAAAATAAATAAAACCCTTCCCAAACACCAACAAGATGAATTTAATTCTATGTCACACAACAGCAGATTTTGATACTTTAGGTGCAGCGGTAGGGTTGACGCGGTTGATTGAAGGTAGCAAAATTGTTTTACCTGGTGGCTGTCATCCTACTGTTAAGGATTTTTTAGCTCTACATAAGGATGAATATCCGCTAATCGAACGACGTGCGGTAATTACTGAAGATATTCGCTGTTTGGCTGTGGTTGATACTCAGCAGCGGGAACGTTTGGGAAAGGCTGCGGAATGGTTTGATTTACCCAATATTGAAAAAATTATTGTTTACGATCATCATTTAGAACAAACGCTGAATATCCCTGCTACTGAATCTCATATTTATTCGGTGGGTGCGGCTACTACTTTGGTTGTACAAGAATTACAGAAGCAGGGTATTTCTTTAACTGCTACCGAAGCTACTGTCATGGCTTTGGGTATTCATGTTGACACTGGTTCTTTAACCTTTGACCATACTACACCGGAAGATGCTTTGGCTTTGGCTTGGTTAATGAGGCAAGGTGCTAGTTTGTCGGTGGTGAGTAACTATATTGAACCAGGTTTATCCCCTCATTTACAACAGTTATTAAAAATTGCTTTAGAAGATATTGAAATTGAAAAAGTACGCGGTTATCAGGTTGCTTGGGTAATTCTCAAAACAGAGGAATTTGTAGCTGGATTGTCTGGTTTAGCTTCAGAGTTGGTTGAGTTAATGGAAATTGACGCTTTGTTATTGGCTCACGAATACCAGAAAAAAGACAGTAATGGTTTGTCCATAATTGCGCGATCGCAAATTCCGGAAACTAATCTTAACGAGATTTTGGCTCCTTTGGGTGGTGGAGGACATGCAAAAGCTGCTTCTGTAAGTTTAAAGGATGTAAATTCCCAAGAGGTTTTGAACCAGGTTGTTGAAGATTTAAAAAGCTCAATTCCCCATCCACCGACAGCAAGAGATTTGATGTCTTCTCCGGTGCGTACTATTCCACCAGATACAACTATAGAGGAAGCGCATCGGATTTTGTTACGCTACGGACATTCTGGTTTATCTGTAGTCGAGACTTCGGGGGATTTGGTTGGTATAATTTCTCGACGCGATTTGGATATAGCTTTACACCACGGTTTTGCTCATGCTCCGGTGAAAGGCTATATGTCCAAAAATCTCAAGACGATTTCACCGAATTCGGAATTACCCGAAATTGAATCTTTAATGGTGACTTATGATATCGGACGCTTACCAGTTTTAGAAGATGGAAGGCTGCTGGGAATTGTAACTCGTACCGATGTTTTACGGGAACTGCATCAGAAAACTATCAATGAAAAGACAGAAGAAGAAAAAAGAGATAACCCAGAAACTCCGACTTTAGCAGAATTACGCAATCGACTTGCACCTGCTTTATGGGAGTTTCTCACCAAAGTATCAAAAGAAGCAAAACAGCGGGGTTGGCATTTATATATAGTTGGTGGTGCGGTACGAGATTTATTGTTGGCAAATCCCGATGAACCGTTACTAATTCCAGATATTGATATGGTGGTTGACGGTTTTCATAACGCTGCCGATGTTGGTGCTGGTGTCGAATTAGCCTCAGCTATTCTGCAACTTTACCCCGGTGCGCGTTTAGATGTCCACGGTGATTTTCAAACTGCTGCTTTGTTATGGCACAATGATGCAAAATTAGATTCGCTGTGTGTAGATATCGCTACGGCAAGAACTGAGTTTTATCCTTATCCAGCAGCGAATCCGGTAGTTGAAGCAAGTTCGATTCGTCAAGATTTATATCGTCGCGATTTTACTATTAATGCTTTGGCTTTGCGGTTAACTCCTCCTGTGCCAGGTAAATTACTTGATTTCTTTGGTGGGTTACTAGATTTACAAGCCAACCAAGTTCGAGTTTTGCACGCGAATAGCTTTATTGAAGACCCGACAAGGATTTACAGAGCCGTGCGTTTTGCAGTACGTTTGGGTTTTCACTTAGAAAAACAGACAGAAGAGTATATTCGCTACGCAATTGAAAGCGGTGTTTACAACCGTACTGCAAAAGAAAATTCTAAAACACCGGCTTTACAAACTCGCTTGAAGTCGGAATTAAAATACATTTTACAAACATCTTATTGGAAAAGCGCTCTAAAAATGTTGGGTGAATTAGATGCCCTACAGTGCATTCATCCGACTTTAAAATTAGATGATAGTTTACTGCGACAATTACATTTAATGGAACGTTGTTTGCAAAAGTTTGATTTTGGGGAAAAAAGATTTACCCATTGGCAGATGCGATTAGAAGTAATTATTGCCCATTTAGCACCAGAATATCGGGAAAATGTAGCAAAAAATCTCCAGTTTCCAGATGATAGTATTAAAAGATTAGAAAATTTAGCCGCAGCGAAGAATAATGTTTTAGAAAATTTAGATAAATGCGATAAGCCTTCAGAAGTTGTTAAATTGTTGCGAAAATACGATTTACCAATGTTGATTTTTATAGCGTTACAAAGTCCGCGAAGTCTGAGACGAAAGATTTGGTATTATTTGACAGTATTATCAAATATAGAAGCGCCATTAAATGGTAATGATTTGAAAAAAATTGGCTATAAACCTGGCCCAAAATACAAGCAAATTTTGGATGATTTATTAACTGCTACTTTGGATAGAGAAGTTAGCGATCAAACTAGTGCGGAGGAATTTTTGAGGAGGAATTATCCTAGGTAAATAAGGAATGTATTTTAACGCAAAGGTACGCAGAGCATTTTTAATATATTCCTAAATCAGGTCTGTTTTGTATATCAGGATTATATATTTTAAAAACTAAGGTTGATTTTGCAGTGTCTTCCTCTAAATAACCTTTATCATTAACGTAATAAGCACCTGTTTTATAGCATTCTGCCATCATTAATAATAGATGAGTCAAGCTTTGAAAGCATACTACAGGTTCATTTCCCATATGCATTACCCAAATTGACGAAGATTCTTTTTCTTCACAACTACCAACTGTAAAAAAGAATGATTTATCGATACTAAAAAGAATAAGACTATGTAGACTCATTGATTGTGCATCGTCCCAATAGTCTACAATACTTTGATTAAACCCCAAACATTCTTCTAAAGAATAAAAGACATGAAAAGGGAAAAAACCATGTCCATGTCGAGTTCCATTATGCCATTGATATAATTCCTGTACTTCTTTCGGTAGCTTGAAAGGTAAGTTTTTAGTTAAATCTTGAATTTCTTGACTTGTTAAACCTGGATAAGGGAATGAAGCTACTGAAGGTTGATTTAATTTCAACCATTTTTCTACTCTTTCTGAAGTTGTTCTCACTAATGACATTATAATTTGAAAATAAGCAATCGCAGCATAAGAACCATGATAGAACCTCATTATCCAAAAATTCTGATGTCCTTTGAGTATCGCGAATGCAAAATTCAAATTGAACGCGATACATTTAACAAACAAAATATTTATGCTGCTTGGGTAAATTACGCTACAGGCTGTGCTATTGCCGTACCTTATGCGGCTAATCCGACTGAAGCTATCATAAAATCAAAGCAATGGATAGATAAAAGGTTGGATGTTACTTAAAAACTTGAATTGAAATTAAATTTGAAAAATAACTATATTTAAATCAACACATACTTCTTCTAAAGTATGCTGCCATAATTCATCCCATGTAATTGGTTATATTCAATTAGTCTAGTTTTGAAGCAAAATAACCTAAAACAAATAAATTTTGGACGAATTACTCCAAAACGACCTCATAAATAATTAATTCAAAACTTAATATACGAAGAAAATATAATATGCTGAACTGATGGTTCTACTCTATCCTCTAAATAAGGATGCAAATTTTGTTGCAAGTTTGCATCTATTTGATATTCTTCTGATTGAGAATCTTCTAATTCCTTATAGCTTTGATTAACTTTTGATTTACTCAGCGCAAATAACTTCGAGCTTGCCATAGACAAAGGTCGAAAAATATATCTAGCTAAATAACTTCTATTAATGTTATTTGCCATACTGTTTCTCCTAAAATTAGCTTATACTTAATTTTATAGAAAAATATCATCGTTACAGTTATATTTTTATGTCAAATTTTTAACTTAAGTAAAGTAGATATCTGAATTTTTCTTCACTAACTTAAAATTACTCTACTATAAAATTTCATTTAAATACTGCTATAACCATTGGAGAATCTTTGACTATATATAGAGTCTCGATTATTTAACTCATAGAATTTGTACTATATTATTTGATACAAGAAAAATTATCATTAGGAGAAGAAGATAAAATTCTAGCTACTGTAAATTAACAAATTAGATGTTAAGACTTATTATCTAATTTTATTGCTTGTTCTAAAGCTAGTTTTTCTTTAGCTCTAAATTCATAAGGTTCTAATTTTTGCAAATCCCAGCCCGTAATTAAACTCATATTTTCTAAGCTTATTCCTTTCATAAGCATTTCTACACACCAAGTATGTCGAGCTTGTTCGATGGCTGGTTGTTGCCCTTCTGGTGTTAATAATCCTTCAACTATTTTCTGCCAATATTCCTGTATTTCTGCTGCCGAAATTGGCATTCCGTCATTATTAAGTAATAATGCCGAATGCTTATCTTTACGACTTTTCAAATATTTAGTTAATGGATTGTTAGTATAGGAACCATAGCGTTTACCCATAATCCATTGATTAATAGGAACTTGACGAAATTGACCCTTAACTATTTGCAATAAGTGTTGATTTGTGTCACAAATTTGATGATTTCGCTCTAAATTAGTAATTTCTGCGGTTGATAAACCTGTTCCAAATAAAATATATATTAAAGCGTAATCTCGTAATCCAGATTTTTTCGCACGTTGCAAAATCAACTGAACTGTATTTGCTGGTAAATCGACTACTTTTTCTACATGTACTAACTCCGAGGTAACTAAACTTTTAGAATTAGTAGCCCCCATCAAAAATAAACTTACCAAATCCTCTAAAAAATCATCTTTATCATGCCAAAGTTCATGAAATTCACTCGTAAATTCCATCACGGCATACCCTAACAGCATAATATTCAGCAAGCTTGCTAGTTTTTGAGGTGCTAAATGTGCCTGTAATTGCTCCCTCTCCATCACGATGGCTAAAAACTCAGCAACATAATGGTTTGCTTCTTTTAAACTTCGTCCTAATGCTTGACGGTTTTCTAAAGGATAATTACCAGCCTCTCCCACCACAGAGCGAACTAAATTTGGCGATCGCTCTAAAGCTTGCAAGCGATTGTCACAATAGTTTTTCAAAGCTTGGTAGACGCTCTTACTTTGAGTTGCTTGATTTGTTAAATATTCGCTAAGCTCTTGAAAAACAGGTGATTCGGAAATTATTGCTAAAAGCAAGCCGTGTTTGTTTCCAAAATGCCTAAATAATGTAACTTCATTAACTTTCGCCGACTTCGCAACTGCTTTAGTGGTAGTTTCGGTAACTCCTTGAGCAGCAAATAATTCCACTGCTGCATCAATAATTCGCTGTCGAGTTGAATTTATCTGGGAATTGGACATTATAGATTTTCACTACAAGGTAGGTAGATATATTTGGATTTGTATTTTCGTATTACAAACATGACTAAGGTCATGCAAGTAGCACTTGCATTTTAATTTTATCTTTGTTAACGTAATAATGTAAGTGGCACTTGCATACTCCTAGTTACGATTACGCATCTTACCTGGTTTTGGTTCTAGACAGGTTGTTTTGGGGAAACCGGATACATCTAATTAGTTTTATTCATAATACTTAGAGTCTAAGGAAATAATTATGACTACACGCTCGGCTGTTACTGAGGGTAAGCAACCGCTTGCTTTGAGTTGGACTTTTACGCTATTTATAGGTTCGGTTCATGCTTTAGCTTTGTTAGCTCCCTGGTTTTTTTCTTGGTCTGCTTTGGGAGTAATGATATTTTTACATTGGCTATTCGGCAGTATTGGTATTTGTTTGGGTTACCACAGAATTTTAAGCCATCGCAGCTTACAAGTACCGAAATGGCTGGAATATATCATTGCCATTATAGGAGCGATGGCAATTCAGGGAGGCCCAATTTTTTGGGTAGCCGGACATCGATTACACCATGCTCATACAGAGGATGAAGATAAAGATCCTTATTCAGCAAAACGTGGTTTCTGGTGGAGTCATATGCTGTGGATGTTCTATCCTGTTGACGAATTTTTTGACTACGAAAAATACAAAAAATATGCTCCCGATTTAGTGCGTCAGCCGTTTTACCGCTGGTTAAATCGCTACTTTATATTGCTGCAAATTCCCGTAGCTGCCTTGCTGTATGCTTTAGGTGGATGGTCGTTTGTAATTTACGGTGTAGTTCTTAGAGCAGTATTGCTTTGGCATTCAACTTGGTTAATTAATTCAGCAACTCACATCAGAGGCTATCGGACTTTTGAGTGTAATGATAATTCTCGCAATCTGTGGTGGGCAGCGATTTTAACTTACGGTGAAGGATGGCACAACAATCACCACGCTCATCCGAATGTAGCGAAAGCTGGATTGCGTTGGTGGGAAATAGATATGACTTGGTGGGCTATTAAAGTATTGCAAACCTTGGGATTGGCTAAAAAAGTTGTGATGCCAGTTAATGAGTAACTAAAGTTAATTTTATGATGTAGAGACGTTGCAGTGCAACGTCTTTTTGCTTTTGGATTTTTTATTGATAATTGGGTAAAACTTTAAAGATCGGAATTAAATCATGATTTTATGTAATTCGTTCGTAATTTAAATAGGTATTCTTAACAAAGTAAAATAGCGATAAATTTTATACTATTTAATTTTAAAGCTTTTTTATCAGTAGTTCAGAATACAAAAATATAACCATGAGTAAAATAGCTAAGAAGAGTCAAGCACAACGAGCATGGCTGCTTATAGTTAATAATCAAACTAATTATGCAGAACATCTCAGCTATGCTGATGAAATTTCAAAAGTATATCAATATAATAATTTTGTTCCAAATTATAAGCAAATTAGCGAAGGTGATATAGCTTTAGTAAGAAATAAAAATAAATTGATTGGTATTGCAAAAATAGAATCTATACAAGAAAGTCAAGATACAAGAAAGAGATTTCGTTGTCCTTCATGCACAAAAACAAATATCAAAACATTAAAAAATAAGCAGTATAAATATAGGTGTGCAAAATGTGGTCATACCTTTAGTGAACCTGATATAGAAATAATTCTAGAAGGGAAAAAACTTTTGTGCTGTAATATTAGACCTAGTAAAAGTGCTTTGAACTTAAGATGGAATAAATTTAATAGAAGATTAAAAGCGTAAGTTTTATATTGAAAAGGAAATTTAACCTTCTTCAACCCAATTCTCCAACTCAATCCCCTCAACTCTTCCCATATCCGAATCGTTAGAAACCAAAATCAACCCGCGTGTAATAGCAGTTGCAGCAATTAAAACATCAGCATCTTGAATTGGTCTACCTTTTTTCTTCAAATCGGCATGAATTCTACAAGCGGTTTCTATAATTTCTATATCATCTAAATATAAGATAGGATAGATTCTGAATAATGAGTTAAAATCGGCTAATTGTCTTGTAGCATTTAAAGCTAAAAGACCCCTTTTAATTTCGTAATAGGTTATACAGCTTACAAATACTTCTTCTCCTAAACGACGTACCTCCTCTAATTTTTGATTAACTGCTAAATTTCTTTGTTTCAAAACATAACTGATAATATTTGTATCTAATAAATAACCCACCTTTTATTTACCTTCTACAGCTTCGTCATAAATTGCAATTTGCTCTGGTGTTAAATCATTTAATGTACCCGAGACAGCTTCTATTACCAGAATGCTATCAATTCTCTTTATCAAATCATTGTCCTTAATTGCGGCAAATTCTTCAGATGAGAATTTTCCAAATAAATCTACTAACATCTTGACCATTTCATCTTTATTCAATTTTACTTGATAGAGGCTATTCTCTTTAATTAGTTTTTCTACTATCGGTTTAATTCGATTAATAAGCTCTGAATTTTCTTTTTTTACTTTTTGCATAATTAACTCCTACTGCTTTATTTTTTATAGTTTATATGTTGTTACAAATAACCAACCTACATTTTACGGTTGATTTTTGATTAACTTATTGATGACCGCTAATGTTAGTATACTTTTACGATAGACTTATCAACATTAATTAGATAAATAAATATATAGGAATCCGGTTTGAATATTGTTAGCGCAGCGTGTCCGACAGGACATAAAAAATTAGGTATTTGTAGGGGAGGCAAAAAGCGGTGTAGATTTTCTTCCCGCT